>JBCBEX010000070.1:0-23435 GCA_038528235.1 Bacteroidota bacterium
CGGCGACCTGCCCCTCCCGCACAATCAGCTTCGCGCCGTTCTTGATCTCGTTGTCGTGCCGCTCGTAGCGGTGCACGAGCGTGTCATGGGTGTCGTCGAGCCACTCGATGATGTCGATGAGCTGGCCCGTCATTTTTTTCCAGAGCGACATGGCGCGGGGAGGCTGGTGAGCGATGGAGCAGGACGCCCCTACACTAGCACCCAGCGCAATGCCGCGCAAGTCGGGGTCACCCTCGACGCCCTAAACGCCAGCGCCCAGCGCTGCGAACGGTCCATTCTTGTGCAGCACCTCGACCCATGCGAAGCCCGCTGCGCGCAAGTGTTCGATCTGGTACAGCACCGACCGAGGCGAATCCTCCAGGGCGATGTACTCGAAGACATGATCTCGGTACTCGTCATCCCGCAGCGCCGAGAGATACGCCCCATAGCGCGTCCACATCACGTCGTGCACGCCCGTATGGTCGTGAGCGACGAGGTCACTGATCCAGAACGTGCCGCCCGGCCTCAGCGCTTTTCGGATAGATCGAAAGACGGCGCTCCACTCGTCGTCCTCGCGGAGGTGGTGCAGCACAGCCGCAGCCAGCACGATGTCGTACCGCTCCGTTCCGAGTTCGAGGTCGCGGATGTCGCCTTGTATCGCACGCACGGAGCCCGAGGTCGCATGGCCGACGCGCTCCACGGCGCGGTCCAGCATAGGCTGGCTCAGGTCGATGAGGTCCACCTCGATGCCGGAGAGATGGCGCGCGAGTTTAATGCTGTAGTTGCCCGCCCCGCACCCAATGTCCAGCACTCGACGGGCATCAGGCGTAACCCGAGCGGCAGATGTCGTCACCAGGTCGAGCACGAGTGCCGCGTCGATGGTCGCGCTCTGCCCGGTTTCGAGGTTCGAGAACCGCCCTACGTCGTTGTCGAAACGCGCTCGGATCTCCTCGACGGTCGACTTTTCTCTCACGACCGCTGCGGCATCAGGCCTGCTTGCCGAGCATACTCAAACACGTTGCCTGCTTCGAGGATCGCCGCCACGTCGCCGAGCGGGTCGAGGAGGAACGTCTCCCCCGTCGTGCGATTCGTGAGTTGCGCCGCTTTCGTGTCGAGCACGAGGTCGTCGCCCGTGCGAATGCGCTCGACGAGGCGCTCGCGCGTCTCAAACGGCACGAGGAAGCCCCCGTCGACGGCGTTGCGGTAGAAGATGCGCGCGTAGCTCGACGCCACGACGGCCTCGACGCCTGCTTCCTGAAGCGCAAACGGCGCGTGCTCGCGGGACGACCCGCACCCAAAGTTGTCGCCGCCGATCACGATGCGGTAGTCGCTCGTGTAGGCATCGGGCTGCGTGAGCGGACGGTCGCCGAACGGCAGGCCCTGCTGTCCGGGCGGCACGGCGCTGAGGGCGTAGCGCCCGTAGAGCCGCCGCTCCTCCGGCAGCGTCATGCTGTAGACGAGGTGCTCGGCGGGGATGATCTGGTCCGTATCGATGTGGTCGCCGAGGACGTAGGCTTTTCCTTCGATGAGAGGCTTCATCAGTCGTGTGAGTTCGAGATCGATAGCAGCGCTGGCGTGTTGTGTGGACGTGTGCAGGGTTGAAGGTGCGAACGTTCACACTTTCACACGTCTGTACGTTCACACCAGGACTTCGCGCGGGTCCGTGATAACGCCAGTGAGCGCCGAGGCAGCGGTCGTGAGTGGCGAAGCTAGATAGACGGCGGCCTGCTTCGAGCCCATACGCCCAGGGTAGTTGCGGTTGGTCGTCGAGATCACGACCTCCGTGCCATGCGTCCGCCCGAACGTGTCGATGGGACCACCGAGACAGGCCGCGCAGCTCGACTTGCCGACTTGGCAGCCCGACGCCTGGAAGATGTCGAACAGCGTCTGCCCACCGACGGTGACCTCGTGAAGCTGCCGCCCGACCTCCGTCGTCGCCGGAACGATGAACGTGTCGATCACGACCTCCTGCCCTTGCAACACACGCGCGGCGGCGACAAAGTCTTCGAGCTTGCCGCCCGTGCACGAGCCGACGTAGGCGCGGTCGAGCTTCGTACCGGCGACCTCGCTGACGGCGGCTTTGTTGTCCGGCGCATGCGGCTTCGCCACGACCGGCTCCATCGTCGAGACATCGTAGACATGCTCGGAGTAGTAGCGTGCGTCAGGGTCGCCGTAGACCGGCGTGTAGTCCGCACGATTAGTCCCGGCGGTGCGCTCGTCGACGTAGGCGAAGGTCTTCGCATCGGGCGCGATGATGCCGTTCTTGCCGCCCGCCTCGATGGCCATGTTGCAGAGCGTCATCCGCTCCTCCATCGAGAGGTCATAGACGGCCTCGCCGTCGAACTCCAGTGTGCGGTAGGTCGCGCCGTCGGTCCCGATGTCGCCGATAGCCGCGAGGATGAGGTCCTTCGCCATGAGGTAGGTTGGCAACTCACCCTCGAAGACGAAGCGCATCGTGGCGGGCACTTTTACCCAGATCTTGCCCGTGCCCATGATGAGCGCGGCGTCGGTGTTGCCCACGCCCGTCGAGAAGAGCCCGAATGCGCCGGAGGTGCAGGTGTGACTATCGGTCCCAAAGAGCGTGATGCCGGGGCGGTTGAAGCCCTCCTCGGCCAGACCGATGTGACAGACGCCTTTGTAGCGGTCGGTCCCCACGTCGTAGTAGTGCGGCAGGTCGTGGTCCCTCGCAAAGTCGCGCAGGATGTCGACGTTGCGATTGGCGTGGTGGTTGGTGGTGAAGATGTAGTGGTCGGGCATGATGACCAGCTTGTCGCGGTCCCATACCTGCGCGTCCGCGCCGAACTCGCGCCGGAAGATGCCGATGGTCGGCGGCCCGCAGACATCGTGCGTCATCAGCACGTCCACGTCGATCCACATCGTCTCGCCGGGCGCGACCCGGTCCCGCCCTGCGTGCTGCGCGAGGATTTTTTCTGTGATGGTCATAGGTCAATGCAAGGTCACAGGTCGTAGGTCCAAGGCCGCAGGTCGAGAAGCAAGGCCCAGGCCACTTTTTTGACCTGGGACTCGCGACCTGCGACGCGCCGTAGGCGCTCAGGCGAACGACTGCATGATGCCGTCCGTCACGAAGGCCGCGCTGTCGGTCTCATCCGCATGGGCGGCGAGACGGTTGAGCGCGTCGATGTAGGCGGCGGCCGAGGCGCGGAGCACGTCTGTCGAGCGGGCCGAGCCGCGGAAGGCGAGCCCGTTATCGTTCTGAATGACGACGTTGACCTCGCCGAGTGCGTCGGCCCCTTCGGAGACGGAGCGGATGGTGTAGCTCGCCAGCTCGTGCGTCCCACCGACAGCGGTGCGGATAGCACGGTAGAGCGCATCGACCGGGCCGTCCCCGGAGGCTACCTGCTCGGTGGCAGCGTCCGACTTGCGACTGTAGAGCGTGATCGTCGCGCGCGGCTCCTCATCGCTGCCGGTCGTGACGTGCATCGCGTCGAGGCGGTAGGTCGCCGTGGCGACGGGCCGTTGCTGATCGTTGACGAGCGCGAGCAGGTCTTCGTCGTAGATCTCCTTCTTCTGGTCGGCGAGGGCGACGAACCGCTCGTAGATGCCGTCCTTCTCGGCTTCTGTGAGCACGACGCCCAGGCCGTCGAGACGGCTGAAGAGGCCGTGGCGGCCCGAGTGACGACCGAGGCGGATCTGCGCCGGAGCTTGCCCGACATCTTCGGCATGCATGATCTCGTAGGTGTCGCGCCGCTTGAGCACGCCGTGCTGGTGGATGCCTGCCTCGTGGCTGAACGCGTTCTTGCCGACGATCGCCTTGTTCGGCGGCACCGCAAAGCCGACGGTCACGGCCACCAGCTTGCTCGCCTCGGTCAGGTGCGGCGTGGCGATGTTGGTGTGGACGCCCATCTGCTCGCCACGCGTACGGATCGCCATCGCGATCTCTTCGAGCGCCGCGTTGCCCGCGCGCTCGCCGATGCCGTTGATGGTGCACTCGATCTGCCGCGCGCCCGCCGCTACGGCCGCGAGCGAGTTGGCACAGGCTAGCCCGAGGTCGTCGTGGCAGTGCGCGGAGAGAATGACGTGCGGGAAGTCCTTCAGGCAAGCCTTGGCCGCCGCGAAGTGCGCCGCATACTCGTGCGGCAGGCAGTAGCCCGTCGTATCGGGAATATTGATGGTGGTGGCGCCTGCTTCCGCCGCTGCGACAACGATCTCGCAGAGGTAGGTTGCGTCGGTGCGACCCGCGTCCTCCGCGCTGAACTCCACGTCGTCGGTGTAGGTCTTGGCGAGGCGCACGGCGTCCTGCGCCATGCGCATCACGGTCTGCCGCTTCTCGGCAAGGGTGTTTCCAAAGCGCGGGTGCCCAAACTTGGCGTCGAGGTGGATGTCGCTCGTGGCGATGAAGGTGTGGATGCGGGTGCGCTGCCCTTCTTTCAAGGCATCGCCGCAGGCGTGGATGTCGGCCTCGGTGGCGCGGCCTAGCGCGGCGATGACGGGCACGTGCCCTGTCGGATTCTCGGGGCCATCAGCCAGGGTCGCGACGACGCGGCGGACCGCTTCGCGCTGGCCCGGCGACGAGATCGGGAAGCCCGCTTCGATGACATCCACGCGTAGCCGCGCGAGGTGCCGGGCGATCTCGACTTTCTCGGCGAGCGTCATGGACGCGCCGGGTGCCTGCTCGCCGTCGCGGAGCGTCGTGTCGAAGATGACGATGGGGTCAGACATGGGATCGGTGGGATCGGGGGAGGTGGATTGCAAGGGGTTGTGTGGCGGCGGCGCGCCCGGTGCAGTCAGTGCAGCGGGCGCGTGGTAAGTCGTCGTTCTTCGCCATCTGCTCGAATTGTCATCCCGAGCGAGCTCCGCGAGTCGAGGGATCTCTGTCGTACCTCATCGCTTCGACCTCCGGCTGAAAGCTGGCCCGCAGATCCCCCGCCTACGCGGGGGCAAGGCTCTTCGACTTCACAGCCATGGGCTGCTTCGCTCAGGATGACACGATGTGAGGTATGCGTTCTCATTCCACCACCAGCGAGGCCCGCGACGGCGCGCGGAGGGCGTATTGCGCCACGCACCGCGCCATCGCCTCGGTAGAGACGGCGGTCTGGGCGTGGGCGGCGAGGTCGGCGGTGCGGTAGCCTGCATCGAGGGCACCTGTGACGCCTGTGCGGATAGCAGCAGCAGCTTCGGGACGGTCGAGCGCGTCGAAGAGCATAGCGCCGCTGAGGATGGCTGCGAGCGGATTGGCGACGCCCTGCCCGGCGAGGTCGGGCGCGCTTCCGTGGACGGGCTCGAACAAGCCAACACGGCCACCGAGACTGGCCGAGGGCAGCAGGCCGAGCGAGCCGGGGAGCGTAGCCGCGAGGTCAGAGAGAATGTCGCCAAAGAGATTGCTCGTCAGCACCACGTCGAAGCCGCATGGGTTGCGGACGAGTTGCATCGCGGCGTTGTCGACGTATAGGTGGTCGAGGTGGACGTCGGGATAGTCTACCGCGCCGATCTCGGAAACGAGGGCCCGCCAGCGCCGCGACACATCGAGCACGTTGGCCTTGTCGACGGAGGTGATACGCCGCCCGCGACGCCGCGCCCAGTCGAATCCGACGCGGGCGATCCGCTCGATCTCAGCATCGGTGTAGCGCATCGTGTTGAACGCCACCGTCTCGCCAGCTTCCTGAACTGTCCCACGCGGCTCGCCGAAATAGATCCCGCCCGTGAGTTCGCGCACGATAAGGAGGTCGGTCCCAGCGACGATCTCCCGGCGCAGCGGCGAGGCCTCGGCCAGCGTCTCCGGCACGGCTACGGGCCGCAGGTTGGCGAACGTGCCGAGTGCACGCCGCAGGTCGAGCAGCCCGCGCTCGGGCCTCGTCTCTGGTGGCTGGTCGTCCCAGGCTGGGCCGCCAACGGCCCCCATGAACACGGCGTCCGCAGCCAGGCATGCCTCGCGCGTCGAGTCCGGCAGCGGCGTCCCGGTCGCATCAATGGCACAGCCACCCACCGCATGCTCTTCCACGTCGAGGAAGAAGCCGTGCGCCTCGGCCACCGCGTCGAGCACGCCGAGCGCCGGTTCGGTCACCTCACGCCCGATGCCGTCGCCCGGCAGCCAGGCGATGCGGTAGGTCGTGGGTCGTGGGTCGTGAGTCATAATCAGTCGCAGGTCGTGTGTCCGGGGTCGCAGGTCAGGGGCTGCGTGCGTTCTTCTTTTCCCCCGATCCTTCGATTCGCCGTCTCGTCTAGGCTTCGACCTCGTGCTTGCTCTCCCGCTTCAGCCAGCTCATCATCCCGCGCAGCTTCTTGCCGACAGCCTCGATGGGATGGCCTTTAGACGCGGCGCGCAGGCTGTGCAATTCGGGGTTGCCCGCTTCGCAATCGGCAATAAAGGCGCGGGCGAATGCGCCCGACTGGACCTCGGCGAGGATCTCTTTCATCTCAGCCTTGACGGCGTCGGTGATGACGCGCGGGCCGCGGGTGTAGCCGCCGTACTCGGCCGTGTCGCTGACGGAGAAGTTCATGCGTTCCAGGCCGCCCTCGTAGAAGAGATCGACGATAAGCTTGAGTTCGTGGAGGCACTCGTAGTAGGCGAGCTCGGGCGGATAGCCCGCTTCCGTAAGCGTCTCGAAGCCCGCCTTGATGAGCGCTTCCGCCCCGCCGCAGAGCACGGCTTGTTCGCCAAAGAGGTCAGTCTCCGTCTCGTCCTTGAAGTTGGTCTCGATGACCCCCGCGTGCGTCCCGCCGATGGCGTCGGCGTAGCTGAGCGCGAGGTCCATCGCGCCTCCGCTCGCGTCCTGCGCAACGGCGACGAGGCATGGCACGCCACCTCCTTGCTCATAGGTGCGCCGCACGAGGTGACCCGGAGACTTCGGCGCAACCATGAACACGTCCACGTCCGCAGGCGGCTTGACCTGCCCGTAGTGGATGCTGAACCCGTGCCCCACGGCCAGCGCCTTGCCCGCCGTGAGGTTCGGCGCGATGGCCGCTTCGTAGACACGCTTGTGGTGCTGATCCGGGACGAGCAGCATGATCACGTCGCCCCAGGCCGCTGCTTCGGCGGGGTCCATCACACGTAGCCCAGCCGCTTCGGCATGCGGCCACGAGCCCGACGAAGCGCGGAGCCCGACGACGACCTCCACGCCACTCTCTTGCAGGTTCAGCGCATGGGCGTGGCCCTGGCTGCCGTAGCCGATCACGGCGACACGGCGGCTGCGGATGAGCGCTTCGTTGGCAGAGTAGTGGACGTTCATGGGTGGCTTGGAGCTTGAAGAGTCGAAGGGTGTTGCGTAGTGCGTGTTGCGTGTTTGGACTGCGGTGGTGGAGCCATCGCGATCTGAACACGCAATACGCTACACGCAACACATCAAGATTGAGAAGTCAGAGTGCTTGGCTGCCATCTCTCCTCATCGCGACGCGGCCGGAGCGGGCGACTTCGCGGAGGTCGTGGGGGGCGAGCATGGCGATGAAGGCGTTGACCTTGGCGGTCGGACCCGTTGCCTCGAAGGTGAAGGTGTCGGGCGTCACGTCGACCACCTTCGCGCGGAAGATGTCGGCGATGTCTTTGACCTCAGCGCGCGTGGCAGCCGTGTACCCCACTTTCGCCAAGCACAGCTCCCGCTCGACGATGCCGCCGAGATCGAGGTCAGCCACGTCGAGCGTATCGATCAGCCGGTCGAGGAGGCGCAGGATCTGCTTGATCTGCCGCCGCGTGCCGTTCGTGACGATCGTTAGGCGCGAGACAGTCGGGTCTTCGGTCGGCCCAACGGTGACGCTCTCCAGGTTGAAGTTGCGCGCCGAGAACAGGTTGACGACCCGGTTGAGCGCACCGACGTGGTTCTCCAGCAGCACCGCGATCACGTGCCGTCGCGCCGCCTCGGGCACGTCGGCCAGCACGGTCTCGCCGTTGGCTTTCTTGCGAAGGATCTGCTGCGAGGTCAACTCGATCGTGACCACGTCGTCGGGGGCGGTAGGGAGTGGCATGAGTTTGGGGTCGCAGGTCGTAGGTCGCAAGTCTGTCGCGGTCGGCGCCCGACCTTCGACCTACGACCGATGACCTATTCGGCGAAGCGCTCGGTGATCATGTCGTTGGTGGCCGCCCCGGAGGGGACCATCGGGAAGACCATCTCCTCTTGCGGGACCACGAACTCCAGCAGGACGGGCGCGTCGGTGATCTGCCAGGCTTCCTCGATGATGGCGTCGGCTTCGGCTGGTGTGGATGCGCGGAGGCCGCGCACGCCGAAGGCCTCGGCGAGCTTGACAAAGTCGGGGTTGGTGTCGGCGAGGTCGGTGTGGCTGAAGCGCTCGGCGAAGAACAGCTCCTGCCACTGCCGCACCATGCCGAGGAACGAGTTGTTGATGACGGCGAGCTTGATGGGCAGCTTCCACTTGGCCGCAACGCGCAGTTCCTGGGCGTTCATCGTGAAGCCCCCGTCGCCGTTGATGCTCACGACGGTCGCACCCGTACCGCGGAGGCCCATTGCTGCGCCAATCGCCGCGGGGAAGCCAAAGCCCATCGTGCCGAGGCCACCCGAGGTGATGTGCGAGCGGGGACGCACGAAGCCGAAGTGCTGCGCCGACCACATCTGGTGCTGGCCCACATCAGTAGTGAGCACCGCGTTCGGCCCGGCCTTCTTGCCGAGTTGGTGGATCACATACTGCGGGTGCAGTTGCCCGTCGCCCGCGTCCCCATTCTGAATGTCGGTGATGCCGGGGATGACCTTCGGACACGCCTTGTGCCAGCCCTCGATCTGCGCGCGCCACTCGGCGGTGTCTTTCTCTTTCAGGAGCGGCTTGAGTTGCTGGAGAACCGCCTTCACGTCGCCAAGGATGGCGCAGTCGGCGAAGACGTTTTTCGAGACGCACGAGGGGTCGATCTCGACGTGGATGACTTCGGCGTGCGGGGCCCAGGCTTCGAGCTTGCCGGTCACGCGGTCGTCGAAGCGCGCACCGATGGCGATGAGCAGGTCGCAGTGCTGCACGGCCATGTTAGCGTGGTAGGTGCCGTGCATGCCGAGCATGCCGAGCGAGAGCGGGTCGTCCTCGGGGAAGCTACCGAGCCCGTGGAGCGTCGTCGTGACCGGGATCTTGGTCGCACGCGCGATCTCGGTGAGCAGCCCCGCCGCACCGGCGTTGACGGTACCGCCACCGACGTAGAAGAGCGGGCGCTTCGACTTAGAGATCATCCGCGCCGCGCGCTCGACTTTCGCCTGAGGACCGGCGCCTGGCACGCTGTAGCCGCGCATCGACACGGCGCGCGGGTAAACGAACGGGGCCTCTTCTATCAAGATGTCTTTGGGCAGGTCGACCACCACCGGACCTGGACGGCCGGTGCCTGCTATCTCGTAGGCCGCCTTGATGGTCGGGGCGAGGTCAGCCGCGCAGCGGACCTGAAAGCTGTGCTTGGTGATCGAACGCGTGACGCCCATGATGTCCGTCTCTTGGAACGCGTCGCCGCCGATGAGCGGGATAGGCACCTGGCCCGTGAAGACCACCATCGGCACGGAGTCCATGAACGCGTCGGCGATGCCCGTGACGCAGTTCGTCGCGCCCGGCCCGCTCGTCACGAGGACGGTCCCGACCTTGCCCGTGGCTTTGGCGTAGCCCTCGGCGGCATGCGTGCCGGCCTGCTCGTGGCGAACGAGCACGTGGTCGAACGACGGCCCGATCTGCGCCATCGCGTCGTAGATCTTGATGACCGCCCCGCCTGGATGCCCGAAGACGACCTCGACGCCCTCAGCTTCGAGGCTGTGGACGAAAATCTCGGCGCCGGTCATCACAGGCACGGCAGGCTGGCGGTCGGCCATGCCGTCGCCGCTCGATACGGTTACAGGCGTGTTGGACTGGACGAGGCTCATGGTGTGAGAGGCAAGTGTCAGGTGACAAGTGGCAAGAGAGTGCAACGGCGTGAGTCAGTGAACCTTGAAACCTGCTTCTTGCTCACTTGACACTGTTCGAAGCACGGCGCCTTGGGAGGCACTGGTGACGAAGTGGGTGTAGCGCCCCAGCCAGCCGCGCTGGATCTTCGGCTGGAACGGCGGCTGCTCGGCGAGGCGGCGCGCGATCTCAGCATCGTCCACGAGCAGCGTCACGCTGTTGTCCGGGATCGAGATGCGAATGCGGTCGCCCGGACGCACGGCACCGATGGGGCCGCCGGATGCCGCTTCGGGCGAGGCGTGGCCGATGCTCAGGCCGCGCGTGCCACCCGAGAAACGCCCGTCGGTGATCATAGCAACCGACGTGTCGAGGCCCATCCCAGCGAGCGCACTCGTAGGCTGAAGCATCTCCGGCATGCCGGGCCCCCCGCGTGGTCCCTCAGTGCGGATCACGACGACCTCGCCCGGCTGTACCTGACGGCGCAGGATGCCCTCGACGGCATCGTCCTGGCTCTCGTAGATCCGTGCAGGCCCCTCGAACTCGAGCATATGCTCGGCGACCGCTCCGGTCTTCACCACGCAGCCCTCGGGCGCGAGGTTGCCGAACAGGATGCTCAGGCCGCCGGTCGTGCGGAAGGGGTTCTCGACGGACCGGATCACGTCGGGCCGCTTGTTCACGGCAGCGTCGAGCGTCGCGCGCAGCGGCTCGCCTGTGACGGTGAGGCGGTCGGTGTGGACCAGATCGGCGGCGTCGAGTTCTTTCAGGATCGCGGGGATACCGCCGGCCTCCTCGACGTCCTCCATGTGCACGTCGGGCGTGGCGGGCGCGACCTTGCAGAGGTACGGCGTCCGCTGCGAGATCTCGTTGATGCGGTGGAGATCGTACGGGATCTCGGCTTCGTTGGCGGCGGCGAGCAGATGGAGAATCGTGTTCGTAGACCCACCCATCGCCATGTCGAGCGCGAAGGCGTCGTCGAAGGCCTCCGTGGTGACGATGTCGCGCGCCTTGAGGTCGTGGTCGACAAGGTGCAGAATGCGCTCGGCGGCGCGCTCGGCGAGTTGCTTCCGGCGCGGGTCGACAGCCAGGATCGAGCCGTTGTAGGGCAGCGCGAGGCCGAGCACCTCCATGATGCAGTTCATGGAGTTGGCGGTGAACATCCCCGAGCACGAGCCGCACGTCGGGCAGGCGTTGGCTTCGAGCGCGTGCAGCCCCGCGTCGTCGATCTCGCCGGTCTGGTACTTCCCGACGCCCTCGAACACCGAGATGAGATCGATCTTCTCGCCGCTCTCCAGCCGCCCGGCCTTCATCGGGCCACCCGAAACGAAGATGGTTGGGATGTTGAGCCGAAGCGCGCCCATGAGCATGCCGGGGACAATCTTGTCGCAGTTCGGCAGGCAGATGATGCCGTCGAGCCAGTGCGCGGCGGCGACGGTTTCGAGCGAGTCGGCGATCAGTTCGCGCGACGGCAGCGAGTAGCGCATCCCGATGTGCCCCATCGCGATGCCGTCGTCCACGCCGATGGTGTTGAACTCGAACGGCACGCCCCCGGCCGCACGCACGGCGTCTTTGACAACTTTGCCGAAGGCCTGAAGGTGAACGTGGCCCGGGATGAGGTCGATGTACGAGTTGCAGATGCCGATGAACGGTTTCTGGAAGTCGTCGTCGCTTTGGATGGCGCCGGTAGCGCGGAGCAGGCTACGATGCGGCGCGCGCTCGAAGCCGCGCTTGACCGTGTCGCTGCGGCGCTTTGGGGTATCAGTTCCGTTTTCGCTGTTGGTGGACATCCTCGTTTGGGAGCAAGCGGTGGGGCCGGGCCGACCCTCGCATGCGTGTTGAGGATCGACCGGAGCGTTACGGAAGAAGAAGGACCACGAGAAGAAGGAGGACGGCAACCACGAGCACGTCCTGGATCGCCACGACGACACCCTGCTCGCTTGCGCGTGCGTCCACAGCGACACCCGTGACGGGCGCGGCAATGGCGAGCAAAGAAGCGATGGGAGTCATGCGAAATCGCGGCGAAGGAGCTTTCTAAATGAAAGGGATGGCGAAGGCTTCGCACAACAGCGACGATTCCCCCCTGTCCTGCACTGCACTTCCGTCAACACGTCACACTTTGGCCAGAATACGATTTTGCCTCATTTTTTTAGTCCGTATTCCGATTCGATCATCGCCTGTAGCTTTTCGCTTCATCACTCCTCCGGTTTCGGTTCTTCTCGGAATCGCTTTCATTAACGCGCCCTTCACGAAACTTCCTATCCACGATGCTCGCTTCTCGTCCGCCCGTCGTCTTTGTTGATGTCGATGACACGTTGGTGCGCAGTGCCGGGGCCGCCCGCATTCCTATGCCGGAAGTCATCGCGGCCGTGCGAAGACTGCATGCCACGGGAGCCCTGCTCTACTGCTGGAGCAGCGGCGGTGCAGACTATGCCCGAAGTAGCGCGGAAGAGGTCGATCTCGCGGACTGCTTCGCGGGGTTTCTCCCGAAGCCAACCGTCCTGATCGATGATGTCGATATCACGGACTGGCGACAGCTTCGCCAGGTCCATCCGAACGAGGTCGGTACGCTGCCAGGCTGAACTCTGCACGCGCTTGTCCGTCCAACGTCTCCCTTGCTTTTCGACCCGCGCATCTCTCAACCAACGCACACTCCATGCAGCTCTCCGTCCACGGCGTCACGATCCCCAAGCTCGGCCTCGGCACCTACAAACTCACCGGCGACAACGCCACGCGCGGCGTCGAGCATGCCCTCGACCTCGGCTACCGGCACGTTGACACGGCGCAGGTCTACAGGAACGAGACCGAGGTGGGTCGCGGGCTCGCGAACAGCCCCGTGGACCGCGACGACGTGTTTCTCACCACGAAAGTGTGGCACGACAAACTGGCCTACGCCGATGTGATCGCGTCCACCGAGGAGAGCCTGCGCGACCTCGGCACGGACTATGTCGACCTCCTGCTCATCCACTGGCCGAACGCGGACGTGAACCTCGCCGAAACGCTCGACGCGTTCCAGCAGCTTCGCGCCGACGGCAAGACGCGGCTGATCGGCGTGAGCAACTTCCCGCCCGGCATGCTCCGCCGCGCGCTGGAGATCGTCCCTGACCTCGCAACGAACCAGGTGGAGTACCACCCCTACCTCGACCAGTCCGACCTGCTCGGCGTCGTGGACACGCGTGCCATGTCGCTCACGTCCTACAGCCCGCTCGCGCAGGGACAGATCTTCCAGGACGACACGTTAGCCGAGATCGCGGAGGACCACAGGAAGTCTGTCGCGCAGGTCGTACTGCGGTGGCATCTGCAGCAGGAGCGTGTGTTCGCCATCCCCAAGGCGTCGTCCGACACACACCGCGCGGGCAACTTCGACGTGTTCGACTTTGCGCTCACCTACGACGAGATGGCGCGCATCCACGAACTTGCACAGCCCGACGGGCGCATCGTGAGCCCCGGATTCGGCCCCGATTGGAACGACTAGTTGCAGAGGCTTCGTTTCGGTGACAGTTGGTGACATTTGTTGACGCGCCCAGGGTATCTGCCGGGCGGGCACCCCCGTATGCTGCGGCCGTCCGGGTTTCTTGGCGAGCCGTAGTACTTGAGGCTTCGGGCAGTGACTTGCTTCGACTAATAGCCTCCTGGGAATGCTACGCCTCGCCGCTACGCTCGCTGCGCGCCCGCGCCGCGCCACTTTTTTCTTCGCCCCGGCCCTCGCCCTCCTACTCGCGTTCGCACCGAGTGTACGGGCGCAAGGCTCTGGATCTGTCTCCGGCACCGTCGCCACCCCTGAGGGCGAGCCGCTGGGTTTTGCCAACGTGCAGCTCCTCGTAGCCGCCGACTCGTTGTTTGTCCAGGGTGCCGTCTCCACGGACGACGGAGCGTTTTCGATGGCGTCAGTCCCGGCCGGAGAGTTCGTCCTTTTCGTTTCACTCATCGGCTACGAAGACCTCGTCACCGCCCCCTTCGTGCTCGACGAGGGTAGCACCCACGGCGCCGGAGCCCTCGCGTTGGAGCCGGGCACGTTTCAGATTGACGAGATCGCTGTGGAAGCGCGGCGGACGCTCTATGAGCAGCGCGGCGACCGGATGGTGGTGAACGTCGGCCAGAGCGTCACGCTCAAAGGCGCGACCGCGCTGGACGTGGTGGCGCGCTCGCCGGGCGTGGTCGTCAATCAGCAGAGCAACACCATCTCGATGCTCGGTAAGGACGGCGTACAGGTGCTCATCGACGGCAAGCTCAGCTACATCCCTGCCGATGGCCTCGTTGCCTTCCTCGACGGGCTCAACGCTGACAACATCGAGCAGATCGAGCTCATCACCACCCCGCCCGCCGAGTTCGACGCGGAGGGCAACGCGGGCTTCATCAACCTCGTCTTGAAGGAGCAACTCAGCGACGGCCTCAGCGGCTCAACCACGGTCTCGGGCGGCTACGGTCGCGGTGCGGTCGCGAGCGCCAGCGCTGACGCGCGCCTGCGCCAGGGTCGGATCACGCTCTTCGGCAACGTCGCCTTCCAGTGGCAGGGGCAGGAGCAGACGATCAACAGCTACCTCGAAACACAGAACGGTGGCGCGTTTCTCGTCACGCCGACCGAGACTGATCGCGACCCCGTCCAACGCAACATCAACGGGCGCCTCGGCCTCGACTACGCGCTGTCGGCCCGCACCACGGTAGGCGGCCTCATCGCCGGGTACGACAACCGCTGGAGCATGGACGCCGTCAACCAGTCCGCCGTCTCGATCAACGGTACGCCAACGACGGCCATCCGCAGCGCCAACGAGGAGGTCAACCACTGGCAGCACCTCATGGGCAACGTCAACGTGCGCCACGAACTGCCTTCGGGCCTTCGCACCAGCCTCGACCTCGACGCACTCCGCTTTGACAACGACAACCCGACGACCTACCTGAACGCTACCACCGACGTCCCGAACGACCGCACAACCGAAGAGACGCTCGAAAGCGGAAAGACGACGCCGCTGCGCATCTACGTGGCAAAGGTGGACGTGAGTGCCCCCGACGAGGCGCGCCTCTCGTGGAACGCGGGCGTCAAGGGTGGCTTCTCGCGATTCACCAACACGCCCGTCTTCCCTGAGAACGTGAACACGGACTGGGTCGGCGACGTGGGCGTCGGCGAGGAAAGCTCGTTGCGCGAGAACGTGCTCGCGGCCTACGGGTCGCTCAACCTGCAGCTCACCGAGAAAACCTCCGCCGAGGTTGGCCTGCGCTACGAGCACACGACGTCCGACCTCCAGTCGGCTGACGGCACGCAGCTCATCGACCGGAGCTATGGGGATCTCTTCCCGAGCGTCTACCTCTTGCACCAGTTGCGCGACGAGTTGACCGTCTCGGCGTCGTATGCCCGGCGCATCACCCGGCCGACCTTCAACGACATGGCGCCGTTCATCTACTTCCTCAGCCCGACAACCTTCTTTACGGGCAGCACGGCGCTCCAGCCCGCCATTTCGGATGCGCTCAAAGCCGATGTGAATGTGGGCTCGGTCTTCGCCTCGGTGGAATACGCCTGGGTGACCGACCCCATCGCGCAGTTCCAATCGCGCGTGATCCCCGAGGCCAACGTCCAGGTGAGCTTCCCGACTAACTTCGACCGTCAGCGCACGGCGACGGGCTTGATCGCTGCACCCGTCGAGCTGCTGCCGTGGTGGACGACGCAGAACACCGCCACCGTCACGTGGCTCACCATCGAGGGCGACCGCGAGGGCCGAGACTTCGAAGCGTCCCAAACGTCGTACTCCCTGAGCACGACGCACAACGTGCGCCTGCCGGTCGACTTCTCGCTCGAAGCGAGTGCGTTCTACCAGAGCGCGGGCCTCTTCGGGACGATCGAGTTCGAACCGGTCTGGGGCCTCAATCTCGGGCTCCAGCGAGAAATCCCCGGGTTGCCGGGATCACTGACGCTCGCCGTGGACGATGTTTTGGACACGATGGAGTGGTCCGTGATGCAGCGCGACGACGCGGTGCCGTTCTACGCTGAGGGCTTCTTCGACTTCACGCAGCGCACGGTCCGGCTCACCTACACACGCCCGATCGGGGGCAACGCCGGTGGACAGACCCGCGCTACGGCGTCTGAGGAGGAAAGCCGTCGGGTGCAGTGAGGTAGGCTGCAGGCACCGCATCCGTCAGCCAGACGCCATTCTCGGAACGATAGAACGTGAAGCCGTCGGCGTTCATCTGGGCTGCGTCTACGGTGAGCACGACAGGCTTGCCGTGACGTTGCCCGACTTTCGTCGCTGTCTCGGTGTCTGCTGAGAGGTGGACGTGGTGCCGCTGTCGCCGGACGAGGCCGTGGGCACGAATCGAGTCCAGGTTCTTGCGCGCTGTGCCGTGATAGAGGACAGTCGGCGGCTCGGATGGCGTGAGGCCAAGGTCGATGTTGACGGAGTGCCCCTGATTGGCGCGGATGCACGTGCCGTCGTCGCTGAGCGCGAACCGCTGCTTTGCGTTGGTGGCGACGACGTGCTCCAACAACGTACGGTTGAGCGCCACGCCGTGTTGGTTTGCCGCGCCGATGAGCGCTGCGGCGTCCGTCCATCCTCCCTCTTCGAGTGTGATGCCGATGCGGTCGGGATCGTGACGCAAGACGAGGCTCAGAAACTTGCTCGTGGTCTTCGCCACACGGTCCATCCAGTCCACGCCTCCACGATTCTGGAGCGGGACGTTTCCATAGAACTGGATCTCGTTCTTCTGCGTGTCGGCGACTGTCTCGTAGGACGGGAAGAAGCCCGTCGGCCGGAAATCGTAGTCGGCGAAGGTGGTGAGGAGCTTCCGGTCGCGACGGGTGAGGTACGATACCAGGACTGGCACCTCGGTCCGATGGTGCGAGAGCGTGGCGAGCGCCTGCCGCAGTTGCGTGAGCGACACCGTGAAGAACGGCGGATCGCAGACGATCACGTCGAACTCGGACTCTAGCCACTCAGGCTTCGTGAGGTCGTAGCGCTGGAACCCCGGCACATGCGCGAAGCGCTCATCAAGGTCGAGGAGCGTGACCTGCTGGCCGCGCTTTGCGAGCGCCTCGGCGAGCGTCGGCGCGCAGAGGCAGCAAACGTGGTCGTAGGCCGCGAGCGCATCTGCGAGTGCATCGCGGGTGTCGGCGTCGAAGAAATACTGTTCGCGGTCGTGCCGCTCGTCTATGGTTGGCAAAGCAATCCTTCGAGTGAAAACGAGGGTGCTCTATGCATGTGCGTAACGCCTCTCGCCGAACACACGCAGCGCCCACGGCGCACGATCACCGCATCAAAAAGAAAACCGGACGGTCCCCGTACCCGCCCTCGCCGTTGGCACATCAGCACATGGTGATGCAAGATGCGCGATGCACGGTGCGCGTGTGCACGGTGCTGGGCGTGCCCTGTATTCCAAGAGCGTGGCCCCTCACGCAGAAGGCCGTTGGATTTACGGCGTGGTCTGGTTTATACCCCCAGCCGGGCGTGTGCTCGCTTCTGCCGTCGGCTACCGACGTCCGGTGTTTGGATAAGCTACTCGATCAGGTCGTGCTGCCAGTTCGCAGCCTGGATCTGCGCGTCGAGGGTTCGCAGCGCTTTCGAGAGCGTATCGGCCTGCTCGCGCGTCTGGGCCACGTCGATGGCGCGGACGTACTTCAATTCGCTGCGCGTGTAGCGGTCGCGGGTCTGCGTGGCCTCGTTGGCGGCGTCGCGGTAGAGCGCCGCGCGGAGCCGCAGCACATCGCGCTCGGCAAGGGCATCGGTCATGGTCGCCCCCGCCTCCGTCTCGACCGCCAGGTTCGTGCGGTTGATGCGCGCGATGAGATCCTGGAGGTCGGCCGCGGTCGTCTCGAACTCCGCCATGAGCGTGGCAGGCTCCTCCGCGGGCGCATCGCCCTCCTGGGTCTTGACGTTCTGGATCACGCGCTGGCGGAGCTGCGACAGCCGCTTCTGGAGATCGGCGCGCAGGATGAGCGCCTCGGCGAGTTTCATCGGAATGGTTGGTTTCTGGTCTTTGGTCGGGGGAGTTCGAGGCGAGTGAGGTGTTGCGTATTCCGTGTTGCGTGTCGGAAGAAACCCAATACGCAACACGAAACACGCAACACAGGCTGTGCCGCCGGAGTCGCCAGGCTTGCTGCTACATCCCTCAGTCTTCGGCCTTGCCGCCGCGTGCCATGAGCACGAGGCGCGGCTTGAACGTGGCGATGGGCACCACGAGGTCGGCTTGGAGCGCGAGCACTTCGCCGATGTCCTTGTAGGCCTGCGGCGCCTCGTCCATGCCGCCGTCGAGCAGCTCGACGCCACGCTCGGCGAGCCACGCGTCGCGGTCGCGCTTCGGGATGGCGCGCTTGGCGGCCGTGCGGCTCATCGTGCGCCCGGCCCCGTGGCTCGCGCTGTGGAGCGCGTCCTCGGATCCCAGACCTCGTACGAGGTACGAGTTGTGCCCTTGCGAACCGGGGATGATGCCGAGCACGCCGTCGTGCGCGGGCGTCGCGCCCTTGCGGTGGACGACCACCTCGCGGCCCTGCCACGCTTCCTTCCACGCGAAGTTGTGGTGGTTTTCGACGGTGGCGGCTGGCTTGAGCTTAAGCCGCTTCGCGAGCGAGCGGTGGATCGTGTGGTGGCATGCCGAGGCAAACCGCCCAGCAAGGTTCATGCTCAGCCAGTACTCCTGCCCTGCCTCGGAGTCGAGGTCGAGGTAGGCGAGGTGACGGAGCTTGTCCGGCAGGACGGTCGTCTGCTGGGCCAGCTTCGAGTAGCGGTTGGCGATCTGCGCGCCGACGCCCCGCGAGCCGCTGTGCGACATGATCGCGAGGTGCGTGCCCGCCTCGATGCCGAGCACCGCAGCGCCGCGTGCGTCCACATCGAGCAGGCCGACGTCCACGAAGTGGTTGCCGCTGCCCGAGGTGCCGAGCTGCGCGTACGCCTTGCCCTGCAGCGACTTCAGCAGCCGCGTCGCGTCCCAGTCAGGGTCGTCGAGGACCTCGTGGTCGCGGCGCTGGTGCTTGCCGAAGCTCGCCCCGATGCCGAAGCGCGTCTCCTCGCGGAGCACCTTCACGAGCTTGTCCTTGCGGTTGGCGTTCGTGAGGTACTGCGTCGCGTGGCCCGGGTAGATCGACATCATCATGCGGCACGCGATGTCGACGCCGACCATGTACGGCGCCACGGCGTTGTCGAGCGCGACCACGCCGCCGATCGGGATGCCGTAGCCGACGTGGGCGTCGGGCATGAGCGCTCCGGCGACCGCGACGGGCAGCCGCATCGCGTTTTCGAGCTGGTGGATCGCCTGCGGATCGATGAGCTCGCGGCCCCAGACGGGCGCGTCGAGCGGCGTCTGGCGCACCTCCATCGGGCGCGGCTCAGCGTCCTTCTGCGCCTGCTTCGCGGCGTCGAGCATGAGGGCCTTCGCTAGTGGCGCGAGCACGCTCGTCGCCTCGACAGCCTGTGGGGCCGCTTTCACGGTCGCAAGCGCGTCGAGGATGCCGGCGTCATCGAGGCCAGTGTCCGCCATCGTACGCGCCGCCTTGAGTGCCTCGCCGAGGGCAGGCCCGACCGTCCAGCCGTGGTCGAGTAGAGTGGTTCCGGTAATCATGGGTCTAGCATTTGTGTCATGCTGAACTTGATTCAGCATCTCAACAGAGCCCGAAGCAATTGAATCGGTAGAGATTGGCTTCGCCTGACTTCGCCTCCGGATCAAGTCCGGGATGACATCGAAAGAAAAAAACGACGCCGCGCAAGTGTGGAGCGCGTTGACTACGTACCTGTCGCTCTACCGGACTGAGCTACACGCGCACGATGCGCACGTGGGCGGAGTTGAACCGCCGACCTACAGATTCCTCTGAGTATGTAAGCGTCCCCGGTTGGGGCGCGGCGTCGTGTTGGAGTTCGTTGGTTTGAGAATGAGAAGCGGGGCGGCTCCCCCCGTTCGACGCGCCTGGACGGCGGTCGAACTGTCCCCCTCACGCATGAGGGGGACAGTCTCACGACTCCTTGCAGAGGAGCAAGACAGGGGGAGCCGAGCCAGCTTCAGCTAGGCCGCCCGCACGAGGTCGTCCCGCTGCGGGAGCGGGAGCGCGAGGATCTCCAGCAGGAGGTCCAGGCGCGACGGGCGCGCAAGGATCGGCACGAGGTTCGGCAGCGCGTAGTAGTCGCCGCGGAACGTCACCGTCTCGACGGGCACCTGGGCCGCCTTGAGCTGGCGCTCGAGGTAGGTCGAGGCCTGCCCGACGCGGACGATCACGACCTCCGGCGTCACGCCGAGCTCCTGCCCGTAGGCCTGGAGCGTAGGCACGAAGTACGGCGCCGTGTTCTCGCCCTCGTCGGTGACGATGACGACCTGCTCGACGCGCGCACGGCGACGACGGAGTAGTTCGAGCCCGACGCCGATCGACGTGGAGCCACCCGCGCGGAGGTCCGCGAAGGCCCGCTCCCAGTCGTCCAGCGACGGCGACTCCACCGGCTTACGGAGGAAACCGGCGCGGGGCACGACCTCGTACGGGACGGTGTCGAACGCGACGACGTGGAGCGCCGCCTCGGTCACGCGCGAGATCAGCGCCGCGAGCCGCTTGCCGACCTCGATCGCCTGCGTCATGGACGCCGACGTGTCGACGAGCAGCGCCGTCGGACGACGGATCGAGCCGAGGGCTGCGACCTGCGCGTCGGTGACGTCGGCCAGGGCCGCCGCCGTCTTGCGGGACACGCCCGCCGCCTCGGCCGCGACCTTCGCCTTGTAGGCCGACACGCGCCTGTCGGTCTTGGCGTCGGCGAGCTTCTGCTCGATGAGCGCCTTGACCGCGTCGTCGTCGAACGCGCCGCGCGCCTTCAGCCCCTTCAGGTGGTTGATCACCTCCTGCGGCGACATCTGCGCGACGAGCGCGCGGAGCACCTCGGGCGTGAGCGCCTGAAGCGCCCCGACGGCGACCGGGTACGGGATGCGGTACTCGGTCACTAGCCGCGCCTGATCGTCGGCCGACCCTGCGTTCGCCAGCGCCTTCACCTGGAAGGCGACGGAGTCGGCAGGCGGGTCGTTCTTGAACAGGATGCGGTCGGCACGCTCCGACGGGCGGATGTGGAGGCTCGCGTAGAGCGTCTTCATCGCCTTGCGCTGGCGCAGGGCCGCGCGGTCGAAGCGGGCGTCCGAGGCCTCGCGGTGACGGAGGTAGCGCACGACGGCCGTACGGGCCGAGCGTGGCACCTTGCCGCGGTGGCGCTTCATGAAGTCCACAACGCGCGCCACCTGGTACGGCGGCAGGTCCTGGAGCAGCATGAAGCCCGCCTCGCGATGGTCGGCGCGGCCGCTCGTGAGCAGCATCGCGGTGAACACCTCCTTGTGGTCGCGGACCTGGCCGTGGCGGTGGTACCACACGGCGAGGTGGCCGTAGAAGACCGGGTCGCGGTCGAGGAGGTACGCGTGGCGGTCGGCGACGAGGCCGAGTTGGCGGTGCGGCGTGGTCAGGAGGGCGTTGAGCAGCTCCAGACGCAGGTCACGCTCCGCGTTCGACATGGTAGCCGAGCCCATCGGAGAAGTCAGGACGGTCATAGTCTTTGGGAGTGTCAAGTGGCAAGTGACAAGTGGCAAGGTGAGGCAGTTGCGTGGCTTTCTTGCCACTTGCTACTTGTCACTTGACACTGCTCAGTCGAGAAAGGCGACGGTGCCGGTCTGGCCTTCGGCGGCCATGGCGACTTCGTGCCAGATGCGGAGGCGCAGCGTCGCGTGGTCAGCGTGACGCACCATGCCGCGCGCATAGACGCAGGGATTGCGTCGCATCACCTGCCAGGTGAGCTTGCGCAGCGCCGGCGACTTCATGAGACGACGGCGGTACTGCGCCTCGGTGAGGCCATCCGGGAAGCGGGCGTTCCAGTAGACGGGCTGCCCACCCGTGCGGACGATCTCTTCGACGAGGTGCGGCTTGCCCCCGCTGCGTCGCAGCGGCTCGTGGCGGTGGATCACCGCGTCTTCGAGACGAAGCCCAGGACGCGGGAGGAAGAACCACTCGCCCTGGCGGACAAATGCGCGGTTGCGACGGCGATAGCGGCGCTTCGGCTTGATGGCCTGGCGATGCACCGCCCACGCGACCTCGGGAGGACGGAGCGCGTCCATCGCCTCGCGGATCGTAGTCACGTTGGTGCGCGGCGTCTCAGCGACGAACCAGTGGCGCTCGTCGTGGCCGCAGAGGTACTTGTGCTTGTCGGTTTGGTGGTTGGAATGACGGATCGCGGCGTGTAGGAGCAGGTGCCGCTGGGCAGGATCGGCGTTCACGACCTGAAAGTCGAGGCGGTCGAGGTGGCTGGGGTCGATGCGGAGCACGAAGGGCTCGCCGGGAGCACGTTCGTCTACGTTGAGGGAGAACCACGGGGCGTCGCCGCGGCGAAACCACGGACGCGGCTCGGGTGCTTCGACGCGGAAGGCCGCGCCGATGCGCGCGAAGTGGCGCGCCAGGAGTTCGAGGTTGGGCATAGTCGGATTGGGCAAAGGGAGTGTGACAGGCGTCACCAGAAGGCGTCATCGGGCGGCGCGGTGCGCGCGTGGAGCATCGCTGCGTTGGTTGGGGTGATGAGGGACGGCGAATCGAGTGGCGGAGGGAGTGGGAATCGAACCCACGCTGCCTGGTGGCAGACGGTGTAGCAAACCGCTCCGGCAAACCGGCATCCGGCTCCCCTCCGTATTGAGTGGCTCAGTGGTGCAGTGGGTCGGTGTTACAGTGAGTGTGGTGGACAGCCGAGGAGTCGAACCTCGAAGGCGCGGTGGCACCTGTTTTACAGACAGGCCCGGGTACCATTACCGGTCTAGCTGTCCTGGTGTGCGTGATCGGTTTATGTGCGGAGCGTGAGGGAGTCGAACCCCCAAGGCCTTGCGGCTCAGCGGTTTTCGAGACCACCTCCGTCGCCCATCGGATTGACGCTCCAGGTTGAGAGTGTTTCGGTGTTTCAGTTTGGCAGTGATTCAGTGGGTCGTCGTCTCAGACGAAGGTCTTCGCACCGAAACCCTGACCTACTGAAACACTGAAGCACGGCGTTGTCGCGGCTCCCGGAGTCGCACCGGGGCCTCCCGCTGATGAGGCGGGCGTCCTGCTGCTAGACGAAGCCGCAATGGCGTTGATGGCTGGCCCAGCAGGACTCAAACCTGCACGCTGCAACTTAACAGGCCGCTGCTCTACCATTGAGCTATGGACCATCAGGTTAGTTGACCCAGCAGGGCTCGAACCTGCAACCCGCGGTTTAAGAGACCGCTGCTCTACCGATTGAGCTATGGATCAAGAGACTGTTGGAGTGAACCCGGTTCGGTGGACAGTCTTTCACTTGTCCTCCAACCCCCACTCCTATGCCCCGATATCGCCCCGCCTACCCGCCGGAGTTCCGCCAGCAGATCGTTGAACTCCACCGCGCAGGACGCTCGCCATCCGAACTCGCACGTGAGTTCGAGCCCACCGAGCAGACCATCCGCACCTGGATCAACCAGGCCGATCCGACCTCCCGTGCCACAACTGCTCAAGTAGAGCGTGACGAGGTGAAGCGGCTCCGTAAGGAGGTCAAGCGCCTCCAGCAGGAGCGTGACATCCTGGCAAAAGCCGCGGCTTGGTTCGCTCGGGAGACCGACTCGGTGCCGTCGCGGCCTTCGAGTTCATGACGGCGCACCAAGCCACCTTTCCCATCGCCGTCATGGCCGAAGTGCTTCAGGTCTCCCGGAGCGGCTTCTATGCCTGG
>JBCBEX010000071.1:0-22932 GCA_038528235.1 Bacteroidota bacterium
CCGCACGTGATGAAGTCGGCGTACTGCATCTCCACGACGGGCTTGTAGCCGTCGAGCGCGAGCCCGAGCGCGCAGCCGAGCGCGCCCGACTCGATGATGGGCGTGTTGCGGACGCGGGCGGCCCCAAACTCGTCGAGGAAGCCTTGCGTGACCTTGAAGACGCCGCCGTAGTCCGCGATGTCCTGGCCCATGATCACGATGCGGTCGTCGGCGCGCATGGCGTGGCGCAGGCCATCCGAGAGCGCGTCGATGAAGCGCTGCTGCGTCATCAAAGCATCGGGCTGCGGGACGAGGTTGGCCTCGAAGAAGTGCCCCGCATCCGGGCTCGGCGCGAACACGGCAGCCCGCTCGCGCTCGGGCGTGCTCGCCACCTCAGGCTGTGTGAGCGCCCACTCGGCCACCTCCTCGACCTCGGCGGCCACCTCTGCGTCGATAAGGTTGAGGTCGGCCTCGGTGAGGAA
This sequence comes from Bacteroidota bacterium, assembly GCA_038528235.1. Classification (GTDB taxonomy): domain Bacteria; phylum Bacteroidota; class Rhodothermia; order Rhodothermales; family Rubricoccaceae; genus JBCBEX01. Next base: position 462 of record JBCBEX010000071.1, read on the forward strand.
GCTGTGCTCGACGAGATAGCGGCGGTAGCGCGCCACGGGGTCGCGCTTGCCCCAGCGCTCGAAGAGCTCGTCGGGGACATACTTGGTGCCGGAGGCCTCCTCGTGGCCGCGCATGCGGAAGGTCTTCATCTCCAAGAGCGTCGGCCCCTCGCCGATGCGCGCGCGGCTGGCCGCTTGCCGTACCGCGCGGATGACGGCCAGCACGTCGTTGCCGTCCACGCGGAAGCCAGCCATGCCGTAGCCCGCCGCCGCCGCCGCGATGTGTTGGACGGCCATCGCGTCGCCCGTGGGCGTCGAGAGGCCGTAGCCGTTGTTCTCCACCACGAAGACGACGGGCAGCTTCCAGACAGCGGCGAGGTTGAGCGCCTCGTGGAAGTCGCCCTCGCGGGTCGCGCCCTCGCCGCAGAAGGCCAGCGCCACGCGCGTCGCGCCGTCGAGCTGCGCGGCGAGGCCGAAGCCGCACGCCACCGGCAGCATCGCCGCGAGGTGCGAGATCATCCCGACGATGCCGTGGTCGAGCGTGCCGAAGTGGAAGGTGCGGTCGCGTCCGTTGGTGAAGCCGCCGTCCTTGCCCATGAGCTGGCAGAAGAGCGGGCGCAGCGGGACCCCGCGCGTGGTCCACACGCCGAGGTTGCGGTGCATCGGTAGGATCGTATCGTCCTGGTTGAGGCCGGTCGCGCAGCCCACGGCGATGGCCTCCTGGCCGTAGCCCGAGAACCACTTGCTGATGCGGTTCTGGCGGATGAGGCGGAGCATCTTCTCCTCGACGGCGCGCGGCAGCGCCAGGTCGCGGTAGAGGGCCTCGTGGTCGATGGAGGACGAAGGCAGGGCCGTCCCGGGTACGGCAGTGGTGGGGGCGTCCACGGCGTGTGCAGGCTTGGTAGAGGGAGGACGCTGGAAGCTACGGCGGTCGACTAGCAGCTGTCAGCCTTTGGTCTCACCGGCCGTCCTTTCATCACCTCCCCGCTCCCTCGTCTCCGTTGTCATCCTGAGCGGAATCCGCGCAGCGGATGGAGTCGAAGGATCTGCGGGCCAGCTTCCAAGTCGTGTTCCGAATGTCGAGGTAGACGGAGATCCTTCGACTCGCTTCGCTCGCTCAGGATGACACGGAGAACCGTTCAGGTCAACCACCCGATTCCACGAATCAGGCCCAGTAGAGCGAAAGCCGTGATCAAACAAACAAGCTCATGTACCACCTCTCCCCTTATCCCAAATATTTGCTCAACCGCGTAAGCCAACATGGGAAACCCGAATACTGGGTTTAGAACACGCACCGCGAGGTAGAGCACCACCACCACTATCGCGCTCTGTGTCAGGCCCATCTCTATGTGCGGTGGTTGCGCCCTTTCTGCCTTCTCACCTCCTCCTTCAAACTTCCCCTACTGCCCCTTCCCCGTGAGGGCGGTGCGGATAGTCTGGAGGAGGATGCGCGCATCCATGCCGAGGCTCATGTTCTCGATGTAGAACAGGTCGTACTTCAGCTTCTGGCGCACGTCGTCGAGCGACTGGTCGTAGCCCCACTTCACCTGCGCGAGGCCGGTCACGCCGGGCGGGACGCGGTGGCGGCGGCGGTAGAGCGGGATCTCGGCGGCGAGCTTGCGCACGAAGTAGGGTCGCTCCGGGCGCGGGCCAACGAGGCTCATCTCGCCCTTGAGTACGTTCCAGAGCTGCGGCACCTCGTCCAGGCGGAGCTTGCGCAGCCACGCGCCGAGCGGGGTGATGCGCGCGTCGTTCTTGGTCGCCCACACGGGCCCCGTGCCCCGTTCGGCGCCGTCCACCATCGTGCGGAACTTGTAGATCGTGAACGGTTCGCCGTGCTGGCCCGTGCGCACCTGCCGGTAGATCGCCGGGCCCTTCGACGTGAGGCGCACGGCGAGGCCGAGCAGCACCCACAGCGGGAGCCCGGCGAGCAGGATGGCCGCGCTCACGGCGAGGTCGAAGCCGCGCTTCGCCGCGCGGTCGATCGCCGACATCGGCTCGGGCAGCACCTCGATGAGCGGGAGGCCGTACATATGCTCCGTCCGCGCCATGCCGCCGACGACGGCGTAGAAATCGGGGACGAGCTTGAGCGTGACAGCCTTGCCGTCGCAGACGCGGAGCACCTCGTCGAGGTAGACGTGGTCGTCCGACCCCAGCGCGATGAGCACGTCCTGCACTTCGAGCCGGTCAATGAGGTCGGGCAGGTGGTCGATGGCATGGAGCGCTTCGGAGAGGCCGTTGGCGTCGAAGGCGAGGCCGTCGCCGGAGGAGGCGTAGACGGAGCCGTCGCCGCCGGAGGGCTCGCGCCGGTCGTCCTCGCCCACGATGACGAGTTCGGGCTCGTCGCGCCGCAGCCGGACGGCGCCGACGATCTCCAGGCCCGCCGCCGGGTAGCGCGCAACCTCGTCGTGCACCTCAGCCACGCGGTCGCTCCAACCGACGATCACGGCGCGGTGGCGGCCGTAGCCCGCGAGGATGCGGCGCTTCTGGATCGAGCGGACGGCGAAGCGGCCCAGCGCTGCGAGGCCGATGAACGTGCCGCCATAGAGCATGGCCACCGTCCGAGCCGCGTCGGGGGGCAGCGCGTCGAGGACACCGCCGAAGAACAGGCCGAGCGTCCCGACAGCCGTCACCTTCACGAGCGTGGTCACCTCGTCGAAACGGCTCGCGGCGAAGCGTTCCTGGTAGAGCCCGGCGAGGACGAAGAGGAGTGTCCAGAACACCGCACCGGCGGCGAGGACGAGGTAGGGGGAGCCGGGCGCTAGCGCAACGGCCTCAGGCCACGACCACCACTGGGCGGCGGTCAGCAACACGGCGACGTACGCCGCGCTGTGCGCGGTCGCGTCGCTCGCCAGGAGGGCGGCTAGCTCAACTCGTCGGGACACGGGCATCCGGTGCGGGGTGGTACAATCGGAGCGCGTAACCAGGAGCAGAGGCCGTCGGGTTTCTTGGCGAGAGCGTGGACAGGTCAAGGTATTGACTCTCGGTGCAAGATTCAAGCGCCCTCCGCGTACCCTTCGCATCGGACTGTGGACGCGCCCGCTGACGGTGCTGCGGAGCGCGGACAGCTTGGTGGTGTCGCTGCTCCATACTTCTGGTGCTGGGGTACATGGCTCTGCGTGGATGGGGCGTAGCCGGGTTCGCACGCGTGGAGCCGCGCTCGCCGCTCCCGTGGTCACGCCGTTGGTCCACGTATTGCGCCAACAGCGTGTCGCTGACTACCTCTCCACCCGTAGTCCTGCGAGCCTCTGGTCATTGCCCTGAGAGCCTATGGAGCACGTTTTTTCATCGTTCTCTGATGCTACTCCAGGCTGGTTGCGCTGAACCTTGTCACGCTGAACGTGATTCCTAGCGTGAACTTGCGGCTTCAGCATCTCCGTCCCCCCCATCGCTGAAGCCGCACCACACCGAAGCGGTCTGCGCTTCTCACGCAACGCTTCGTGACGTACACAGCTGCGCTGCGTGAGGCCCACTTCGCGCTTGCATGCTGTCGCCTCACCCTGTCTCTTTACTTCACCATGCGCCCCCTGACATTTGCCCTCGTCGTCCTGCTCGCAACGCTTTCACAGCACGCACAGGCTCAGATCGACGAGTCTCGCGTGACGGCTGCCCTCGACGACCTCGCGCAGATCGCGCGGGCAGGCGATGCCTCGCCGCTGTTCGAGCACCTGGCGTGCCTCGATCACACGACCGATGAGGAAGGCGGCAGCGTCGCGCCGTGCGTCTACGAGGGCGACCCACGCATGGAAGACACGGCGGGAGCCCTCATGACGGGCATCAACGCGGCCTTGCCGCCCGAGGCAAGTTGGACCCCAGACGCGATCACAACGCGCACCCGTGAAGGCCATGCCCTCACCGAGGTCGTGGTGAAAGTCCGCCGCGACGGCGACCTCGTCGGGCTGTCTGCGTTTCTCTTTGCCGACCACGCGTCCCGCCCGCTCCTCGTGCAGATTGGCGACGGCCCCTCCATGCTGCTCGCTGAGGCGGCGCCCCCAGAGGCCCCATCGATGCTGGACCTCCCGATCCTGCAGGCACCGGACTTGAACGTGCAGCTCCCGGCGCGCGCCGCGCTCCTACAGCGGGCCATCGACGGCGAACTGTCAACCGCCGACACGGCGACGCTCCTCTTCTGCCGCACCTACCCGGGCGGCGGTCGCGGACCGGCTCCCTGCTCCCCGGCCGATGCCGCCGAACGCGTCCCGCAGGTCCTCGCCGAACTCGCCTTTGCGCTGGGCGACGCCCAGATCACGCCCCGGACCGAGTCGATCGTGGTCCCACATGAGGTCGAGGGCGTCCCGGGCGCGCAGGTGCAGTTCGAGGTTGAGGGTCGCCGCCCCACGCTCTTTTTCATCGAGGATCAGGGCACCTATCTCTACGTCTCGGCACATCCGGACATGGACCCGCTGACACTGCCCATTCCGGACGCACAGCCACGCCTTGAAGCGCTCCTCGCCGACCTGCTGGACTGGACCCGGACAGGCAACGCCGAGGCTGCCGCCCCACACATCGTCTTCCGTGGCGACGGTCCCGACCGCTGGCAGCGCGCCCTCGACCCGGCCAACGCCGACGACCTCGCCAGAGCCGAGGGCGCCCTCCAGCAGTTGGCCCGCATGATCGGGACCTACGTCACCTACACGGTGACCTCCTATCTCACCGACACCGAGTCCGAGGGCACGTGGCACGCCCTGGAGACCGAGTTCGAGTCCATGGAGATCCTGGGAGAGACGGAGACGGTGACGTTCGCCTTCCTCTTCATCGACGACGTGTTCGTTCTCGGCGACGTGGATTGAGATTCGGGGACGTGGATTGAGGGCTACTGAACCGCGACCTTCTCGCTCGTCGTGACGCTCTCGGGGCACGGGCCGCAGCCTGCGGGATGGACCACCTGGGAGTGGGTGCGCTGGATGGCTTCCTCTGAGTCAGCATCGTGGCCGAGCGTCTCGGGAAGGCCTACCCACACGAGAAGCGCTGCGGTGACGGAGAGCCCGCCTGCGATGATGGCGCTCATCGGGAAGCCGATGCCCGCGTAAAGCGTCCCGGCGACGGCGCTCCCCACCGCGAAGCCGACCTGGCCAATGGCGATCGTCAAACTCATGAACGACCCGCGCCGCGCGCCCACGACGAGTTCGGTGAGCATCGCCTGGAACGCGCTGTAGCGGGCCGCCGCACAGCCCATGATGCCGAAGAAGAGCGCGAATGGGCCCCACGATACGCCGCCGCTGAGGGGCGTCGCGGCCATGAACAGCCCCACTCCCGCCGACGCCGCGATGATGACCGGCTTGCGGCCCACGATGTCCGAGATACGGCCCGCGCGCGGCCCGATGAGCACGTTGGACAGCCCGCCGAGCGCGTAGACGCCCGAGATCATCACGCCAGTGAAACCCAGGCGATTCTCCATCCAGACGGGGAAGTAAGTCACGAACAGCCCGACGCCGAGGAACAGCACGGCGAAGATGACGCTCGCCCGGCGCGTGTCGGCGCGGCGGAGCAGTTCGGCGTAGCCTCGGCCCACGCGGCGCAGCGTGAGCCGCTCGGTGTCGCGGTTGTTTGTCGCGTCGGGGAGTAGCGTCCAGACAAGCACTGTGGCGACGACCATCGTGGCGGCGAAAACGAGGAACGGGGCGCGGAAGCCGTAGAGGTCGGCCAGCGTGCGCCCGATGGGGATGCCGAGGATCTGCCCCACCGCGAAGCCGCTCATCACCCAGCCGTTGGCCCAGCCGCGCCGGTCGGGCGGGAATGTGTCGCCGACGTAGGCCACCGCGCCGCCCGAGAGGATGCCGCCCGCTGCGCCCGCGAGCGCCCGCAGCACCAAGAGCGACGTAAAGCTCTCCGCCAGCCCGTGCAGCGCCAGCACAACGGCCATCGAGGCCGCCCCGACGAGCAGCACGCGCCGCCGTCCCACGCGGTCCGACACCGGCCCCGTCAGGAGCGTGCTGACCCCGACCGCCGCTGCGTAGACGGTCATCAGCGTCCCAAGCACCGCATCGCCGACGCCGAGCTGCGCGCCCACCATCGGCAGGATCGGCGCGACGATGATGATCTGGCTCGCCGCCGAGAAGACGAGCAGCCACAGCGTGGCGATGATGAGGCCCGCGCGGTCAGGCAAGGGCACGGGCTGGACCGACGGCACAGGTGTGTTCATGCCTGGAAGCTAGCGCTCAGCTACATACCGAGACGCGTTCCCCCTGATGTTTAGAGAGCCCGTGGACTCGTTGGTTTCAACACCAGATTAGCTCCCCTTTTGATTTCCCGCCGCGATATGGGACGTAACCAACCGAATGGCGGCGGGGTGGACAAGGCAGGACCTGTACGCCTATTATTCAGTGCCACGCTGCGTTTTAGGTGCACACTGCCAGAAAGACTGCGTGCGTTCAACACAAGTAATAGTTCTACCGCCACTCGCAGATTGAGTCAGCCTGAGAAGAACCGCGACAAGCCGTCCTTCATGGACTTCGTCAGCTTTGTCGCTCACGACAAGGTTCTGCGCGTCGTTGCTCTACTTCTGGCGGCAAGCGGGGGATTGACCTTCGGCTCAAGCGTTCGGGAAGTCCAAGACGCTCTTTTTCCTCCTGAGGTGAGCACGGATTCGAGCTTCGCTGCTCAGATCGGCGCACTGAATGAGATGGAGGCGAATGCGCGAGAGTTGATTGGCTTCACCGAAGACCAGAGAGCCCGGCTCCGCGAAGCTGAGGCGTTGGTCGCCGAGTTGAGGAGGGAGCAGGAGACGTTGGAGCCAGTAGTGTCCGCGAACCGCGAGGCAGTAGATGCTCTTTTCGCTGCGCAAGAAGCCCGGGCGGCATCGAGGGTTAGAAGTGAGAGATGGATTGGGTTCACGCTCGGCGTGTTAGCGTCATTGGTTGCATCGGTGATCGTCCTCGCAATCCAGTACTTCTGGCGGAGAAGGAAGCAACCCCCGCCCGCTCAGTCGCTGGCGGTAGAACCCACCGCTGCAGGCCGACCCAAAGCGTGAGAGTTCTAAGCTCGTCTGAGCGACGGCGTATTCTCTCGCTCGTTCCACCCGCCAGCCCTCAGCTTAGGGCGGCTGAGCGGTCCACTGTTCTGCTGCACCCTCCCACCACTCTTTTCTTCCCGTGCTCTCTCTGTCCGCTCGCCTTCTCCTCGCAGCATTTCTGTTTGGATTGCCTCTCGTGGGTTGCTCCGCACAGGCTCAGGACAGCCTGCGTGTTGACCGGCCTCCGTCGGGCCAACTCAGTGCTGAGCGATTGGCTCAGGTCGCTTCAGACATCCGCTCGCTTCTTGCTCAGCCGCTTGCGTCCGACGCCGATCAAGCCCGCGAAGGCTTCTTCCAATGGCTTCAAGCGTCCCCGGACGTGTCGGTGTACGCCTGTGCCAACTTCCTTTACCCGCTCGCTCAGACCGAGAGCCGTCACTCGGTCAAGCTCGTGATCTTCCAACTGCTGGCAAGCGCAGCGCACACAATCGAGAACCCGGACGCGAACCCGATTGAGATCACCACAGCCGGGCTGCGTGGCTCGCTCGACGCCTACAACGTGATCGTTGCGACCGAGGGGGAGGACGCACGGGACCCGTTCATGGACTTTGTCGCATCTATGGCCCCGCGCGAGGACAAGCTTGAGGGCTACGTCCGGGCTACACTCAGCGGATGCTAACAACGCTTCTCGCCCGCCGGGTGCCGCAGAACCCGCGGCTGCAGGCCGACCCAGGGCTCCAGCGTCCCCACGTTGTCCGACCGGCTGCGTATCCTGCGCTTTGAACCACCGCCAGCGGTCGTTGCCCTTCGCGGGTGAGCCGCATTCTGTTAGGCCGCACCTCTCCACCACCTGAATGGATCTGATCGCGCACCCGTTCAGCCCTCTCGTGGTTGCGCCGCCTCTTGCTGCCGCAGCCATCGTCATGAGCTTGGCGGTCAGGTCGAAGCGGCTTCCGGGACCGGAGCGGGCAACGTGGAGAGCGCGGCTGTTCTGGGCGACTCTCGCGTTCTGGTCGTGCGGCGCGTTCGCCTCTGCTTGGTTGATCGCTGCTGCACTGGCGGGGCCTCTGGCGGAGGTCGGGGCTATCGCGGCCGGAACTCACATCGCCTTCTGGTTCACCGCAGCCGCTGCTGCGGCGGTGGGAACGATAGAGGCGATCAAACGAGCAGCACCTGATCCACCTCGTGATACGTCCGAGGCTGACGAGGACTACGATCCGGCCGGTCTGTTCGAGCCGAGCCTTCGGGGCCGCCTGATGATGGTAGGCGTAACCATCGGTTGCTTCCTCATCGGGTTCATTCCCGAGACGTGGTACACTTTCGCCAGTTGGAGCTACCTCGCCGCGCACGTTTTCGCGCTGGCGATCTTCGCTAACTACATCTTCGACGGCCGCCCCGGCACTCTTGCCAAAATCAAGCAGGAGCCCTCAGAAACGCCGGTGCGGCCTAACCCACGGCTGCACGCCGACGAAGGGCTCTAGCGTTCTCGCGTCGTCCGACCTCCCGCGTATCCTGCGCTCCGAACTACCGCCAGCGGTCATTGCCCTTCGCGGGTGAGCCGTAAACTGTTGCTGCTACCCTGCCTCCGTCGCTACGTTGGCAGGCACTTGGAGCGCATTCGCAACGGCGCGCACGAGGGCGACCGGATCGTCGGGGAGCGCGTCGCCGGAGTGGGCGGGCGGCGTGGCGGCGATGGCGACGCGGAGCGCGTGGAGGCCGCGCACGCCCTGCATGTCGGCCAGGTCGAGGTCTTCGATCGCCTCCTCGATGTAGCCGAGGTGGCGGAGGTAGCCGAGGTACTGGAGATACTCCTCCCGCTCGGCGCGATTCGAGTAGACGACGGCGATCTGGCCGGGCTGCGTGAGCCGCTCGCCCGTGCCCGCCACCGTCGCCTTGTCGATCCGCTTCTTGACGATGGCGTAGCGGACGTTGTAGGCCCCGTCGATGTCGAACTGCTTCTCGTCGGGGCGGAAGCGGATGGCGAGCGGGTTGTGCTGCGCGAGGATGAGGTGCGCCACGCGGAGCGCGAGCGGCATCTGGGCAAGCACGGCGTCGAGCGCCCAGCCGACGCTGCACGTCGTCATGAGCTGCCAGAGGCGCAGGTTCTGGAGGTCGAGCGGCGTGAAGGTGCTGTCTTCGAGGAGCGACGTGCCCGCATACATCGTGTAGTCGACGCCGTCGGTCTTGTACTTCTCGAAGAAGTGCGGGACGAGGCGTTGCGCCCATACCTGCTGCCGGTCGAGCACGTCGGCGACCGTGTCGTTGATGAGCGTGACCGAGTCCTCGTAGCGCTTGCGCTCGCGGTAGAGGACGCCCACCTTCGGGTCGAGTGCGTCGCGGTAGGCGGTCACAGCCTGCGCGGCCTCCTCGCTGCGGGCGGCCAGCACGTCGAGGTGCGGCTCCACCTCGGCGTGGAGGAACGTCACTGCGTTCGACTCGTCGCCCACGTTGGGGCGTTCGCGGTCGAGTGCGTCGAGGGCCTGCTCGATGCGATAGGCCAGGAGGTCAAAGGCTGGAGCAGGATGGCCAGCCTGCGCGGCGCGGAGCACGGCACGGGCGAGCGTCAGCTGTTCGCGGCTGTCGGTGCGGATCGCCTCGACGCGCGCCTCCGACGAACCGCGGATGTCAGACTGCCCGTAGAGCGCGTGGACGTTGTCGAACGCGATGGACGCCAGGCGTGGCTGCTCGCCCGCCGCCTGCTGCTTCAGCATCGACCGTGCTGCCTTCAGGAAGCGCCACTCGACCGACGGGTGGATGGCGGTGTACTGCTGCTTGATGAGTGCCTGGAGCCGGTTTGCCTCGGCGTCGCCGTTGCGCTTGAGCGCGCTCGCGAAGAGCGTCGCGATCTCCTCGATCTCGCGGACGTTGAGCGCCGAGAGCACGCTGGGCCTCGCGGAGCCGAGTTCGAGGAAGCCCACAAACTCATCGCCCACCCGTAGCGGAGCCACCACGAGAGTGCGGTAGCCTACCTCGGCGAGCGTCTGGCCAATCACCGAGCACGTCCGCTGCTGCAGGTCGTCGATGATGACCGGGGCCGTGCGCGCCTCGCTGTAGAAGGACGAGGTCCAGGCCTCGACATGTGTGGCGTTCTGCGCACAGATCCCGCAGGCGTCGCCGAGCAGCAGGCTCCGCCCGACGGGCTCGCCGTGGCGGACGCCGTTGGCGCTGGGCCGTGCGAGGCGGAGCACGCCCAAATCAAGGTCGGGCTGCCTGAAGACGGTGCGCAGGCGCTGCTCCAGGTGCTCGATGGCGCCGGGGCCGGCCATGGCGTCGGCTTCCACGAGGTCGCGGCGGAGTGCCGAGAGTTCCTCGGTCATCGTGACCTCGGCCGCCTCCATCACCGCGAAGCCGCGTAGCGTGTAGTGCTCGGGCGGCAGCGTCTCGGTCCAGCGGTCGAGGTCGGTGCGGTCGGCGAGCAGCGGACGTAGTACGTCGTCGGGTAGCGCTGCGGGGGCAGCGTCGGCCTTCACCACCTCGCAGAAGCGCGTGTCGAAGCGGAGTTGAAAGTGGCGCGGCAGGCCGGTCGGGTCGTCGGGGTCGACCAGCGTGACCGCGAACGGCACCATCTGGGCGTCAGCCCCGTACGCCTCGGTGAGGATGTAGTCGTAGGCCTTGAAGACGTGTTTGCTCGCCATGCCCGGCTCACTGAGGAAGGCCAGCAGCGCGTCTACCAACCCGAGCCGCCGCGCCGTAGGCGTCTCGAAGAACGGGGCCAGGGCGAAGGGCGGGATCGCGAACGCGAGGCGGCCCTCCAGCCAGCCCGACGGGATGAGCGCGCTCATGAGCGCCTGCACGAGGTCGCCGTGCTCTCGCAACACCGCCGGGTCTTCGATGTCACCGAGCAGCGCCGGCGTCGCCTCCACGGCCTCCACCAGCGCACGGGCCTGCTCGGCTTCGAAGCCGGCGGCCTCGTCGGCACGAGCACGCCAGAAGTCGAGCAGCCCGTCGAGGCTCAGCACCCGTCGGAACGGGAAGTCATCCCCGAGGCCGGGGGCGGCCTGCGGGGCTGTACCGGGCAACGGTACCGAAATGAGCGGGTCGGAGAGCGTAGCAGTCGAGGCCATGCGAGCGTCGGACGAGTGCGCGGTGCTAGGGGCCCTGTGGCACGTCCGATACGCTCAGGGGATCCGCGCTGACCCGAACGGCCCGCCGACGAGGCTATCCCACCAGGATGCCTTCGGGGATGGCGCAGAGGCGGTGGAAGTCGGCCACGCGCGCGTCGATTTCGTCGCGGGTGAGCACCATCAGCCGCTCGGGGCCGAGCGCCTCCACGCAGAACGACGCCACCACGCTGCCCATCACGATGGCCTGCTTCATGGTGGTCGTGTCGAGGGTCGCTTGCCCGGCGAGGTAGCCCGCGAAGCCACCGAGGAACGCGTCGCCCGCACCCGTGGGGTCGTAGACGTCTTCGAGCGGGTACGCCGGGGCGGCGAAGACCTCATCGCCCGCGAAGAGGAGCGCGCCGTGTTCGCCCTTCTTCACCACGAGCGTCTGCGGCCCGAGGGCCTGCACCTGGCGCGCGGCCTTGATCAGGTTCGACTCGCCCGCAAGCTGGCGCACCTCGGCGTCGTTGATCACGAGCACGTCTACGCGGCGGAGCGTCTCCGCGAGCGCGTCGGGCGTGCTCTCGATCCAGAAGTTCATCGTGTCCGCGATCACGAGATCGGCGTCCGGCACCTGGTCCATGACCTTCTGCTGGACAGTCGGGTCGAGGTTGCCGAGGCAGACGATGCGGCGGCTCTGGTAGGCCTCCGGCACGACGGGGTCGAACGTCGCGAGGACGTTGAGCTGCGTGTCGAGCGTGTCGCGGTTGTTGAGGTCGTAGTGGTAGCGTCCCGCCCAGAAGAACGTCTTGCCATCCGGCTCGATGACGAGGCCCTCGGTGCCGATGCCGCGCTCCTGGAGTTCGATGATGTACGCCTCCGGGAAGTCGCCCCCAACGACGGCCACAAGGCCGACCTCGTCGGCGAGGAAGCGGGCGGCGAGCGTGAGGTAGGTCGCCGAGCCGCCGAGGATGCGGTCGGTCTGGGCGAAGGGCGTCTCGATGGCGTCGAAGGCGACGGTGCCGACGGCGACGATGCTCATGGTGTCGTAGGTCGAGGGTGGTAGGTCGCAGGTCGGTCCCGGACCGGGGCGCGGAACCCCAAAACAGCGCCAAAATAGCCGGATGGCAGACTCGGCAACGTGATTTTTGGGCAGAGAGCCCCGTTGCCCGTATTCGGCACCCCTCTCGGGCTCGGCGCCCCAATAAGAAAGGCGGCAGCGCTGGGACGCTGCCGCCTACCTAGGCGAAGGATGCTCCGCCGGATCGCAGAGGCGAACCGGACGCCAGAACCAAGCCGAAGGCCTGCTACTTCTTGAGCTTGTCGAACCAGTCGTCGGCCTTCTTCGCGACGACGCCCAGCACGGCAGCCTTGACGGCGTCCGCGACCACGTCGGCGAAGTCTTTGGCCTTCTCGTAGCCCTCCTCGGCGCGCTCGGCCGCCACCTCGGCCACGTCGCCAAACTTCTCGCCGGCGTCCTGGAGGCGCTCGCGCAGCACGTCGCCGGCGTCGCTAGCCGCCGCGCTGCCCTTGGCCGCCATCACGCGGCCTTTCTCGGCTGCGGTCGTGCCGCGCTTGGCGATCTCGTCGCCGAGTTCGCGGGCCCGCGCCTCGACGCGCTCGGTGAGCGAGGGCGGCGGCGGCGCCTTGAAGGCGCCCGAGAGCACGCGGCCGAGCGTCAGGCCCACGCCAACGGCGGCGGTGACGGCCAACGCCGGGTGGTCTTCGATCCAGGTGCGCGTGCGCGTGAGCCAGTCCTGCGAGGCGGGCTCGGGCAGCGAGTAGGTCGGCACCGTGAACGAGGGCGACGGCGGCGGGATGCTCGGGCTCGGCGGCGGGGTCGGCTTCGGTGTAGCCGCTGCGGGCGTCGTGGCTGCAGGCGTCGTGGCTGCGGACGCGGTAGCGTCGTGGCCGGTGTCGGCGCTGGCGTCGGTGTTGGGGGCGTCGGTGCTCATAGCAGACAAGCTGGATGCGATAATGGACAGGAAGGGACGTGCGCTCGCGACGACATGAACGTAGTCGTGCCCGCAGCGACAGCAGGACGGGCTCTCCGGGAACGGCACGGGCCGGCGGAGACTGCGACGGACGAACGAGAGGCTGTGCCGAGGGTGAGCGTATACAACGTGCGCCGCCCCCCGCGTTGTTTCGATGGGCTCGGCGGGCCTTGGCACGGGGTGCAACCTCCACAAGGTCTTTGCCGAACTGTCCGCCCGAAGCGCCGAAAACCTCCTCGGTATTTTTCCTGCGGGCCGCAACGGCCCTGTTTTTGAGGTCACGGCCTCGGCGCCCCCTGCCCGCCCCCTGCCGTGCCCCGCCCGACCGCCGCCTCGCCTGCCCATGCTCTCCCCGCAGCTTCCCTTGCTACGGACCGCCCTCGGGGCGCTCCTATCGGTGCTCCTCGCGGTGCCCCCGGCCTTCGCGCAGCCCGCGCCGCCCTCGACCCCGGACGCGGCCTACGCCGAGGCGCACACGCTCTACGACCAACGCCTCTACGGTCAGGCGGCCCGCGCTTTCCGCGCTTTCACCGAGGCCCACCCGACACACCCCCGCCACGCAGACGGCCTCTACTTCGGCGGCCTCTCATCGCTCGGTGCTGGCGACATCGGCCGTGCCGAGCGGCAGTTCGACGCGTTCCGCGAGCAGTACCCGAACTACCCGCTCTCGGGCCAGGTCCGCCTCGCCCTGGGCGAGTATTACTTCGGCGCTAGCGACTTCGGGCAGGCCGAGGGCTACCTCACCGACGCCCTGCGCGACAGTCTCGACGCCGAGGGCGCAGCGCGGGTGCGCTATCTCCTGGGCCGCACCCAACTCGAACTCGGCCGCAGCACGACGGCCCTTGGCTACTTCACGCGGACGGCCTCGCAGTATCCCGAAACCATCTACGCACCGCGCGCGCTCTTCGATGCCGGCCGGGTAGCCTCGGAGTTGGGCCAGCACGCCCGCGCTGCCGATGCGCTCGGCACACTCGCCGAAGACTATGCCGAAGCCCCGGAGAATGCGCTCGTGGGCCTCGCCCTCGCTAACGCCCTCGCGCGCACGGAGCAGCACCAGGAGGCCGTCGCCGAGCTAAACCGGCGGGTCCCCACGCTCTCAGGCGCTGCGCTGAACGAAGGGTATTTCCTCCTCGGCGAGATGCACGTCCGCCTCGCCGACGCCAGCGAGGCCGCGATCCCCGACGCCGACCTCCAGAGCGAGCAGGCGGCCCTTGCAGAGGCGGCCAGCGAGCACCTCGACGCGGCTACGACTGCGTACGCGCAGGTCACCTACGAGAGCCAGTTCGGCCGCCGCGCCCGCCTCGCCCTGGGACGCGTCGCCTACCGCACCGAGCGGTTCGAGGCGGCCCTGGAATACTTCACTGGCCTCGTCAGCACGCTCCCGGCGGGGATCTACGACGACGTGGCACACGAGGCCGACTACTACGCAGGCCTTACGGAGCGCCGCCTGGGCAACCTCGCCGTAGCCGAGGAACGGCTCGCTCAGGCGCACCAGCGGCGCCCCACCGGCCCCTATGCCGATGCCGCCCTCCTCGAACTGGGCGTGCTGCGGTATGAGCGTCGCCGCTACGACCCGGCCCTCCGCGCTCTCCTCGAACTCCTCGATGCCTACCCGGCCTCGCCGCATCGCGGGGAAGCCTCACGCATGCTCGGCGAGGCGTTCGCCGCGCTGGGGCAGTTCGACCGCGCCCGCGAGTACGCTGACCTCGCCGAGGTGCTCGGCACGCCCTCGGAAGAGTTGGCCGCGGAGGTCGACTTCCAGGACGCCTACGCGCTCTACACCGCGGGCGACTTCGACGCGGCGGCCGACGTGCTCTACGAGGTCTACACGGCGTCGCCGCGGGGCCCCCGGGCTGCCGAGGCGCTCTTCTGGGCCGCGGACGCCGCCTTCCGCCACGGGCAGGCGGGCCACCCCCGTGCCTTCGCCCTCGCCGAGCGCAACGCCCAGCTCTACCTCCAGCGCTTCCCGCTCCACCGCCTCGCCGACGCAGGGCGCTACGTCCTCGGCTGGACCTACTTCAAGCAGGGCAACTTCACGCAGGCCGCCGACGCCTTCGAGACGTTTCTCGCCGCCTATGAGGTCAACCTCACACGCGAGGCCGTGCCCTACGCCGCCGACGCTCGCCTCCGCCTCGGTGATAGCTACTTCGCCCTCGGACGCTACGAGTTCGCCATCGCCAACTACAGCCGCGTGCGCGGGCGCGGGGAGGACTATGCCCTGTTCCAGACCGCACAGGCGCGCTCGGCCCAGGGCGACCTCGCCATGGCGCTCTCCGTCTACGACCGGCTCCTCGCCGAATTCCCCCAGTCAGCGCTCAAGCCCGAGGCGCGCTTCGCACGGGCGCAGGTGCTCTTCCAGAGCGAGCAGTACGACGCTGCCATCGACGCCTTCCAGGTGCTCGCGGACGACCTCCCCAACCACCCACTCGCAGCCAAGGCGCTCTACACCATCGGCGACGCCTACTACAACACGGACCGGCTGCCCGATGCCGAGGACAGCTACCGCGTGGTCCTCCGGCGCTACCCCGACAGCCCCTTCGTGGCCGACGCGCTCACCGGCATCCAGTTCGTACTCCTCGCCGAGGGCCGCCTCGTGGAGGCCGACAGCCTCGTGAGCGACTTCGTGGCGCTCTACCCCGACCTCGATGCCGAAGCCCTGCGCTACCGGCAGGCCGAGTTCCGCCTTCAGAGCGGCGATACGGAAGGCGGCATCACGTCGCTGGAGACGCAGCTCGAACGCGGCGGCGTCACGAACCGGCAGCGCGCCGAGATCGGGCTCACGCTCGCTCGGGCCTACGCCAACGAGGGGCGCGTGGACGACGCCATCGCTCAACTCGCCGCCCTGCTCGACGCCCTTCCAGAAGGGGTCGACACCGCCGACGATCGCTTCGCAGCCGCCTCGGAGCTGGGCGGACTCTACCTCAATGCGGGCCGCTATGCGGAGGCGCGCGACACATTTGAGGGGCTTGAGATGGACGCGCCCGACACGCAGTCCGTGTTGGAGGCGCGGCTCGGGCAGGCCGCCTCGCTGGCAGGCCTGGGCCGCAGCAGCGATGCCGCCGAGCTCTACCAGATCGTAGCCGACGCGGGCGGGCTCGCGAGCGAACGCGCGCTACTCGGGCTCGCGAAGATCTATGAAGACGACGACCAGAGCGAGACCGCCGTTCAAACCTACGGGCGGATCCTCGACGCCCGCGACGCCGCCGTGCGCGCCGAAGCCACCGTCCGCCTCGGCGTGCTCTACCACACCCTCGGCGAACACAACCGCGCGCTCTCGGTCCTGAACGGCGTCGACCAGCGCTTCGCGGCCTTCCCCATGCTCGTCGCCGAGGGGCTGCTGACGACCGCCCGCGCCTACCGAGAGCTCGGCCTCGACGAGCAGGCCGAGTCGCGCTATCGCCGCGTGGTCGCCGACTTCGAAGGCACGCCCTACGCCGCCGCCGCCCGCTCCGAGCAGACGGGGCAGTGACCCCCGCTGCTCTCGGTCTTCCTTTCCCGTTCCCGTATGTCCATGCGTCTGCCGTTTTTCTTCGCCCTGCTGCTTGCGCTCTTCGCGGCGCCGAGCACGGCGCTCGCCCAGACCGAGGCCCTCCCAGATCTGACGCCGCGCGAGTTCGAGATCCAGGGGAACCTGCAGGTCGACTTCTCGGGCATTCAGCGGCAACCGCTCTCTGGCTTCGGGCCGCCGCCGCGCGCCTACGTGGTGCCCGCCGAGCGCGGCCCCATCGAGTACGCCTATGGCTATCCCGTCGAGCAGATCGCACCGCCGGCCTTGGCGGCGCAGCCGATTCCCAAGGTAGACCTTCTGAATCCGTTCACAGGGCTCGTGGAAGGCCTCGCCGGCGTCTATGCAGGACGGGCGGCGCGGCTACACCTCCAGCAGAACGGTCGAGCCGGCGCGTTCTTTGTCGATGTCGACTACGACGGGTCGAGCACCTACGCGCCGTTCGACGAGGCCGTCTCCGACGCCAACGGCATCTACAACCGCGCGCGGGCAACGCTCGGGTATGCAACCTACACCGGGCTCCAGATCGAAGCAGGCGGGCACTTCGTCGACCACGAGCTCTACGGCGCTGCGTTCAGACAACCTGGCGAGCCGGCCAGCGCCCCGCTGCCCAACCAGCCCACCCGCACGGCGCTCGGGGGGCACGCTACGCTCACCTACGAGAGCCCGAGCCTGCCGATCCAGGGCCACCTCCGCTACGAGATCGCCTCGGCATCCACCGACCTCGCCGCGTTCACCGTGCCCGCCGGGGTAGCGACCGACGACCCATCGGAGGGACGACTCACCGCCGGGCTCGAAGCTAGCGTCGGCCGCCTCGACCTGGACGGGCACGCCAGCCTTGCCGGGACCAACACCGCGTTCGGTACCGACGTGCGCGGACTTGCTGCAGGCGGCGCGTTCCAACTGCGCGCGACCCGCACGAGTACGCTCGACGTGGGAGGGCGCGTGCTCGTGGCCGACGGTCCGGCCGGCGACCTTGTCACGGGCGGTCCCGTCGTCCGCTTCGAGGTACGCCCGCGCCGCAGCACCGTCCACCTGTTCGCCTACAACGAGCCCCGCGTCATCGACCAGGGCCTCGCTTCCGTGTTCGCGGCCAACCCCTTCGCTGAGACGGCCCCCTTCGTGATGCCCGAGGTGCAGCCCATCAACGCGCGAGGCGGGATTCAAGCCCAGGTCGGCGCTGCGCGAGCCACGCTCTACGGCGGCGCTCAGTGGGCCGACTTCACCCGCTTCTTCGAGCGCAACGCCGCGACTGGCCTGTTCACCGTCGGCTACGGCGAAACCCGGCGCTACTTCGGCGGCATCGAGGCCGCCCTTGGCGACCCGGACCGGGTTGAGGCGACCGTCGGCCTCGAAGTCCGCAGCGGCCAGTTGGTCGACGCCGACAGCGACGTGCCCTACTACGCCCCGGTCGTAGCCCACGCCACGGTCACGGCCACGCTGCTCGACGAGCGGCTGCGGCTGAGCCTGGGCGCACGCGCCGAGGGCACGCGGCCCGCCGACCGGGTTGGGACGGAGGCCCCGAGCTTCGTCGACCTCCATGCCGACGCCGCGTTTCAGCTCACCGAGCGCCTCGACGTCCTCCTCCGCGCGGGCGGGCTGGCGGACGAGCCCGAGCGCTGGGCAGGCTATCCGGAAGCCCCCTTCGCCTTGCTAGGCGGGCTGCGCGCGCGCTGGTAGCCCATGCCCTCCCAACAGGCACGTGGCACCTCCTGGATGGTGCTATCTTGCCCTCAACCGCCATCAGGAACCTGCTAGGCACGCTGCCATGCCTGCTACCGACGCCGCAGTGCTCCGCGCCTTCGCCGACACGATCCGCGTAGGCCTCTTGAACGACCACACCGTGCATGTTGCCGGGCTCGGCACGTTCAGACGCGAGCACGAGCCCAGCCGCTTTGACGACACCGTGCTTCCGCCACGGCTGCTGCCCCCACGCGAGGTCGTGCACTTCGCCCCGGAGACGCCGCCTCGGCGCACCGTCGCGTCGGACCTCCCGCTTCAATACGACGGGGCAGCCAACAGCCCCAGCCGTTCGGACCCTACCCGTTCGGACCAGAGCCCGCGCACGTGAGCGCCGCTGCCTGAGGCACGTCGTTTGCCGCCCTAGCCCAGGCCGCGGCCGTCCGCGCGTTGTCGCCCTCCCATCGCTCCCGACCCATGTCGCCTGACTTCCTTGCTCGCTTTGCCGAACCGCTCGGCATCTCGTCAGCCGAGGCGCGCCCCGTCCTGACTCGGCTCATCGAAAGCATCCACCGGCTCGTCGAGGAGTACGGCGGGGTCTCGGTGCCCGGCCTCGGCACCTTCCGGCGCGACGGCGACCTGCTCGCCTTCGAGCCGGCGCCCGACCTCGCCGACGCGGTCAACCACCGCTACGCAGGCCTCGACCCGCTGGTCCCGCGCAGTTCAGCCCCCTCGGAGGCCGCCCTGCCGACTCTTGAGCTCGACGCCCCGCTCCGGCTCAATCTCCCGACGGAGCCGCCGCTGCGGGACCTCGGCGACACCGCGGACCGCCCCCCTGCCGAGGACGTGCGCCTTCCTGAGGAATCGCTCCCCGACGAGCCGCCGCCCGAGGCCTTCGAGGCTAGGCCGCTGAGCGCAGCACTGCCGTCCGAACCCTTCTCGCTGTCACTCGACAACGCGCCCGACGACCTGCCGGAGGCAAGCTCGACTGCCCCCGATGACCTCTTTGACGATGTCTGGAGCGCCGACGACCTCCCGCCGCTCGAACCGCTCGAACTAGACGCGCCGCTCGACCGCAGCACGCCCGCTCTCTTCGGTGCGCTTCCCGCGGATGCCCCCATCGACGCTGTGCCCACCGACGAGGCACCACCGGAGGACACACCTGCGTCACTGGACGCGGACGACGCCCTATTGGAGGCCCCGTTCGATCTGCCAGCCGACGAGGTCTCGGCCGCCCCCGCAGCAACGGACCTGTCGGAGGCCGAGGACCCGCTACGCCCGCGGGCGTCCGAGTTCTTCGGGTTTGATGCTGGAGACGAAGCGAGCGACGCCGATGCCCCGGAGGCCACGGCTGCTGACTGGGCGAACTGGGACATGCTATCCGGAGACGACACGCTGGACGCACTTGACCTAGAATCCGAGTCGGACGCGGCCCCTGGCGACATCACAATCCCTGACGACACCACGCACGCCGACGGGGCGTTGGGAGACCCGGCGTTCGAAGGCCAGGCGCCCGAAGACCCGGCGTTCGAAGGCCAGGCGTACGAGGACGACGCGGCAGACACCCCCGCGCTGGGAGACGACCCCGACTTCGAAAACGCGACTCCCTTCGCCGAGAGCGCGCCGCTCGATCCCGTCGTGTGGGACTCCAACCCAGCGCTAGACGAGTCCCCTGAGTCCGAACCCGGGGCGCTGCCCGACCTCCCTCTCCCCTTCGCGACTCCAGACGCGCTGCACATCGTTCCGCCGACCCCGCCAAGTGAGACCGCGACCGACGAGACGCTGCTCGGCGACCTCGCCCCAGGCTTCGAGTTTTCCACAGACCCTACTCTACCCGCTGACCTGAACCTCGCGCCCGACTTGGACCTCAGCACGGACTTCGATGAGCCCGTGCGCGCTGAGGCCACCGCCGACGAAGAAGACGGCACGGCAGGCGACGACGACACGAAGGACACCACGAGCGAGAGCATCGGCGCGGCCTCGCTTCCGCTCTCGGAGATGCTCGACACTTCGGATCTCCATGATGTAGACACCGCCTTTTTCGGCCAGACCTCCGCCGAGGCATCGACCGACGACTCGACCGACGCCTCGGACCCCACCGATGTCGCCCCGCTCCTCTATGATGACGTATGGGACGCCAGCGACTGGGATGCTCCGGTGCGTATCACGCCTCCCGGTGCCGACGAGGCTCCGGATGCCGCGGCGATGGCTGACGACGACGCGCCAGATGTACTGGACGCCCGTTCGCTAGACGACGCCGGACAGTACGACGAGGTGATCGAAGCCGACGGGCTGGAGGACATGGGCCTGAACGACGCAGGCCTGGAGGACTTCGCGTCTCTAGATTCCGCAGCCAACACTGAGGCGATCGCCTTGGACCCGTCGGAGGCCGACGACACCGGGGTGTCGTTCTTCGCTCCCCAGCCAGATCTGCCGTCGGACTTCGACGAGGCCTTCGAGTCCCCGTCCACGGTCGATGCTGGTGCTTCCATGGCCGATGCCTCGTTGTATCAGGACTCCTTCGACCGCGCCGAGTTGGATGAGGCAGCTTCTCTACAAGAGCCTCAGATCGAAGAACCTGCCTCTGATGAGACGGACCTGAGAACGGGAGCGCTCGCTGGTGCCGGCGCACTCGGCCTGGCGGGCCTGGCACTCTTTGGCTCGGACGAGGGCGACGAGGAGAAGCCCGACGCCACCGAGGCGACGCCCCTCTCGGAAGCGCCCGCCCCGGAAGCGCCCGCCCCGGAAGCGCCCGCCCCGGAAACGACCGACCCGGAAACGACCGACCCGGAAACGACCGACCCCTTCGCGTCCACCACTCTGGCCGCGCCGGTAGCCGACGACGCATGGCTGGCCGACGACGCATTGGCCGAGGACGTGCCCCAGAGCGACCTCGATGACACGCCGTGGGTCCCCGATGAAGCGACCGTGCCGCTGGACGCCATCGAAGGAGACCGTTTAGAGGATCCCGACTCCGTCGACGCACTAGATGTCGAGGCGCTAGACGTTGAAGCGCTGGACATTGAGGCCTCGGACATCGACGCTGAAGACCTCGGCACCGAAGACTCAGCGTCGGTAGCCGCAGGCGCAGCGGGCGTCGAGGTCGTGGAGCCTGAACCCTTCGACGCGCCCACGGCCTTCTCGGAGGGTACCTCGACCGACGACCTGGGCGTCGATGGATGGCAGACACCCGCGGCGGCAGAGTCGGGCGGTCAGCAGTGGACGGACCTGCCGCTCGGCTCGTTCGACGACCCCGCCTCCGAGGCCGACGCTCCGCCTCTGGCTCCGCTACCCTTCGAGGGCGGGATCCCAGACGCCGACCCGGTCTCCATGCCGCTCACGGCAGACCTCTTCGACGACGAGCCCGTCCCGGCCACGGTTGGGGCGAACCCGCCCGAGGACGAGCGCGAGCAGCGTTCAGCCTGGCCTTGGCTGCTGCTGCTGCTGCTGCTGCTGCTAGCCCTACCCGTGGCTGGCTACTACCTGTGGCAGCAACTCAACGGCCCCGCCAATGTCCCTGTCGTCGCTGGTCCGGCGACGCCGGACCAGGACGTAGATCCCATCACCGGCGAGCAGGCTGATCCCGCTGCGGATGCCGCCCAAGGCGACGTTGCGCCAGACGACGCCCTCGTGGACGACGCAGACTTGCCCCCCGACCCCTTCGCCGGTGCGGACGACACGCCGGACCCAGTCCCCACGGACGAGCCGCCTGCGGACGCCTCCGCAGAGCCCTCAGAGGACCCGGCTCCTGCGCCCGTAGCTTCAGGCTTGCGCGGTGCTGGCGGCATCGAGGTGAGCCAGGGCGGCTACACGTGGGTCGTGACCACCGACGTGAACGCCGGACCGACCGCTCAGCAGCAGGTCGCGCAATACCGAGCCCAGGGCTACCGTTCGGGCATCGTGCGCGGGCTGGTAGACGGCACCTCCGTCGAGCGCGTCTGCCTCGGCCAGTTTGCCACGCTGGAGTCGGCGCGGCAGGCGCGGTCGCAGCTGCCGCCGGGCGTCTCCCGCTCTTCCTGGGTCCTCAACCTCAACTCGCCGACGGTCCGGCGCTAGTCTCCGGCCCTCTCCGCCTCTCTCGCGTATGACCTCGCCTGCCTTCCTGCTCGCGTGGGCCTCCCTGCTCGCGTGGCAGGTCGACCCCAGCGCTCCCGACACGCTCGCCCAAACCATCGAGGTGGTCGAGCGGGTGTCGCTCCTCGAACTGCTCGTCAAGGGCGGCTGGACGATGGTCCCGATCGGGCTCCTTTCCGTGCTGACGGTGTACCTCTTCGTCGAGCGCGTGCTCACGCTGCGCCGGGCCGACGCCGACCCCGAC
>JBCBEX010000072.1:0-22880 GCA_038528235.1 Bacteroidota bacterium
GGTGCTTTTCCTCTTCTACCTCTTCCCACTTCAGCGCCGCTCCGTATGTCTCATACTCGCGCAGCACATCATCGAGCGTCTGACAGCGGTAGTCGAGCAGAAGTACTCTGTTCTGCACAGACTTCGCGCGGGTCTTCCGTTCGACCATCAGTGCGTGTGCCTGCGCGACTGCTGCTTCCCACGTCTCTTCGACGCTGACGCGGAATATGGGAGACGGGCTCACCTCCGAACGGGCGTACCCGTTCAGCGTAGCCCCGGCTCCAGTGCCGACCCATTCCAGAAAGTCCGTCCTCGCCGAGAGTAACAGGAGGTTGTCCATGGATTCAACGACCTGGCCGTCCAACCCGTGCGTCCGGCCGAGCCTCGCCAAGTCCGACCTGACTTCTTTTACATCGTTAACCATCTCGAAGCGCCGGTGACGTTCCTTCTCCGCGGCGTAGTACTTGCTGCCGAGACGTTCGAGGAGCGCGAGCGCATCACCATACCCCTGCGCTTCGATCAGTTCGATAAATCCATCCCGCGTGACGCGCTCCACTAGCGTCTGCTCGTCCGCGTCGAGCCACGGAGGCGGCGTTGCTACCCGCGAGGGTATAAAGCGCGTCGGCGTAGCATCACCCGTCCACGGGCGCGACTCCTTGGGGATGAGGAGAACGGCCACCTTGCGCCGCTCGGTTCGGTCTATCATCGCTATCCCTCCCCGAACAGGTCGTCCATGCGAGCGTCGAGCGCATCGGAATCAAAGCCTTTGAGATAGCGCTCGGTCTTCTCCAGGCTGGAGTGTTGAAGCGCGTTCTTGATGTCGTAGACACTCCACCCCGAAGTGCGCGCCACGTCGGCGAAGCTGTGTCTGGCGATGTGGAACGAGAGCGGCGTCTCGATACCAGCAAGCGCTGCGATCTTCTTGAGGTACTTGTTCACGAGCGCGTTCTGGCTGCTTTTGGCGTTGTGCAGCTTGCGAGGCGTCGAGAGGTCGTAGCCATCGAGCATCGGGAAGACAAACGCTTCGGGGTCGCGCTGGGCATCCTCATCCCGGTCGAGGTAGTGGGCGAGGATGCGCCGGGCAGGCGGCGTAATCTTGACCGACTGGAGCTTGCCGGTCTTGCCCGCGCGGAACTGAAGCCGGTCGGGTACGGAATTGCCGTTGTCGTCTTCCCCGTCAATCACGCGGGCCTGCCTCATCGTCGCCACATCGGCGAAGCGGATGCCAGCCCCGTAGAAGGCGAAGAGAAAGTAGTTACGGACGTGCCAGATGAGCGACCCTTCTTCGAGGTCGAGCGCATCGATGGCCTGTACCTCGGCAAAAGACAGCTTCGTGCGTTCCGGGGGTGCGCCTTTTCTGATCGTAAAGCGTTTGAACGGGTCGTCGGCACCGTCGGTCAGCCCTTGCTTGACGGCGTAGTTGTAGAGCGTGCGAAGGTCGCGGAGGTTCGTTGCCACGCTCGACTGCTTGTTGCCGAGCCCCTTCGGCGGAGGCGTGAGGCAATGCGTCTCGAAGTCCGTGAGCAGCGCTACCGTGAAGCGGTCGAAAGGCAGCGGTGCCCCGGCAAAGCGCTCCAGCTTACCTAGCGTAGCCTTAATTCGGCGGTAACGACCTACACGCCCCTGCTTCTCCAGATCAGCCAGATGGAGACGTCCCGCTTCGAAGAAGTCAGCGGCATCGTCGTCAGTGAGCGCATCCTTTAGGTGGTCGGCCGTCGCATATGTCCGCTCGATCTTGAGTCGCAAGATCTCTGCTCTCGCCTCGGCAAGCCGGTGAGCAATGAGTTGGTTGAGGAGATCGGCATGGGGGTGTCCCTTGCGGACACGCCGTTGTCTGTCGTTCCACTGCGAAGGAAGCACCTTCTCGCCAAGCGAGAGGTAACGCGTCCCATTGCGGTCTGAGATGCGAAGCCATATTGGACAGCGCCCCCGCTTGTCGCGCTTGGGGATGCGGAGAATCGGGGTGACGGTCGCCAAACTGATTGTGCCCCAGGCAAATTAGGTACAGGTAGAAGTACCAACAAAGTACCGTCGCACTCGAACTCAGACAACAGCACAGGCTACCCAAAGTGCCCAAAATGGAGCGAGAGCACTACTTTTCGGTAGCACTCTCGCTCTTCCGGACTCACCGAAGTACCCGGAGGGGGACTCGAACCCCCACACCCTCGCGGGCGGCAGATTTTGAGTCTGCTGCGTCTACCAATTCCGCCATCCGGGCAAGGCGCTCAATATACGCTGTGGTCGCCCTCTCCCCGGTTCTGGGGAGACGGATTCCACGCATCTCTGCAGCGGGTCCGCTACTTTTCGTCTCACCCGTGCCCTGCTCTTCTGCATGCCTGCCCCATGCGTGCTGCCGTCCTTCTCCCGCTGCTTCTCGCCCTCGCCGCCTGCACGAACGGCGACACCCCTACCGATCCGGCTGTCGCCGACTCGGTCGCGGTATCGCCGGACACCCCGCTGCCGCCGCTCCGCCTCGCTGACCTCGCCGCCGCGTGCGAGGGCCACGCCGTCCCGCGCGCCGCCGCCTACCCAGCCATGCCCTCCGAGCCACCACGCCTCCTCGTCCTCGTCCGCGACTCGCTCGGTGCCGCCTATCGCTCGTCCACCAGCGAGGTCTACTTCCGCTCGTGGGGCGTCTACACCTCCAGCGACTACCCCGCCGCCGAGGTCGCAGCCTGCCTCACCGGCTTCGCGGGCGAGTTCCTGCGCACCTGCGCGTTTGAGAGCAGCCTCTCTGACAGCACCTACACCCTCGACCTCTACGCGGCGTCCTACAACGTCCGCCTCCACGCGGCCCAGACCGGCGCGCTGCTCGGCGAGTTCGGCCTTGACGCGACCTCCGACTCGTGCCCGCTCTTCCACACGTTCGCAGACAATGGCGAGCAGGAACGCGCCCTCGTCACGCCGCCCATGCAGGACCTGAAAGACGCCGTGCTCGCCCGCCTCGCGCCCGACTACGACGTCCGCCGTGAGTTCATGGACGACGACGAGATCCGCACGCTCGACAGCATGGACGCCGTCGTCGACTCGCTGCGGCGCCTCAACCCGTAGGCTATCAGGCTCGTGGCATCCGCTACTCCGTGGCGCCAGCGAGTACGAAAGCGGCCCACCAGTAGGGGTGCGCCCACCGCTCCTCGGCCCGCACGACCGCGGCGGCCTCGCGGAGCGCCTCGGCCTTGGTGCGCCCGTCGTCGAGCGCACCGTAGAACGCCGCCATGAGCGCGGCCGTCGCGGCGTCGGGCACCTTCCAGAGGCTCATCACCACCGTCTCGGCTCCGGCCACCTCGAACGCGCGCCGCAGCCCCAGCACGCCCTCGCCCGCCTCGATCTCGCCCAGCCCTGTCTCGCAGGCAGAGAGCACGACGAGGTCCGTACCGCGAAGGTCAAGGCTAGCAAGCTCGTAGGCCGTCGCGATGCCGTCGGTCGTCGCGTCCGGGTCACTGTCGATGCTGCTCGTGGCACCGCTGTCGGTGCCGATGCGGTTGGCACCGGCGAGGGCGAGGCCAGACCGGAGCAGCGGATCGGCGAACTGCTCCTCGTCCACCGGGGTGTCTTGCCCTGCTCCGCCGCTGCCAAGGCTGCCACTCAGCGTCCCGCTGCGCGCACCCGTGATCGTTTCCAGCGCCGCCGCGTCGTTCAGGAAGAAGCCATGGGTGGCGATGTGCAGCCGCCCAGGCGCATCGAGAGCAAGGAGGCTGGCTTCCGTCGCCTCGGCACCGAGGAACGATCGTACCGGCAGCCCGAGGGTAGCGAGCATCGTGGCTTCCGCCTCGGTGCCCGGCAGCGCCGCGAAGCCGCCGCCTCGTTGCGCCGGAGCCTGTCCCCCTGCATCGGCGAGGCCGCTCGGGTTGGCAGCGTCGTCTGCCCCTGTCCTGATTCCCGTAGTAGGCGCGTCGTAGTCCACCGCCGAAAAAACGACGAGGGAGTCGTTCGGCATCGAAGCCGCCCGCGGACGCGTGAGCGTGCGGCTACTGGTGAGGTAGCTCACCCGCCGCGCCTCGGTCACGAACGCGCCCGCATCGTCGCGCAGCGCCTCGAACGGCAGCGTGTGAAGCGCCCCGTCGGGGGCGATGCGGAGCGCCGCTGCCGCGTCCAGGTCGAGCGGGGCGAGGAGGCGCGCGTAGAGGGCGTTGGCCGTCGCGTCGAACGCGCGGCGGGCGCGGCGCTGCCGTGCCAGCCCCATTCGCTGCGGCGCGACTACCTGCGTCCGGAACTGCGCGACGAGGCTGTCGATCTCGGTCGCCACGCCGAGGTCCACGAGGCGCAGGGGCACGGTTCCACCCGTCACGAACGCGACGTAGCGAGCGTCCTGCCAGCGCGGGCCTCCGCTCGCAGCCCCGAAATCGTACGGGCGCAGGCGGACATACTCCACCAGGTACTCGCCTTCCGGCACCGCAGCGGCGACCGCATCGGCGTCCGCCAGACCGGGACGTGCGAGGACATCAGCGCTGGCCCGCGCGAACTGGTTTTCGAGCACCACGCGACGCGCGCGCAGCGTGTCGAGGCGCGCCCGGTACGCTTCGGGGCCTTCTGCGCCTGGCCCGGCGAACGTCTCCTGCGCGAGCCGCTGTCCGACGGCTTGCAACTCGCCGAGCAACTGGACGGCTGCGGCGTCCGCTCCCTGTGCGGCGCGGATCGTACGCAGCCGGTTGGCCTGCACGTCGAGGCGGAGGCTCTTGCGCTGCAAGAGGTGCGCAAACGCCGTCGCGGTGCGTGCTTCCTGCGTCGCATCGTCGGCGAGCAACGCCGCTCCGGTTACGAGCCCGATGGGCAGGCGCGTCCTCAAAAACGCCTGCTGCTCGCGCTCCGTGGCGTAGGGCAGCAGGTCGTCGATCACGGCCTGCTCGACGGCGAGCGCCTCACGGAAACGCATATCGGCGTCAGCCAGCCGCCCCTCCGCCATGTCCAGGTCGATAAGCGTGGTGAGCGTGAGCGCGACGACGGGATGGGTCGGTCCGAGCACGCGCCGCCGCAGCTCCAGAGCTGCCTCAGCAAGCGAGCGTGCCTCGTCCGGACGCCCCTGCTCGCGGAGTTCGTCGGCGAGGTTGTGCTGCGCGAGCGCGACGTCGGGGTGCTCGCTCCCAAAAGTCGCCGTAGCGATGGTGAGGGAGCGGCGGAGCAGCGCCTCGGCCTCAGCCGCGTCCTCGACGTACACCGCGAGGTTGTTTAGACTCGTCGCCACGTTGGGGTGGTCGTCGCCGAGCGTGGCCTCGCGGAGGGCCAGCGCCTGCCGTTCCCGCTCCTCTGCCGAGGCGAGGTCGCCGCGGCGCGCGTCGAGCGTGGCGAGGTTGCTCAGGCTCAGCGCCACGTCGGGATGCTCGGCGCCGAACGCGGCCGTCCTGATGGCGAGCGCCTCCTCGACCAGCGGCACCGCCTCGTCGAGCCGCCCGGCCTCGGCGTACAGCGCCGCCAGATTACCTGCCCCCGTCGCCGTGTCGGGGTGATCGGGCCCGAGCGCCGCCTCATAGATCACCCGCGCGCGTTCGAGCCGGACCTCGGCCTCGGCGTAGCGGCCCTGCGCCTGGTAGAACGCGCCCAGGTTGCCAAGCGCCACGGCCACGGCGGGATGCGCCTCGCCGGACGACGCTTCGAACGTGGCGAGCGCAGCCTGGAGCAGCGGCTCGGCCTCAGCATAGCGACCGGCAGCAGCGTAGAGCGTGCCGAGGTTGCCTTGCCCTTGCGCCACGGTAGGGTGTGACGCTCCGAAGGCCGCCTCGCGCAGGGCGAGCGCTTGCGTGTAATGCTCTTCTGCCTCAGCAAAACGCCCCGTCTGCTCGTAGAGGCCCGCCAGGTTGTTGAGGCCCACCGCCACATCGGGGTGGTCCGAGCCGAGCGCCGCCTCGTAGGTGGCCTGTGCTGCCACGAAGAGCGACTCGGCCTCGGCATAGCGCCCCGTCGCCTGTAGCAGCGCAGCCAGGTTGCCCTGCGCAGTGGCTACGTTCGGGTGCGGCCGGTCGTAGGCCCGCTTGAAGCGGGCGAGCGCGTCCCGATAGCGCGTCTCCGCGTCGGCGAAGTTGGCGCGTCCGCGATGGAAGGCCGCTAGGTTGTTGAGCGCGATGAGCGTGTTGGGGTGCTCCGGGCCGAGGGTCCGCTCGGCGATGGCTAGCGCCTGTGCATAGAGTGGCGCGGCCTCGTCGGTCTGCCCCGTGTCGTCCAGTACTCCCGCAAGGTTGCCTAGGCTCATCGCCACGTCAGGGTGGTCGTCGCCGAACGCGGTGCGGTGCAGCGCCAGGGCGCGGCGGTGCGTGGCCTCAGCACGACCGTAGTCTGCGAGGTCGGCATAGATCGAGGCGAGAGTATTGAGGCTCGTTCCAAGTTCGGGAGCGTCCGGGCCAAAGGCGGCCTCCATGACCGCGACGGCTTGCTCAGCGTAGGCCCGGGCCTCCTCAAAGCGCGCCTGCGCCTCCCGCAACGCCGCGAGGTTGCTCAGCGTCCCCGCCAGCCGCTGCTGCGCGCCCGCATCGTCGGGGGCCCCTTCGGCGAGCGCTTCCCGAAGCGCCAACGCTCGCAGGTGCAGCGGCTCGGCCTCGTCCAGCCGCCCCACCGCCACGAGGGCGACAGCCGTGTTGTTCAGGGCGAACGCGAGATCGAACGCCGCGTCAGGCCCAGGCTCGGTAGGCGTGTTCGCCTCCTGAATCGCGAGGACACGCTGCATGTGCGAGACCGCCTCCCTGTAGCGTCCGCGCTCCTGCAGCAGGATCGCGTGGTTGCCCAGCGTCACCGCCACATCGAGGTGCTCCGGGCCAAGTTCTGCCTCGGACATCGCGAGCGCGCGGCGGTAGAGCGCGTCAGCCTGGTCGTACTGACCGAGTTCGGCATGGCGCAGGGCGAGGTTGTTGAGGTGCGTTGCCAGGAGTGGATGCGACGCACCAAGCGCAGCCTCCCGCGCCGCGACCGCCTCGATGTCGAGGGCGAGGGCGACATCGGGGTTGCCCTGCTCGTCCTGCGCCTGGGCAGCCAGCACCAGCGAGTCTGCCCGCGCCGCTGCCACCGCTCGGGCCTGCAGTGCACGCGCCACGTCCGGCGCGAGCGTGCGGTGGGCGACGTCAAACGTGCCCGTTGCGCCGGGCTTGAAGCTCCACACCGTGAACTGCCACGTCCCGATCTCGCCTTCGTCCACGACCACGCGGGCCGTGTCGCGCTGGCCTAGCCAATCGTCGTTCGTGTAGACCGCCTGCGACGGCGCCACCGCGAGCAACAGCGGATCGAAGTCCTGCGCGGACGCCGCGACTGTGAACGGGACAGGAGCGTCGACGTCGAGCGTGAACGTGGCGTAGTGGGACCCCGCTTCGTTGCGCGGATGGTTGTCGGTGAGCGCGGCCGACTGCGTCGCATTGGAGATCAGCGGCGTGGGCAGGTATGCTTGCGCGGCGTCGGCATCGGCTCCCGCGCTGTTCAGCGCCGCCATGACGAACACCTGGCCAGACTGGATCGCCATCGCGAGCGGCGGCGCAGTGTTGGGCGCAGCAGCGTCCGGTGAGGCCCCGGCGTCGAGCAGCACCCCGACGAGGCCGATCTGCCCCGCCGCCACCGCCCACTGGAGTGGCGTCCACCCGCGGAGCGCGGCCTGGTGCGGGTCCCAGCTGAGCGCATCTACGTCGGCGCCGCCCTCCGCGATGAGATACTGCGCTACGGCGTCGTGCCCGCCCATCGCCGCCGCATGGAGCGGGCCGCTGAGGTAGAACCCCGAGGCCTCGTCGAGCCAGAGAAACCCACGCGACTCGTCGACCGGTGCCCCAGCCTCCACCAGCGCTCGCACGATCTCTAGGTACCCGCCGTAGGCGGCACGGAGGAGGGCCGAGCCGCCGTTGGCGTCCGCCGCCACAGCCGTCCCGCCTGCGTCGAGCGCCGCCGTAAGGGCTGCGAGGTCGCCCCGTTGCGCGGCATCCAGGACGGCCGCGTCCGCGCTGTCCTGGGGCGCCTGCGCGCCCTTCGGATTCGGAGCTGGCTTCTGCGCGGTACTCGGCTGACTACCGCCTACCACGACCAACAGCACGGCGAGCAAACGAAGCGACGGCATCAGCATGGCAGCATCGAACGAGGTTCTCGGGGCGAGATCATCGGGGCGAGGTTGGAAGCACGCAGCACGCTAGCGCGAGAGTCGGCTCGTCCTCCATGAGCAGGCACCGCGCTCGCTCGAATGCGTCGGCAATAGCTTCTGCCTGGACAATGGGGCGCGTCTGGATGGCCGCGTAGAAGCAGCGCCAGAAGGCTCCGCGAGCGGTGTCCACGACCGAGGCAGGCAGCACTACGACGGGCACGCCGAGCGCGGCGACCAACTCTGCGGCGAGGCTTAGCGCGGCGGTGTCGGTGGGGTCGGCGGCAGGCCGCACGCTGTCGAGCGCGAGCACACGGAGTACACCGCGCTCCCGCAGTCGACTAGCGACCGCTTGGACGGATGCGCGCCGGTCAGGGCTGAACATCCACGCGGGCTGACCGTCTGCCTCCGCGCTGTGGCCGAGCAGGTGGACGGCGTGAACCCTACCAGGCTCTGTCTCTCCGAACGGGCACAGGAGCAGCCCTGGTACGGCTCGCAGCGCAGCCTCGAAGCGGGCGCGGTCGTACTCGGCACGCGCAACCGGTTGCCAGAGGTGCAGCGTCTCGAAGGGGGTCGTCGCTGTCGGCGCGCCCGGCGTCGCCTCGACATGCAGTACGACGCGCACACCCGGCAGAGCCGCGAGGGTGGCGCCTGCCTTGGCATCGAATGCCGCCGCCCAAGGCACAGCCGCCAGAGCAGGGTCGGCGACGTGGAGATCGAGGTGCAGCGGACGCCGGACGCCCAGCCGCCGTGTCGCCTGCCCATGCGCCGCGCGGTAGACCTGAACCACCGCCTCGGGCAGGAGCGCGCCGAAGAGAACGCCCCCGACCGCGTGCCGAACCGCTTTATCCGTCGCACCGCGCTGCACGAGGTGCAGCCCGTCACGGAGCTCCATCGTCTCCGTGGCTAGCTTCGACTCGGCGCCCTGGCTGCGCTCGATCCGTACCGCCTGATCAGGATCGAGGCGCGTGAGTGCGGTGGGTTGCTCGGAGCCGGGCGCGTCGTGCACGCTCACGCGGAACCCGGTTCCCGGTGCCCAAGGCCCGGCCCCCATGGGCGTGAGCCGCAGCGCAAGCCGGACGGGGTCGCCCTCGCGGCACACCCGCTTGACGACCCAACTGCGATGGGCAAGGTGGAGGCCTGCGACGCTGCCGACGAGCGGCCAGGCAAGCGGGAGCAGCCGATCCATGACGACGAACAAGCCGAAGTGTAGGAGCAGGTAGGCCGCGGCCGCACTCACCGCCACGCCGACGGCAGCTCTCGGCGGTAACATCCACACCAGCCCCATGGCCCCGAGCGCCGCGAGGAGCGCCGCCACCACGCCCAGACCCCACCCGCTCTGGCGTATCGGTCGCTCGGCGAGCACGCTGTGCAGCGTCGCCGCATGGACGAGCACCCCGCGCCGCGCGCCGAACGGCGTCGTAAACGTGTCCGCTTCGAGCGGGTAGGTGGAGCCGATGACGACGAGGCGGTCGAACAGTAGGCCGCGCAGCACCGGCGGTGGCAAGGTGCCACGCAGCAGGTCCTCGGAGCCGAGCACGCCGTCGCTGCCCGCTTTGAAATGGTCGCGGTGGTTGATGCCATAGACGCCGCTCTCGTCCAACCCGTAGGTCGCGAGCACAGCCTCCCAGCCGCCTGCTCCGTCGGGGGCACGGTCCTCGGCCAGCAGTTCGCCGACGGCCTGCCACGTCTCCAGGGGCAACGCGGCTGCTCCGCTGTCCGCGCTGGCTGTCACGAAGCCCTGCGCCTCGCCGACGACCTCCGGGAACGTCCACGCTGCGAGCGCCGACAGCGCCAGCGATGGCGCGACTTCGCCGCTGCCTAGCCGCGTCCCGAGTCGCTGTTCGAGTACGGGGTCGCCCTGGAGGTCGGCATAGCCGGTGAGCACGTGACGCCGGAGCAGCGCAGGCGGCACGTCGAGGAGCAGAGGCCCGCCGGTGCGCGGCAGCAGGCGCGTTGGAAAGACGAACTGAACGGTAGCAGGTGCCTCGGCGACAGCCCGCACCAGGGCGTCGAAGCCGGGCGCGGCGCGGTCGGCGTCGGTGAACCAGTAGTCGAGCACGACTACGCGCGGCTCCTGCGCCGCGACAGTGCGGATCACCTCGGCGAGGTAGGCTTTGGGCGTCTCCTCGGGATAGTCATAGTGCTCCGCAAAGACCTCGTCGAGGGCCACCACGGCCAGTTCGGAGGCGGGCGCAGCCTCGATGACCCCAGCCGCCGTGAGTTGCTGGCGCGCCTCGAACCACAGCGACAGCAGCGACGTCCCGGCGATCCAGGCAACGGCTAGCCACACGGGCAGCAGCAGCGCGAAGACGGCGTCGTACTTCTTCCGCAGACCGCCAACGAGGTCGAAGAACGTGCCAGCCATGCGCTATTCGGGGTCGTCCGAGGCGGCGCGAGCCTCGTCCAGCAACGCATCGACGAGCGCGGGCGGCCCGGCGTCCTCGTAGATGTAGGTCCGCAGCCGCCGCACAGACGCCAGCCCCGGCTGTGCGGCCTCAACGGCGTCGAGCACGGCGAGCGCGTCGGCGTAGAACGCCTGGTCGAAGAGCACGGCGGCGTAGAGCAGGTCGGCCGTCACGTCGAGCGTCGGTGTGTCCGAGGTCGCGCCCTCGCTGCTCTCAGCGTCGACTGGCGGGTATTGCTCTCCGAGGCTGCGGCGTAGCGCGGTGAGCATCGCCCGCGTCGAATCGGTGGCGACGGTGAAGCAGTCCCACACGTCGTCGCTGGGCGCCTGGCCGTCGGCGTCGAGCGCGTGCACCTCTACGTAGTAGTCGCCGCCCGGTGCCAGCGGCGGGAGGTCGGACGGATAGACCAGCACCGTGTCGGCGGTCGTGTGCGTCCAGACGATGTCGTCCGTCTCAGGGCCGTCGAAGCAGGGTTCGGTGCCGCGGTCATGCGTCACACGCACGCGGTAGGCGACGGGCTGCCCCGCTATCGAACTGGGCTGGGCCGCCAGCCATTGGATGGTAGGCGTTGGGTCGAGAACGTAGCCGAAGCGGGGGCGTTCGAGCACGGGCGGCACGGTGCCCGTGGGTGGCCGCGCCGCGCCGGTGGCCGAGGCTGAGGAGCGGCCTACAGCCCGGTTCCACGCCCCTCGTGCGAGCGACGCCACGGTGCTGCCCACCTCGCCCGACGGCGCGTCGTCTGGAGCACCCACCTCGTAGGTATCGCCGCTGCTCAGCGTGACGCGCTCGGCGTTGGCCAGCACCACTGTTGCCCGCGAGAGGCGACCCGTCCGCACCACGTCGCCGACGAACAGCGCCGCGGCATCAGCGAGGGTCCACGTGTCGGTGCCAGCGCGCTGCATGGTCACATCGCCCGTCGTCTGTGTGATCCAGGCAACGGGATCCTGGGCTGCACCCGCAGACGCGCTGCCGAGCAGCAGGACAAGCAGACCCAGTCGAGTTCGCATGGCGCCGAGGGAGCAGTCAGGAGAGAAACAGCCACACGTGCGTGTGATGACTGCATGGTAGCGCACGGCAGGGACACCGGCAAGACGCGCCTATGCTCCGGTGTCGTCCCACGTCGGCGCGTTGCGGACCTGGTCGAAGGGCAGCACGACGCTCGACGCGATGTTGGAGAGGTGCGAGCTCACCCGACCGATCATGCGCGCTGCGATGGCGAGCACGACCGCGCGGTTTGTGTCGGCGATCTCGCCCTCAGCGATCAGCGCTAGGAAGTCGGCGACCTCCACCTTGACGGAGGTATGCGCCTCCATCACCCGTCTCGCGGCACGGGCGTCAGCCTGGATGAATCCCAGACGCACATCGGGGAACAACCCCTGCACGCGGTCTCGGACGCGGCGCAGCGGGTGGACGGACTGCCCCACACGCGGCGCTGTGGCCAGTTCTGCCGCCTTCGCGAGTGACTTCGAGAGGTCGCCGATGCGCTCGGCCTCCTGCACGATGATGAGCAATGTCAGACTCAGCAGCAGGTCGCGCTGCGGGTCGATGGTGACGTGGTGCAGCATCGCCCGGCGGATCGACTGCTCGCGGTCGTTGACCGTCTCGTCGAGGGCGCGGAGGTCGAGGTCGAGGGGTTCGTTGTCGAGCAGCGTGGCCGTGGCCGCGCGAAACATGCGCTCGGTGGTGTCCACCATGCCGCGCATCTCGTCGAGGCATTGCCGCACGAGCGGGGACGACGGAGCGTCGGAACCAAAGCTGTCCAAGAGGGCCATAGGGCACGCGGTGGGAGGACGCGCAACATACGGCCCCGGACTCTCCGCTGTCAGCCCTCAGTGTTCCGTTGCCCTACGTTCCGCTACCCACGCGCGCGAGGCACGTGCTATTCTGGTGCCTGTGTGCTCAGTTTCGCCGTGCCCAGAGGTCGTCGAGCCAAGGCTCGGGGAGCCCGTCTGAGCCGTGATCGTGGGCGAAGTCGTAGGGCAGCGCGAGGGTATGCGCTTGCCGGCGTAGGTCTTCGCGGATCTCGCGGACGCCTACCTTGGTGGCCTCGCCGCGCGCACGGGCTGCCTGCCGCTCCGTGTAGGGATCCACCATGAACGGCAGGGGCCGCTCCGGATAGCAGATGCGGAACGCCATCACCATCGCCCACACCATCATCAGCACGATCGCGGGGACGGCAACGAGGACGAAGGCGCTGAAGAGTGCGCCGGGCACCGGAGACATGGCGGGTAGGCGGAGGCCGCTGGGAGGTAAAGGCGAAGTGGGGTCAAAGAGGGGTTGTTAAGATATGGAGAACGCCGTCATGCGTTCCACTCTCACAAAAAAACCGGGGCATTTCCCACTGGCTCTTCGCAGCAGGCTCTGCCCCGGTCCTGTCGGATTGGTCCGAACGAGGATCTCGGATCCTACTGCCCCAAGACCAGCGAATCGGTTGGGATGAGGACAGGCTGTGCCTCGAACTGGGTGCGGATGGCGTCCTGCTGCATGCGCGCGCGCTGCTCCTCGGCCTCAATGAGGTCGATGGGCACGGCGATGCGGTCTTCGAGCGTGCCACGAAAGCCCGTGTCAAGGTAGGTGAACGTGATGAACACCACCAGAAAGACGATGCTGAGCACGAAAGCGATGGCATTGGTTCCGCCGTCGTGCTTGAGCCCCATGAAGAAGAGCGCGACCAGCGTGGCCTTGGCGCCGGCGATGGCGAGCGCAACGGGCACGCTCAGCGGGCCGAGCGGGAGGATGTGCGAGCGCTCCATGAACGCCAGCACTACGGTGACGATGGTCAGGAAGACGAGGCCACCGAAGACGCTGAAGAGCATCTTCTTGCCCAGCACGTGGTGCGAGTGGTCGCCGTGACCGTTGTGGGAATCGTGAGCCATAATTCGGGTCGATGGTCGATGGTCGGCGCGGATCTACGATCCGCTGTCGATGGTCGAGTCCGAGGTTCAGGCCGGTGTCTTGAGAGACCTATGACCTGCGACCCAGGACCTACGACCTAAATCAGGTACATCAGGGGGAAGAGGAAAATCCAGATGATGTCGACCACGTGCCAGTAGAGGCCGACGTTCTCGACGGGGGTGTACCACGCGCTGGTGTATTTGCCTTGCCGCGCCTTCCAGGCGAGGATCGAGATGGCCACCATGCCGATGAGCACGTGGAAGCCGTGGATGCCGGTCATCACGTAGTAGATCGAGAAGAACACGCCGGCACGTGGGTGGGCGAAGATGCCCTCCGTCGGGTTGACGACGTCGGAGGTCGGGTTGAAGGCCGCCCCCGGGAAGATGCCCAGGTCGAACTTGTGGGTGTACTCGAAATACTTGATCACCATGAACACGCCCGCTAGCACAACGGTCGCAACGAGGTTCCAGAAGAGCACCTTCTGGTTGTCGGTCTGCGCGCCGCGGATGGCGTAGGCCACGGTGAACGAGCTCAGCAGCAGCACGAGCGTGTTGGTCGCGCCCATCACCGTGTCGAGCTGCGTGCTCGCCTCGGCGAACAGCTCCGGGTACCACGCGCGGAAGATGCCATAGGCCACGAACATCCCGCCGAAGAGCAGGATCTCCGTGACGAGGAAGAGCCACATCCCGAGCTTCGCGGCCTCGAACTGCTGTTCGGAGGTGACGAAGTAGTGCTTCAGGTGGGGCGGGTGGTCGTGCCCGTGGTGGTCGTCGTGCCCATGCGCATCGTGCGCGGGCGCTGCGACCGTGGCAGTGGAGGAAGCCATAGTGTGGAAGTGGCTCAGCGGCTCAGTGGTTCAGGGCCTAGAGTAGGCACCCGGAATCACTGAGACCCTGAAATACGGAAGAACTACGCCTGTTTGGTGCCGAGGTCGATCTGCTTGTCGAACTCCTGCGGGGCGCCCTCGGTGATGACGGGGACGGGAGCGGGCCGGTTGGCGCCGTCGCCCATGCCATCCCCCATGGCCCCATCGCCAGCGCCGTTGAAGACCGTGTAGTAGTCGTACGGGCCGTGGGTCACGAGCGGGGTGCGCGAGAAGTTGTGCGGGTCCGGCGGGCTGGTGGTGTGGGTCCACTCCAGCGACGCGCCGCCCCATGGGTTACCCGGAGCGGGCTTGCCCTTGAACAGCGACCAAATGCCGTTGAAGAGCACGAGCAGCAGCCCGAGGCCCAGCACGTACGAGCCGATGGTCGAGAACTGGTGCAGCGGTTCCAGCCACGGGAGGTCCGGGTAGTCCGCGTAGCGACGCGGCATGCCCTGGCTGCCCATCACGAACTGGATGAAGAACGTCATGTTGAAGCCGATGAAGACCAGGACGGCTGAGGCGACGCCCATGCCCTCGTGGTAGAGCTTGCCGGTGAACTTGGGCCACCAGTAGAAGAGGCCGCCCAGCATGGCGATCACCGTGCCACCCATCATCACGTAGTGGAAGTGCGCCACGACGAA
This sequence comes from Bacteroidota bacterium, assembly GCA_038528235.1. Classification (GTDB taxonomy): domain Bacteria; phylum Bacteroidota; class Rhodothermia; order Rhodothermales; family Rubricoccaceae; genus JBCBEX01. Next base: position 14,827 of record JBCBEX010000072.1, read on the forward strand.
GTAGGTGTCGTGGAGGTGGATGTCCACCGCGAGCGCGCCGACCATGATGCCGGTCAGGCCGCCGATCGTGAAGAGGAACAGGAAGCTGATGGCGTAGAGCATCGGCGTGACGAGCCACACCGAGCCGCGGTACATCGTCGCGATCCAGTTGAAGATCTTGATGCCTGACGGGATACCGATCAGGAACGTGATCATCGAGAAGACGATCGAGGAGACGATCGACTGGCCGCTCGTGAACATGTGGTGGCCCCACACGAGGAAGCCGAGCAGCGCGATCGCGACCGACGAGAGCGCGATGGCCGTGTAGCCGTAGACCTTCTGGCGGCTGAACGTGGTCACGAGTTCCGAGATCACGCCGAACGCCGGGAGGATCATGATGTAGACCGCCGGGTGGCTGTAGAACCAGAAGAAGTGCTGGAAGAGCACCGGGTCACCGCCGAGCGCTGGGTCGAAGATGCCGATGCTCAGCGTGCGCTCCAGCACCAGGAGCAGCATCGTGATGCCGATGACCGGCGTGGCAAGCACCTGCACGATCGACGTTGCGTAGAGGCCCCAGCAGAAGAGCGGCATGCGGTTCCAGGTCAGCCCCGGCGCGCGCATCTTGTGGATCGTGACGATGAAGTTGATGCCGGTCAGGATCGAGGCGAAGCCCGCCACGAAGACCCCCATCCCCATTGCGATGACCGCCGTGCCGGTCTCCGCCGAATACGGCGTGTAGAAGGTCCAGCCCGTGTCCACGCCACCCGTGCGGAGCGACAGGATCGCCAGGAAGGCACCTGCGACGTAGAGGTAGAAGCTCGCGAGGTTGAGCTTCGGGAACGCCACGTCTTTCGCGCCCAGCTGGATCGGCATGATGATGTTGCCGAGCGACGCCGGGATGGACGGCACGATGAACAGGAACACCATCACGACGCCGTGCATCGTGAACACCCGGTTGTAGGTGTCGGCGTCCATGATCGTGTCGCCGAGCATGGCCAGTTCCGTGCGGACGAGCAGCGCCAGGATGCCGCCCAGCGCGAAGAACGTGCTGATGGCAACGAGATACATGATCCCGATGCGCTTGTGGTCCACCGACGTCATCCACTCCCAGACGTGCCGGCCGAAGCTCTTCGGCTTGCCGTAGTTGTGGTGGTCGTCCTTCGAGTCCTCAATGAGGTAGTGGAAGCGCGGCTCGTGGCCGGGCGGGAAGGCTGCACGGTCGGCGTGCTCCGCCGGCTGGTGCGTCTGGGGCCGTAGAGACGGCGGGGTCTTGACTGCCGTTGCCATTTGTGGTGCTAGGCTAGGTGGTCGGGGTGCTTACAGTCTTGGAATCGGGTCGGGCGTGCTTATTCAGCAGCAGGCGCGTCGGCCGCAGCATCGTCAGCCGCATCGGCGCCACCCGCGTCGCCGTCGCCACCGAAGCCGCCTTCGGCGAACGTGGCGGGGACGTCGGCGCCGTTGATGCTCTTGATGTATTGGATGAGCGCGTACACCTCGCCGTCGGAGAGCTGCCCTTGGTAGGACGGCATCACCGGCTGGTAGCCCTCGACGATGTGCGCGGCCGGATAGAGGATGGATTCGCGTGTATAGTCCTCGTCCATCACGGCGCTGCCGCCGTCGACGAAGTTGCGCGTCTCACCCCAGTAGCCGAGGAAGCTCGGGCCCACCTTCGCAGAACCGTCGATCGAGTGGCAGGTGTTGCAGACGTTCTTGGTGTAGAGCGCCTCGCCCAGTTCGACCGGGCTGTCGCCAGGCTGGATGCCCTTGCCGCCGCCGCTCGCGACCCACTCGTTCCACTCCTGTGCGCCGAGCGCGATCACCTTCGCACCCATGACCGAGTGGCCCGTGCCGCAGTACTCGGTGCAGAGGATCTGGAACGTGTCAGCACGGACCGCCTCGAACCAGACGGTCGAGTAGCGGTTGGGCAGCACATCGTGCTTGATGCGGAATTCGGGGACGTAGAAGCTGTGCAGCACGTCCACCGAGTTCATGATGAGCTTCACCGGGCGGTTGGCCGGGACGACGAGTTCGTTAGTCGTCGTAATGCCCTCGTTGTAGTTGAACTGCCAGAGCCACTTCTTGCCCTGCACGTTCACCTCGTAGGCATCGGCGGGGGCCACGACGGTGTCGACGTGGGCCTTGAAGCCCCAGAAGAACACGATGAAGACGAGGATCGTCGGGATCACAATCCAGGACATCTCCAGGAGGTGATTCTCCTTTACGGGGTAGGGCACGTCGGCCGAGCTACGGCGGCGGTACTTCCACGGGAGGTAGAACAGGTAGAACGTCACCCCGATGAGCATGATGGTGCTCGCAATCAGGATGAACATGAACGGCGCGTCGATGACGTGGGCCGTCGTCGATGCCTGTTCGGGGAGCCAGAAGCTCCGGATGGCCTCGTAAATCTGCGACATAATGCAGCGTTTGCGTGAGGGTGGGATTCGCTAAGAGGTCGGGGCGGGCGTGCCTTGCGAGGCGTGGCCCTGGTGCAGGGCTTCCGCCCAGCGGTCGTCGGTGGTGCCGCGGCGTTCGCGCAGCCAGTAGAAAGCAAGCAATGTGCCGAGCAACCCAAGAGTCAGCAAGCCGCCAATTTTCATGACGTTGAGCGCATGGAGCACGTACGAATTGGCGGCCGGGTCGTACACGAAGCAGTAGAGCAGGATCCGGTCGAGCGTGCTCCCCACGGTACCTTCACTCGCCTCCAAAACGGCCTTGCGGAAGTCAGGCGGCGGGTACTCGATGCCGTAGAGGTAGCGGGTGATCGTGCCGTCGGGACTTAGGAAGATCAGCGCGGCGTTGTGGACATATTCCTGCTGGCGCTGGTCCCACTTGAAGCCAAAGCCGGTCGCGCGGGTGAGCCGGCCGATGGCCTCCTCACTGGCTGTCAGGAAGTGCCAGCCGTCCTCGAGCCCGTCTTGATCGGTCTTGGCGAGGTACTTCGAGCGGGCTGCTGCGGCGTCTGCGGGCGTGTCGCGCTTGTCGAACGAGACCGCGAGCACCTCGTAGTCGATGCCGGGCACGAGGTCGGTGCCTTCGATCGAGGCGGAGAGGCCGTCCAGCACGAGGCTGCACAGCATTGGGCACGAGTGGTAGACGTAGGCAAGCACGACCGGCTTGCCTGTGCCAAGGTAGTCGCGCAGCACCGTCGTCTCCCCCGCCGCGTTGACGAGCGGGATATCGAGCGGGACGGCTTCGCCGAGGCGCTCTGTGATGCCGACGTCCTCAAAGGCGTCGGGCATCGTCTCGGCGGAGGCCGGGCGGTTCTGTCCGAGCGGTGCGGCAGCGGCCCCTTGGGTGACCTGCGGGATGCGCTGTGCCCAAGCTTCCGTGCTTCCAACACCGAGCCCGCTCACGACCAGCAGGGTCGCGATCAGCAGCGGGGTCCAATGGGAAAGCGCACGGGTCATGCAGCGAATAGGTTCTACGGCGTTCCGTCGGGTCCTGTCAGTGCATCTGGGCCGAGCGGCGTCACACCCGCGTTGATGTCGGGCGTAGCGACGGGTGCCGTGGTGCTGGCAGCAACGGTTTGGGGCGTAGCAGACGCCACCTCCACCTCGTCGATCAGGTCTTGGGTGCTCCAGAACTCAGGCGGCTGCACGAGCCCAGCTACGCCTACCTGACGCTCTTCGTAGCGCACCGTCATCGCGGCCATGGCCTCGGTGATCGGCATCTGGTAGATGGCGTCTTCGGCCGAAAGCAGCTTCCAGTCGGTGAGCTTCTCTGCGGCAGCCGACCGGATGTCGGCCAGTTTTGCATACTCCTCGACGTCTTCGGAGACACCCGAAGCCACGTTGATGCCCTGGGTCGTGACCCAGATGCCCGTGACTACTAGAACGGCAACGACCAAGAGCGTGGCCGTGACGATGGCGCCGATCTGGCTCGCTTCGATGCCTTCGGTCTCGACGCCCTGCTGCCACGCTTGCATCAGCGCATCCTCGTCGCCGAGGATCTCGGCACGCACTTCTGCTGCCGCGCCCGCGGCGAGCTCCGCGACGGGGCCAAGCGGCTCGTTCTCGTGCGGCAATTGTGGAGTCTGAGGCTGATCGCTCATAACTGGGTTCCTCGTTGGGAGGGCATGAACAGGACTCCAATCCGGTTGTTTTCAGTTTGGATTGAAACCTAAATGAAAGGCGCGAGGCGTGTCAAGCGCGAGACACAGGAGGCGTGCTAGACGTTCTCGAACTTGAGTGAGTCCTGGAAATAGGGGTCGTTGTACGGCGTGACCGCGTGGCGGCTGTTGCGCCAGAGGATCGCGCCAAGCCAGAGGCCGGCCATGCCAACCCACGCTGCGAAATCGGTGAGCGCAAACTTCGCGTGCGGGTTGTGGCTACCGATGCCGCCGGCGTGGCCCTCGCCGCCCTCGGCGGCCATCGCACCGAGGCCCGCGATCATATCGCTCCCGGCCTGGACGGCTGCGTAGGCATCGCCGCCGGAGAGGTACTGCGTCGGCAGCGCGAGCCACATGTGGTCGAACCAGTGCATGACGAGCATCCAAACACACATCGTCGCGAGAATCGGCCAGGTCCGCTTCGAGAAGCGCGGCAGCAGCACGAAGAACGGGACGATGAAGTGGGCGATCAGCAACGCAAAGCTGAAGTACTCCCAGCCGTTCATCAGGCGCTTCTGGTACCAGACGACTTCCTCGGGAATGTTGGCGTACCAAATCAGGAAGTACTGGCTGAAGCCGATGTACGTCCAGAAGACCGTGAAGCCGAACATGAGCTTGCCGACGTCTTGGACGTGCTCCTTCGTGACCTCGTGCGTCAGGACGCCGTTCTTGTTGTACGCCATCGCCAGGAAGGCGAGCAGCGAGAGGAAGGAGAGCCAGCCGCCTGCAAAGAAGTAGACCCCGAAGATGGTCGAGAACCAGTGTGGGTCGAGACTCATCAGGTAGTCGAAGCTCGCGAAGGCGGTGAAGACCGCGGCCGCCGGGATGCCCCACGCGCTGTGGAAGACCATCTTGCGGGTGTTCTCGGCGCTCGGCTCCGTGTCGTTCTGGATCGAGAGCGTGTAGAGCTTCCGGCTCAGGAAGATGAACACGCCGAAGTAGACGAAGTAGCGCAGCGCGAAGAAGATGGGCGGCCCCGACGTGGGATCGACCGGGCCGTAGAAGTAGCCCGCCTTAGCCGCGACCACCTTGTCGAAGTGGGAGTCGGCCGGGTCGTAGAGCGTCGGGTCGGCCCAGTGGTAGAGGTCGTAGGAGATGAACGGACTCAGAATGATTGGGAGGCCCGCCACAAACAGGATCGGGAAGCTCGCCGCCACCGACTCGGCGATGCGCCGCAGCACGATCATCCAGCGCGCCTTGACGACGTGGTTGATCATGACGAAGAAGAGCCCGCCGACGGAGATCGAGAGGCACCACGTCCAGCCGATGAGGTAGCTGTACATGAACCGCTGCTGGTCGCCCGTGACGCCGAGCACGAGCGCGATGATGAGCAGCGCCGCGCCGATGCCGAGGGGCGCGAGGTAGGCCCGGCTGTCGCGCGGGAACTGGTACTTGCGGGCGATGCGGTCGCGGTCGTCGTCGACCGGATCGAGCAGCCAGCGCGTTAGGGGGTTCGCCATGGTTGGGGTCTGGGGGTGGTCGGGGTTGGGGCGAGGGCGTGCTTAGAGCCTCTGCCCCGCACTCACCAGCACGCTAGTTCGACGGGTTGACGTTCGGGTTGTAGGTCGCGAGACGCTCACGGACGGGCACGGGGACGTCCTCGGCGGAGGCGTACTGCGAGAGCTGCAGCGCGCGGATGTATGACACGATGGCCCAGCGGTCGGCGGGGCTGATCTGGTGCGCGTAGCCCGCCATCGAGCGGACGCCGTTGGTGATCACGCTGTAGAGGTAGCCATCCTCGATGCCGCGCAGACGGGCGTCGTGGTAGGTCGGGGCGGGCGTGTAGCCATAGCCCTGGCCGCCGTTGCCCTTCATGATGATGCCGGCGCCGTCGCCCGCCTGTCCGTGGCAGGGCGTGCAGTAGACGTTGTAGCGCTCCTGCCCCCGCTCCAGCACCTCCGCGTTGATAGCGAGCGGGCTCGTCTCCACGAAGGAGCCGTCCTGGTTGAGGCCGTAGTAGTAGGGCGCGTTGTCGCTCGTGCGGAGGTAGCCGCGGGCGATCGTCCCCTCCACGGGCTGGCGCATGGCCGCGCCGTCGGCGAAGAAGGGGTTGGCCTCCTGCTCCTCGAAGCGCTGCGTGAAGTCCATGTTCAGGTTGGGGTGAATCGGCGTCTTTTCAGAGCGCCACCCCCGGCAGCCGCTGAGCACGACGCTGCCGAGCAGCACCGCAGCGAGCACGAGGAAGGTTGTCAGTCGGGTCGTCATGGGACTCTCAGATTCAGGGGGCGCTGATTCAGGGGGCGCTGATTCAGGGGGCGCTGATTCAGGGGGCGCAGGAGCGCGCGCGTGCAGGGCTAAGCGTTAACGATGGGCTCGGGGACCTCGATGGGCTCGGCCTGGCCGCCGCGCGCGATGTCGCGGGTGCCCTCGTGGCCGACGACCTCGACGCTCATCGCGCCGATTTCGTAGAGGAGCTCCGCCGTGGCCATCTCGTCGTACTTCCCGTCGACGGCCTCGACCTGCAGGAAGAAGGCGTCGTCGGTAACGCGGGCGAAGCGCTTCGAGAAGAAGAGCGGGTTGTAGGGCCGCGGCAGGCCGTTGAGCGCCAGCATGCCGCCGACGGCGGTGAGCGCGCTGAAGAGCACCGTCAGTTCGAATGCCACCGGCACACTCGGCTCGAAGGCGAAGAGCGGCTTGTTCGAGATGTTGATCGGGTAGTCCACCGCGTTCATCCACCACTGCATCAGGAACGCGAGCGAGCACCCCGTGATGGCACCGACGAAGACAAGGTAGCCGAGCTTGGAGTAGCTCAGGCCCATCGCCTTGTCCATGCCGTGGATCGGGAACGGGCTGTAGGCCTCGATGCGGGTGTAGCCGCGCTTGCGGATCTCCTTGACGGCGTCGTAGAGCGTGCCGGGGTTCGAGAACTGCGCGAGCAGGCCTACGTTGGCGTCCGGGCGGCCAGAGAGGAGGCTCATGGGATCAGGATTCGGAAGAGTCGGGGGACGCGGTGCGTGCGGGTCGGGAGGCGCGAGGGACTTAGTGCGCGGCGGGCGGCGGCGTGGCCGTGACGGTAACCCCGCCATCGCCGCCGTGACCGCCAGCGTGACCGGGGCCACCGTCGCCTTCGTGGTGGTAGAAGTGCGGGTCGGCCTGCGGCATCACCGCCTTCACCTCCGCGATGGCCACCATCGGCGCGTAGCGGAGGAAGAGCAGGAACAGGAACGAGAACCAGCCGAAAGTGCCCACATAGAGCGTCACGTCCCAGATCGTCGGGGAATAGTAGTCCCACGACGAGATCAGGAAGTCGCGGTGGAGCGAGGTCACCGTGATCACGAAGCGCTCGAACCACATGCCGATGTTCACCACGATCGAGAGCGCGAACATGATGGGGATCGACCGGCGGAACTTCTTGACCCAGAAGACCTGCGGCGAGATCAGGTTGCACGTCATCATCGCCCAGTAGGCCCAGGCGTAGGGGCCAAACATGCGGTTGATGAAGGCATACTGCTCGAAGATGACGCCCGAGTACCACGCGATGAAGAACTCCGTGATGTAGGCGAAGCCGACGATCGTGCCCGTCACCAGGATGATGATGTTGCACTTCTCCAGCACCCCCATCGTGATGATGTTCTCCATGTTGTAGACCTTCCTGATGATCACCATCAGGGTCACCACCATCGCGAAGCCGGAGAAGATGGCCCCCGCGACGAAGTAGGGCGGGAAGATCGTGGTGTGCCAGCCGGGCACGTTGGACACGGCGAAGTCGAAGGAGACGACCGTGTGCACCGAGAGGACGAGCGGCGTGGCGAGGCCAGCCAGGAGCAGGTAGGCGCGCTCGTAGTGGCGCCAGTGGCGGTTCGCGCCGGTCCAGCCGAGCGAGAGGGTGCCGTAGACCTTCTGGCGAATCTTGTCGCGGAGCGTGGCCTTGTCGCCCGTTGGCACGCGGTCGCGGATGGTGGCGAGGTCGGGGATGAGGCCGACGTACCAGAAGAGCAGCGACACCGAGCCGTAGATCGACACCGCG
>JBCBEX010000073.1:0-22550 GCA_038528235.1 Bacteroidota bacterium
CCAAAATACCGTGGCGGTGTGGCGGTGTGGCGGTGTGGCGGTGTGGCGGTGTGGCGGTGTGGCGGTGTGGAAGCAAATCGGGTTCGGTGGCAGCGTCAAACGAATTCGGCCCGGCGACGCTTCCCTATTCGCCAGTCGCTAGTCCCTAGTCGCTATCCCGTGGGCTATCCTACCCGTCGCCCCACGGGGTAGCTGCCGAGCACCTGCACGCGCGCAGCGAAGTCGGCGAGGTGGTCGAGCGCGCGGGCGACGGGGCGGTCGTCGGCGTGGCCGCCGAGGTCGAGGTAGAAGAGGTATTGTCCCGGCGAGCCTACGAGCGGGCGGCTCTCGATCTTGAGCAGGTCGAGGTCGCGCAGGGCGAAGACGGCGAGGCTCTTGAAAAGGGCGCCCGGCACGTTGGCCCGCAGCGCGAAGACGAGCGAGGTCTTGAAGTGCGGCCGCGTGGCTGTGTCGCGGTGCGGCGGTGTGACTCCGTCTCCTCCCCCGTTCTCCGCCTCCTCGTCCGCTCGCCTCTCGATGGCGAGGAAGCGGGTGACGTTGTTCGGGTCGCCCTCGATGCCAGCGGCGAGCACGACGAGGCCGTACTCCTCCGCCGCGGCGGCGCTGGCGATGGCGGCCTCGGCGCTGAGGCGCTCGCCCCCGAGTTCGACATCCGCGAGGCGACGGGCGGCCCCAGCGGTATCGTAGTCGGCGACGGGCTTTGCGTCGGGGAGGTGCTTGCGGAGCCAGGCGTCGCACTGGCCGAGCGCCTGCGGGTGCGAGCGAACCCGCTTCACATCAGGCAGCGTGGTGCCCGGTCGGGCCATCAGGTGGTGGCGGATGCGCAGGTGCACCTCGCCGACGATGGGCAGGCCGTACTCGCGCAGCAGGTCGTAGTTGACGTGAACGCTCCCGAAGCGCGCGTTTTCGATGGGCACGAGGCCCTGCTCGACCGCTCCCCCAGCAACGGCCTCGAAGACGGCGCGGAAGCTGGCGCAGGGCACCGGCTCCACGTCTGGCCCGAAGAAGGCGCGCACGGCCTCCTCGCTGAACGCCCCAACCTCGCCCTGGAAGCCGATACGCGGCGGCGTCGAATGTGGACGGTCGGCCATCGGCTAGCCCTTGCGCAGCGGCGTGATGGCGACGGTGCAGCGGCTCACGCAGACCAGCTTCTCGGCCTCGTCGCGGATCTCGACCTGCCAGACCTGCGAGGTGCGGCCCTGGTGCAGCGGCGTCGCGACGCCCGTGAGCAGGCCGTCCTGCTTCGAGCGGAGGTGGTTGGCGTTGATCTCCATGCCGAACGCCGTGTGGCCCTCGGGCGCACCGAGGAAGGCGCCGTACGACACGAGCGTCTCGGCGAAGGCCACGCTCGCGCCGCCGTGGAGGTAGCCCATCGGCTGGTGGTGGTCGGGCGTGACCGGCATCGTGGCGACGACGCGGTCGGGGCCCGCCTCCAGGAGTTCGATGCCGAGGAGCGCGGCGAGGCCGCCGGTCGTGTTGGGGAGCGCAGCCATGGCGGGGTCGAAGGTCGAAGGTCGAAGGTCGAAGGTCGAAGGTCGAAGGTCGAAGGTCGAAGAAGGTGTCGCTCAGAGCGAATCCAGTCAAGCGAATATCGCCCCAGCTTGACGGGTCCATCTCTTCACGCTGAACCCTCACTCTTCATGCGCCATGCCCGTCGTGTCCGCCGGGTAGCCCCGGAGGTCGTCGTAGAGCGCGATCTGGGCGGGGCGCAGCGTATCGCGCATGGCGACGTGCGCGACGAGGTGCAGCGCACGGAGGTCGCCCAGCACGTCGGCCACGACACGGGAGGCACGCTGGACGTTCGCCTCGGTGGCGACCTGGTGGACGAACAGGCTGTCGAGCGCCCGCTCTGCTGCGATGTAGGCCTCGCCCAGGCGTGGGGCCTCCTCGACGACTTCCTGGCGGAGTTGCTCGGCGTAGGCCTGCTGTTCAGGCGAGAGGCCGAGCGTGTCGCGGAGTTCGAGGACGTGGAGCGGGCCGGGGAAGTGGTTGCGCTCAGCGGGGATGGCGAGGCCCATACCGCGCCCGGCGAGGTAGCCCTCGATCTCGCGGTCGGCGAGTGCGGTGATGCGGCGGTCGCGCGGCGGTTCGGGCTCTGGGCCGATTGCTGGCGTCTCCGCAGCGGTCGTGTCAGGTAGCGCGGGATCGGCTGGAGGGTCCGGGGCCACACAGGCGGCGAGGAGCAGCGAGACAAGCAGGCAGAGCGACACACGCATGGTTCGGCAACAGCGATGGTTCGAGGGTGACGAAGACTAAGAAGTAGGAAAGAGTCGCCAGGCCGCCGATCCGGCTCTGTCATGACGGGCTCGGCCAGACGCAGACGGCTATCTTACCCACGCTGGCCGCATTCTGCCCGCTCTGACTTTCATGCCGTCGTTCCTACGTCTCTGCGCCGTGCTAGCCTGCACGCTTTTCTCCACCGACGCCGCGGCGCAGATCGTCCAGACGTGGACCCCGCGCGACGACCTGAACGCGGGCCTCCCCGGTTCCATCCGTGTCTTCGAGGCCGCGCAGACCAGCTTCTCACTCACCGCCTGGTACGTGGAGGCGGACCTCTCGGCAGACGACGGCTGGCGCGTTCGCGCGTTGCTCTCGGACGCCAGCGGTGGCACCGAGACGACCGCCTCGTTCGCTGCAGATGCGGAGGCCCTGGTAGCGATCAACGGCGGCTACTACAGCGGCAGTCAGTCGTTCAGCCTCGTCGCCGAGGACGGGGTGGTGAGCAGTTCGAACATCGCCACCCTCAATCGTGGCGGGGTGCCGTTCTTCCCCACGCGCGGCGCGTTCGCCGTGCTGGAGGACGGGACGCCTGACGTGGCGTGGATCTCCACCGTGGACGGCGTGCCGTATGCCTACCCCACCCCGAGCCCCAACGCGCCGGGAGTCCCGCAGCCGCAGTCCAGTTCGACCTTCCCTGAGGGCGGCGCGCCGTGGCCGCTCGGCACCGGGATCGGCGGCGGCCCCGTGCTGGTGGACGACGGGGCCCTGCGGCTGACCTGGGAGGAAGAAGTGTTCTTCGGCGGCTCGGGCGTCGACCTCGGCGTGCGCCGCGCGCGGACGGTGCTCGGCTACACGGCCGACAACCGTCTGCTGATTCTCGTTGCGGCGGAGCGCAGTACCGGAAATGGCCTCACCCTCACAGAGGCGGCCGAGGTCATGCTGGACCTCGGGGCCGTCGAAGCGGTCAACCTCGACGGCGGTGGCTCGACGAGCCTCGTGGTGGGCGACACCGACCTCACGAACACCACCCGGCGCGTCGCCTCAGCTTTCCTCCTCGCCCCGCCGCCCGACGACGAGCCCGACGGCGCGCTCTACTTCGACACGGGCGACGCCTGCTGCTATCGCGAGACCGACGGCTGGTTCGAGAGCGCCAACCCGCCCTTCTACGGAGGCACGCCATCCCGTCTCAACGAAGTCGGCGACGGCAGCGACACGGCCACGTTCGTCTTCGAGGGCATCGGAGACGCGACGTATGAGCTCGCCGCCTGGTGGGTCCCCTCCACGAACCGCGCGGGAGACACACCCTACACGGTCTACCAGCAAGGCATTCCGACAACTGTACGCGTGGACCAGCGGCCCGCGAGCACGAGCAACCGATGGAACGTGCTGGGCCGGTTCATTCTCCTGCCAGGCGACTCGGTCGTGGTGAGCGACGGCGCCTCAGGCGGCCCAGGCAGGTTCGTGACGGTAGACGCGTTGCGGCTGTCCGACCCCAGTGCCGTCCCGAACACGGACGACGACCGGCCAGGTGCCACCGCGTTCGAGGTGTTCCCAAACCCTGCCGCTGACCGCCTCACGCTCGCGTTCGAGACGCCCCTTACGCGCCCCGCCTCTGTATCCGTACTCGACGTGCTCGGGCGAGTGGTGGCGCAGACCGAGATCACTGGGGCGCGGTCCACGATCGCGCTGCCCGACCTCGCCCCTGGCCGCTATGTTTTGCGCGTGGCTCTATCAGAGGGGCGAGCAGAACCGCTGACGCATCGCCCCCTCACCATCGTGCGATGAGTCGCCCTATGCGGCCCTGAACACCACACGCCCACGGGCGTGCTCGGTCCACGATCTTACCGCTTTCCCGATTTCTAGCCTCCTCGTATCTCCCTGATGGATTTCGACGCAATCATCGTAGGCGCTGGCCCAGGCGGCGCGACCGCCGCGGCCGAGATGGCCAAGGCCGGCCTGCGCCCGCTCCTCCTCGACAAGACCGACGCCTTCCCCCGCGACAAGATCTGCGGCGACGCGGTGAGCGGCAAGAGCGTAGACGTGTTGCGCCGCCTCAACCTCCTCGACCGGCTCGTGGAGCAGCGGCCCAGCCTCGGCTCGTGGGGCGTGACCTTCTCCGGGCCGTTCGGCGACGAGGTCGCGATCCCGTTCACGAAGGAGCTCAACAAGCCCGTCGCGCCTGGCTTCGTCTGCGACCGCGTCTCGTTCGACGACCTCATGGTTGAGTACGCGCTGGAGCAGGGCGTCGAGTTGTGGCTCGGCACGCGGGTCCTCGGGCTGCTCTGGGAGGGCGACCAGGTCGTCGGCGTCCGCCTCGCGCGGGGTGGCGACGGTGCCCCGACGGAGGTGCGTGCCCCCCTCGTGATCGGGGCCGACGGGGCCTACTCGGTCGTGGCGAAGGAGCTCGGCATGGAGCAGCTCGTCGAGAACCACTACTGCGCCGGGCTGCGCGCCTACTACGAGGGCGTGACCGGCTTCCACCCGCTCAACCACATCGAAATCCACTTCGTTGAGGAGTCGATTCCGGGCTACTTCTGGATCTTCCCGATGGCCAACGGTCGCGCGAACGTGGGGCTGGGCATGCGCTCCGACTTCATCAAGAAGCGCGACATCAAGCTCAAGCCGCTCCTCGACCTGCTGGTGGACCACCCGCGCTTCAAGGAGCGGTTCAAGGACGCCACGCGCATCGGCCCGGTGAAAGGCTGGGGGCTGCCGCTCGGCTCGAAGCCGCGCCCGCTTGCCGGGCCAGGCTGGATGCTCGTCGGCGACGCCGGGAGCCTCATCGACCCGTTCACGGGCGAGGGCATCGGCAACGCGATGATCTCCGCCGAGTTCGCCGCGCAGTGGACCGCTAAGGCGAAGGCCGCAAACGACTACTCCAGCGGCTTCCTCCAAGGCTACGACCGCGACGTGCACGAGTACCTCGACTCCGAACTGCGCCTCAGCTACGCCATGCAGCGCCTCGGCCAGTGGAAGTGGCTCCTCAACACCGTCGTGAAGAAGGCCAGCCGCAGCCCCGAGCTCGCCGACTACATCTCGACGATGTTCGACGACGAGAGCCAGCGGCGCAAGCTCATCTCACCGATGTTCTACCTCCGCGTGCTGATGGCATAGGACGATGGGTGCAGCCGTGCTGCGGTGTGGCGGTGCGGCATGACCTCTTCACCGCCACACCGCCACACCGCGTCACCGTGCACACCCTCTCGGCCCGCCTCGATGCCGCTCCGCACCTCAACCAGGTCTGGGCGGCGCTGATCGTCGAGGAGTTGGTACGGCTGGGCGTGGGGCTGTTCTGCGTGGCGCCGGGCTCGCGCTCGACGCCGCTGACGCTGGCGGTGGCAGCCCACCCCGAAGCGAAGGCGCTGGTGCACTTCGACGAGCGAGGCTCGGCGTTCGCGGCGCTAGGCTATGCGCGGGCCGCTCAGTCACAGGGGAAGCCGACGCCCGCCGTCTGGATCACGACGAGCGGAACGGCGCTGGCGAACGGCATGCCCGCCGTCGTGGAGGCGAGCGTGAACGGCGTGCCGCTGCTGCTGCTCACCGCCGACCGGCCGCCGGAATTGCGCCAGACGGGCGCGAATCAGACGATCACGCAGCCCGGCCTCTTCGACCCATACGTCCGCTGGGCGTTCGATCTCCCGACCCCGAGCGCTGAGATGCCCGCCGCGGCCGTCCTCACCACGATCGACCAGGCCTTCCACCGTGCCGCGCGGGCACCGGGCGGGCCGGTTCACCTCAACGCGATGTTTCGGGAGCCGCTCGCGCCGCCGCCTGAGGGCGCTGCCGATTTCCCCGAAGGCTCCACGGATTTCGAGGCCTATCTCCGCCCGCTCGCGCGCTGGACGAACGGCGATGGCCCGTTCACCCGCTATGCCGCGCCCGTCGTGACCGCGTCGCCGGATGCGCTCGGCGACCTCCGCGCGACGTTGCAGCAGGCTGAGCGCGGCGTGGTCGTCGCCGGGCGGCTGCGAACCGAGGCCGGGTCGAGCGCCGCGCTGCGGGTCGCTGAGGCGCTGGGCTGGCCGCTGCTAGCCGACGTGGAGTCGGGGCTACGGACGGGGCAGGCTGACCATCCGCTCGTCGTTGCGCACGCGGACCTCGTCCTCACGAGCGCGCCGTTTTGCGCGGCCGTGCGTCCCGATGCGGTGCTGCACCTCGGCGGGCGGCCCGTCTCGAAGCGGCTCGCGCAGCACCTCGCCGCGTGCGCGCCGCCGTGCTATGCCGTCGTCCGCGACGATCCGGACCGCTTCGATCCGCGCCACCACGTCACGCACCGCTTCGAGAGCGACCTCGTCGCGTTCGCCGACGCGCTGCTCGCGGAGGATGTGGTCAACCCGACCGACAACGCATGGCGGTCAGCGTGGCACAAGGCTGACACGGCCATCCGAAAGCGCCTGGCCGACACCCTGGATGCCGTTAACCAGCACGAGCCGCTCTCCGAGCCGCTCGTCGCGCGCCTCGTGAGCCAGCATCGGCCCTCGGATCACGCGCTCATCCTCGCGGCCAGCATGCCGATCCGCGACGTGGACGCCTTCGCGGACCCGGCCGTACCCGCAGCCGATGTCTTCGCCAACCGGGGCGCGAGCGGCATCGACGGGACGGTGGCGACGGCGGCCGGCGTGGCTCGCGGGCGGAGCGGTCCAGCGACGCTCCTCATCGGCGACCTGGCGCTGCTGCACGACCTCAACTCGCTCGCGCTGCTCCGTGACCCTGACGTTTCCATGGCAGCCCAGCCACCCGTCGTGATCGTGGCGATCAACAACGACGGCGGAGGCATCTTCCACTTTCTGCCCCTCGCGCGCGAGGGCGTCGAGTCGGGCGCCGTGCCCGCAGCCAGCTTCGAGCGGTTCTTCGGCACGCCTCACGGGCTCGGCTTTGCCGATGCGGCACGGCTCTTTGGCCTCGCCTACCACGCCCCCACCACGCCCGCAGGCTTCATCGAGGCCTACCGCACAGCCTGCACCGCTGCGACCTCCTCGCTCATTGAGGTTCGGACCGAGCGCGGCGCAAACCGGGCCTTGCATGCTCACCTCCTGGAGACTGCTGCAAGCGCTGTGACCGCCGTCTGCGCGTAGGCACCCCGCGCACAAGTAGCAGGCACGGGACGCTTCCCAAAGGAAACGCCCCGTGCTCGATTCATTGGTGGGTGCGCTGCGCCGTCACCTCATTCGGCTGCGACGGTGCAGGACCCGATGCTTGCTCCGCGGCGCTGCCACGTAGCCAGGTCGCGCAGCTCGATCTGCATCTCCACGCCATCGACGCAGATCGTGATGATCTGGCCCAACCCACCGGGACCGTTGGCGGTGGGATCCGCGAGCGGGTTGGTGACAGGCGGCTGGGTGCCGCCGCCGCCGGTGGGCTCTCCGGCTTCACCTCCTGAGGAGGACGTGCCGCAACGGCCCAGCGTGGCGCCCCGGTCGAGGTGGCCGCTCAGGCCGAGGACCGACACCATCACCGAGCGCCCGTTACGGCAGATAGCCACGCGGCGCTCGTCCTCGCGCTGCGGCGTCGCGACGAACGTCTCCTCCTCGAAGTAGTCGCGCAGATCCATCGTGTAGTCGTCGTACTCGACGATCCACGAGCCCTGCTCGATGGTGTCGCTCAGCGTGGCCAGCTGCCCGAGCGCCTCGGTCGAGTAGTAGACTTCGGCGTTGTCAGCCATCGTGAAGTCGAGTATGCCGCGCTGCTTGAACAGAGACAGCGGCGCAAAGCTGTACGAGACACGATCCGCGAAGTAGCTCATGTTGGCCGTCTGGAGGCTGATGCGAATCTCCCGCACCTCTGAGAAGTTGGGCACCATCAGCTCCGCGACGATCAACTCGGTGTCGCGGATCACCTCCGGGCGCAACGAGCCGCGAGAGGCGTCCCAGATCCAGCTCACGCCGTCACTGGAGCCATCCGATCCCAGCAGTACGTCCAGGTTCTGCGTCATCTCCCAGTCCGCCGTCGAGACCTGGGCTCCGTTCTCGTCATATGCACGGATGGTCGTCGCGGCGTTATCGATGTCGAAGATGTAGAAGTAGAACGGCCGGTTCCAGGCCTGGCTGAAGGTGAAGGACACCTCGGCGCGGCCACCGCCCGAGGAGTACATCGGCGGGTGCACGTCAAGGACGGGCAGCGGGTTGGGGCCGATGTAGTCCGGGTTGTTGATGTCGCTGGCCGCCTGCCCCAAGTCCACGGACTCGGTGAGCGCCTGGAGGCTCATGCCCTCGGCATAGCCCGCCCGGTAGTAGCTCCCGTAGCCGGTGTCGGCGTCGACGCGCACCTGGATGCCAGGGCCGCCTGGCCAGTTCAGGGTACTGTACTGCGCGTAGCTGGTGTTGCCCATCCAGTCGTAGGGCAGCGACGTGAAGTCGGGGATGATGCCCGTGAGGTCTTCGTCGCAGCCGGGCAGGACGTTTTCGGCGGTAGCCTCCTCGCCCTGGAAGTAGAACGCCATATCCTGAATGTCTCCGCTGTAGGCGGAGAGCTGCGTGACCCCCCCGTTGGTCGGATCGATGCGGACGAAGCGGACGCCGTCGTGGCCGTAGATCATGCCGTCGGGGTGGGCCGCGATGGCGCGCATCTTGTCGTAACTGTTGTGCGAGATCCCCGACAGGTCGTACTGCTTGGCGACCCAGCCGGTGACGAGGTCGTCCCAGCGCCACAGTTCCAGGCTGGACGCGTCGGTCCGCGTGAAATAGACCTGGCCGCTGGCGTTCATCGTGAAGCTGCCGATTTCAGCGGAGCCGGTGATGAGGCGGCGGACCTGCGACGCGTTGCCGGTCGAGAGGTCGAGTTCGTAGAGGCGCGTCGAGGAGCGGGCAAAGCCGTAGAGGGTGTTCCCTTGGAAGACGAGGCTGTTGATCTCGTCTCCCCAGTAGCGTCCCGTGTCGCCCACGCGGGTGACGTTCACCGGCGTATTCGGGTCGTCGTCGATCTCGGCCGGGTCGATGGTGTAGAGCGCGTTGTCCTGCACGGGGTAGTACTGCCCGTTGCTGTAGGTGTATTCCTCGAAGTTGGCGTTGTTGACGAAGTAGATCGTGCCGTCCGGACCGAAGGTGAAGGCCTCCGCGTCCACGGTGAAGCCTGGGGTGGCCGGCTCCTGGATGCCCTGAAGCAGCCCCTCGGTGCCGACGATGATCTGGTCCTCGTCGATGGTGTAGCGCATGAGCATGCCGTCGGAGTCGCGGATGCTCCAGATGGTCATCGGGTCCACCTCGGCGTCGCCGACCTCGACCTCGCAGTCGTAGTCGCCCTCCTCGTGACGGACGTAGAGCATGCCGTAGATCGTGGCGTTGTTGCGCAGGGTGACCTCCATGTCGCCCACCTTGTCGGCGACCACGATGCCGTGCCACTCGAAGTCGCCCGCTGCTACGAAGTCGCCCTCAACCACGAGGATGCCGTAGCCCGTCGTCGCGCCGGCGAAGCTGACGTCGCCGTCGATGTAGACGGTGGTGGGGCTGCCGAGGCTGCCGAACGCGGTGTCTTGGAAGGACTGGTTGCCCTGGTAGGCATAGGCTGGGTTCGCCATGACCTCGTCCAGGATCGCCTCCACGTCGTAGGCCAGCGCGCCGGTGGTGACGTCGGCCTGGTCCTGATCGCCGCGCACGCGGTCGCTGCTGTAGTTGCTGAGCGCGTTCTGGACCGTCTGCTGCCCCTCTGGCGTGCTCGTCCACACCGCAGGCACCGACGTGCCGGAGCGCCCGTAGCCCTCGGGCAGGTCCTCGTAGGAGAACGACGGCGTGTCGTGGCCACTGGCGAGGAAGTTGGTCCCGGACAGGTTCACCTGCATCGTGTCCGAGTCGAGCATCAGCGGCGACGGCGCGGACGCGAGGCGTCCCACCACGCGGTAGATGTCCACCGAGGTGCCGCTGACATCGCCCGTCGAGGCAAGCACCACGGGGCCGGCCGTCCCGCCGCTGGCCACGACCTCGAAGGTGCCGCCGTTGTGGGCGGTCTGGTTGAAGCCCGCACGCCAGCCCTCAAAGTCCTGGTTGATCTTGCTTGCGGCCAGGTCCAAGCCTGTTCTCGCAACGCGCTCCGCGAGCATCTCGCTCTGGATGTGCTCGGTATCGGTGGCGATGTCGCGCGTGCGCTCCAGGGACGAACTCGAGAGCGAACCGATCCATATGGTTGCCGCCGCAACGGCGAGTAGGGCTACTCTGTTCATGGTGTTGCTGTGTGGTCCGCCGGGGTGATTCCAGTCGGACGTGTGGAGTTAGTTGAGGTTGGCGGGGCGATACGTGCGCGCCCACCGTGCACGCCTGGCAGTCTGGTCGGTAACGGTGTCACTGCCCGCATAGAGCAGGTCAAAGCGGATGTAGATAGCCGTGGCGTCCGCCAGGGTGGCTGGCGGTGTGCCATCGGTCTCCTGGGGCTGCATCTGCAGCGTCATGAGCGAGGGCGGGCTGCTGCCGCTCATCACCCCGTTGACGAGGCGCTCCACCCTGTAGAGCGGTAGCCGCGAGGACACGCCGTCGTCCACGTAGGTGACCGAGTCCGCGACGGTCCAGCGGTATTCGACCTCCACGAACGTCGAGTCGGCGGCATCGAGCTTGCGCCGGAAGGTGAGGTGGCTGGCGGCGTCGTAGTCCGCGAACGGGTCCATCGCCGCTGGCACCCCCGCGCCAACGTTGGCCAGGTCCTCGTCGAGCAGGTCCACGAACGACTGCATCTGCGTGCGTGCCGCTGCGAAGAACGTCTCGTCCACCGTCGAGTTGGTCCCCGTCAGCTGGACGCCGACGAGGATGAAGAACACCCCGGTGCCGATGAGGGTGGCGTTTAGATGGTCGTAGATAAACTGCATGAGGGCGTTTCAGAGGGGGGGCAGCCTGCCGGGCTAGCTGCCGTAGGTCATCACCTGGCTCATCGTCACCGTCCGGTCGTAGCGCCGGAGAATCGGGTTGGTGACGTAGACGGTGACCAGCTTGGCGAAGGTGGGGGTGCCGGAGACCGTCTCGCCGTCTTCCTCGCTGACGTACTGCACAGTCACGTCGACTTCGAACTCGTAGCTCTCGTAGCCTGAGGCGAACGTGTGGGTCTGGATCTCGTGGAAGTCGTCGACATCGTCGGCGTCCTCGTAGCGCTTGCCCGTCGAGAAGGGCACGGCGGTGAGCTCGTCGCGGGAGTAGCTGCCTCCTCCCTTAGTCGCCTCGTCGAAGGCAGTCGTGGAGATATAGTCGAGCACGTCGAGGGCGACGCTGCCGGCGTAGGTCTCGGTCTCTTCGGCCACCATGTCGATCTTCGAGCGGACGGCACCCTGCTGCACATTCATGGCGAGCACTGAGGCCGCCATGAGGGCGATGATGGCTCCGATGGTCTGGGACATGGGTCGTACTCGAAGGAGGGGTTCTGACGCGTGATCCCACTTCGGTACCAATGCCATTCCTGGCATCTCATTTTGTGTATCACCCTAACAAAGCCTCTCACTGGGTGGACCTTTGGGGAGCCTAAACCGAAAAAGCCCTTCTGCACTTCATAGGCGGATGCGCCCCGCGCGGTACTTGCGCGCACATACACGTTTCATCTTTTCGTCTCCAGTCGTCTCGCTCTCTTTCCCCCGCTCGATTGGCCGTTCTAACATGTTTCCCCCCCAAGCACGCTGCACCGCGCATGCCCGCTTCGGCGCTTCTCACCCCGGTGATCTATGTGCACGGCTGGCTCGGCACTCATGCTGACTGGGCGCCGGTGCAGACGCTCCTGCCGGGCTGGACCGTGGACCTGCCGGGGCACGGCGCTTCGCTTAGCCTCCCCAGCGGCACCTACTCGCTCTCGGGCACTGCCGATGCCCTCGTGGATGCGCTCGACGCTGCGGCGCTCGAGCGTCCGGTGCTAGTCGGCTACTCGATGGGCGGGCGCGTGGCGATGACGGCGGCGCTGCGCCACCCGGGCCGCTTCCGAGCTCTTGTGGTGGAGTCGGCGTCGCCGGGCCTAACTATCGACGCTGAGCGCGCAGCGAGGCACGCCCACGACGACGCACGCGCCGCCCACGTCGAGCGCGACTTTGCAGGATTCCTTGCATCGTGGTACCGACTTCCCCTGTTTGCCTCGTTGGCCCTGGAGCCTGGCCGCGTGGAGGCGACGATTGCGGAGCGCCTTCGCGGTGACCCTGGCGAACTGGCGCGCGCGCTCCGCGGACTCAGCGTCGCCCACCAACCGTCCTACTGGGACCGGCTCGGTGATCTCCCGCCCACGCTCGCGCTCGCGGGCGCGCGTGACGAGAAGTACGTGCACCTCGTTCAATCGATGGCGCGCGCCTCGACCGTCACAACGCGCATCGTGTCTGCTGCGGGCCACAACGTCCACCGCGAGCGCCCGACGGCCTTCGTGGACGCGGTTGTTGCCTGGTTCGAGACGCTGTGATGTGGCGTGAGCGCCCGCAGCACCGCGCCCGTTGGTGAGCACCTACCAGTGCAGGTGGCGCTTGACCGACGTGACGGGGAACG
Organism: Bacteroidota bacterium; assembly: GCA_038528235.1. Taxonomy (GTDB): domain Bacteria; phylum Bacteroidota; class Rhodothermia; order Rhodothermales; family Rubricoccaceae; genus JBCBEX01. The sequence continues at coordinate 12,648 of JBCBEX010000073.1, forward strand.
ACAGCTCGACGTGGCGCCCTGCAGGGCCTGACTGGCTCAAGTCGGCGCCCTGGTCGGCAATGACGAGCGTGACCATCTTTGCCGTCGTCGGGCCGATCACGCCGGGCCGCTCAAAGTCCAGCGGGTCCGCGTAGCGCACGGACACGTGGACGGCAAACGGATAGAGGCCGGTGCCGAGCGGCAGGTTGGCGTCGATCACGGTGCCATCGAGGTCGTCCACGTCGTCGTAGTCGTCAAGCGTGGCCTCGGCGGCGTCGGGGCCGAAAGCGGCCAAGGGCGTCAGCCCGTCAGCCGTCGCCCGCATCGGATGCTCGTCCACGTCCGCCTCGTCGAAGGCGAGCGCTTTCACCCGGTTGCTCCAGACGATCGCCAGGTCCAGCGCGGCGGCCTCCACCTCCGCCTCGATGGCGTGGCGTTCGGTGTCCGCCGTCTGGCGGTGCATGGTGAGCCCGAGCAGGGAAAACGAGAAGACCGCGACGAGCGCGTAGAAGGTCTGCGCCATGAGAGGAGAGCGAGGTCGGGTGAGAGAACACCGGCTTCGCGGGCAAACGCCGGGCGCGCCTTTGCTCCAGCGCGTTGCCACCTGCGTTTGACATGCCTCCGTGTCGGGTCGCGTGACTGAAGCTGCCACGCTGCGGCCGGCCGGAAAAACCTACCCGGCCGGATATCGCCTTGCCACAGCCCACGAGCGCGGCGGCGATACAGCAGCGATGCGGCGGCCGCGTTCGCTATGATCATCGACTGGGCGATTTCGGCAAGGCCTCGTTGCCAGGAACGGAACACCGGCCCTGCCCCTCCTCGTTCTGGACGCTCCTTTTCCCTTCGTTCCCGGCTTCTCCCCGCGTATTCCATGGCTTCCCCCAACGGCACCTCCAAGCGCCACCACTTCACCCACCGGCCGACCGTCGAAGGCCCCTTCTCCTGGCACGCCCTCGACGGCTTCGAAGACATCGTCTACGAGAAAGGCACGCCGGACTCGAACACGGCTGGGATCGCCCGCATCACGATCAACCGCCCGGAGGTGCGCAACGCCTTCCGCCCGACGACCGTCACCGAGATGATCCGCGCCATCGACGACGCGCGCGACGACCCGTCCGTCGGCGTGGTGGTGCTCACGGGCGCAGGCGACAAGGCGTTCTGCTCCGGCGGCGACCAGCGGATCCGCGGCGACCACGGCTACAAGGAGATGCAGGGCGGCTCGGAGACAGGCATGCAGCGCCTCAACGTGCTTGATTTCCAGACGCGCATCCGCACCATCCCGAAGCCCGTCATCGCGGCGGTCAACGGCTGGGCCGTCGGCGGTGGGCACGTGCTCCACGTCGTCTGCGACCTCACCATCGCCAGCGACAATGCGCGCTTCATGCAGACCGGCCCGAAGGTGGGCTCGTTCGACGCGGGCTACGGCACGACGCACCTCGCGCGCATCGTCGGGCAGAAGAAGGCCCGCGAGATCTGGTTCCTGTGCCGCGACTACTCCGCGCAGGAGGCGCTCGACATGGGCCTCGTCAACACCGTCGTCCCGCTCACCGAGTTGGAGCGCGAGTATGTCCAGTGGAGCCGCGAGATCCTCCAGAACTCGAACATCGCCATTCGCATGCTCAAGGCGGCCGCCAACGCCGACGAGGACGGCGGTGCGGGCCTCCAGCAGCTCGCCGGTCACGCGACGATGCTGTTCTACATGACCGAGGAGGGCCAGGAGGGCAAGAACGCCTACAACGAGCGCCGCAAGCCCGACTTCGACGCCGACGGATACCGGCCGTAGGTCGGCGGCGGCACCGTCTGCGGTCCGCGGGGGCACGTTGGATGTAACCCCCGCGGCCGTTTTCAGTATCGAAGCCCATCGCAACACGGCCTCACCGCGGCACCGCCGCACTCGTCATGAGCATCCCGTTCACGCTCCCCAACGTCTACGACGGCCTCGCTGAGGGCCACGGCCTCATGCGCGTGGAGCGCGGCGCCGCAGGCGATGTGCTGGTGATGGAGGTGCAGCTTGCGTGGCTCGGCCTCGTGAAGCAGGCTCCGAGGGTGGTGGCCGTCCCGCTGCGCGACCTCACCGAGGTGCGCTTCAAGCGCGGCGCGTTCAAGGACACGCTCTTCCTCCGCCCTGCCCACCTCGACCTGCTGGCAGAGCTGCCCGGCAAGCACAAGGAGCGCGTGAAGCTGAAGATCAAGAAGCAATACCGCGAGGACATCTACGATCTGCTCGACGAGTTGGAGGAATGGCGTCCCGTCACAGGCATGGACGCCTCGTAGCGGGTAGGAACTGCATGGATAGGATGGCGCGGTGTGCCGTATCGTGCCGCTGTCCGCCGTGTGTGTTCCACCCCGACCCTACGCCCCGCTCATGCGACCTACTCGCCTGGTTCTCCCGCTTCTCGCTCTTGGCCTCTTCGTCGCGTGGGCGGCACTCCCCGACCTCCCAGCAGACCCGGCCACCTCGGTGGCAGTCCCGGAAGCCGACCTGCGGCCGCTGACGGAACGCGCTGAGAAAGAAGCGCCTGGCCCCGACCAACGGCCGGCGACGTGGCTCGCCGAGCAGCGGCTCTTCCCCCACTTCGAGCACGACGCCGAGGCGTTCCGTGCCGCGCACGCGCAAGCCCTTCAGATGCGAGAGGTCGCGCGCCGGGGCGACACGTTTGGGACCTGGCAGCAGGCTGGGCCGACCAACATCGGCGGGCGCATCACCAGCATCGCCTTTGCGCCGAGCGCGCCGGACGTGGTCTACGCGGGCGCGGCGACCGGCGGCGCGTTCAAGTCGCTCGACGCCGGGCGGACGTGGGCGCCCATCTTCGACGACCAGGCCGTGCTCCCCGTTGGCGCAGTGGCGGTTGACCCAACTAACCCGGACCGCGCATTCGTGGGCACGGGCGAATCGAACGGCGGGTCGTACAACCTCTCGGGCGGCGGCGTCTTCCGCACCGAGGACGGCGGGGCGACGTGGACCCCGCTCGGGCTGGAGGAGACGATTACGATCGGCCGCATCCGCATCGATCCCCGCGACCCGGACCGCGTCTTTCTCACCGGCACGGGCGCCTACTTCGGGACGTCGCCCGCGCGCGGCGTCTACCGCTCCACCGACGGCGGCGACTCCTGGGACCAGGTGCTCTTCGTCTCGGACCGCACGGCGGCCATCGACCTCGTGATGCACCCGACCTCGCCCGACACGCTCTACGCGACGATGTGGGAGCGCGAGCGCACGCCGACGACGGCCTTCCTCTCCGGCACGACCAGCGGCGTCTACCGCTCCGCCGACGGCGGCGACACGTGGACGCTCCTCGGGGCGACGGACGGCCTGCCTGGCCCGGCGGACGACATCGGGCGCATCGGCCTCGCGACCTGCGACGGCGACCCCGACCGGATGTACGCGCTCTACAACGACGGCCGCGTCCTGACCGACCTCTACCGCTCCGAGGACGGCGGCGTTTCGTGGGCGCGGGACCCCCGATCGGGCGCGCTGCCTGGCTTCAGCGGCGGCTTCTCCTGGTACTTCGGCAACGTCCGCTGCGACCCCCTCGACGCGGAGCGCGTCTTCGTCCTCGACGTGCCGCTCGTCGTGTGGGAAGGCAACGGCTGGTTCGACCAGTACGGCTACGAGGTGCTCCACGTCGACCACCACGCGCTCGCGTTCAAGCCCGACGACCCGACCTACGTGCTCTCCGGCAACGACGGCGGCTTCGACATCAGCACCGACCGCGGCCTCTCGTGGGAGGCCGTCAACGGCCTCGCCATCACGCAGTTCTACGAGATCGGCCTCGACCCGAGCAACCCGGAGCGGCTCTACGGCGGCACGCAGGACAACGGCACCGTGCGCACCCGCACCGGCGCGCTCGACGACTTCGACACGATCTACGGCGGCGACGGCTTCTACGTGATCGTCGACCCGACCGACCCCGACGTGATCTACGCCGAGTCGCAGTTTGGCAACCTCGGCAAGTCGACCGACGGCGGCTTCAGCTTCGACTTCGCCCTCAACGGCATCGACGGGGGCGAGCCTACGAACTGGTCGACGCCCGTGGTGATGGACCCGAGCGACTCGCAGACGCTCTACTACGGCACGAACCGCGTCTATCGGACGACCAACGGCGCAGGCTTCTGGACCTCCATCTCGCCCGACCTGACGACGAGTACCGCGGGGCGCCTGAGCGTAGTCACGGCCATCTCGGTGTCGCCGCTGGACCCCGACGTGCTGTGGGCGGGCACGGGCGACGGCCAGGTGTGGACGACCTCGGACGGCGGCGCGACGTGGGAGGACCGGACGGGCCCGCTGCCCTTCCGCTACGTCACCCGCGTGGTCGCGCACCCGACCGATGTGACCTCGGCCTATGTGACGCAGTCGGGCCTACGTTGGCGCGACCCCACCCCCCGCGTCTTCCGCACGACGGACAGCGGCACGACGTGGACCGCGATCAGCGACGGTCTGCCCGATGCGCCGGTGAATGCCCTCGCCATCGACCCGCTCGCGCCGGACACGGTGTTCGTCGGGACCGATGTCGGGCCGTTTGTGAGCCCCGATGCAGGCGCGTCGTGGGAGGCCCTCGGCATCGGCATCCCCGCCGTCGCCGTGTTCGACCTGAAGATCCACCCGACGGCGCGCTACCTCGCAGCCGGGACGCACGCCCGCTCGCTGTGGACGCTCCAACTGCCCGCCAACCCTGTCGCGAACGAGCCGACCACTGAGACCGCAGGCGTTACCCTCGCCACGCCGTGGCCGAACCCGGTTGCGACCTCCACGACGGTCCAGTACGTGCTCGGCAGCCCGGTACAGGTCCGCGTGGAGGTGTTCGATGTGGCCGGACGCCGCGTCGCTACCCTCGCCGAGGGAATGCAGGCGAGCGGCACCCAGACGCTGTCGTGGTCGCCCGACGCCGGGCTCGCAAACGGGACCTACGTCGTGCGGCTGACCGCAGGCGCGCAGACGCTCACGACGAGGCTCACCCTGGCGCGATGATCGGTGCGCGGGCGGCCATCTGGGAGCGGTAGCTTGGCGGTCGCATCAGCCCTTGCTCCCGCATGCCCGACTCAGTCCCTGCCGCCGGTTCCTCGCCTGCCCGACTCTCGCCGATGCGCCTCTGGACGCTCGCGGCGCGGCCGAAGACGCTGTGGGCGGCCGTCGCGCCGGTCGTGCTCGGCGGGGCGCTGGCGTGGGAGGCCGACCTCTTCCACGCGCTCGCCTGGGGATGCGCGTTCCTCGGGGCCGTGTTCATCCAGATCGGCACCAACTTCGCCAACGACTACCACGACTTCCTCCTCGGCGCGGACACCGAGCGGCGCGTCGGACCTACGCGCGTGACGCAGGCGGGGCTCGCTACGCCGCAGGCCGTGCGCCGCGCAGCCATTCTGATGTTCGCGCTGGCCACGCTGGCCGGGGCCTACCTGATGGTGCGCGGCGGCTTGCCCATCGTGATCGTGGGAGTGGCCGCGCTGGCGTGCGGGTGGCTCTACACCGCCGGACGCAAGTCGCTGGCCTACCTCGGCATCGCGGACCTGTTCGTCTTCGTCTTCTTTGGACCCGTCGCGGTGGGCGGCACCTACTACGTGCAGGCGGCCGACATCGTGGGCGGCGCGGCGCTACCGCTCGTCGTCCTGCTGGCAGGCGTCGGGCCCGGGTTGCTCTCGACGGCGATCCTGCTGGCCAACAACCTCCGCGACCTGGAAACGGACGCTGCGGCAAGCAAGCGTACGCTGGTCGTCCGGCTGGGCCGCCGCGCGGGCGTGGCGATGTATGCGGCCTGGGTGCTCCTCGGCGTACTGTGGCCGCTGGTGCTGACGTACGGCTTCGACGCGCCCATGGGCGCGCTGCTGGGGTGCCTCGCCCTGCCCCTCGTCCTCGGGCCGATCCGCACGCTTGCGCGCACCGATGATCCCGCAACCATCGCGCCGGTGCTGGGAGCCACGGCGCGGGCGTTGCTCGTCTACAGCGTGCTGCTGGCCGTGGGCTGGAACCTGTAGCGGGCCTGTCGGCTGTCAGCGCTCTGGTTCTCCGTTTCGCCCATGCCCGTGCTCTCGGTCTTCCGCTACCGCCTGCCGCTCGTCCGCCCCCTGCCGCTGCGTGGGCAGACCGTGACCGTGCGGGAAGGTCTGCTCGTACGGCTGAGCGTGGGCGACCACGAGGGCTGGGGCGACGTGGCTCCGCTGCCCGGCTTCAGCGCGGAGACGGTGGACGAGGCGACGCAATCGCTCCGGGCGCTCGCGGGGCTGGACGCGGGCGCGCTCCTGGCGGCCCAGCACGACGAGACCCTGCCGCCGTCGGTGCGCTTCGGCATGGCGCTCGCGCAGTGGGACCTGGATGCACGCCGCCGCGCGGTGCCTCTTCCTGCGGCCCTGGACGGCGAGGCGTCGCCTATCGTCCCGCTCAATGGCCTGCTCGCGGGCGACGCGGACACGGTCCAGCGCGACGCGCAACGGCTCGCCGCGGAGGGCTACCGCGCGCTGAAGCTCAAAGTCGGGCGCGGCGCTGTGCAGGACGAGGCTGCTCTCGTGAGGCTGCTCCACGCGGCCCACCCGGACGTTGCGCTGCGTCTGGATGCCAACCAGGCGTGGTCCTACGACGACGCCCGCCGCTTTGCCGAGGCGCTAGGCGATGCTCAGATCGCATACATCGAGGAGCCGCTGGCCGACCCTGCACGGCTGGCGGACTACACGACGGAGACCGGCCTCCCGGTCGCGCTCGACGAGTCCGTGACGGCGATGGCACCGGACAACCTCGCCGGCCACGCCTACGCGGCAGCTGTGGTGCTCAAGCCGACGTTCCTCGGCGGCCGGCGCGCCTGGGCGTTGGCGACGCGAGCGCGGGCTCTGGGACTGCGGGTGACCTGGAGCGCGGCGTTCGAGAGCGGCGTCGGCCTGCGAGGTCTTGTGGCGATGACCGCTGCGACGGGGGCACCGGACCGCCCGCCGACGCCTGCGGGGCTCGACACCTACCGCTGGCTCGCCGCCGATGTGTTCACGGCAAGCTCGCCCAAGCTGCCGCTCGGATCGCCGACGGTGGACGTGGCTGAGGCGCTCGCTGCGCGTCAGATCGATCTCGACCGCCTCACGCCCGTCGCGCTGTGACCGCTTCTACCCTCGATCCGGTCCGCGCTGCGGCTCAGCGCATGCCCGAAGCGCCTGCGCTCGTGCTCGCCGACGGGCCCGTCTCCTACGCCGACCTCGACGCCCAGGTGGACGGCGCGGCGGCGTGGCTCGAAGCCCATGACCTCCGAGCGGGCGACCGCCTGGCGACCCTCGCTGCTCCGTCGCCGGACCTGATTGCGCTGCTCTGGGGCTGTTGGCGCGCGGGCGTCGTCGCGGCCCCGCTGAGCCTCCGCCTCCCCGACGCCGCCCTCGCCGACCTGATCGAGCGGCTCAGCCCCGCTGCCCTCGTCACGGACTGGCCAGACGCCGCGTTCTCCCTCCCGACCTACCCCCTGGCCTCCAGACGCGCTGCCCAATCCACGCGCCCGACCCTCGACCTTCGACCTTCGACCCTCGACCTCCGACCCTGGACTCTCATCCACACCTCCGGCTCTTCCGGCACGCCAAAGGCCGCGCTGCACACCTGGGCGAACCACCTCTGGAGCGCCCGCGGCTGGATCGAGCGGCTGCGCCTCGGCCCGCAGCATCGGTGGTGGCTCGACCTCCCGCTCTATCACGTTGGCGGGCTGGCGATCCTCGTCCGGTGTGCGCTTGCGGGCGCAGCGGCCGTGCTGGCCCCACCGAAGACGCCGTTGCCTGAGGCTGTCCGGCGCTACGGCGTCACGCACGCCTCGCTCGTCGCCACACAGCTACGCCGCGCCCTCGACGACGCGACGCCTGCGGACCTGGACGCGCTACGCGGGATGGACGCGCTTCTCCTCGGTGGCAGCGCCATCCCTGAGGACGTACTACGCGAGGCGTACGACGCCGGGCTGCCCGTCCTCACGAGCTACGGCATGACCGAGATGACCTCGACCGTCACCGCCACGCCGCCGGACGCGAGCTTCGAGGTGCTGTGCACCGCCGGGGCGGTGCTTCCTCACCGCGAGGTACGGCTGGCCGACGATGGCGAGATCCTCGTACGTGGCCGCACGCGCTTCGCGGGCTACCTGGACGACGCCAGGCTCACGGAGCCGTTCGATGCCGACGGTTGGTTCGGCACCCGCGACGTCGGAGCATGGGTCGAGGTCGACGGGCAGCGGCTCCTGCGCGTGATCGGGCGCACAGACCGGATGTTTATCTCGGGCGGCGAGAACATCCAGCCCGAGGCCATCGAGGCGGCACTGCTGCGGCTGCTGGGCGTGCGTCGCGCTGCCGTCGTCCCAATCGCCGACGCCGAGTTCGGCCACCGTCCCGTCGCGTTCGTGGAAGCCGACATCGATCTCGGCGCGCTGAGAACGACGCTCGATGTGCCAGGCTTCATGCGCCCCGTTGCTGTGCTTCCGTGGCCCGCAGACCTGGAGGATGGGATGAAGCCGGACCTGGTGACGTTGCAACGACGCGCCGCCGTAGCCATCGGCGGCTGAGTTGCGTGTTGCCTGAACGCACGCCGACCGCAATCGCTCCGCCAAGCCTATCCTTGGCCAGGTTGCTCTTCACCCTTTGCCCTTCACTCTGCCCTCCTCCGATGCTCGGTCGCCTGCACGTCCTCACCGACTTCGTCTTCCAGCAGCGCTTCGCGCACGCCGAGTTGGCCCACCTCGCGATCGCGGGCGGCGCCGACGTGATCCAGTTTCGCCAGAAGACGGGCACCGCGCGCGCCAAGCTGCACGAGCTGCGCCCCGTCGCAGACGCGTGCCAGGAGACCCAGACGGCGCTGCTCGTGGACGACCACCTCGACCTCGCGCTTGCGGTCGGGGCCGACGGGGTCCACCTCGGCCAGACAGACCTCCCGATCCCGGATGCACGGCGCATCTTCGGCCCCGATGCTATCCTGGGCGCCACCGCCACGACGCTTGCCCAGGCCCGGCAGGCTGAGGCGTGCGGCGCAACCTACATCGGCTTTGGCCCCGTCTTCTCCGGCCGCTCGAAGGCCGCGCCCGCCTCCACGAAGGGCCTGCACGGCCTCGCTGCGGTGTGCGCGGCCGTCTCGATCCCAGTCATCGCCATCGGCGGCGTGACAGCGGACCGTATGGCCGACGTGCTCGATGCGGGCGCCCACGGCGTCGCGGTGATGACGGCCATCAGCACCGCGCACGATCCCGAAGCTGCGACGCGCGCGTTCCGCACCGCCATCGATGCAGCCTGCGGCGTCGACGCGTCTCCCTAGCCTATCGCTGCGGCAAGCACGAGTGCGAGCACCAAGCCGCACGACAGCGCGAAGACGTAGAGCATGCTCAGCGCATAACCCTTCAGCGCGGTCTTGAACCAGCCTTGCTGGTAGACGTGCTTCTGCGCGAGGTAGACGTAGAGCGGCACGAGCACCAGGAGCCACAACGACCACCCACCCAGCGGCGTCATCGCCCCCAGCGCGAGCAGCGTGAAGACGCCGAAGGCGAACGCGTGGACGTGCAGCGCGAAGACCAGGTGCTCGCCGTAGTACCAGTTGCGACGCAGGTAGACAACCTTGAGCAGCAGCGCGAAGACCGGCAGGAGCAGGAACATCACCGTAGGCACCTGGCGGAGCGAACTGCGCAGGAAGTCGAGGAAGGCTGCGTTGCGCTCGGCGTCGGTCCGCGCCGTCTTGATCCGCTGGACGCTGGCGCCCCGCTGCGCCCACGACGGCAGGTCGACCTGCACGTCGGAACCAGGGAAGAGGTACGCCGCCGCCGCCTCATAGTCGCCCGTCTGAATGAGGGTGTCCGGGGGCAACGTGGCTAGGAACGAGCGCTGCCATGCGAGCCGGTTCTGCGCACGGATGTTGGACGCTGCGGCGAGGTCTTCCACGCGCTCCTCGGCGCGGCGCAGCGCGGCGACCGTGGGCGACGCTAGCCCGGTCGTGTCGGCCTC
>JBCBEX010000074.1:0-22405 GCA_038528235.1 Bacteroidota bacterium
CCGCCCAGAAAGCCGTCTCGCTCGGATCGCATGTGATACTCGGACAGAAGAATTCCGCAGTATCACTGAACGATGCTATCGACGTAGGCATGAGCACCGACGCGCTGACATCGAGCAAGTCTACCGGGCCGGTGTTGGTCGCCGTAAGCGTGAAGACGAGGCGGTCGCCCGCGCCGGTGGCAGTCTGGCTGACGGCGTAGGTGAGGCGCAGCGGCGAACCTGCTCGCACCGGCGTCGTCGCTGACGACCGGACGACAACCTCGTTGGTTGCGCCAGGATCGATCTCGGCTAGCGCGTCTAACAACGTTCCATCCATGAGCGTCTCACCTGGGAGTACTGTCACCTGCAAACGTCCACCTCGCGCGGCTGGCACTAGGCCGATGTTCCAGGAGACGATGCCGTCCTGCTCGCTCCCCCCGCCCGTCGCCGACACGAACGACGCGCCCTCCGGCACCGCCATCGACAGCCTCACCCCAGACGGACTGTTCGAGCCCACGTTGCCGAACGTGAGCGTGTAGGTGAACGGCTCGCCCGGCGTGGCGGGCCCCGGCTCCGGCATCAGGCTCAAACGCAGCAGCGGCGTCGGGTCGATTCGTTGCGTCAGCGACGCAGATACCGTGGAGGCATTGCTGGCTTGGAGGTCGATTTCAGTCTGGATATCCATCTCTGTCGCTCCAGCCGAAATAAATGTGCTGTAGAACCTTGAGCGGCTTTCTCCTGGCCCTAGGTTTCCGACAACCCAGGTTGCTTCCTCTCCAGGGTCACATGTAATGCTCGGGCAGAAAAAATCAGATGCGTCGCTGAATGAAGCAATCGAGCTAGGAATCTGAACGGTACCCTGCACATTGAGCAGATCAACGGCGCCGGTATTCGAGGCGGTGATCGTGTACGTGGTCCGATCTCCAGGCCCTAGCACTTCACTGGACGCCGTGATGTAGACGTCAAGCTGGGCCGTCGCCGTTGGCGACAGGAGGCACAGCGAAACAGCGAGAACGACGTACAATGCGGAGCGGAAATACATGTCTTCGACTGAAGTTTTTTGAGAGCAGTAGACGAATGCGTTTGCCGCCCAGCGGCGGCGGACTTGGTTGGCTGGGGTCGTCGGCGTGCTACTTGGAGTCTGCACTGCGCATAGCCGAGGAGAAGTGCTGCCCCCACCGGACCGGCGGCGCGGCCGTGGGCGTCTCCACCACGTCGACGTTGAACGTGCCCCCTGAAATGGACAGCGACTGCGGCCCGCCTGCCTCGCTCCTGAGCGTGGCGGAGAACGTACCGGCGAGGGCAGATCCGGTGACTTCCGAGAAGGCCACCTCGATGTCGCCGCCCCCTGCCGTAAAGACGCCCGTGCCGTCCTCGCAGTCGTCGGACACGCTGCGGGCGAAGTCGCACGCGACGTAGTTGATCATGGGCAGCTCCAAGTCCGGGTCGGTGATCTGCCTCCCATTGCTGTCCACCAGCGTTGTCACAACCACCGCCTCGCTGCGGCCTGAACCAACCAGTTCCCCGCTGACCTCTTCGACGTTGTCGACGCGGACGATGTAGGCGGCGACCTGCACGAGCCGTGCGCCTGCTTCCACGAGATCGAACGGCACGCTCGACCCGAAAACGAGCGTGACTTCTCCGTCAGGGATGTCGGTCCCGACGAAGTCGACTTCGTTGCCGAAGAAGACGAGCCCCAGGTCGCCGGGGTTAGCGAGACCGCGCGCTTGCCACGCATCGCCGCCGATGGTAGCTCGGACGAACTGATCGTCGTACTGGGGCCCGTCACCGCCGAAAGGGTTGTCGGGGTCGCTGGAGTCGCAGGCCGCCAGGGCGAGCGCGCAGAGAACGAGCGAAAGACTGTAACACAGGCGCATGGGAGTCTTGGTCGATGGATGGATGGTGCCGCGTGGGCCCCGACTCACCGCACGGTGGTGGTGCGGACGAGCGTGGTGTAGGTGACGGTAGGCCTCCGGTAGCTGTAGTAGACCCGTGCGACACGCCCGGCGGCTTTCGCTCGGGCCACAGCCACATCGCGTGCCGCGTCGATGCGCTGGCTCTCGAGGTCAGCCGACGTGCGATAGGCTTCCTGGAGCGCCTCGTAGTAGCGGCGGTCGCGGGCGTCGGCCTCGGCCGCCACGCTGCGCGCGAGTCGGGACGCCTCGTCGCGGCACTCGGACGACGGGTCTACGTTGCCGAGCAGTCGCAGTCCGCGTCCCAGTTCGTTGTTGGCGAGGGCGGCTTGGGCTGCCTGAACCTGCGCGCCGCAGCGCTGCTGGCGATAGGCATTGAAGACCTCGGTGGCGGCGCGCTGGGCGCGGGCGTGGCAGTCCGACGCCACGTCGGGGATGCTCATCACGATGCCGAAGGCCTCGTCGTACACCTGCGCAGCAGTCAGCGTCTGCGCTTCCGTCAGGAGACGGTCGCACTCCTCGGCGTAGTAGTCCGCGATGCGCAGACGCGCCGTGTCGAAGAAGTCGGCGGCGGCGCGGCTGTCGGCGTCGACGCTGCGCAGCGCACTCGTGACGGCCTGCCGCTCGCTCGTGCCCTGTCCCTGGAGCGGGGTGCTGAACGAGGCGAAGGTGACGCCCTGCGCTACGTTCTTGACGAACAGGCTCAACTCGCCCTGAATCACCGTGAGGGTCCGCATGCCCTCGACCGTCCGCTTGTCGTAGAGATCGACCACCGGAAAGATCACGATATCGGCATTGGTACCGTCGCCGGAGATCCCGTTGGCTGTGACCATCCGCACGACGGTGTTGCGGAGGCTGCTGAGCTGGGCCTCGCTCAGGTCGCTGTGGCTCTCAGGCGTCACGACGGAGAGCGAGACACGCCCGAGGTCGTCGAGGTCGCTCGGCTGCGCCAGAAGGCTACTGGCCGCGAACGCGAGTAGGAGCAGAAGTGCGGGGCGCATGGCTACCTCCAGGATCCGAGGGTGATGTAGACGTTGGCACCCTGGACATCCATCCGGGCGTCGATGCCGAGTTCGTTGGTGATGTAGCGGCGCAGCGCGCGGCCGAGCGTACGGGGCCGGTAGTTGCGATCCGTCCCCGGCTCCCGCAGCGGGATGCGGAAGTCGTCCACTTCGAGGCTGAGGTCGCTCGAACCGCGGATGCGGTAGTTGTTCTGGTAGGCATTCTCGTCCATCCAGTCCTCCAGCGCGTCCGCGATCACGTCGCCCTGCGTGCCGATCTCGGTGTACATGTCGAGGTCGGAGTCCGCACCGAAGCGGATCGTGATGTCGAGGCTGCGCCCGCTCGACCGCACTTGGTCGAACTTGCCCATCATGGTGTCGAGGAGGTTGTCCAGGCAGTCGTCCAGGGCGTTCTCGACGAGGCGGCCGAGGTCCGACGTGCGAAAGGCCCGCGCGTTGCGGCACACGTCGTTGGCGAGCGCGCCGCTCGTCGCCGTGTCGATGGCGTTCACCTGGACGGCTGCACGGTTGCCTGCATCCGTCTGGTCCACGGACGTCCGTACTTCGAGGTAGATCTCGGTCGGGGCGTTGTCGATGAGCATCTGCTTGAGACTCTCCTGGGTGCCGAGCATCATGGCATCGTCGCGCGTCATCTCGCGGATGTAGGCGAGGGCATCAACGGTTGTGAAGCCGCGGGCATCGAACGCGCGCTGGACGACGGTGAGCGTGATGCCGACGTCGGCGTCGGCCTCGATGAGGGTGCGGAGGTCTTCGCCCTCGCGGGCAAAGGGCACCACCATGATGCTGGGCTGCACCTGCGCGACGGGCTCCGGCTGAGCGAAGACGGGCGGCACGAGCACCGCGAGAAGAAGCAGGGCCCACCCTGCTCGGTAGCATGTCTGCATGGGCTAGTAACCAAACTGGCGCAGGACGCCGTGCTGTTCGAGATCGCGCCGGAGCGCCTGCGTGTTAACGGTGAGGGTCACCTGAGCGCGGCGTCCGGTCTGGGTTCGCACGGGCTCGCCCTCGGTGAAGGACTCCGTCAGGAACGTGGCGTAGCGCCCGCCTGCCAGGAGCTCGTCGAAGTAGGCCGCGTGCGGGCTGTCCTCAGGACGCGGGGTGTCCCGCACCATGGCAGTAGCCTGCGGCGAGCCGGGAACGCCGCGGAAGAGCAGGGTCCAGAAGGCATTTTCTTCCGCATGGCGGATGGCGTCCTCAGGGCGCTGTCCGTAGCCCGTCGCGCGGAGTGTGATCGTACCTCGGTCTGCGCGCCCCGCGTAGAGCACTTCAGTGCTTGGCGGAGCCGGAGGCGTGCTGCCGCAGCCGCCAAGTCCCGCCAGGAGCACCATCCCGATGGCTGCAATGAGCGCCTGCCTCGTCGAGACTGGAAACGGGTTGAATCGAGTCATAGCATTGGGGAGAAAGTGGGTGCCGAGCTTGACGTGCATCGCACGGAGTCGGGTGGCGAAGTCGATGAAGCGAAGCTCTCAGGCGTCAGTCAGCGACCTTCACGATGAGCGTCGTACCCTCGGCGAAGGCGTCGCGCAGGGCTTCCTGGTCGCGCCGCCCGCGTACTGAGCACACGGCGAACCCCTCGCCCTGCACGTCGCGCACGCGCAGCGACGCCACCGGGCGCTCCCGGGTGCGTACGGTCCCGTCGCTCATCTCGAACACCTGCAACTCGACCACATCGAGCGACTGCCCAGTACGGAGCCCATCGCTGTCGCCTCCGATCAGCACCTCCTCCACGCGCCCGTCGTCTCCTTCGCGCTCAATCGCGAGCACCTCGTAGGTCGTCGGGAAGCAGGTATCGAGGAAGCTCTGCACCTGACTCCTGGAGTCGTTGATCGCGGCCGTAATTGCGGCATCGGGCGAGTCGGCGTTGAGTGCGGCGGCAGCGGCACGCCCGACCAGACCCCCGGCCTGCTTTCGGACGAGTCCGACTAGGCCGCCGCGTCCAGCGCTGACGGCTTGGTCCGCCAGGTCGGTCTGGATGGTCTGCTGGCACTCGACCTCGCGGGTGCCCACGGACACCTTACGCAGTTCGTAGGTGACGCTCCCGGCGTAGGTTCGCGTTCCGTCGCTGACCTGCTCTCGCGCCGAGACGTCGAGGATGGTTCCGAACAGCAGGTACTCGGCGCCCATCGGTTCGACGGCTGTGACTACGCCATCCAGGTAAACGTCGTCCCCTTGGGCGAACAGTTCGTCCTCGATGGCCTCGCGCTGCTGCACCTCCACGACCATGAAGCGATCGCTTTCAATGAGCACGTTCGTGACGAGCGCCTGCGCCTCTGCAGCCGTGGAAGGGGTGACGGCCGAACTGCGGAAGAAGGGAGCCGTACCCACAATCGGCTTTGTCTGCGCATGGGCGATCGATGTGCACAGAGCCAACAGAGTGAGAACAAAGAGGCGGAGTGTGTGCATGGGAATGGAGCAAGGGAGCATGGAATAGCTGAGCGTGATCTACCCAATCAAGAACCACCCGGACTTGAGCAGACGCTTGTTAGAATAGCTGCTACTTTATTACCATATCGTTACGAGCGTACGAGCGGGTTGTGTAGCCGGACGCTGATCTATCGCTTCCCGAAACGGAAGTGAGCTCCCACGCCGACCGCTAGCGCCGAGAAGCCGCTGTAGGTGTCCCAGTTCGCCCCGGCGAAGCCGACCTCGGCGTTGACGAAGATGGGCGGGAAGTCTTCGCTGTTGAAGAGCTGTTTCAGGCTCGCTTCGATGCCCGCGCCCGCACCGTACCCGATGGCGGTCTCGCTCGCGAACACCACGTCCACGCGGTAGGCTGCAAGTCCTCCGTAGGCGTACACGTCATAGGGCACGTCGCGCAGAAAGCGGTACCACACGCGACCGCCGTACGCAGTCACGGTCCCGAGCGCGCCAACGACCACTGATCCTGTGAGGTACTCGTTGTGGTAGTAAGCCCCACTTATCCCGTAGGATGGGTAGGCCGATGAAAAGCCGATCCCGAACTTGCCATCCTGCACGCCAACGGTCGTACCGTCCTGTGCGAGGGCCGGCGCACAGGTCACCGCGATCAGGGCAAGAGCTGAGAGAAAGGCGAGGTGCAAGCGCTTCATAGCAGGAGAGTAGCAGTCAAGGTGGCTGGAGCGTGAGCGGAGCGAGTTGCCCCCTCAGCTATCTGTGCGAGATCTCGCCCGCGACCTTGCCACGCGCATCGCACTTTTCCCCCGTCCTCAGCCGCAGCGCCTCAAACGCCTCCTTCCAGTGGCCCCCGTCTAGTGTTTGCGATTCCCAACAAGCCGCGGCGAATCGCTGTTCGGCGAACTCCTGCTCAAAGAATCGATGACTTGCCAGTATGGCCGAGTTCATCGTCTGGGGAGGGAGCCAGTGCAAACGGCTCTAGTTCTCGATACAGTCGCTCGCACTGGCCCAGTACGGATGCACACGACGATGGGACTGCAGCCGCCGCCGAGCGCTGCGGACCGAATCCCGTCGAGCGCTCCACGGCCCCGTACCAGTGTTTGGCCCACACCCCATCGGTAGGGCGCGGCCCTGGACTCCAGGAGAGCATGGCCAGGTCGAAGCAAACACCGAGCGCATCGCAAAGCGCACGCAATAGCGAAGCCGGGTCGGCCAGGATGTCACGGGCTCGAACGACGGGCGGCGCGAGACCATCCCGGTCGGCGATCCGCGTGAAGAGCTCGACCTGCTGGGGCAGGCCGGTGTCTTCGACCCGCACGTGTTCCCCGAGCACCTTCACAAGGGAGGCGAGCATGGCCGCTGGTTCCCGCAGAAGAAAGGCGTGGCGAAAGCTAGGGGCGTCCAGCCAGGCGCGGCTCACGGACGGCAGCAGGTGGTGCGCCATGTGCTTCTGGTAGAAGATCGGCGCGCCTTCGGGGACCGGACCGCTCAGCTGCTCCGCGACGATGCGCCAGTCTGTCGGCTGGCTCGCGAGCACGTCGGCGCGGCCGGGGTGGTCGAGGCCCGTCTCGGCGAGATAGTGGGCGTAGAGCGGCTCGTCCACAACAACGGTGTCGGCGCGGCTGCCCCACGACCGCATGAGCGCCGTCGAGAGGTTGCGCGGTCCAGACCACATCGCAATGCGAAGGGGGCCCGAGGCGGAGCCGTTGGTCGAAGCGGAGCCGTTGGTCGAAGAAGCCATACTGCCGTCCGTGGTGTCGCACAGAATACGTTCCGCAATGGTTCTGGTCTGCGACGGTTCTTCGCGTCTACCCTATCGGCGCTGGTCCTAGTTTTCCAGGTTGCTTCCCTCCTCCCTGCTGCTTCCCGCTCATGCGCTTTGTCCTCGCTGCCCTCGCAGTCCTCGCCGGGACTCTCACCCCCCCACTCGCTGCCCAAGACGACGTTCGCTTTGCCCCAGGCATCGTTGTCTCCCTGGAGGGCGACACGCTGCGCGGGGAGATCGCACTCGTGCCTGACTTCGAAAAGATGCGCGGCGTCACCTTCCGCGCCACCCCTAGCGCTGCCCCCGCCACCTTCACCCACCGCGAGGCCCAGAGCTACCAGATCGACGGCGGCACCCGTTTCGTGCATCGCTGGATCGACTTCAACACGGAAGGGACCCGCGGGGCTCACACGTTCCTGCGCGAACTCGTCCCAGGCCCTCGCACGCTGTACGTGCACCACCTCGACACGGGCGCGGACACGTACTACATCGAGGGGACCGACTTCCCCATCGAGGGGCTCTTTGAGGTCACGTCCCAGCGTGGACCTACCCAGTCACGGCAATTGAAGCTGTGGGTCGGCACGCTCAACCGGGCCTTCCAGTCGTGTCGCGCCCTGCTGGACGACGTGGCGGAGGCGCGCTACAGAGAGCGCGACCTTGTCGACCTGACGGTGCAGTACAACACGTGCGTAGAGCCCGGCTATCGCTTCACGCCGCGTGTTGACCGCGTGGACCAGCAATCGGGCTACGCGCTGCACTTCGCCGTGGAGGGGAGCTTTGGGGTGGAGCGGTTGGCCGCCTCGTTCGTCCTCGACACGGCGCTGGAGGAGCCCGATGCGTTCCGGTCGAGCTATGCGCTGCGTGGTGTTGGGCTCGTCGAAGTCAAGGCATGGCCGAACACGTGGTACGGCGTGGTCGAGTTGGGCCTCGAGAACTATGGCCCGTACGAACGCCTGGAGGAACGGTCGGACGTCCCGAACTACGATCCGCTCTACCTCGCTCTTGGCCTCGGCGCCCAGTACGACTTCTCTGCGGCCCCAGTCGCTCCGTTTCTACGTGCTACCTACGTCCTCGGATGGACGGTTGCAGGACAGCAGCAGGCTACGCTCAGGCGCGAGGCGAACGCGCTGGGTGGCTTCGCGCTCACTGGTGGCGTGGTCTGGGACGTGACACTCTCGCGCGGCCTGTCCTTCGGCGTGCGAGCCAGTTGGCTCGACCTCTCCGATGAGTTTATCTACATCCCGTTCGGGGACAACAAGATCGGGCAGCACACCACCTATGCAGGCGTACTCGGCATCCGGCTCTGAGCAGTGCCATCGTGGCCGCGTCATCGGGGACGGGGACCCTCCAGATACAAAGCTCCCAGATATAAATAGGCGGAGTGCGCCCAGGTAGAAACGGCGCACCCCGCCTTGGAATCCCGGCGAAGCCAGGAACTTGGTGCTTGCGCGCAGAGGCTGCACGCAAGCGATCCGGTTGCTAGTCGATGAAGCGACGGATCACGTTCACGAGACGGACACGCTCGCGTTCGGACTCGGCCTCCTCGTAGATCACGTACTGCCCGTTTTCGCCGTAGCGGACGATTACGGCGTCCGAGGTCTTAGCGAGTTGATGCATGGCGATCTGGTCGCGGAAGGGCTTGAAGGCCGCCTCGTTGTAGCGCATGTTCGTGCCACTGTTGTTGAGGAGCCGCTTCAGCGTGGTGTTCTCTCCATCGACGTAGAGGACGGGGATGTCCACATCGGCGTACTCCCCATCGGGGCGGTAGATGAAGAAGATCTCTTCGATGCTCGACCGGAAGCCACGCGAGTTGCCCTCCATCCGATAGGTGATGAAGACGCGGTTGGCGCTGCTGAGGAAGAGCCCCTCGTAGCTGAGGTCATCCTCGATCTGAGCAAGCGTGTAGGTCGTCTCGTCCTCGCGGTCGCGACGGACCTGGAGGTCGTCGGTCTCGATGTAGGCGACGAGCGAGTCGAGGAAAACGCCGGTGACGTTCTGCTCGTTCTCGCGCTCCACGGGGACGATGATCTCGACGGTCTGGCGCCAGTTGCCCTGGGCCAGCACGGCCTGGGCCAGGAGGAGCGGCGCGACGAGCGCCACCAGGGCCAGACGACGGAGGGTGGTAGACATAATGCGGTCGGGTCGGTGAGGCCGAAGCTCCGCACCCCGGCACAGCGCCGGAGCACGGGGTTCGGGCATGCTTACGAAATCGTGAAGCTGAACGTGCGGCTGCCTTCGTTGAGCGAGACGCCAACGGACGTATTTGCGTAGTTGAGGCGATACACGTTGTTGAGTTGCACGATGATGCGGTCGCCGGGGCGCGCCGAAGCAAGGGCGCGGATGGCGGGAAGGCGGCCGCCGCTGAGGTTGTAGGTGCCGAGGCGCTCCGAGGCGGTCAGACCGCGCCGGATGTACACCGTAGCACTCCCTACGCCGTAGCGGGCGTCACTCGGGTAACGCTGCGCGAATTCCTGGTCGGCCTGCACGTTGAACGTGAGCGCAAAGCGCCCGCGCGGCAGGTTGTCGCCGTTGTTGACCGCGCGGCCCGCGTTAGCGACCCGGATCTCCGGACGCGGCGGGTCGATCACCGCGAACGACTTGGCACCGAGGTAGACGTTGCCGTCAGGCCCAGGCGTCTCGACGCGGATGCCTGCCGTCTGCCCGCTGGGCGCGAGCGTGAGCGTGCGTGCCTCGGTGCCGTTGAGGATGAGCGGCCGATCTTCCAGACCCGGCACGTCGATGCGGACCTCGTTGCGACACTGGCGATAGAGTGCGACCTCGCCCGCGTTGACGGCCACGATCTCAGGACGGCGCACCGTGAACGTGCCGGTGATCGGCACTTCGCGCGTGCCACCGCCGATCTGTGGGACGGTCATCGTTGCGGCGTACTCGACCTCTTTGACATCTTCGTTCTCGGCGAGCAGGTTGCCCGTCTCCATGACGAACATCGAGTCGCCCGAGGCCATGAACGCCTCCGAGCCGCTGAGCGAGAGGCCCTCGCCTGCGCCGACGGCGAGCATGGCGCGCGCCTGGAAGGGCTGGCCGAGCACGACCGTCTCCTCGGCGTCGAGGTAGGGCTGCACGTTGCCCACGGCGATGGTGCTGTCGTCCAGGTCGAACGTGCTCATCGCGTAGAGCAGGATGGGGAAGTACAACGCCAGCATGACGTTGTACCGCATGTCTTTCACAGACATAGGGATACCTCGTCGGTTTTAGGCGCGGGACACGTACGTTTCGGCGGACGCTCCGTCCTTGCCGTTCGTCGAGACGCCGGGGTTGTTGAACATCCGGAAGCGGCGGGCGACCTGCTCCAGCTCGGAGCGGATGGCCTCGGCTTGTGTGCCGGCGGCGCCCATTTCCTGGCTGAGGGCGTTCATGCCCTGGCCGAGGCGCTGCGCGTCTTGCGGCAACGAGCCGGTCGCCGTCTGGGTGAGGGTCTGGCGCATCTGCGCCACCGACGTGCGCGCCTGGCTCATCTCCTGGCTCATGCCGCGCATCTCGGAACCGAACTTCTGCACGTCGCCCGAGAGCTCGCCCATGACCTGCCCCAGGCCAGTCGTGAGCTGGCTCAGCTCGGTCGAGATGCCCGACTTCACCGAGGCGACGAGGGCTTGGTGGACCTCCGCGTTCATGCGCTTATAGTCCTCGCCCATCGTGCCGAAGATGCGGCGCACCTCGGTGGTGGCGATCTCCTGAACCTGACGGTAGAACTCCTCGGACTTCTCCGGCGAGTTGAGCAAGAGCGGATCGCCTGCGGCGCCGAGCGCCTTGGTTGGGGCCCCCTTGGCCACGAGGCCCTGGATGAGCGCCAAGACGCCCATGGCCACGAAGGCGCCTGCTTCCCCGAGGAAGCCGACGAGGATGACGTCGTTGTAGTCGAAGCCGAGAACGGAGTCCCACTTGAGGATCTTCGCGGTCACGCCGATGATGGCGAGGGCCCCGAAGATGCCCACGAGGAGACCAATGAACCCGTTCACGCGGGACATCGACTTGGATTGTGCTTCAGCCATTGTGTTCTACCTGTATTGTGGTTGGAGGGTGAGGGGGACGAGGCTACTGCCCCCCTCCGTTCTGGTCCCCGTTGTCGCTGGGCTGACCGCCCTGGGGCGGGACCGGAGGCACGAAGCCGCCAGCCGGGTCGCTACCGCCCTGCGCCTGGCCTGGAGCAGGACCAAACTCGCTGCCGAGGTCCTTCGCGCAGCGGAAGCCGGTGTAGATGTTCGCGTCGTTCATGTCGAACGCCTCGCGGACGCCGACGCCAATGTAGAAGTCCTCGGCAGCCCAGGAGCCGCCACGCACGATGCGGCGCGCTTCGCGGTCATCCACCCAGCGCGGGTTGAAGTCAGCGAGCACGCTGTAGGTCGGGTTGTACGCGTCGAGGGTCCACTCGGCGACGTTGCCGCTCATATTGAAGATGCCCCATGGCGAGGACGGGAAGGCGCCGACGGGGGCGGTGAAGGCGTAGCCGTCCGCTGCGTAGCCCGCGCGACCGGGGTTGTAGTTGGCGTAGTAGCCGCCGTTGGGCGCCTGCGGCGACTGGCCGGGCCACGGGTAGATGCCGCCCGACACGCCCGAGCGGGCGACGTATTCCCACTCTGCCTCGGTCGGGAGGCGCTTGCCCTGGCCCTGGCAATAGGCGTTGGCCTGGTCCCAGGTCACCGCCACCACGGGGTAGTCGTTGTAGGCCTGACCGAGGAAGTAGGACTGGAAGTTGGCGCGGCCACCGGCGTCCTGCCACGCCATCGAGTCCGGCGTCATCGCCTCACGGGCCGATGGCGCGAGGCCCTGGAGCCACTGGCGGAACTGCATGTTGGTCACCTCGAACTTGTCGATGAAGAACGAGGACACGGTGACGCGCTTGAAGCCCTGCGTTTGGAGGCCGAGCGGGTCCTCTTCGAAGAGGCCCATCGTGTAGGTGCCGTCCGGAACCAGGACCATGTCGCCAGCCTGGCTCACGCCTGCTGGCTGGACGCCGCCGCCCTGGGGGAAGCCGCTCTGCTGGGGGAGGCCCACCGGCTGTGCCGCGGCGCCTCCGATGGCGGCTGCGCCCGGAACCTGGTAGGAGCCGCTGAGGGCCCCCTGCCGGGCAGCCGGGTCAGCTACGGTCCGGCCGACGGTGCCCTGCACCGGCATGCCCACCGACTGTCCCGACGGGACCGCCGGCGCGTAGCCCGGTTGCCCTTCCGACGTGATGCCGGGCTGCGCCGACACCGCGCCGCCGCCCGCCTGAGGCGTGCCATAGCTCGGCGCCGCCACCTGGCCTCCGCCAGCCGTCGCGTCGCGCGAGACGATCGTGGGATCCTGCTCAGGGAAGTCGCGGCGTGCGACCTGGCCCCGCTCGATAGCACGCTCCTCAGCGATGACCTCAGGGTCGTAGCGCGATGCCTTGGCGAACGTGTAGTTCACACCTACAGCGGGGAAGACGCCGAAGCCCAGTTCTTGGAGGCCGTTGCGAGCGCCCGGCGATGGCGTGAGGTCGCGGAACAGCGTCCAGCGGGCTGCCAGCTCGAAGTTGAGCGCCACGCGTTCGTTGAGCGAGTAGTCCATGCCGATGCCCACCGGGATCACCGAGCGGTGGTCGTCGCCGCTGAAGAAGAGGCCGAAGCCCGAGAAGACGTAGGGCTCGAAGCGCCGCGCCCCGGAGAACGGACGCACGTTCATGGTCACCTCGGCGCTCGCCTCGTCGGTGTAGCCGAGCATCCCCTGTACCTGGAAGAACTCGGCCAGCCAAATGCGGGAGCCAATCTGGAACCCGGCCTGCGTGACTGGATCTGCGTCCGGGGCCTGGGTCACAGCGGGGCCCGCTTTGAGGAGCAGCGACTGAGCGCCCACTGCAGGACCGAAGGCCAGCAGCAGCGCGAGGAGGAAAAACGTAGAGGTCTTCATAGATCGCGTGGGATCAGGTGAGGGTGGCGGGGCAACACCGCCGAGAACGAGGCAGAGTTGCAACAGGCGAGAGCGCCTGCGATGGCGGAGCGCCAGGAGTCAGGTGAGTAGGAAGCTAGAGGCGGAATCGGTAGCCCACGTGGATCGACGAGATCACATCGGGGCCGGTCGTGCGCCGCTGGGCGCTATCGAGGAAGTCAGACGTCATGAAGCGGATGCCGAAGCGCCAAGCGTCTTGCAAGATCATGGACACCGGGAACGTCAGGATAAAGCGCGGACTCGTCTGCTCGAACACGTAGCCCCGCGACTCTAACACGTCAGGCGTCGAAAAATTGTAGGTCGTCGACACCATCGTGGGTGCCACGCCAGCCTGGAGCCGCACGAACCCGGTCCGACCGAAGAGCCCGACCCGCAGGCCCGCGTTCACGTCGAAGGCGAAGACGTTCACCCCCATGCTGTTGTCCGCATCCACGTCGATGTTGAAGCGGTGATAGACCAGGCCCGCCTCGGCCATGAACAGCGGCGAGAGGGCGCGGTCGGCGTGGACGGAGAGACTAAACTCAGCCAGCGCAAAGTATTCGATGGGGTTGCTCGAGGCATTGCGGTCGAGCTCGCCCTGGTAGACTCCGAGGCCGAGACCAAGGGTCAGGCCATCGATAGCGCCCCCTCCTTGAGCGTGTGCTCCAGGCGTGCTTACCCCCAGGCCTGTGATAAGGAGGAGGATGAATGCAAGCGTGAAGGCGAGGCCGGGCTGCTCCTGAAGCCGTGCGGACTCACGCCGGGTGGGCGAGAACCAAGTCATGGGTGTGGATCGTGCGAGTATGGAGGCTACGAAGCTCGGTGAAGAGCGGGCGGCTGCTTCCTCTCAGCGGGGTTATGACGACGCGGCAGGGCATCCCGACGGGGGTGTGGGGGCGATCGGGGCGCCACGCAGCGCGGTCAGCAGAGACTGTCAGGTGATTGGAGAAAGGGACGGGTGATGGGTCCACCGCCGTGGCATGCGTCCCGCATGGATCATACCAGTTTTGAGACGCAGGACGAGACAACGGACGAGACGGGACAACCCATCCAGACGATCAATCGGGGTAGGGGGCAACGGACCGCACCTGTGGCTGCGGTCATTCACCTCTAGGTGGTGGGGCGACACCTCTTCGCAACAGCGTTCTCGCACGGAACGCGCGGGGGCGACGCGACCCGATAGGCCGCCGTTGCTTCTGCGAAGGTCACGGTGCTGTATGATAGGCACTTTTTTTCCTCCCCTCGGGCGGGTGGTTCTTTTTCACCTCTCCTGCGATCCCTCTCCTCGCTGTGAACGACCCGTGAACGCGGCTCCCTACCCACCTGATTGCGGGCTCTTGCGTTTTCTTCAAAATCCCAGCGACCACGCCACGCCCATCCATGGCCTGGACACGTGCCTGCCCCTCTGCACGCTACCGACACGGCCATGTAGCGCTGGGACTACAACATGCCTACCCAGCACGTCCCGTGCGCCACTGCCGGAGCGCCCGTGCCCAAACGGCTTCATACGCTGCCTGACGCTGCAGAACGTAGGGTTGCCAGCCCGCCGGCTGCCCGAAATCGTCGACCCTCCTGAAGCTGAACGCCGTCGCGTCCTGGCGCAGCCCGCTTCCATAGTACCACGTCTCTCCCATGGGATCGAACTCGACGTAGGCGGGCGGCCCCAGGAGAACGTAGAGCATGCCCCGGTCTGTCTTCCACCCTGCTTTCACGGTCGAGAAGCGGCGGTTGGCGTCCTCCACGCGCTCGTAGTAGAGACGGAGCACGTTGGCCGCCACACGACGATCGCCCAGCAGCGCCCCCCAGAATGCGTCGAAGCGGGCGCGGCGCTCCTCGGGTGCCTCAGCCTCCAGGATGAAAGCGCGCTCGCGTTCATAGGCCATGAACGCGAGGCTCTCGATGAGGCCGTCCATGGTCTCCATGCGTGGATGCCCAGCGTCAAGCACGGTGAGATACCGGGCGGACACTGCTCCTAGCCCCTCGGGCTCCCCAACAGAGACTGCGATTTTGTAGAGCCCGGGCGTCATGGGCGGCACCGTGAGGACAAGGTCGGCAGCACCGCCTGCGTGCACAGCTTCACGCCGCGCCACCACAACACCGTCGCGCATCCGGACGCCCTGGTAGGCGAGCGACCCACGTTGCGGACCCAGCCAGTGCGGCGGCCGCGCCACCGTCGTGTCGCTCGGCAGTCGCTCGACGTGTAGCGTGACTGGAAGGTCCGTTCCAGTGACTACCGTGGCCCGGACTCGGAGCGACTCAGGGGAAGCCGCGAGTGTGCGCCCGAGGTACGGCGCATACCCGTCGCCGTTCATCCGTTCGAGTTGGAGGCGCCCGACGCGTACCGTGGTGCTCCAGTCCGGAGTGCTGGTGTCCGGCACTTCAATGCGAAGCCGCCGCACGGCTTCGCGCTGCGTACTCAGATCGTCCAGCCGTGCCTCGACTAGGTATAGCCCCGGCGCTAGCGCAAAGCGTGCCTCGTGCCTCGCCGTTGCGAGGGAACGGAGCCCGTCAGCGGTGCTGGCGCTCAGGGTGTCCGCCCAAAGCTGCTCGCGCACTGTCGTCCGCGTTCCAGCAGTTCGTACGAGCACCGATAGCTGGTAACGCACGCGGACGCGCTCCTCCTCGACCCCGTCCGCTTCGGCCACGAGGGTGCTCGGCTCGACGGCGACCAGCGCTTGCAGAGGAACCGTCCTAGCGCTGTCCACATCGGATTCAACACGCTCGGCGAGTAGCAGCCGGGCATCGAGGTCGAAGACCGGCTCGTCGGGATCGTAGACGAGCGTACGACCGGCATCCACGTCGTCGAGGCGATCCGGCGCGGAGCAGGCTGCGAGGACCAGCACCAACGCGCTCAGCCAGGGCATTACCCACCAGGTCGGGGCTACGCGGCCCCTCGTCCTCTCAGATAGACCCCCGCGCCTGCTCTCCCTCATGTGCCTGCATCGACCGACGCCTCAGCGGCCCGGACGATGGCGGCAAACGACGACCCATCCAGGCTTGCCCCTCCAATGAGGCCGCCGTCGATGTCGGGCTGCGCGAAGAGTTCGGCGGCGTTGCCAGGCTTGACGCTGCCACCGTAGAGCAGTTCGACATCGCCGCCAGTCTCGCCAAAGCGCTCGGTCATCCACGCGCGGATGGCCGCGTGCATCGCCTGGGCGTCGTCCGGCGAGGCGGTCCGGCCGGTGCCAATGGCCCACACGGGCTCGTAGGCCACCACCACCGCGTCCGGCGCCGCCAACGCCTCCATTTCGCCGAAAGCACCGCTGAGCTGGCGCAGCACGACGGCCTCGGCGTCGCCCGCCTCACGCTCGGCGAGGGTCTCCCCCACGCACACGATCGGCACGAGTTCATGCGCCAATGCCTGCGTGACCTTGCGCCCCACCCCGTCGTCCGTCTCGCCGAAATACTGCCGCCGCTCCGAGTGCCCGAGGATCACGAACACGCACCCCACCGACGTGAGCATCGACGCGGACGACTCGCCGGTGTAGGCCCCGCTGTCAGCCTCGTGCATCGTCTGGGCACCGAGGAGGATGTCCGACTCGCCGAGCGTGTCGAGGACCGCCAGCAGGAGCGGCGCGGGAGGGCAGACTGCCACGTCGACGCCTTCGCCGGGTTCGCCGACCGCGTCCGCCACGGCCTCGGCGAGTTCGAGCGCCCCTTCGAAGTCGGTGTTCATCTTCCAGTTTCCAGCAACGAGCATGGCGAGGGGTGAGGGTTGGAGTTGGGGTTGCAACAGCGCTTCGAACTTCGCACTTCTGACCCGGCACGGCAACCGGCTAGCGCCACCGGACAGCATCGGCCGGCTCAATGCGGGCCGCACGAGTCGCAGGGTAGAGCGAGGCGACGACGCAGAGCGCGAGAGCAACGAGCGTGACACCCAAGACATCGAGCGCCTGAATGTCGACTGGGTAGGCATCGATGATGAACGACTCGGCGCCCGCGAGCTTGACGAGGCCGAACTGCTGCTGCGCCCAGGCGATGCCGAGGCCGAGCACGAGACCGAGCCCCGCGCCGAGCCCACCGACGAGCAGGCCTTCGATCAAGAAAATGCGCCGGATGTCGCGCTGCGACGCACCCATCGCCTGCAAGGCCCCAAGGTCGCGCCGCTTCTCGATTACGATCATGGTGAGGCTGCCGACGATGTTGAATGCCGCCACGACGATGATGAGCGCGAGGATGAGTGACGCTCCCCACTTTTCCAGCCGCATGACGCTGTAGAGCGACTGCTGGAGGTCATACCACGTCTGCACCGTGTAGCGCTCGCCGAGTTGGGCTTGAAGTGTGCGTTTCACCTCGGCAGCGCGGTCGAGATCGTCGAGGCGTAGGTCGAGGCCGGTGACGCGGTTGCCCATGCGGAAGAGGCGCTGCGCCTGCGGGAGGTCCACGTACACATTGGACTGGTCGAAGACCTCGTCCATCTCGTAGATGCCACGCACGGTGAACCGCGCCGCTGCAGGCAAGCCAAAAGGGTACTGCACGAGCATCCGCTCCAGCGCCGGCGCCGAGAGCAAGTCGATGCGCGAGCCGCGTGTGGGCGTCGTGCCTGGATAGAGCCCGAGGCGGCTTGCGAGTGCCCCGCCGATGACGACGCCCGGTTGCCCATCGGCCGTCGCGAGGTCGAAGCCACCCGTGATGACGGCGGCGCCTGGCCCGGTTTCGCTCGGGAGGTGCGTCGCCTCTACGCCGCGCACGATCACCACCTTGTTGTCCGCCCCGCCGTTGTCCGCGGCGAGCAGCGCCTTGCCCTGCACATACGGCGTGGCGCTTTCGACGTGCTCCAGGTCAAGCACGAGAGCGCGTAGCGAGTCGGCCTCGGCGAGGCCCTCATGCTGCGCCGTCGCCACGATGCGAACGTGCGGGTCGAACGACACGAGCAGGTCGCGCACGACGCCGAAAAAGCCGTTCATCACGCTCAGCACCACGATGAGCGCGGTCACCCCGAGGGCCACCCCGGCGACCGACAGCCCACTCAGCACCGAGACAAGCGACACGCGGCGCGGGCTGGCCAGCAGGCGCCGGGCGATGAGAAAGCGAAAGTCCACCGATGTGCAGGGCGAGGGCGTCGGGAAGTGAAGCGCGGTCGTGGGCGGTGCGGTGCGGTGACCTCCCTACCCTTCGAGCAAGCCTTGGTAGACCTGCAGGTTGCTCGGGTTCATGTCGATCAGCATGTCGTAGAGGTCGTTGCGCTGCTGATCGGCCTCGCGGAAGAGGTTCACGATCTCGTCGCTCTTAGCCGTGATGAACAGGTCGATGGCGTAGCGGAGTTGATTGAACTCCTCGAAGACGCCATAGACCGCCGTGAGCGCTTCGAACGCCGTCTCCCAGGCCTGTTCGTGCTGCGTGGCGAAGCGGTCGAGCGCACCGAAATGGTACTGGAAGTAGGCGCGCCGCAGCGGGACGTAGAGCGGGTCGAGGAGTTGCTGGATGAGCGTGTTGCGGCTGCGATCATCGCCGATGGCGACCCAGTCGTCGACGCCGCGGCCGGTGGCGATGTCCGCGATCTCGCGCGCCTGTTCGAAGTAGGGCGTTCCCCCCAGTTCTTCGAACGTGTCGAAGTCGTAGCCGAGCATCAGGAAGATGTAGAAGTCGATCACCGAGGTGAGCGAGTTGTACTGGTTGGGGTCGTAGATGAGCGGCTGGCCCCGGTTGTAGTCGAACGTCCAGGTGTCGTCGGCGACGGCGAAGACGGTGGTGCTGACGCTGTTGCCGTAGATCGGCCGCAAACTGCGCACGAAGATTTCGGCGCGGAAGCGGCTGAGCGACTCCGCGTCGCGGATCGTGATGGCGATGTCGCAGCCGATCCGCTCGATCTCCTCGAAGAAGAGATCCGTCCACGATCGGTTGTTGACGTATTCGAACACGTCGTCGCGCAGGTCTTCCAGGAAGTTGTACTCCGTGCCGCTGATCGACTCGTAGTTGACCGAGACGTTGCAGTTGAACTCGCCGCTCTGAGCCAGCGCTGAGGTCGCGCCAACGCAGAGTGCTCCGATGCCCAGCACAAGGGCACGCAGGTGGGTTGACGACGGACGGCGCATGGAACGTGTGACAGCGAGGTGAGGCCGCGTAGGCGTGGAGCGTCTGGAGACCGATTGCGCAGCGAGGGACACCGAATCGCTGGCAGCCTGTCAGCATTCGTATACCGTGGGGTATACTCCCGCGACGCCGCCCCCGGCGCTGTGGCCTCGTAGCTTGGCGGTGCAACTTAGCACCACGACCGACGGTCCGCCATCCCAACGCCTTCGCCCTGCATGATCGTCTGTCGCCGCCTTTTCGCCTGCTGCTTAGTCCTGCTCGCGGGCTTGCTCGGCGCCCTCCCCGCCGCGCAAGCACAGCTAGCCGAGGGCGGCGCGCGTTCGCTGTCGCTGGGCCGAGCAACGGTCGCGCTTCCCGGCGACGCCTGGAATCACCACAACCCAGCTGGGTGGAGCACGCTCGACGCGCGCTCCGTGGCGCTGTTCGCCAGCCAGCCGTTTGGCTTGTCCGAGCTGCGCATCGTGAGCCTCGCTGCTGCCGTGCCAACACCCTACGGTACCGCCGCCGCGACGGCCCGCACGTATGGCTTCGACGACTACCGCGAGACGACCCTGGGACTTGGCGTAGCGCGCGCGGTGCCGCTGAGCCGCTCACGACGCATCCACCTCGGCCTGCACGCCCGTCTCCACACCCTCGCCTTCGGCGGCGACTTCGGCTCGACCTCGACGTTCACGCTCTCAGCCGGGGCACTCGTGGACGTGCTGCGCGGCGTCACGTTTGGCGTGCATGCGCGCAACCTCGTCGCGCCGCGGGACGACAGCGCTCGCCTCGATGCGCCGCTCTCAACCGAGCCCGGCCTCGAAGTCGGCCTCGCCTATCGTCCCATCGACGCAGCGACGGTGCTGCTCGCCGTCGATCGCGGGGTGGACGATTTCGACACGTCGGTGCGCGGCGGGCTGGAGATCCGTCCAGTGGAGGTGCTCGCCGTGCGGGCTGGCTTCACGACCGCGCCGGCGCGCATCAGCTTGGGCGCCGGCGTCGACCTCAGCCGCGCGCATGCCGCGCTCGCCTTCGAAAACCATGAGGCGCTCGGCTGGACGCCCGCAATCGACCTCCTGGTGCGGTTTTAGGTCATGGTCCACGCGTCGCAGGTCGTAGGTCGAGAGTCGCAGGCCAACAGTCGCGGGTTGCAGCGCAGAGCCGCTCGGCGGGATTGGCTTTGCTGTCGCTTCGTTTCGCTGGTTTTCTGGCTCGTTCTCCTGACCCTGTTCGCACCCGTCGCGCTCGCGCAGGTGCCGGCAGACTCGACGGACGCGGAGCCTCCTGAAGAGGCCGTCCTGGAATCGCTCGTGGACGAGGACGTATCGGGCGACCCGACCGTGCTGCTGGAGGCGCTCGAAGACCTCCGCGATAACCCGCTCGACATCAACAGCGCGACCGCTGAGGAATTCGCGCTCATCCCGGTCATCTCGCCGCTCCTCGCCGAGACGATCGTCCGCTTCCGCAACGAATTCGGCCTGTTCGATTCGATCCCGGAGTTGCGCGCCATCGAAGGCGTCACCGTCGACGTCTTCCTCGCGGCCCGGCCCTACCTCACCATCGGCGAGACGCTTGATGTTGTAGCACCCACGCCCTCGGCGTTTCCCACCGCGCCGAGCTTCGGCCAGATACTCCAGGGCGCGCGCTACGAGGTCCGCCAACGCGTGCAGCGGCGGCTCGACGAGGGCCGAGGCTACTCCGACGAACTGCGCGACGACTCGACTCGGTCGAGTTACATCGGCTCGCCGGAGCGCGTCTACACCCGCGTCCGCGCGACGTACCGGCGGCAGGCCTCGGCCAACCTCACGCTCGAAAAGGACCCCGGCGAGCAATTCGCCTGGGACCCGGGCTCCGGCAGCTACGGCTACGACTTCGCCTCGATGCACGTGGCGCTGCTCGACGCGGGGCGCATCGACGCGCTCGTGGTGGGCGACTTCACCGCCGAGTTCGGGCAGGGCGTGGCCCTGTGGCGGGCGAGTGGCTTCGGCAAAGGGCGCGAACTGCGGCCCATCGTCAGATCTTCGCGCGGCATCCGGCCCTACGGCTCGGTCGACGAGAACCAGTTCTTCCGCGGGCTTGCGGCGACCGTCGCGGTGACGCCCGAACTCTACGTGAGCGCCTTCGGCTCGCGGCGCTCGCTCGACGCCTCCATCGTGCAAGCCGACACCTCGCTCACGGGCTCACTGGCCGGGCAGCCGGCCGCCGAGATCGACGGCGTGGCGACGAGCCTCCCGATCACGGGCCTGCACCGCACCGCTACCGAGCGCGCCCGCAAGGACGCCCTCGACGAGACGCTCTTCGGCGGGGCGACCGAACTCCGCCTCCCCCGCGCCACCGTGGGCCTCGTCGGCTACTCGGCGCGCTTCGACAACCCGATCCAGCGCGGCGACCGTGACTTTCAGCGCTTCGACTTCGAGGGCGACCAGGCAGCGATGCTGAGCGCCTACTTCGACGTGACGCTCCTACGCCCGCGCGGCGAGGCAGGCGGCACGCAGCTTTTCGGCGAGGTGGCGCGTGCTCCGGGCGGGGCCGTCGGCGGCATCGTCGGGGCGCTGCAGAAGCTCGGGCGCGAAGTCGAGGCGCTGGCCGTCGCCCGGCACTTCCCGCGCGACTTCGTGAGCTTCCACGGCTATGCCTTCGGCGAGCGCAACGGCACCACGCAGAACGAGACCGGGCTCTACCTCGGCCTCCGGCTCCGCCCCTCGCCCACGTGGACGATCACGGGGTTCTTCGACCAATACCGCTTCCCGTACCTCCGCTTCACCGTCCCGCGCCCAGCGACGGGCTACGAGGCCCTGCTCTACGTCGAGCATCGCCCTGCGCGCTGGCTCACGGTCTACGCGCAGGGGCGCCACGAGACGCGCGAGATCGGTACCGACGTGAGCGATCCCAATGGCTCCGTCGTAGGTGGGCTGACCTCCGAAACGCGGCAGACGCTGCGGCTGCATGGCAGCTACGTCGCCAACCGCGCGCTGCGGCTGCGGGCCCGCGCCGAGATCGCGCGCTACCAGGAAGCAGGCTTCGGTGACAGCTACGGCTCGCTCGTCTTCCAGGACGTGCGCTGGCAGGCCGCGCGCTGGCTCCGCCTCGACGGTCGGCTGACGTTCTTCCGCACCGACGGCTTCGACGCGCGCCTCTACCAGTTCGAGTCCGACGCCACGGGCGTGCTCTCAAACGTGCTCCTGAGCGGACGCGGGACGCGCGCCTACCTCCTCGCCACCGTCGAGCCCGCCGAGGGTGTGCGCTTCCAGGCCAAGCTCGCCCAGACGCGCTTTGAGGACCGCTTCACTGTGGGCTCCGGGCTAGACGAGATCGAAGGCTCACAGGTGCGCGATCTCACCCTGCAATTGCAGGTCCGGTTCTGAGGGTCGCAGGTCGCAGGTCGCAGGTCGCAGGTCGCAGGTCGCAGGTCGCAGGTCGCAGGTCGCAGGTCGCAG
>JBCBEX010000075.1:0-22039 GCA_038528235.1 Bacteroidota bacterium
ACACCGAGTAGGAGAGGAACGGGGAGGCCGCGTCCTTGAGCGTCGCCATGTCCTAGAGCGGCCATGTCCTTGAGCGTCGGGGGAAGCGCTACCTCAATGAGATAGCGCACTATACAAGGCAGTTAGATCACGCGCTATCCCGTGTTTACACCAAAAGGATCGGACGCAAGCCCCTCGTCTGGCTACGCTTGTCGTGGTCGATTTGCACGGCGTGGGATGGGGCGCTTGACGAGGGGCAGGAACTAGCCGTATGCTTAACAGTGTTCACTAAACGGTGTTAAGCCGTTAAAGCCGCGCGTCTAGCCGGACGATACCCTCGCAGACGAGTAGGCCCTCCGCATCCGGTACGCTCGTGCCCGGAAGCCCTTCCGAATCCCAACCCCCGCGTTATGTCTTCCCAGTCACCCGGCGGCGGCCTCTCGATGGCCGACCTCTCCAAGCTCATGCAGCAGATCGACCTCCAGCAGGTCGTGAAGCTCTCCCAGAAGGTCGACCTCGGCGAGTTGATGTCGATGGTCGCGTCGATGGACGCGGGCACGCTCGCCAAGATGAAGGCGTTCGCGGCAGCCAAGAAGGCCCCGCCCGTGCTCCCCGAGCCCGACGGCGACGTCTACGATTTCGCCGCGCTCCTCACCGACGAGCAGCGCGCCGTCGTGGCTCAGGTGCGCCAGTTCATGGAGGAGACCGTCGAGCCGCGCATCAACGCGTTCTGGCAGCGCGACGAGACGCCGCGCGACCTGCTCATCGAGGGCATCAAGGCGTCGGGGGTGATGGACGCGATGTTCGACGCGCGGGGCCGTCGCCGCCGCGACCAACTGCTGCTCGACGGCTTCCTCACCATGGAAGTCTCCCGCATCGACGTCTCGACTTCGACCTTCATCGGCGTCCACACGGGCCTGGCGATGTGGTCCATCGAACTGTGCGGCTCGGAGGCGCAGAAGGACGAGTGGCTCCCGGCGATGAAGAACTGGGACCAGATCGGCTGCTTTGGCCTCACCGAGCCGAAGACCGGCAGCGGCGTCGCGGGCGGCCTCCGCACGACCTGCAAGCGCGAGGGCGACACGTGGGTCCTCAACGGCGAGAAGAAGTGGATCGGCAACTCGACATTCGCCGATGTGGCTGTGATCTGGGCGCGCGACCTCGACGACAACCAGGTCAAGGGCTTCCTCGTCCGCTGCAAGGAGAACCCGGGCTACGCTGTCGAGAAGATCGAGGGCAAGACGGCGCTGCGTGCCGTGGAAAACGGCCTCATCACGCTCACCGATTGCCACGTGCCGGAGTCGGACCGCCTCCAGGAAGCCAACAGCTTCGAGGACACGGCTGAAGTGCTTGCCGTCACGCGCATCGGCGTGGCGTGGGGCGCGGTCGGCTGCGCACAGGGGGCCTACGAGAAGGCCGTCCGCTATGCCCAGACGCGCAAGCAGTTCGGTCAGCCTATCGCCAAGTTCCAACTCATCCAGCGGCTCCTCGCCGAGATGCAGGCCAACGTCGTGCAGATGCAGGCGATGTGCACGCGCCTCGCGCAGCTCCAGCTCGAAGGCCGCATGACCGACGCGCAGGCGAGCCTTGCCAAGATGGCCTGCGCCAAGCGCTGCCGCGAGACCGTCGCGATGGCTCGCGAGCTCTTCGGCGGCAACGGCATCCTGCTGGAGCACCACGTCGCCCGCTACTTCGCCGACGCCGAGGCGATCTACTCCTACGAGGGCACCAACGAGGTCAACCAACTCATCGTCGGCCGCGCCGCGACGGGCTTTAGCGCGTTCGTGTAACAGGTGGTCGCAGGTCCTGGGTCGCAGGTCGAAGGTCTGTTCACGCACGACCTTCGACCTGCGACAGCAGCGTGTGCGCTGCGTTCGACCTACGACTTGCTCCTGCGGACCTTGCTACCCTTTCCCCCGTTGGTGCATGCCAACCATCTTCCCCGGCGCATCCATGCGGGATCGCGCGCCGGAAGCCCTTTTCTGAAGTGTGAACGTATGGGCGTGTGAAGGTGTGCATGGTTGCACCCTCCCGCTTCCACACGTTCACACATCCATACGTCCACACCTCCTTTCTCCTCCTCTCAACCAACCTCCACTCGCATGGAATCCGTCATGACGCCCCCGGCTGCGACGGCGGCGGGGACGCACAAGCCGTTCCGGACCGCTGCCGTGCTCGGCGCGGGCACCATGGGCAGCCAGATCGCCGCCCACCTCGCCAACGCCGGCCTCCAGGTCCACCTCCTCGACGTGACGCCCGAGAGCATCGGGCGCGAGGGCAAACCGAATAGCATCGTCGAGAAGGCGTTCAAGGCGGCGACCCGGCTGAGCCCCGCGCCGTTTATGAACGAGGCGGCCAAGCGCCGCGTCACCCTCGGCAACTTCGACGAGCACTTCGACCGGATCGCTGAGGTCGACTGGGTGATCGAGGTCGTGATCGAGAAGATGTCGATCAAGCAGTCCGTGATGGCGCGCATCGAGGAGACGGCCCGCGAGGACGCCGTCATCTCGACGAACACCTCGGGCCTGCCCATCGGCGAGATCGCGGAGGGCCGCTCGGACGGCTTCAAGAGCCGCTTCCTCGGGACGCACTTCTTCAACCCGCCGCGCTATCTCAAGCTCTTCGAGATGATCCCGACGGCCGACACCGACCCGGCCATCGTGGACCGCGTGGCGCACTTTGCGCGCGTGCACCTCGGCAAGGGCATCGTCGTCGCGAAGGACACGCCGAACTTCATCGGCAATCGCATCGGCGTCTACGGCATCATGGGGGCCATCGACCAGTTCGAGTCGGGCGACTACACCATCGAGGAGATCGACCAGCTCACGGGCACGCTCATCGGCCACCCCCGCAGTGCGACCTTCCGCACCGCCGACGTGGTCGGCCTCGACGTGCTCGGCCACGTCACGGAGAACCTCTACGAGAATGTCCCCGAGGACGAGTCGCGCGAGATGTTCCGCAGCCGCGACGTGCTCGCGAAGCTCGTGGAGGCCAAGCTGACCGGCCAGAAGGCGGGCGGCGGCTTCTACAAGAAGACGAAGGAGGGCATCCTCTCCATCAACCCGGCGTCGATGGAGTACGAGCCGAAGAAGGACTCGGACCTCGACATCAAATCGTTCAAGAAGGCAGGCGACCTAAATGCCAGGTTTAACGCGCTCTACGAGGACGACGGCCGCGCGGGCACCTTCTTCCGCCAGACGACGCTCGACCTGCTCGCCTACAGCGCGCGCCGCATCCCCGAGATCGCCGACTCGCCGAAAGACATCGACAACGCGATGTGCTGGGGTTTCGGCTGGGAGGCCGGGCCGTTCGAGATCTGGGACATGCTGGGCGTGGACCGCGTCCGCGACGGCATGGCCGAGCATGGGTTCGCCGTACCTGATTGGGTCGCCAACGTCCCGAGCGACGGCTTTTACGGCGAAGCCGACGGCACGCGCCAAGTCTGGACGCCGGTCGCCGCAGCCTCGGGAGACGGGGCTCCGGGCGGTGGCTACGTCGCCGCACCGACGCCCGCTGACGAGATCAGCCTCCCGGCGATCCGCTCCACCGAAGGTGCCGAACTGTGGAAGAACAGCGAGGCCGCGCTCCTCGACATGGGGGATGGCGTGGCGCTCTTCGAGTTCCGCAGCAAGGCCAACAGCCTCGGCCAGGAGGTCATGGGCGGCCTCCGCGACGCCATCGAAAAAGTAGAAAACGACCCCGATCTGCGGGGCATCGTGATCGCCAACGACGGCAAGAACTTCTCCGTCGGTGCTAACCTTGGCGAGATGGCGATGGCTGTCGCGATGGGGCAGATGGACCAGGTCGAAGGCTACATCGCCGACTTCCAGGCCACGATTCAGCGCGTGCGCTATGCCGCGAAGCCGGTCGTGGTCGCGCCGCACCAGCGCGTGCTCGGCGGCGGCTGCGAGATGACGATGGCGAGTGTCCAGCCTGTCCTCGCCGCGGAGACCTACATCGGGCTCGTTGAACTCGGCGTTGGCCTCATCCCTGCCGGCACCGGTACGATGCGCATGACAGCGTGGGCCGCCGAGAAGGCCGCCAACCGCGATCGCCCGAGCGAGCTCCAGCCGTTCGTGCGCCAGGCCTTCGAGCACATCGCCATGGCCGACGTGGCCACGAGCGGCAAGATGGCCATCGAGTACGGCTACGTGCCCGGCCACACCATCGTCGTGATGAACGACGACCGGCGCTTCCACGTCGCCAAGCAGCAGGTGCTCGCGCTCTCGAACAGCGGCTACCTCCCGCCTGCGGTGATGAGCAGCATCCCCGTGCTCGGCGCCCCGGGCCGTGCGCAGTTCGACATCGCGCTCTTCCAGTACGTCGACGGCGGCTACATCTCGGAGTACGACCGCTTCCTTGCGTCGCGCCTCGCCTACGTGATGACTGGCGGCGCGCTCACGGGCCCCGCCGAGGTCCACGAGGACTACCTCATCGAGCTCGAACGCGAGGTCTTTATGTCGCTCCTCGGCGAGGAGAAGACGCAGGCCCGCGTGATGCACATCCTCCAGCACAACAAGCCGCTTCGGAATTAGGGTCGTAGGTCGCAGGTCGTGGGTCGAAGGTCTTTCGGCTCCGACACTGCGGCTACGCTCCCAGGTACACAGGCATCGGGATGGTTCCCGACCTGTGACCTCAGACCTACGACCTTAGACCCTACCAACTATGCAACTCAACGAAACCTATCTCGTCTCGGCGGTCCGCACGGCCGTCGGGAAGTCGGGGCGCGGGACGCTCCAGCAGGCCCGGCCCGAATACATGGGCGCGGAAGTCGTCAAGGCCGCCATCGAGCGTGCCGGGGCCAACCCCGAGCGCATCGACGATGTCATCATCGGCTGCGCCTTCCCCGAGGGGCCGCAGGGCATGAACATGGGCCGCGCCATCGCCATTAAGGCGGGGCTGCCCGAGACCGTGCCCGGCCTCACCGTCAACCGCTTCTGCTCGTCGGGCCTCCAGACGATCGCGCAGGGCTTCAACCGCATCACGCTCGGCCAGGCCGACTGCATCGTCGCGGGCGGCTCCGAGTCGATGAGTGCGGTGCCGATGGGCGGGTTCTACTTCGCGCCCGACCCAGCGCTTGCGCAGGACACGCCCGACTTCTACGCCTCCATGGGCATCACGGCGGAGAACGTCGCCGACCAGTACGGCATCAGCCGCGAGGACCAGGACGCGTTCGCGTACCGCAGCCACCAGCGCGCGCTCGACGCCATCGACAGCGGGCGCTTCGCCGACGAGATCGTCCCGCTCCACGTCGAGGGCGTCGTCTACCACGACGGCTCGACGGTCGAGATGAAGACCGTCTTCGACACCGACGAGGGCCCCCGCCGGGACACGTCCATCGAGGCGCTCGCGCGGCTGCGGCCCGTCTTCAAGAAGGGCGGTAGCGTCACCGCGGGCAACTCATCGCAGACGAGCGATGGGGCCGCGGCAGCCGTGCTGATGTCGAAGCGTATGGTCGAGGAGACCGGCGCGGAGCCGATGGCGCGGATGCTCGGCTTCGGCGTGGCGGGCGTCCCGGCGCGCATCATGGGCATCGGACCCGTCGAGGCGATCCCGAAGGCCGTCGCGCAGGCGGGCCTGAAGCTCAGCGACATCGGCCTGATCGAACTCAACGAGGCGTTCGCCGCGCAGGCGCTTGCCGTCGTTCGCGAACTCGGTCTCAGCGAAGACATCGTCAACGTCAACGGCGGCGCCATCGCGCTCGGCCACCCGCTCGGCTGCACGGGCGCGAAGCTCACCGCGACGCTCCTCTACGAGATGCAGCGGCGCGGCGTCCGCTACGGCCTCTGCACGATGTGCATCGGCGGTGGCATGGGCGCAGCAGCCGTGTTCGAGAATCTCAAGGTGTGAGAGTGAGGCGGTGTCGCGGTGAAGCAGTTTAGCGGTGCGTCCGCCACGCATCACCGCACCACCGCAGCATAGCGATCCTCAACCTACGGGGCGGCTCGGAGCAATCCGGGTCGCCTCGTTGCGTGCACGAGCGAGACGTGGCACGGGCGAGACGGGTGGCTGCGTGTGTGAGGGCACAGTGAAGGGGCCTGGATGAGCCTAGCGAATGTCAAGAAAGGATGACGCAGAGTGGTGCTGATGGTCAGCGGCATGCGGCTGGCGTGAGAGGGGGTCTGCAAAAAACGAGGATGCCGCGAAAACCCCCCAACTACGTTGCCCTGCGGGGTTTCGTGCCAGATCATCCGACTAGCAACTCACTCCCTTCATCCCTCCGCACCCAACCTCCAACCTCTCTGTTATGAGCCAGACTACGGCTGC
Organism: Bacteroidota bacterium; assembly: GCA_038528235.1. GTDB lineage: Bacteria > Bacteroidota > Rhodothermia > Rhodothermales > Rubricoccaceae > JBCBEX01. The sequence continues at coordinate 6,247 of JBCBEX010000075.1, forward strand.
CCTCATCGCTCCGCACGGTGGCGACCTCTGCGACCTCGTCGCCGGTGTCGACGTCGCTGAAGCCACGAAGGCCAACGCGGACCTCCCCTCGATCACCCTCTCCGACCGCCAGCTCTGCGACATCGAGTTGATCCTCAACGGCGGCTTCAGCCCGCTCAAGGGCTTCCTCAACAAGGCCGACTACGACGGCGTCGTGAGCGACATGCGCCTCGCCGACGGCACGCTCTGGCCGATGCCGATCACGCTCGACGTGGACGCCGACACGGCCAAGCAGTACAGCGCCGGTGACCGCATCGCGCTGCGCGACAAGACCGGCCTCATGCTCGCCGTGATCACGGTCGAGGACATCTGGGATGCCGACAAAGGCGTCGAGGCCGAGCAGGTCTTCGGCACGACTGACACGGCGCACCCGGCCGTCGCCTACCTCATGGAGCAGGCGGGCACGCACTACATCGGCGGCCCGCTCGAAGGCGTGCAGCTGCCGAAGCACTACGACTTCGCCGACCTCCGCCGGACGCCCGCCGAACTGCGCGCCCTCCTCGAAGAGATCGACGTCAACCAGGTCGTCGCCTTCCAGACGCGCAACCCAATGCACCGCGCGCACAAGGAACTCACTGACCTCGCGGCCGAGGACATCGGCGGCAAGTTGCTCATTCACCCGGTGGTGGGCATGACCAAGCCGGGCGACGTGGACTACTTCACGCGCGTCCGCTGCTACAAGAAGCTGCTCGAGTACTACCCCGAGAACCGGGCGATGCTCAGCCTCCTCCCGCTCGCCATGCGCATGGCCGGGCCGCGTGAGGCCGTCTGGCACGGCATCATCCGCAAGAACTACGGCTGCACCCACCTCGTCGTGGGCCGCGACCACGCCGGGCCGGGCAACGGCTCCGACGGCGAGCCGATCTACGGCCCGTACGACGCGCAGGAGCTCTTCACCTCCGTCTCCGAGGAAATCGGCGTCACGATGGTGCCGTTCCGCCTCATGGTCTACGTCCCCGCCGACGACGCCTACGCGCCGATCGACGAGGTCCAGGCTGCCGGCAAGGAGTTCAGCATGATCTCCGGCACGCAGCTGCGCGAGAAGCTCCGCACGGGCGCTGAGATCCCGAACTGGTTCTCGTACGACGAGATCGTCGCGGAACTGCGCAAGAGCTACCCGCCGAAGGAGAAGCAGGGTTTCACGGTCTTCTTCACCGGCCTCTCGGGCTCGGGCAAGAGCACCGTCGCCAACGCCCTCGTCGTGCGCCTGCTGGAGTTCGGCGAGCGTGCCGTGACGCTCCTCGACGGCGACGTCGTGCGCACGCACCTCTCGAAGGGCCTCGGCTTCTCGCGCGAGGACCGCTCGACCAACGTGCAGCGCATCGGCTACGTGGCCAGCGAGGTCACCAAGCACGGCGGCATCGCCGTCTGCGCGCCCATCGCACCGTACTTCGCCGACCGCAAGGCCAACCGCGACCTGATCTCGTCCGTCGGCAACTACATCGAGGTCTTCATCTCGACGCCGCTCGAGGTCTGCGAGGCTCGCGACGTGAAGGGCCTCTACAAGATGGCCCGCGAAGGCAAGATCAAGGAGTTCACGGGCATCTCGGACCCCTACGAGGCTCCCGAGAACGCCGAGATCGACATCCCGTCGCACACGATGCCGGTCCAGGAGGCGGTCGACACGATCATCGCCTACCTGCAGAACGAGGGGCTGCTCCCCGCCTAAGCGGCGGCAACCTATCCTAGACGGATAAAGTCCCACGAGGGCGCGGCGCAAGGCACCATCCTTGCAAGCCGCGCCCTCGTACCTTTTCCGCCACTCCGCACGCACCAAACGACCCATGAAAGGCATCATCCTCGCCGGTGGCTCGGGCACCCGGCTGCACCCGCTGACGCTCGCGTTCAGCAAGCAGCTCATGCCGGTCTACGACAAGCCGATGATCTACTACCCGCTCACCACGCTCATGCTGGCGGGCATCCGGGAGATCCTGATCATCTCGACGCCGCACGACCTGCCGCACTTCCAGCGGCTCCTCGGCGACGGCCATGCGTGGGGCCTCGACCTACAGTACGCCGTGCAAGACGCGCCCAACGGTATCGCGGAGGCGTTCGTGATCGGCGAGGAGTTCCTCGGCGGCGAGCCGGCTAGCCTCATCCTGGGCGACAACATCTTCTACGGCCAGGGCCTCACCAACACGCTCCGCCGCGCCCGCACCCGCGTGGAAGAGGAGGGCGGGGCGACGGTCTTCGGCTACTACGTCAGCGACCCCGAGCGCTACGGCGTCGTCCACTTCGACGCCGACGGCCGCGCGCTCGACATCGAAGAGAAGCCCACTGAGCCGAAGTCCAACTATGCTGTCGTCGGGCTCTACTTCTACGACGGGGCCGTGACCGACATCGCGCGCAACCTGGCGCCATCGGCGCGGGGCGAGCTCGAAATCACCGACGTGAACAGGACCTACCTCCAGCGCGGCATGCTCGACGTGGAGGTGCTCGGGCGCGGGACGGCGTGGCTCGACACGGGCACACATCAGTCGCTTCTGGAAGCCGCCAACTTCGTCGAGGTCGTCGAGGCGCGACAGGGGCTCAAGATCGCCTGCCCGGAGGAGGTTGCCTTCCGCATGGGCTACATCGACGCCGACGCCCTACGCGCACTCGCCACGCCGCTAGCCAAGAGCACCTACGGGCAGTATCTGCTCACGCTCCTCGACCAGGTAGCGACCCAGCGCCACCCAGCGGATTTGACGATGTAGGCGGTTCGATTTTCGATTCAATAGCACATCTGAAATCGTAAATCTCAAATCCAACATGACCATCATCGAAACCAACCTCCCTGGCGTGTTGATCGTCGAGCCGCGCGTGTTCGGCGACGCCCGCGGGTTTTTCCTGGAGACGTTCAACGCCGAGCGGTACGAGGAGGCGGGCATCCCGTATCGCTTCGTGCAGGACAACCACTCGCGCTCGCGGCGCGGCGTGCTGCGCGGGCTGCACTTCCAGAAACAGCATCCGCAGGGCAAGCTCGTCTCCGTGTCACGCGGGGCCGTGTATGACGTGGCGGTGGACGTGCGCCCCGGCTCGCCCACGTTCGGCCACTGGACGGGCACCGAGTTGTCGGAAGACAACCACCGGCAGCTGTGGGTCCCGCCGGGCTTCGCGCACGGCTTCTGCGTGCTCAGCGAGGTCGCCGACTTCCAGTACAAGTGCACGGACTACTACCACCCCGAGGACGAGGGCGGCGTGCTCTGGAACGACCCCGCGCTCGGCATCGACTGGCCGTTCGCCGAGCCGACGCTCTCGAAGAAGGACCAGGCGCTCAAGCCGCTCGCGGAGTTAACGCTGGCCGAGCTGCCCGACGAGTCCGTCGGCGATGGCGTCCGCTAGGCCGATGCGTGTCCTCATCCCCGGCGCGAACGGCCAGGTGGGCCGCGAACTCGTCGCCCGCGCCGCGCAGCACGGCGTCGAGGCGATTGGACTGACGCGCGCCGACCTCGACCTCGCCGATGCCAACGCCGTGCGCACCGTCGTGCAGGCACACCAGCCCGATGCCGTCGTCAACGCGGCGGCCTACACCGCCGTGGACCGCGCAGAGTCGGAGCCCGACCTCGCCTTCGCCGTCAACCGCAACGGCCCGGCGGCACTTGCTGCGGTCAGCACCGACCTCGGCATCCCGCTCGTTCACTTCTCGACGGACTATGTCTTCGATGGGACGAAGCCCGACCCGTATGTCGAAGGCGATCCGGCGGCACCGCTCGGCGTCTACGGCCAGAGCAAGTGGGAGGGGGAGGAGGCCGTCCGTGCGGCGCTCGATCGCCACCTGGTCCTGCGGGTAAGTTGGGTCTTTTCGCGGCACGGCGGCAACTTCGTCAAGACGATGCTGCGGCTGGGGCGCGAGCGTGAGGCCCTGCGCATCGTCGCCGATCAGCACGGCGGCCCGACGCCCGCTGGTGCCATCGCCGACGCCGCGCTGGTGGCGCTCCGCCGGGCTGCCGAGCGGGACGACGACTGGGGCACCTACCACTTCTGCGGGGCGCCGTTCACCACCTGGCACGGCTTTGCGGAGGCCATCTTCGGCGAAGCGCGTCGTCATGAGGTGCTCGCGGTTCGCGACGTAGCTCCGATTCCAGCGTCGGCCTACCCGACGCCGGCGGCGCGGCCGTCCAACTCGCGGATGGACACAGCCCGCATCGCGCGTACGTTTGGCATCGCCCCCGCCGACTGGCGCGCGGCGCTGGCCAGGGTCATAGCCGCGTTGCAGCCTTCCGTATCGGACGAAGCACCTGGCTGACATGCTACGAGACTGGCGTCCCACAGGGTGACGCGTGCTCGCGGTCTCTCCAGCGACCAAGAGTTTTTACCAGAGATAGAGGTGCTCCCGGACTTCCCCGCAGTGCGGTGCTACTTTCGGGACTTGTAGCGGCCTGGTTCCGTCCGCAGACGGTCCTGTTCGCTGATCGGCCTGTTCGCCTTCCATCGACGCCACCCGCATGCCTGCGCTGACGACCCTAGAGCCTCCCCAAGAGGCACCGCTTTCTGGCGACGCCGCCGCGACTAGCCCCACGCACGTCAACATCGGAGCGGGGGCGAGCTACCTCCCCGGCTTCGCCAACGTGGACATCGCCGACCACGCGGAGATCTCCCTGAACCTGAGCACAGACCCGCTCCCGTTCGAGACCAGTTCTGTGGACGTCGTCTACTCGGCCCACACCCTGGAGCACGTCGACGACTACCTGTTCGCGCTCTCCGAGATACACCGCGTGCTGCGGCACGGCGGGCAATTCTTCCTCGAAGTCCCGTATGTCACGCTGACGAAGTACAACCTCGTCAACCCCTATCACAAGCACCACTTCAACGAGTTCTCGTTCGACTTCTTTCACGTCGACAAGCTGAAGGGGTCGGCCGTGGAGGAGAACCCGGTGCTCTTTGAGAAGGCGTTCCACGTGTTTCACCCGCAGGGGGGCTTCCGGTTCGTGCCGCCGCCGATCAGCGGGTGGTGCCGGGCGCACCTGTTCAACACTACGCGCGCGATCAGCTACGGGCTGCTGGCGATCAAGTCGCCCCACCGTCGCATCGAGGTGAGCGCTGCCCAGCGCCGGGCGATGCGCAACGAGTTGTTTCGGCTCGGTGCGTCTCGGGTCCACTACCAGTGGGTGGATGGCACGATGGTCGCGCCGCCGCCGCGAGACCGGGTTGCGCTGCGGGCTCTCAAGGCGCGCCTGTGGAAATGAGCGAGCGCCTGTGGATATGAGTGAGATGGTCCAGCCTAGCAGCGTCGAAGAGCACCGCCCGCCCGATGCCTCCGACGCATCGTGGGGGCCCACCTTCTTCGTGATCGGTGCGCAGAAGGCCGGCACGACCTCGCTGCACGACTGGCTCATCCAGCACCCCGAGGTGTGCCTACCGCTCCACAAGGAGACGCACTACTTCGAGAAGCGCTTTGGGAACGGCTGGGCGTGGTACCGCGACCAGTTCCCTTGTGCAGCGCCGTCGAAGCTGGTGGGCGAGGTCGACCCGGAATACCTCTACCACCCCGCCGCAGCAGGTCGTATCCGGGAGGCGTTGGGCACGCTAAAGCTGGTGGCCGTGCTCCGCGAGCCGGTAGCGCGCGCCTACTCGCAGTACCGCATGAGCGTCGCGCGCGGCTTCGAGACGGCCTCGTTCTTGGAGGCGCTCGCGCTGGAGACGGAGCGGCTGAGCGGGCCGGACGCGCACCTCGGCCACATGCACTTTTCCTACCTGGCACGGGGGCGCTACACCGAGCAACTCGACCGCTACGTCGACGCCTTCGGGCGGGACGCGCTGCACCTCGTCCGCTTCGAAGACCTCGTGAGTGGAGAGCATGGCGACCGCACCTACGCCTCGATCTGTGCCCACATCGGTCTGAGGTCGGACCCGGCCCTGGCGGACCGTTCGCAACGAAGCAACGTGGCGAGCGAGCCGCGCAGCACGGCCGTGCGTGACATCATCTACCGGCGCGGTCGCCTGAGACGCTGGGGCGGGAAGCTGATCCCAGGCATCCGTGCGAAGAAGACCGTCATGAGGTGGCTCGACCGGCTCAACAGCCGTCCCACTCGCTCGAAGGGCGCGGCCTGGAAAGCCGAGGTGCCTGGCTGGGTGTGGGACGAGGCAGAGCGAGAGGCTGTGCTCCTAGCGGACCGCTACGGGTTCGACACGACTGCGTGGTGTCAGTCGTACGCCTCGCACCGGTGAAGCCCTGCGCCCCATGAAGCGACGAATCGCGGCCCTCCTGTCCGATACGCACCTGCGGGAGTTGCTGGCCCACGGGGTGTTCAACTTCGGGCTGCGGCTGGGGGCGGGCCTCCTCGGCTTTTTGTTTGTCGTGGTGCTGGGAAGGACGCTCGGGCCCAACGGGACCGGGGTGTACGTCCTCGCCCTGGCTGTGGCGACGGTGGCGACGGTGCTCTCGCGGCTCGGGATGCCGGGGGTCCTGACGCGGTTCGTGGCGGCGGAGTCGCAGGCGGGGCGGTGGGACCGGGTGCGCGGCGTGTACCGCAAAGCGCTCCTGGTGTCGGTCGTGGCGGCGGTCACGCTGACGCCGCTGGTGATCGCTGGGGCGACTGGGGCGCGCGAACTAGGATGGATGCAGCCCGAGGTCGCGCGGGCAGTGCGCTGGATGGCGCTCGCCATCCTCCCCGTGACGGTGGTGTGGGTCACGGCGGGCGCGCTCTTCGGGCTGAAAGCCGTCCGGGCAGCCACGTTCGTCCAGGTGGTAATGCTGCACCTGATCGCGCTGCCCGTGTTTCTCCTGCTCGCGTCAACGGGCGAAGCTTCGCCACTCGATGCCGTCGCGGGCTATGTCACAGCCCAGACGATCGCAGCGGTCGTGGGCCTCTTGGTGTGGCGTCGGTATCGAAAGCCTGGCCCGGCATCGTTCGAGTGGACCACGCTGCGCCGAACGGCGGGCCCCTTTTTCTGGGTGAGCACGCTCATGCTGGCCGACGGGTGGACGGCGGCGTTCGCCCTTGGCATCTGGGCGACGCCGAGCGAGGTCGGCATCTACAATGCGGCGCTGCGCATGGCCATGCTGACGAGCTACATCCTGAACGCGGTCAACAGTATCGCCGCACCGAAATTCGCAGCGCTGCACGAGGCGGGCGACACGCGCAGTCTGGTGCGAACGGCCGTTGGGTCGAGCCGCTTCATGACCGCGGTGGCGGCCCCGCTGCTCCTCGGCTTTTTCCTGGCCCCGACGTGGGTGATGGGGCTCTTTGGCGAGGGGTTTGAAGCCGGTTGGATCGCCCTGGTCATCATCGCGGCCGGGCAGTTCTTCAACGTGGCCTCCGGGTCGGTGGGCAGCCTCCTGGCGATGACCGGGCGGGAGCGGCTGCTGCGCAACGTCACCATGGTGTCGGTGGGCACCAACGTGGTGCTGACCCTGACGCTCGTGCCGACCCTGGGTGTGGTCGGCGCCGCATGTGGCACGGCGATCGGGTGGGTGCTGTTCAACATCGGCTGTGCGGTGATGGTGCGCCGCCGGTTGGGCATCTGGGTGCACGTCTTTGCACCGATGCCTCCGGCTTTGCCTGCGCACGGCGATGCCGCAGGGGCCAACGCGCAGTCGCCCTCGTTGACTGAGCCCAAGCCTGATCCTGCGCTGGACCCCAGACCTCCTGCCGTCGTCGATAACGACTGAGCGACGCTCCAATGACTCGCGGCAGCGGGCGAAGGCGCCCAGGCAACAAGGGGCACGCGCCCGACATCGTCCTGATTCGCCCCGGTCCTGTCAGTATTTTCCGCCGCCTCGGCTGGGACACGTTGTCCCGCACTCCTTCGCTCCCTACGGCACCCTCCCTGGATTTAGCGTCACGTGGCTGCTCCTGCCTCTGCGACCCGCCCGGCCCGCACGACGGTGGTGCTGGTGAACTACAACGGCGATGCCGACACACGCCGCTGCATGGCCTCGCTGGCAGCGGCTGGCGCGCCTCCAGTGGTCATCGTGGACAACGCCTCCGAGCAGATCGGGTTAGAAGACGCTCTGGAGGACTATCCCGGCGAGAGCGCCTTGCTTCGCATGCAAGAAAACGTAGGCTTCGGGCGCGCTAACAACGTGGGCATCGCGCACGCTCTCAGGGGAGGCGCGTCGTTTGTGTTCGTGCTCAACAACGACACGGTCGTGGAACCGGACACGCTCGCCCGTCTGGAAGACGCCTTGGACGCCGAGCCCACGCGCGGCTTGGCAACGCCCCGGACGGTCTATCTCGAAGCGACCGACGTGCTGTGGTATGGCGGGGGCGAGGTGAGTTGGCTCCGAGGTTCGGCCGTCGCGCCGGGCTACGGGGGGGCTGCCGACGCGCCGCTGGCCATGACGCCCCGCCCGGTCGGCTTTGCCAGCGGGTGCGCGATGTTGCTGCGCGCCGAAGCGCTGCGCGATGCCGGGGGCTTCGACCCGCGCTACTTCATGTACGAGGAGGACGTCGAGTTGAGCCTCCGTCTGCAGAGAGCAGGATGGTCGCTGTGGTACGAGCCCACGGCGTTTCTGTACCACCGGGTCGGTGGCAGTTCGACGGCGAGCGAGGCCAGCACGACCCAGCGTGGGCGGCGGGCCGACAACCCGCGGCTGGCGTTCTACCTGCATCACCAAACGCGCAACCGCATCCTGACGGCCCTGCGGCACGCACGCGGGCTGGACGCGCTGCGGTTTTGGTTGGGCTTCCCCGCGTATTGGACGGCACTGCTCGTGCGCTATGCGAGCCAGGGACGCCTGGACGCGGCGGCGGCGGCGGCGCGCGGCGCCGTGAGCGCTCTCAAAGCGGCGAGGGGCGCGACCGAGCCTCCGCCTCAGTTCGACGGTAGTGCCCTCGCAGATGAGCGATTCCTCCGGCAGGTAGAGCATCGGTCAGTAACGTCGTGCACGCCATGAACGGAGCGCTGTCCCTGTTCGGCAACCCGGCGTCGGGCTCGCTTCCGCGGGTGCGGGTGCGAGCCGAGGCACGCACGTCGTGGCTCGTGCAGCTAGGCCTGGTGTTCGCCTTCGTTCACAGCTTCGATCTGCTGTCCAGTTCGCCGCTGCGGCCCTATTTCTGGCGCTTCGATTTCATCATTCTGGCGGCGCTGGCCCTCTTCGCCGTGCTCTTCGCCACATCGCGGCTCCTGCGACACGGCTGGCATCTGAGCGGCCTCGACATCTGCGTGCTGCTGATCGCCGGGGTCATGCCGTTCTACACGGCCTGGCGCGCCCACTCTGTCTTCGGGCAGCCGCTCGTCTTCGGCGTGCTCTCGGAGCGCGATCTCCTCCAGGGGCTCTATGCGTGGCTGCTGCTCTACCTGTTCTGGAAGCGCGCCATTCGGCTCCGCGATGTGGAGCGGGTCGTCCTCGCCATGTGCTGGGTGAGCCTCGTCGCGATCTACCTCGTAGGCCTCGCCCGGGCGAGCGGCTGGAACCCCGAGCCGATCATTGAGGGCACGGACAAGCGGTTCGGCAAGGACAACTTCAACGTCATCCTACTCGTGTTCGGGGGGCTCTACTACGCGGCGCGGTATGCACGCCAGGGACGCGGTGCCGACGCGCTGGCGGCGCTCGCCATCCTGGGGACGGTCGTCTTCTACCGGGAGGGCCGGAGCATCAACCTCGCCGTACTGATTGCTTTGGGGTGGCTGGCGCTGCGCACAATGTCCGGCACGCGCAAGGCGAAGCTCGCTGTCGTGGGCGGGACGTTGGCGGTGCTCGTTGGGCTGTACGTGGCGCAGAGCGCCGAAGCCTCCGCATTCTTCCAGGGCCTCGTCGGGTTCTATGGGGCGGCCGTCGGAACCCTCTTCGGTGATGTCGGCGACGACCTCTCGGCGAACGCTCGCATCTACCAGTTTGCGGTCATGTGGCCCTACATCACCGAGTACGCCCTGTGGGGCGCGGGGCAACTGTCGCACCAATGGAACGGGGGGTTTGCCCGGCTCTTCGGCGAATTGCACCCCTCCGACCTCGGTATGTTGGGCATGGTGTTCGTGTACGGGATCGTAGGTGTGCTCATCTTCAGCGCGCAGGTGCTGCTCGCCGCACGGCTCGGCCGCGAGGTCTCCGACCGGCAGTCCCCCGTGTTCGTGGTCACCTGCAAGTACTACCTCGTCTTCCTCTACGTTGTGTCGATCCCGACGGCGCGGTTCATCTTCTCCGTCGGCACCACGCTGATCATCTTGACGCTGCTCTATGCCCATGTTCACGGCCTCGACCGCTCGCTCGGGGCCCGTGTCGAAGGTCGCTAACTCTGTTTCTATGGCTAGGACTCCAGAAGCAGCCCACGCGGCGCGAGGTGGGGCGCTCGATGTACTCGTGGTCGAGCCCGTGGGCGGGCACGGAGGCATGGACTTCTACGATGCTGGACTCTGCGGCGGTTTGCGCGACGCCGGGCTAAACGTGGCGCTCGCTACGTCCCAGTGGGATCGTGATGTCGAGGGCTACGAGGTCTGGACAACGTTCGGGGGCGTCTTCGGCGACCAGGCTGCGCTGTGGCGGGCTGGACACTGGGTGCGTGCGCTGCTGCGCTCATTGCGCAGGGCGCGTCAGCGCGGCGCTCGGGTCTGCCACCTGCACTTCTTCCAGGCCACGCTGCTCCAGTGGGTCACCCTGTCGCTGACGCGGCGCATGGGTTTCCAGACGGTGGTGACGGCGCACGACGTGGAGACGTTCAGCGGGGACCGCGAGCGCTGGGCGCCTCGGATCTATGCGCTGGCAGACCGTGTGATCGCCCACAATGCCGTAGCCCGCGACGAGGTCGTCCGCGTGCTCCAGGTCCCGGCCGAGCGCGTGCGCGTCGTGCCGCATGGGCACTACCTCGACGCGCTGCCTTCCGAGCTACCCACGCACGTTCAGGCCCGGCACCGGCTGGGCATCTCGCCCGAAGCGCCCACGGTCTTGTTCTTCGGTCAGATCAAGCCCGTCAAAGGTCTGGACGTGCTGCTGCAGGCCTGGCCCGAAGTGAGGCGGCAGATCCCCAACGCGCAGCTCGTGGTCGCCGGTCGGCCCTGGCGCGACGATCCCAGCACCTACACCGCCCTGATCGACGCGCTCGACATCGGCGACTCGGTGCTGTTTCGTTCAGGCTACATCCCCAACGACGAAGTCCCGGACTACTACGCGGCCTGCGACGTGGTCGCGCTGCCCTACCACCGCATCTACCAGAGCGGGGTGCTCCTGATGGCGATGAGCTACCAGCGCGCCGTCGTGGCGTCCGACCTGCCCGCGATGCGCGAGGTCCTCCGCGACGGAGAGCACGGGCGCCTTACGCCCGCAGGCAACGCCTCGGCGCTCGCCGCCGTCCTCTGCGACCTCCTCGGAGACTCGGCGCGCACGCAAGCAATGGGCACGGCGGGCCACGCCCACGTGGCCACCCATCACGACTGGCGCGCGGTCGGCGAGCAGACGGCGCGCATCTACCGAGAGGTGGCAGGCACCCCCGTTTCGCAGTCGGTTACTGAGTACGTACCCTCATGATCTTTATCGTCGGTAGCAGTCGCAGCGGGACCACCATGATGGGAGACGTACTCGGGCGCAATGCCCGCGTCTTCACCTTCCAGGAACTGCACTTCTTCGAGCAGTTGTGGACACCCGGAGACACCGGGCCGCTGTCCGAGGACGAGCAGGTCGGCCTCGCCGCGCGGCTGCTGTGTGTGCAGCGCGAGGGCTACCTGACGCACGGCTCAGAGAGCGCGTACGACCGCGAGGCACGCGATGTCCTCGCGCAGCCCATGTCCGTTGACTCAGCGCTGCCGGATGCGCTGCGTGTGTACCGCGCTGTCCTGGCCTACGAGACCGTCCGGCAGGGCGCTCAGCGACCCTGCGAGCAGACGCCGCGCAACGTGCTCTACCTGCGGGAGATCCTGGATCACTTCCCGGAGGCGCAGGTCGTTAACATGGTCCGTGATCCGAGAGACGTGCTCCTCTCGCAGAAGGGGAAGTGGCGCCGCCGGTACCTCGGGCACCCGGACACGCCGCTCTCCGAGACCGTACGCGCTCGCATCAACTACCACCCGTACACAGTCAGCAAGCTGTGGCGGGCCTCCGTGACCGCCGCCCGCGCCTTTGAGGGGGATCCCCGGGTTTGCACGGTACGCTACGAGGACCTCGTGCATGCGCCCGATGAAACGGTCGCTCGCCTCTGCGACTTCCTCGGGCTCGACTATGAGCCAGCGATGCTGGCCGTGCCCCAGGTCGGCTCCTCCGACGCCCGCGACGACACCGCCGACCTCGGCATCAATGCGTCGCGTGCGCTCCGGTGGAAGCGGGGTGGCCTGTCGAGCACGGAGCGCTACATCGCCCAAGCGACCAACGCCGACTTCATCGAGGCATACCGCTACGAGGAGGATCCCGTGCAGCCGAGTTGGCTGAAGGTCACCGGGGCCTATGCGCTCGCGCCCGTGCAACTCGGCGTGGCGCTCATGGCCAACCTCCACCGCATCCGAAACCTGCGGGAGACACTGCGCCGTCGTCTGACCTAGCGCACCGTCGTCTGACCTAGCGAAGACGGCAAGTGCCGTGCGGCACCGGCTAGGTCAACTGGTGGACGGCCTCAGCTTGCTGCGGGGTCAGCGTGTAGACGTTGTTCACCTGCTCGATGTGGTCGAGGTGCACCTCGCCGATCGAGCGGCGCGTGGACACGTCGAACACCTCCACGAGGTTGGCGCTGGCCTGGCCCCACCCCAGGAGGTCTTTATAGCGCTTGCGCGGCGCCGAGACGCCTGCGTAGAAGAGCGTGGTGTCCAGTGACAGCGACGCCCCGCGTCCCCACCCGCGCCCGTCGAGTTGGTGCTGCAGGGTCCAGGCGTTGTCGTAGATGTGGATCTTGGCGTGCCCGCTGCTGAAGACCCAATAGTGGCCTGCAACGCGGCGGACGCTGTGCGGCGCCTTCAAGCGGAGGCTGTGGGGCTCGCCGGTATCGAGGTTGATCACGCCGCCGTTGCCCTGCGACTTGATGAGCTTCTGGGCGATGCGCCGGACGAGCTGGAGGCCCGACACATGGTGCACGAGGGCGTATCGATGCCCGTCGTAGCCCTCGAAGACCTGGTTGCAGTGGAAGCGGTCGATCGTCGACACGTCTGACTGGCCGGCCGCCAGTTCTTCGATGACAGGGTCCGCGTGGGGCTCGGTGCGACGGAGCTGCTCCCGCTGCGTGGCACCCGTGTTGGGGTGGTAGCCGACGGCCTCGTCGTAGCCCGTGTTCGACAGCCAGAGGGTGTCGCCGATGAACTCGATCTCGTGCACGTCGCGCAGGCGCGGGATGGGGTGCGGGGTGCGGGTCCCGGTCGCCAGGTCGAGTTCGAAGAGGTCTGTTCCCTCGGTGTAGAAGAGCCGCAACGAGCCGGGCCGCAGCGCGAGGGCGGAGACGCCCAGGTCGCCGATCTCGTCAAAGTAGGAGAGGGGCTGCGCGCCCGCCGTCGTCACCAGCTGAACCGGGTGAATCTGGGACCGATCTAGGGTGCGATCGTCTTCCTTGGCGTTGAGCGAGCCAGTGACGAGGAGGGCGTCCCGCAGAAGAGCGTGGGACATGGGCAAGAAGGGCAGGGGGGCAGAAAACGGGAAAGGTACGGGCGCCTCTGGGTGGGAGCCGAGCGGTTTGGCTCATTTTCTGCGGAGGGGTGGGCGCGCACTTGTTACCTACTTGCGTGGTATGTATTCTTGGCTTCCTACCAGCGTGCGCCAGAAACGTACCCCGGGCGCTCCTCTCCGGTGCTCCCCTCCCTCTCTCGCCCTCCGTCGGTGCGTACCCACCCCACCCGCCGCTCCACCGCTGTGACCCCACGTGCTACTCCCGTCCGCTCGCTTGCGATTTTAGGTACACGCGGAATCCCAGCCCACTACGGTGGTTTCGAAACCTTTGCAGACGAGTTGTCGACGCGCCTGGTCGCCCAAGGCATCGACGTGACGGTGTTCTGCGAAAGCGACGACCCGCGCGCGCCTGAGAACTACAAGGGGGTCCGCCTCGAATTCGTGGAGACCCCCCGCCTGGGGAGCCTCACCACGGTTCTCTACGACGTCCGGTGCCTGTGGCGTGCCCGCAAGCGCTTCGACGTGGTCTACATGCTCGGCTATGGGGCAAGCGCCTTCTGCTGGCTGCCGCGCCTCTACAAGCGCGAGGTGTGGATCAACATGGACGGCATCGAGTGGGCACGCGAGAAGTACAACTGGATCGGTAAGGCCTACCTCCGCGCAATGGAGGGTTTCGCTATGCGGACGCCCTCGCGGCTGATCGCGGACGCGGCGGCGGTGAAAACCAACCTGGGCGACCGCCACCGCAGCATGCCGCCCTGCGACGTGATTGCCTACGGGGCGCCAGCGCTGCACCACCGCCCCGATCCGGCCCTCCTCGCCGAGTGGGGCTTGACGCCGAAGGGCTACCACAGCGTGGTGTGCCGCTTCGAGCCGGAGAACCACGTCACTGAGATCATTGAGGGCTACAGCGCCTCCGACAGCCCGCTGCCCCTCATCGTGCTCGGCGACCACACCCAGCCGACCGAGTACGTCCAGCGGATCCGGGCCGCCGCCACGCGCGACCCCCGCGTCCGCCTCATCGGGACCGTCTACGAGCGTGACCGCCTCCAGGCCTTGCGTTATCACAGTGTCTCCTACCTCCACGGGCATTCGGTCGGCGGTACCAACCCGTCGCTGCTCGAAGCCTTGGGGTGTGGCAACGTCGTCGTCGCGCACGACAACCCGTTCAACCGCGAGGTAGGCGGCGACGCCGTGCTCTACTTCCGCGAGGCTGCCGAGCTACCCGCCCTGCTCCAACGCATCGAAGAGAGCACGGCCCTACAACAGACGCTCTCCGAACAGGCCGTGGCGCGCATCGAGGCGCGCTACACCTGGGACCGCATCGTCGGGCAGTACCTCGAACTCCTCGGGCACCCGCAGCGCGTGGAGGCTCCGGTGGAAGTGCCAGCGGCGCGCCTGCCGAGCCACAGCGGCGACGGCCATCGGTCCGCTGAGCCCGTGCTTGTGATCGCCGAGGAAGCGCCGCGCCGCGCGTAGCTGTAAGACAGGGCGCCCGCAGCCAGGCTACACAGGCCGCTAGAAGCGGAAACTCTGGAAGGGGAGGCCCCAGCGGAGCGTCGCAAAGAGGTCTGCGAACCCAAAGTCTCGGCTCGCGTCGCCGTCGTCGGTCTGGTTCGAGAGGCGCCCAGCTACCTCGAACGTCAGCTTCGGCAGCAGCTCGTAGCCTACGCGTCCCTCCATCAGCACCCGCGTTTGGCCGATGCCTTGGCCTACCTCGTTGCCAAACTCGTTGCCATTGCCAAAGCAAAGGTCTTCGCGCCGGAAGCATTCGTTGTAGGAGACAAGCGGGTCGCTGCCGAAGTTGAAGAAACCGTCGGCGGTGGGAACGCCGCCCTCGTTGCGCCCCGTGCTCGTGACCGCGCCGCCTAGGCCTAGCGTCAGGCGGGTAGTGGGGCGGTAGGTAGCGAGGAAGGACACGTCCTGCGCATTGGGCCCAATGGGGTGACCGATCAGCCCCGTGCGGTGCACGTAGGCCCGCGCCGGGTTCGCACTTGTGTAGGTGAACGGGCGGATGCGCGCGTACTCGACCGTCAGATCGAGGTTGGGGAGGGGCAGATCGACGAGGCGCGCCCCAATCGTCACGCCCCACTTGTTGTTGCGCCAGCCTCGGCTCGAGAAAAACTCTGAGGCGCGGAATTCGTCGAACATGAACTGGTAGTAGAGCGTCGCGCCGCGGTTGCCGAGCCAGGCTGACGGCAGCGTCCAGGAGCCGTCGAACGCGAGCAGCATGTTGGCTGGGCTGCCCATCTCGAAGTCGAGGGCGCGGTAGAAGATGACGGGGTTGAGGTAGGCGAGGTAAAACTCGGGGCCTCG
>JBCBEX010000076.1:0-22031 GCA_038528235.1 Bacteroidota bacterium
GTCGAGGGCGGCTCGGTCGAGTTGGAAGAGGCGAGCACCCAGCGCGACGCGACGGTGGCGGTGGCTGAGGGCGCGCGGCTGCAGTTCAACCGCCCGCTCACCGTCGAGGGCACGCTCAGCGCTGCGCCGACGGGCCGCCTGGCGCTCAACGCGGCGCTGACGGCAGGGCCGGGCGCGACGCTCGCGGTAGCGGGCACGGGCTTCGAGTGGCTCAGTGGCTACCTGGAGGCGGGGCGGCTCGTCAACCGGGAGTTGATCCGGTACACGGGCGCGAACGCCAGCCGGGGGGCGCGGGGCGAGACGGCGGTGTTGCGCAACACGGGCACCGTCAACTGGGAGGGCTCGGGCATCCTGTATGTGTATGACGGGGCGCGCTTCGAGAACGCGGGCGCGTTCGCCGTGAGCGGGACGGGCAGCCTGCGCGGCTTCTCGGGTGTCGGCACCTTCACGACCGAGCCCACCGCCACGCTGACGAAGACCGGCGATGCGCTGTGGGAGATCTACGGCCCGCTCACGGTCGAGAACGAGGGCACGTGGGCCGTCGAGGGCGGCTCGGTCGAGTTGGAAGAGGCGAGCACCCAGCGCAATGCGCGCCTCAACGTGGCGTTGGACGCAACGCTGCAGTTCAACCGACCGTTGACGGTCCTGGGCACCCTCACCGGTGCGCCAGCCGGACGCCTGGTGCTCAACAGCCACCTGCTCACGGACCGCACCGCGGAACTCGCCGTGGCGGGCGCGGGCCTCGACTGGCGCTCGGGCTATATCACCGAGGGCACCATCGTCAACCGCAACCTGATCCGACTCGCCGGCAACACCAACAACCGTGGCGTGCGCGGTGCCGACGCACGCCTCCGCAACGCGGGCACGGTGGCATGGCGCGACGACGGCCTCTTCTACGTCTACGACGGCGCCCGCTTCGCGAACGAGGCCACCCTCGACATCGTCGGGAATGGCGGCCTGCGCGGCTTCTCCGGCTCCGGCACCTTCGTGAACACCCCAACCGGGACCTTCACTCGCGAGGGCGACGGCGTCTTCTTCTTCGGGTCCGACGTGGAGCGCAACCGCAGCTTCGAACCGCTCGACGCGACGCTGGACGGCATCGTCCAACTCGGCGGTGAGATCGACGCCATCGGCCTCGCCCTCACCAATCGGGCAGCCGTTGACATCACGGGCCCCAGCGGGGAGGTCGGGGCGCTCACCTGGACGGGCGACTTCGCGTTGGACGACGGCGCGAGGCTTCGCTTCGACCTCGTCAACGCGATGGCGAGCGACGACCTCTTCGTGCTCTCCAACACCCGCGGGCAGGCCCTCGGCACGGCCCAACTCGACGGCACACTGGATGTCGTGCTGCGCGATGGCTACATCCCCGATGTCGGCACGTCGTTCGACCTGATCACGGCGGAGGCCATCACGGGTGGCTTCACCGACCTCTCGTCGCTGACAATCGAGAGCGCCGATCTGTCGCTCTATCCGTCGATTAGCGACGCCGTGTTTAGCGTCACGGCTGCGCGCGGCATCCCAACGATCTCGGGGAGCCTCGCCGCGTCGCCTTCACAGGTACGCGGGGGAACGCTCGTCCCACTTACGCTCACCGGCACCGGATTCGCTCCGGACCTGAGCGTCGCCCTCAGGTGCGTTGAGTGTGCAGATCCGGTCACGTACGGTACGCTTCCGGGGCAGATCAACACCATCACCCCAACCGCGATCGGCTTGGGCCTGGACCTGACGCCAGGCGACATCTACGGCACCTACGAGATCCGCGTATCCGACCCGCGCGGCGGCGAAGCCACGACGACGCTGGTCATTCTCCCGCCCGACCTCACGCTCTCCGTCGAGGTTCGGCGTGCCGACGCCAGCGAGCTCGGCAACCGCGCCGGCACGTTCGTCGTCCGGTCGAACCGACAGACGCTCGCGCCGGTCACCGTCCCGTTCGCGCTGGGTGGCTCTGCGCAACGGCTGGCGGACTACGTGACGACCGAGCTAGGCGACGCCCTCACGCTACCGCTCGGCGTGACCGAGTTGCAGGTCGGCATCATCCCCGTGAACGACGACCTCGCCGAGCCGAGCGAGACCGTCACGTTCACGCTCCTCGCCACGCCCGACTATGCCCTCGGCAGTCCGGCGACCGGCACTGTGACCATCGAAGACGGTCCGCCTCGCGGTGACTTCGCGGCCTTCTCCGTGAACCCTCAGCGTGGAGGCGACGCGGGCCTGCTGACGCTGACCGTGGTGGGCCAGAACTTCACGGACGGGGCGACGGTGTCCCTCAGCGGCAACGGCCCCACGCTGGAGAGCCTGGAAACGCAGGTGGGCGAGGACGCCACGACCCTACGGGCGGTGTTCGACCTCACCGATGCGGCCATCGGCGCGCGTGATGTGGTCGTGGTGAACGGCGATGGCGGCGCGGAGACGCTGCCACGCGCCTTCAACGTGGAGCAGAGCCTAGGTGCCGACGTCTGGGTGACGCTGGTCGGCCCCGAGGCCGTCCGGCGCGGGCGACCGGGCACCTTCTCGCTCGTCTACGGCAACGATGGCAACGTAGACGCTGTCGGGGGCATCTTCACCGTGATGGGCATCCCGCTGGGAGCGGACGTCACGTTCGACGACTCGTTCGCGCTGCCGCCTCTCCCTGGTCAAGACGAGACGGAGCAAACGCCCGTCGTCCAAGACGAGACCGAGCAGTACATCGTGCTCGGGGCCGTTGGCCTTGCCCCAGGTGAGGCGCGTACGTCGACCTTTACCATCACCACCTCGGCGGACTACACCCTCGAACTCTTCGCCTTCTCCGACGCGGACGCCCGCGCCGGTGCCGCCGGCCGCACACCGCTCCGGTCATCCGAGCACGCCCAGCGGACCGCCTCGCCAACGTCTCGCAGCAACGACATTCCGGGGCTCATCGCCGCCGAGGCCTATCTCGCCTCGACGGCGGCCTCGAACAACTTCGTGACCCGAGCGGCGGAGTTTGTCTTTACCGGGGGCCGCGACGGAGCGTGCGTCGGGGCGGCTGTCGACAACTTCGAGAACCTCTCCGCCCTCACGTTTGGCACCGATTCGCCGCTCTTCGGCTGGGGCGTGGAGGTAGTGACCAAGAACGGCACAGGCGTCGGGCATACGACGGTGCTCCTCACCTCGCCCGACGGCAACTACTACATCGCCGACAACTACACCGGCATTCCGACCATTCTCCCCATGGAGCGGTCGGGGGACAACTACTTCCCGGCCCCAGAGAACGCCCTCGTCCCGGTCAACGCCCCGTATCTGATCGCTGACGGTGTGGTGAACATATCGAGCGCGTTCGGCGGCGACCAGTTCTACACGCTCTTCGACGAGCGCTACCAGACGAGCCTACGTCCGAAGCCCGATGAGCAGCAGCCCGTCACCACGGTCAACTCGTTCGACCCCAACGACAAGATCGGGCCAGGGGGCGCGGGCGACGCGCGCTACATCGCCAGCACCGAGCCGATGCCCTACCTCGTCCGGTTTGAGAACCTGGACACGGCCACGGCGCCCGCTGCCGAGGTCATCGTGGTCGACACGCTCGACCTCGAGGTCTTCGACCCCGCATCGCTGACGCTCGGCCCGGTCACCTTTGGCGAGCGCATTGTGCCGGTCCCGCCTGGCCTTCAGGACTACGCGACCACCGTGGATCTGCGCCCGGAGCAAGACCTCCTCGTGCTCATCGCGCTCACCCTCGAACCGACATCGGGCATCCTCACGGCTCGCTTCACCTCGCTCGACCCTGCGACGGGCGAGCTGCCTGAGGACCCCTTTGCGGGCTTCCTGCCCCCCAACGTGACGCCGCCGGAGGGCGAGGGCAGCATTTCCTTCGTCGTCGCGCCCCGAGACGGAACCGGGAGCGGCACCGTCCTCCGCAACGAGGCGCGCATCTTCTTCGACCTCAACGAGCCCATTGACACCCCGCCGTGGATCAACACGGTGGATCTGACCGCGCCCACGAGCGGTGTTGTAGCCTTGCAAGAAACCCTGAGCGACTCGGTATTCACGGTCACGTGGGCCGGCAACGACGCCAATGCTGGGGTCAGCGGCTTCGACGTGTACGTTTCCCAGGAGGAAGGTCCCTTCGAGCCCTGGCTCCTCAACTACGCGGAGACCTCCGCTACGTTTGTGGGGCGCAACGGGGGGAGCTATGCGTTCTACAGCATTGCGTCGGACTTCGCGGGCAACGTCGAGCCGCCGAAGACGGACGCCGAGGCGACGACCACGATCGTCGTCAGCACCGAGGACGATGCAGGCCTCCCGGAGCGCGTCACGCTGACGCAGCCCTACCCCAACCCAGCGTCATCAGCCATGACGGTGCCCTTTGGGCTGCCGACCGCTGGCGCGGCGGAGATCGAGGTCTTCGACCTGCTCGGGCGCCGCGTCGCGCAGCTTGCCACGGGCGACCAAGCCGCCGGCTGGCACACGCTGCGGTGGGACGTGAGCCGCCTCGCGTCGGGCGTCTACGTGCTCCGCCTCCGGGCCGACGGCGTGGCTGAGACGCGCCGGGTGACCGTCGTGAGATAGCGTCGGTTCAGTCCAGCCGCAGGCGTCGATTCGTGTGACAAATCGGGCAGGTGAATGCTATAGACGGTGGTGCTGGCAACATTCCTGGACAGGGGCGATAGACCAAACCGCTCGCTCTCTTCACGCTCTCTCCACCGACCATGCTCCACCGCCCCACACGCGCGGCGGCGGGCTGGGCGCTCCTCGTAGCGCTCGCCCTCCTCGTCTGCGTCCCGGCCTCCGAGGCCCAAACCCGCACCCTCAACCTCCGCCTCGAAGGCGGCGTCCCCCTCGGGGATTTCCAGGACAGCGTCGAAGACATCGGCTTCGGCCTCGCCGGGCAGTTGCTCTTCCAGCCCGAGGGCGTCCCGCTCGCGCTTGGCTTTGAAGGCAGCTTCCTCACCTATGGCCGCCAGGTCAACCCCGTGCCGGTCAACTTCGGCGGCAGCGGCGTCTCGGTTGCGGACCAGATCACGCACAACAACATCGCGAGCCTCGGCCTCGTGCTGCGCATCCAGCCCAACGGCGGCGCGGTGCAGCCCTACATCGAAGGCTTCGGCGGCTTCAACTACCTCCACACCCGCGTCTCGCTCGACCAGGCCGTGGTCGCCAACAACAACAATGGCTTCGGCGGCGACCCGGTGGTCGTGACGCGCAACTCCGGCAACACCGTCGTGGACGACTTCGCGTTCACCTACGGCGGCGGCGGCGGCCTGCTGCTCCGCGTCTTCAACGGCCTCGACAACGGACAGCACGTCACGGCCTACGTCGACTTCGGCGCGCGCTACCTCCTCGGTGAGGAGGCCGACTACCTCGTGGAGGTGGACGACGCCGACGCGGCCAACACGCCGCAGAACCCGGTCCGCACGACCGTGGACGTGATCCGACCCTACTTCGGCCTCTCGTTCCGCTTCTAGTGGCTTCGGGCTTGGTTGCTCGGTTCGGCTCTGACCCTCCCGCCGAACCGACCTCAGTGCGGGGGCTGCTCACCCCGAGCAGCCCCCGCATGTCTTCGTTGGGCACACCACGTGCCGTCGCTCCCTGAGACAGCCCTCGTCCACGCAGGCGTCACGAGCGAGCCTGACGACTTCGCCACCAAGGGCACTGGCCTGTTCTGGGTGTTGATGCTGTCGCCGCTGGCCAGCGTGTTCGTCTGCGGCATGATGGGGCGGGTCTCGCTCACCGACCCAAAGCGGTAGCTCGCCGCCCGAAGCAAACCCCTTCTGCCCATCCGGTTTGCGCGCGCGTTCGTGTTCATGGTCCTCCACGAGGCGACCCCCAGCGGCCGAGAACGCTACAACGTGCCGAGGTCTGGCGCCGCCTGCACCAGTTCGCGAGACGCATCTGGGTAGACGTGCTGCTCGCCGCGCTAGTGCTGCTGTTTCGGCAGTTTCACCCGTCAGGGCTGAGCCCAGCGGGCGGCTTGACTTTGCGGAGGTATGGGGGCTATTGTCGGCGCTCCTCACTCACCCGCTCCACAACCTCGCATGTATCGCCCCGTTCTTGTCCTTGGCCTCATTGCGCTCGTCTCCCTCCCTGCTGCTGCGCAGGGGAACCGCGTCGGCATCGGCGTGAGCATCGAGCCGCTCACACGCTTTGCTGTGATTGATCAAAACGGGTTTTCGAGCTTAGGTTTTTTTACACCGTCACTCTATGTCCCCATCACGCTAGGCCAATTTCGCCTAGAGCCTGAAATTAGCTATGTCCGCGATGCCGTCTCGCTCAACGATGAAACAACGGCCGACTCAAGGCTGCGTTTTGTTACCGGCTTGTTCTACTATAACCAGGGGAGTGAAGCCAATGCCTTGTACGTTGGCACCCGCATTGGCTTCGCGCGCACAGCTGTTTCGAACGCGTTCTCGGACGACACCGCGTCGCAGATCGACTTCATCTTTGCACCCACGCTGGGAGGCGAGCACTACTTCGGCGACCTATCACTCGGCGTGGAGAGTCAGGTTCAGTACACTCGCATTGGCAACGTCGACGAGGACAGCGAGGTGACCCGGTCGCAGTTCTTGATCCGCGCGCTCTTCTTCGCCCGGTTCCACTTCTAGCGATTCACCTTCGCCGAGCCTGTGCCCGGCGTTTCCCGCGGCACCCCGTCCACTAGAACGCTTCCCCTACGCTAGCCTAGCGAGCGCCAGCGCCACGACGCCTGCCACCATCGCCGCTTTCAGGAGCGCGCTGGCCTGGCCTGCGGTCGTGGTGGGGTCAGGCGCGAGAAGATGCCACGCCGCAGCCAGCAGGAGGCCAGCCGCAGGCAACCCGAAGGCCAAGAACGGAAGCCCAAGTGCCGGGATAAACGCGGGCACCGGGAGTACGGCGAGCGTGGCTGCCAGCACCGCTAGGCACACCCACGCCGCCGTGCGCGGACTCGTCACGAGCGGGAGCGTTTGCGCCCCGTCAGCCGCGTCGCCCACCACGTCTTCGAGGTCTTTGGCCCCCTCACGCGCCCACGTTGTCAGAAACGCGAACGCGGCCCCCACCAGCACTGCGTCCGAGAGCCCGACGGCAAGGCCCCCGTAGACGAGCGCCAGCCCCAGAACCATCGACACCGCGAGGTTGCCCACCACGGGCAGCCGCTTGAGCGAAGCACTGTAGAGCCACAGCAGGCCACCCGTTGACGCGGCGAGCAGGACATGCGTGCGCGACACGCCGGCTGCCAGCACCACACTCAGCACCGCCAGCGTGAGCGCCACCGCTGTCGCCGAACGCACCGATACGGCCCCCGACGGCAGAGGCCGCCCCGGTCGGTTCACCCGGTCGATGGCGAGGTCGTACACGTCGTTGATCGCGTTGGCAGCGCCGCCCAAGCACGCCGCCGACGCCATCGCCCACGCCAGGGCCCGGCCCGACGCCCCCTCGAAGGCCTCGGCTCCTGCGGCCAGCACGCCGCCGAGCGCGACCCCCGCGAGAAACAGCACGAAATTGAGCGGACGCAGCAATTGCACGATGCCGAGCAGGGCATCCGAGCGCGACGGCGAGGCCATAGGGTGAATAGGCGCGACGTGGAGATGGAGAACCGCCAAGATCGGCACCGCGCCGGGCAAAAACACCAATGCCCCGGCGCTAGGCCGAGGCATCGAAACGTGTGACCGGGCACGGGGATGAGTCGCATCGCTGCTTCTCCCCTTCCAGCTCGCTGTCCTCACTCGTGGCCGTTGCGACCGACGTAATGGCCCGGCGTCCCGTTCGTCTGGATGATGCCGTGCTTGAGCCCGATGCGGCGGAAGGCGTCAAGAATGAGATCCAGTTCTTCGTTCGTGTGCGTCGCCATGTAGCTCGTGCGCATGAGCGCCTGGCCGCGCGGGACGGCCGGCGGCACGACGGGGTTCACGAACACGCCCGCTTCGAGCAGATCCTTCCAGAACGCGAAGCAGGTGAACATGTCGCCGATCACGACCGGGATGATGGGCGACTCGCTCGTCCACACGTCGAAGCCGAGGTGGCGGAAGCCGTCGCGCATGTAGGTCGAGATCTCCTCCAGACGAGCAAGACGCTCAGGCTCGGCCTGCAGGATCTCCAGGCACTTCAGCACCGTCGCCACGTTGGCAGGCGGCATGGAGGCGCTGAAGATGTGGGCGCTGGCCTTGTGGCGGATGTACTCGATCACCTCGCGGTCGCCAACGACGAAGCCGCCGAGCGAGGCGAAGCTCTTCGAGAAGGTGCCGGTGACGAGGTCTACGTCGTCGAGCCGCCCGAAGGTCGAGGCTGAGCCGCGGCCTCCGTCGCCCACTACGCCGACGGCGTGCGCGTCGTCGAGCATCAGCGCGGCGTTGTATTCGCGGGCTAGATCGATCAGGTCGGGCACCTTGGCGATGGTGCCACTCATCGAGAAGACGCCGTCCGTGACGATGAACTTGCCCGCATCGGGGTGCTGCTCGCTGTAGCGCTCCAGTTGGAGGCGCAGGTGGTCCATGTCGTCGTGCCGGTAGCGCACCGTCTCGGCGAAGCTGACCTGCGTGCCCGCCACGATGCAGGCGTGGTTGTCCTTGTCGCTGAAGACGAAGTCGCCCTTGCTCGCCAGGCTCTGCACCACGCCTAGGTTGGTCATGTAGCCCGTCGAGAAGAGCACACACGCTTCCTTGCCCATGAAGGCGGCCAGCTTCTCTTCGAGTTCCAGGTGCAGGTCGAGGGTGCCGTTGAGGAAGCGAGAGCCGGTGCAGCCCGTCCCGTAGTTGGCAATGGCGTCCTGGGCGGCCTGAACCACGCGCGGATCGTTGGTGAGACCGAGGTAGTTGTTCGACCCGGCCATGATGAGGTTCTTCCCGTTCATCACGGCCCGCGTCCCCTCCGCCACTTCAATCGGCCGGAAGTAGGGGTAGAGGCCCGCTTCTTGGACCCGTGCATAGTCGCCGCCGGGAGCAAAGAACTGGGCGGCCTTGTCGAAGAGCGCGGGGCGACCTGCGACCTGCGAGCCGTGGGCGTCGGGGTTGGGCATGGGGAGCGTGGGTGGGTGCCTCAGGCTAGCGCGCGGGGCGGCCGTGTGGTGGAAAGCGGGGGCCGGAACGAACCGACCCGCGTCGCTCAGCGCTCGGGGCGGGCGAAGCGCCAGTGGACGCCCCTATGCGAGGAGCGCCCTACAGTTCCCCTACGGAGGTACCTGCACGGGCGGTTTCGCAGGCCTTTCGAACGCGGCAGGGCCTGACCAACGGAACGGGGACCAGGCTCACAGGGCAAGGCGACAGACACAGATGGATGGCGGAGGGTGCACAGAAATAGGCACGAACCCCGAACGGATGCAAGCGCTTACACCGGATTCACGATCCTGCCCATGCCCACCTGTCCCCAAACCGGCCAGAACGGTCAGCTTCACCACCTCCAGCGCAGCGCGAGCCGTCCTCCAACCGTTCCGTGCGGCGTGAGGGCAGGGAGCGCGCGCAGCGAGAGATCCTCGCTCACGTCGAAGTCGAGCAGGTGGCCGGAGACGTAGGAGTCGAGCGCCTGCAAGCCATAGACCAGGATGCCAATCAGGATGGCGAAGTCCCGGTTGCGGCGGAGCACGTCGCGGTTGTTGAGTGCCAGTTGCGTCGAGGGCTCGCCGAGCGCCTGCCACGTGTCGAGGAAGCCGGCGTTGGGGTTGACGCCGGGCTGGTCAGGGTCGCAGACGAGGTCTTCGCAGGCGCTGAAGAGGTAGGCCTCGCGCCACTGCCGGTAGTCGAGGTGGTTGACCACCACCAGCACCGTCACGCCTGCCACGGCGCCGAACGCGATGGGCGCCTTGCCCCACTGCCCGTTGTAGACCTGCCCCCACCCCGGCACCGCAAGGCTCCGCAAGAGCGCCCCCCGCGGCGTCCTCGGATCGTCGGGTATGGTAACAACCTCCACCCCGACGGGGCTCAGCACCACAGCGGCGTCGGCGCCCCCCTCTTCCGCTGCGACTTCGCCCGCAGTACCTGTCGAGTCCGTCACGACTTGCGCATGCGCCGTGCCGCACAGCAGCGCTATTGCCAGACACCACACGACCCGCAGTACATAGCTGTATGGGACGCTGTATGTCATCCTGAACGTGTTTCAGGATCTCTACCGACTGAGATGGCTTGCGGCATCGCTGAGATGCTGAACCGAGTTCAGCATGACAAAAGACGGAGTTCGCCTTATTTCTTACCGAGGACTACTTCTTGCCAAGGACGAGGTCGAGCACGCGTTCCAGGTCCTCCTGCGAGTAGTAGGCGATCTCGATCTTGCCGCTGTGGTCGGCGCGGTGCTGGAGGCGGACCTGCGTGGCGAGATGCTCGCGCAGCTTCGCCTCGAAGTCGGCGATCTGGAGGCGGTTGCGCTCGTCGAGGGTCGGCACGGCCGTGACGACTGGCTCGACCTTGTTCTCAGGCTCGGGCGTCGGGTTCTTGTAGGCGCGGACGCGCTCCTCCACGTCGCGGACCGAGAGGCCCTCGTCCAGGATCGCCTGGTGGAGCGTCATCTGGATCTCGTCGTCGCCGAGGCTGACGAGCATGCGTGCGTGGCCGGGCGTGAGCAGGCCGTCGCGGATCGAGGCTTGCACGCGCGGCGGAAGGCGGAGCAGCCGCAGCAGGTTGGTCACGCCCGAGCGGCTCTTGCCCACCTTGTCGGCCACCTGCTCCTGCGTCAGCCCGATCTCGTCGATGAGGCGCTGGTAGCCGAGGGCGATCTCGATGGGGTTGAGGTCTTCGCGCTGGACGTTCTCCACGATGGCCATCTCCAGCATGGCCTCGGTGTCGGCCTCGCGGACGAAGGCGGGCACACGCTTGAGCCCGGCCTTGCGCGCGGCGCGGAGACGGCGTTCGCCCGAGATCAACTCGAACTGGCCACCGCCGAGGGAGCGCACGGTGAGCGGCTGGATGATGCCCAACTGCTCGATGGAGGCCGCGAGTTCTCGCAGCGCGCGCTCGTTGAACTCGGTGCGCGGCTGGTAGGGGTTGGGGCGGATGGCGTCCACCTCCAGTTCGGCCACGCGCCCGGCTGTTCGGAAGCGCTCCTCGAAGTTGTAGAGGCGGGCCTGGGGGCCGCGGGCTTGGGCAAGCGTGCCGTCCTCGCTCGCCCCGTCGCCCTGGTCGGCGTCCTGGGCTTCCTCCATTTGCGGGAGGAGCGAGCCGAGGCCCTTGCCGAGAGCTGCTTTGCGCGTCGCCATGCGATCAGCGGTGTGTCGTGGAGAAAAGCGGGGAAGAGAGCGGGAACGCGAGACGGGCCCCGAGTGGATGGGGCCGTGGCCGTCGATCGCCGTGCTAGTCGTCTGAGGACGAGTCGCGGGTCGTGGCCGAGGGCAGGCGGATGCGCTGCGGCGGGGCAGGCGTCTCGTCGGAGGCGCCGTCGCCGTTGGAGGCGGCGCGGCTGGAGCGGTCCATCAGGTCCGCGAGTGGCACGCGGCCCTCCTCCTGCACCGGGGCGGCGAGGAGCGCGGCGTTGTTCTGGATGATCTCGCGGGCCAGCGCGATGTAGTTGCGCGCACCCACCGACGTGGCGTCGTAGAGCAGGACCGGCTTGCCGAAGCTCGGTGCCTCCGAGATGCGGACGTTGCGCTGGATGATGGCCTGGAAGACCTTCGCGCCGAAGTAGCGCCGGACCTCAGAGGCCACCTGGTTGGAGAGCCGCAGCCGCCCGTCGAACATGGTCAGGAGCACCCCCTCGATCTCGAGTTCGGGGTTGAGGTGCTGCCGGACGATCTTGATCGTGTTGAGGAGCTGGCCGAGCCCTTCGAGCGCGAAGTACTCCGCCTGCACGGGGATCAGCACCGAGTCGGCGGCCGTGAGCGCGTTGAGCGTCAGCAGGCCGAGGCTCGGCGGGCAGTCGATGACCACGAAGTCGTAGGCGCGGCGGACGTGCGTGAGCGCGTTCTTGAGCACCTGCTCGCGGTTCATGAGGTCGATCATCTCGATCTCGGCGCCCACCAGGTTGATGTGGCTCGGGACGAGGTCGAGGTAGGGCATCTCGGTCGAGAGGACGGAGTCTTCGACCGGCACGTCGCCCGCGAGGATCTCATAGCTCGACGAGGCCACGGTGCGGGCGTCCACGCCGATGCCCGAGGTCCCGTTGGCCTGCGGGTCCATGTCGATGAGCAGCGTCGGGTGCTCCGTCGCCGCGAGCGACGCGGCGAGGTTGACCGCCGTGGTCGTCTTGCCGACGCCGCCTTTCTGGTTTGCGACCGCGATGACCTTGCCCATGGAGCCGGTGCTGCCTGTTGCGTCCAGGGCCTCCCACGGCCCTGCCTGTTGCGTACGAGAATAGGGAGAGTGCGCGCTCGCGGCCGGTGGGTGGGAATGCGACACCGCGAGGCCTCCGAATATAGCCCCGCTCCCGATGGGCCTTCAATGCCGGGGACAGCATGTGGATAAGTGAAGCCACGCGCACCACCCGTTCCCCTCTCCTGTTGCTCTCGACGATCCGCGCGAACGGTCGCCCGTGGCCCCCGAACGGCCCCGTCGCCCTGAACATCCGGCGACGCTCGCGGGTACTTTCGTTGTCTTCATTTTCATGTGCTCGCCGACGCCTGCTCGTGCCTCGTTTCGCCTCTCGCCTGCTCGTCTTCTCGCTCACGCTGCTGGGCACGCGCTCCGCGGCTCAGCCGGTGCCCGCCTTCACGCCCGAGGCCGCGCCGTTCCCCATCGAGGTGGAGGGCGAGGCTGTCGCCTATCCGTTCCTGGGCGGCTTCGTCGGCCCGCGCCCGCAGCTTGTTGACGCTGACCTCGACGGCGACCCGGACCTCGTGGTGCTCGGCGAGGGCGGGCGGCGCCTCCTCTACCTCGAAAACACGGCACCTGCGGGCCAACCTGCCACCTTCGTCTGGCGCCCCGACGCCTACGCCGATGCGGACCTCCTCTCGTGGGTGCAGCTCGGCGACCTCGACGGCGACGGCGACCTCGACCTGCTCACTGGAAGCGCCACGGGGCCGAACCGTGCCCGCTACCTCCGCAACGACGGTACCGCACAGGCCCCGCGCTTCACCGAGGCGGCAGACCCGCTCACGGACACCAACGGCAACCCGCTCCGCGCCGAGAACACCAACGTCCCCGGCCTCGGCGACGTCGACGGCGACGGCGACCTCGACTACTTCGCTGGCACGGCCGACCTCGGCACGACCTATCACTACCGCCACGACGGCGTCGGCTCCGACGGCGTCCCACGCTTCGTGTTCGAGACGGACCGCTTTCAGGACCTGGTCATCTTCGAGAGCAACCCCAACTGCCCCAACACGCCGCTGGTGGACGACCCGAGCGCGCTCGGAGGACCCGCTCCGGGCAACGTGCGTGGTCCCCACGCGGCGGCACCACGTGCGCTCGCCTCGGCGAACCGCCACGGGCAGAACGCGGTCACCTTTGCCGACGTCGACGGCGACGGCGACCTCGACTACTTCTGGGGCGACATCAACTCGGCGAGCCTGCTCTTCTTCGAAAACCAGGGAACGCCGACCAATCCCACCCTCGTCCTCGCCGCTGACGTCTACCCCGACGACGAGCCACTCACGTCCGGCGGCTACGCCATCGCAGCGTTTGGCGACACCGACGCCGACGGCGACCTCGACCTCGTGGTGGGCATCGCGGGCGGCTTCTGCTCCCAGCCGAAGAACCTCATCGACAACTTTTTCCTGTACGAGAACATCGGCACTGCGACGGCGCCGGTCTTCACGGAGCGCACGAGCCAGCTGCTGCCGAACTACGATGTCGGGCGCAGCACTCGGCTGGCCATAGCCGACCTCGACGGCGACGGCGACCTCGACGCGCTCGTCAGCGTCGACCGTCCACCCAGCCTGGACCCAATCCGGTCGGCCCTGCGGCTCCTTGAGAACGTGGGCACTGCCGCCGCACCACGCTGGCGCGAAACCGACCCGGACTTCCTCAGCCTCGACCTCGGCGTGAGCGCGTCGTCCTACACGCCAGCGCTGGTCGACCTCACCGGCGATGGGCTGAAGGACCTCGTCGTTGGCGAGTTCGGGCGCGACCTGTTCTTCTTCCGCCGCACGGCGGCCCCGCTCGACAGCCCCGACGCCTTTGTCGAGGTCGTGCCCAGCCCGCTCGCCGACCTAGCGCTCGGCCAGCGCCCCACCCCGACACTCGGCGACCTCGACGGCGACGGCGACGCGGACCTTGTCGCGGGCGACTTCACGGGGCGGCTGCGCTTCTTCCGCAACACAGGCTCGCCGACCGCTGCGGCGTTCACGCTGGAGGCAGACCGCTTCCTGGACGCCGACGTGGGCACCAACAGCACCCCGCACCTCGGCGACCTGGACGGCGACGGCGACCTCGACCTCCTCGTCGGCAGCGACGACGGCCCCGTCCAGGTGTACCGCAACGAGGGCACTCCGCAGGCTTTCTCGTTCGTCGACGCAGGCACCATCCCGATGCCCCGCAGTGGCACGGCGCCCGCACTCGGCGACCTCGACGGCGACGGCGACCCAGACCTCGTGAGCGGCACGCTTGGCGGCGGCCTGATCTTCCTACGCAACCCCACGACGACCGACGCGGAGCCACCCGCGCCGCCCCAAGCGCTGCAGTTTGAGGCTTTCCCAAACCCAGCACGCGGCGCCGTGCGGTTTCGTACCGCGCTTCCACCTGACCTCGGTGCCACGACGCTCGCCATCTACGATGTCCTCGGACGCGTCGTCTTCGAAGCCGCGCTGCCCGAGGCGGGTGCCACGCTGGTGTGGGAAGGTCCAGGGACGGACCGTGGTACGCTCAGCGGAGGCCTCTACGTGGCCGTCCTGCGCAGCGGCGGCGAGCGCCTCGCCACGCGCCGGATCACCGTGCTGCCTCGCTAGCCGATGCCCTCGGACCCCCACGACCCGATGAGCGAGCGCTGGCACGCCACCTGCCTCCGGTGCGGCGGCACGATGGAGCCCGGCTACCTCAACGGGTACACGGCGGGCGGGGCGGTGTCGCGCTGGATCAGCGGCCCATTCGCCCTCTCCAAGTGGACCGGTTTCCCGCCGGGCTGGAAGCGACGCCGCAAGCTACACGTGCAGGCGTACCGCTGCACCGAGTGCGGCTTCCTCGATCTCTACGCACGCGACAACGACGCCGACTGATAGACGCGGCGCCCGACTCGATGCGTCTGAGGCTGCCTAGGCCTGCTTGCCCGTGGCCTGCTGCGTGCGCTGGGCGACCTCTTCGGCAAGGCGCTGCGTTTCGGCAGCGTCGGTGGCGGGCGGCATGACCGTGGCATCGGCTGGCACCACCTTCGGAGCGGGCGTCTGCGCTGGTGTCTGAGTCGGCGGTGCCTGGGCTGCCGGAGTCTGGGCTGCCGGTGCCTGTAGCGACGATCGGAGCGTGGCGAGTTCGCGCTCGGCCTTCTTGGCGCGCTGCCCCGCCCGGAAACGCGCCGGTAAGCTCGCGAGCAGCCCGACGAGCACGCCTGCGCTGAGCGTCACGATGAGCACGACGGCGAGCGAGGCTGTGATGGTGTAGGGGCCGACGTTGACCTCGGTCGAGGCCGTGTTTTGCAGCGTGAAGACGATGGCGACCGCGGCGATCACGAGCGAGAGGATGAGCGCGAAACGCATGGCTTGGGGGGTGGTTAAGAGAGAACCCTTCGTGTCCAATCGAGAACCTACGGCATAAGGTTCCGAGGTGGACGCCGTGTAACGCAGCCGGTGCCCGGTCGGCCCTGCCCCCTCGCCTCCATGCCCGACACCCGCGAGTGCCCCTCGTGCGCCCTCCCCGCCCCTGCTGACGCTGAGGTCTGCCCGTACTGCGATTACGAGTTCCCATCGCGCCCTCGCAGCCTTGGCGTCGGCGTCGCGCTAATGGTGGTGGTGCTGCTGCTGTGGCTGGTTGGCTCGCTGTTCCTCTAGACGTGCGATCGATCACATGAGCCGCACGAGGTAGGCCGCGCCGACGATCTCGCTGGCGGCCTCGCCGACGAGGGCTTCCGCCCCGACGAGCGCCACGGCGGCCCCGAAGGCATAGCGCCCGATGTCGAAGACCTGACGCTGTGCCCAGTCGCCGGTTGTCGGGTTGAGGGCGAAGCTGTAGACAACGCGGTCCACGTTGGTGTTTTGGCCGAGTTGTTCGTCGTAGCCCACCACGAGTGCACGGCCGCCGCTGAGCGCTACGTCGGTCCCGAAGCCGCCCCGGTCATAGCCGCGTTGCGGTTGGAGCGTGGCCGCCCGGTACCATGTCCCGTCGGCGGCGGCGAGGTAGAGACTGGCTCGCCCGTCCTCGCGGTCGGCGGCGGGCTCACCGACGAGCAGCCTGCGCCCGTCGAGCGCGACGGGGAGGCGCGGCCCGCGCAGGCCGTCGAAGCGGTGGCGCTGCACCCACGGGTCTTCGGCATCGGCGGGGGCCTGCTCGAAGACGTAGAGCGCGCCGCCCTTGCGGCGGTCGTCGGAGGGCGCAGACACGGCAAACGTCGTCCCGTCGAAGGCGCAGGCGGCACCGAAGCGGCGGCGGTCGGCCGGCACGGCGATGCGCTGGTCGAGCTTCCAGCCGCGCCCCACGAGGCGGTAGAGGTAGGCCGACCCCTCGGCACCCTGCTTCGGGTCGGCCTCGGCTGTCACAAGCGCCCAGACCTCGCCCTCGGCGTCGGTGCCGAGCGCCACGCACGCCGCATACGCGCCCTCGTCGGGCTCGATCAGCCCCGAGAGCCGCGCGGTCTGCTCCCAGGTCCCGTCGTCCTGCCGCTCGAAGACGTAGGCCGTGTTGGGCCGGAGCGGGTTGAAGAACTGCGCCGCCGCCGACACCAGCACCCGGTCCCCGTCGAGCGCCACCGAGCGCCCGAAGAACTGCTCGGCTTGGCAGTCCTTGGGCACGAGCCGCGCCACGAGCACAAACGTGTCGTCCGCGGCCCGCTCGTAGACGTAGGCCGCTCCCGCGTTCACGTCGCACGAGGTCTCGCCGCTCGCGCCGACCACGACGCGGTCGCCGTCGAAGGCCACGGCCGCGCCGTACTGCGTGGCGCGTACCGAGTCCGGACGAGGCAGGCGTTCGATTTGGGCGTGGGTGGCGGGCCCCAGGAGGCACGCGAGTAGGACGAGGAGAGAGAGGCGCATGGGAGTGGATCGGCTTGGCTGCTCACACAACGCCGCGCACGGTGCGCTTCGCGTCACGACCCGAGGCGAAGCGAGGCGGGCCGTCCCAGGGCGTCCCGGAACGGCCCGCAGGCACCGATGAACGGTACGGTCGGGTGCTACTGTTGCGCGAGGTAGTTGCGGTAGCGTCGGTCGGCCTCGTCCCAGTTGATGAGGTCGAAGAAGTGGTCCACGTAGTCGCCGCGGCGGTTCTGGTAGTGGAGGTAGTAGGCGTGCTCCCAGACGTCGAGGCCGAGGATCGGGAAGTCGCCGTGCATGACCGGGTTGTCCTGATTGGGCAGCCCGTGAATGTGGAGGCCGTTGGCGCCGACGGCGAGCCAGCCCCAGCCCGAGCCGAACTGGCCGGTGGCGGCCTTCTTGAACGCCTCCTTGAACGCGTCGTAGGAGCCGAAGGTCTCGGTGATGGCCGCGCCGAGGTCGCCCGTCGGTTCGCCACCGCCGTTGGGCGAGAGGATAGTCCAGAAGATGGCGTGGTTGTAGAAGCCGCCGCCGTTGTTGCGGACCGCTGTCTGCTTGTCGGCGGGCAGCGCGTCGAGGTTCGAGAGGAGGTCCTCGATGGATTTGCCAGCCCAGTCGGTACCGTCGAGGGCCGCGTTGAGCTTGTTGGTGTAGCCCTGGTGGTGCTTGGTGTGATGGATCTCCATGGTGCGCGCGTCGATGTGCGGCTCCAGGGCGTCGTAGGCGTAGGGCAGGGGGGGCAGTTCGAAAGCCATGATCGGGTCTGGGGGAAGGGTCAACAGAGAGATGAGCGGAGGGCTAGTACGAGGGCCGCGAGTTCGCGTTTCCCAATTCCGGTAGTCGTGCCCACGCGATCAACCGTGTGCGCACACGTGCTCGTCCTTGCCCTCCTCGCGACGATACCGTTTCTTCGCTAGCCGCGCCGATCTCCCACCCCACCCCGCATTTGCATGCCGGATACTCCGCGCCCCGACGCTTCCCACCGCCTGGCCAAAAAGGTGCTTCTCATCGGCTGGGACGCCGCCGACTGGAAGGTCATCACGCCACTCCTAGACGCGGGCAAGATGCCTGCCCTGGAGTCGCTCATCGACCGTGGCGTGATGGGCAACCTCGCCACACTCGATCCGCCGCTGAGCCCCATGCTCTGGACGAGCATCGCCACCGGCAAGACCGCCGACCAGCACGGCATTCTGGGCTTTGTGCAGCCCTCTGAGGACGGCACGCGCATCCAGCCCGTACTTGGCACGACTCGCAAGTGCAAAGCGGTGTGGAACATCCTCAACCAGGAGGGCCTGCGTTCCAACGTGGTGGGGTGGTGGCCAAGCCACCCGGCGGAGCCCATCAACGGGGCGATGGTGAGCAATTTTTACCAGAAGGCCACCCGCCCGGCGCACCGACCCTGGCCCCTTTCTGACGGGACCGTCCACCCCCTTGAACTCGCCGACACGCTAGCCTCCTTGCGTGTTCACCCTGCTGAGCTCACAGCGGCCCATATCCTTCCGTTCGTCCCCGCCCTAGCGGAAGTCGACCAAGACAAGGACAAACGGCTGCGGTCCCTCGCCAATATCATTGCGCACGCCGCTTCGATTCAGTCGGCGGCTACCTACCTCCTTGAGCACGTTGCCTGGGACTTCGCGGCTGTGTACTTCGACGCCATAGACCACTTTGGGCATGGCTTCATGAAGTACCACCCTCCGAAGCTTCCAATCGTATCGGAGGCAGACTATCGCCTCTACCGGGAGGTGATCGAAGCAGGCTACCGCTTTCACGACATGCTACTCGGACGGCTACTTGACTTCACGGACGAGGATACTGTTGTGATGCTGATCTCCGATCACGGCTTTCACTCTGACCACCTTCGTCCGCTAGCGCTGCCTAAGAGTGAGCCCGCTGCCCCCGCCCTCGAGCACCGCGACTTCGGCATCATCACGATGGCAGGTCCCGGCATCAAGCACGATGATCGGATTTATGGAGCCTCGCTGCTCGACATCACGCCAACCCTACTCACCATGTTCGGTCTTCCTGTTGGAAGTGATATGCGTGGCCGGCCACTCGTGGAAGCTTTCGAAGAGGCACCTCCGATCCGTGCCATTTCGAGTTGGGAGACGGTTACAGGAGATGCAGGGTGCCATGCCATTGAAGACGGATTAGATCCCTGGGCTGAGCGAGAGGTAATGCAGCAACTTGTCGAACTTGGCTATGTCGAGGAACATGATGAACCTGAGCAGAAGCGAATGGAGCGGGCCGCTGATGAAGCCCAATACTTCCTCGCACGAGTGTACTTGTCGACTGGGCGCAAGTCAGAGGCTCTACCTATTCTGGAGGCGCTCCATGCCAAGGATCCAAACCAAGAGCACCTCGGGCAACGCCTCACCTCATGCTATTTAGACCTAGGCCGTCCTGCTGATGCACGTCGCATCGTTGAGTCTTTCATCGAGCAATACGAATCAGGAGAATATGAGACTGCTGATTCTTCAGCCACAAAAGCTCCGATTGCGTTTGCTTACCTGGAAGGATGTCTTCTTCTAGCCGAAGGCAAGGCGGAGCAAGCTTTGGTACGTTTTCGAGAAGCCGAGCAAGCTGATCCCCACTATCCAGTCCTACACAGGCGTCTGGGACAAACCTATCTCAAGATGCAGGACTGGAGAGGTGCCGAGCGGGCCTACCGCAAAGCTCTCACGATCGCTCCTGAGCACCCCGCCTCATTTCACGGCCTGGGTGTTTCACTTCTGCACCAAAACAAACTCGAAGCAGCAGCGGATGCCCTACTTCGAGCTGTCGGACTGCGTTACTTCTTCCCGAGCGCCCACTATCACCTGGGCGAGGTTTTGACTCAACTCGGCTATCCACAGAGGGCTGTCGAGGCCTTCGAGGTAGCGCTTCACCAAGAGCCTAGGCTGCATCGCGCTCACCGCTGGCTCGCTGAGTTGTACCGCACGACACTCAACGTGCCCGAGAAAGCGGCAGAGCACTTACGGCTCGCCGATGAGTTGGGGTGAGAGGACTTGCAACTTTAGGAGGTTGTTGATTACATAACATCCTTCATGCTCACCAAGCACGCGCATTGCGCCCCTCACTCACGCTCACTCACGTCACCATGCCCTCGTTTGCTACCACCTCGAAGGCGCGCAAGCGGCCCCCTTCGAAAGCAGGATCGCTTGAGCGCCGCCTCCTCGCCTACTCTACCGCTGCAGGGGTTGCCCTGTCCTTGGCGCCTGATGCCACAGCACAAACGAACAACCGACTTGCAGGCCCTCAGGTTTTCGGCGGCGTCAGCCTGGAACAGGCCACACCGGCCTCCTGGGAAGGCCGTACTGTTCAGCGGCTTGCCAATGACCCGTCCGTCGTAGTAGTGGATGGCCCAGACATCGTGCTGGATGCGTCAACAGACGCTGCTCCTGACCCTGCAACGGCAATCTCACGCTTCGATCAGGCCATCGATATCGATGGCGATGGCTTCGACGACATCATCTTTATTCACCGCGAACGCAGAAATACGGCCACGCCTTTCTTCGGCCAAGGCTTGTGGTTCGTTGGGGGTGGAACGTACGCTGCAAGCGTCGTGGGGTATGTAGCAGGCAACTACTATTATGCTAGTGCTCTCTCTTCGGGGGCTCCGATCTCGTCAGGACAAAACCTCATCAATAACCGTCCTGTACCTGTTCCTCCTGCGCCTGCGCCTGGTTCCTATTATTTCGGGACGCTCGCTACCAACATCGACGGAGGTGCTACGTTCGGTCCATGGGCTGGTCAGGACGCTTACGTCGGTGTCCAATTTACCTCCTCCTTGACAGGTCCACTGACACGCCACTTTGGGTGGATCCGTCTGGAGTTCGACGCTGCAATCAACACCATCGTTATTAAGTCGTGGGCGTTTGACTCCGACCCACTTGACGCGATCAATGCCGCCGAAATCCCCGTCGAACTGACCAGCTTCGATGCGGTGATGGATGGGGAAGCTGTCGTGCTCGACTGGAAGACCGCCTCCGAAACAGTCAACGCGGGGTTTGAGGTACAGATGCGTACCGGGGGCAGCTTGGAGTTCAGGACACTTGACTTTGTCGAAGGAGCAGGCACGACCACGGAGGCGCAAGCCTACAGCTTCCGCGTCGCCGACCTCCAGCCGGGCACCTACGCCTTCCGCCTCAAGCAGGTCGACTTCGACGGCGCGTTCGAGTACAGCCAAGAGGTCGAGGCCAAAGTGGCCGTTCAAGAGACGCACCTGCTCTCGGAGGTCTACCCGAACCCGTTCGCGCGCCAAGCCACGCTTGACCTCGCCGTACGCGAGGCGCAGGACGTGCGTGTGGAGGTCTTCAACATGGTCGGCCAGCGCGTTGCCACGCTCCTTGACGGCGCGATGGAGGCCAACGTCAGCACCCCAGTCGCGCTCGACGCGGCGGGGCTTCCCGGCGGGCTCTACCTCGTCCGCGTGACTGGCGAGAACTTCCAAGACACGCGCAAGGTGACGATCACCCACTAGATCCACGTCCCTTGTCGTTCTTTGCGGGGCGAGCCACCGATGGCTCGCCCCGCTCTATTTGCTCAGCACCTCAGGGCCGCAGCGTGTAGCTTCCGCGCCTCGCTCGGCTCCCCCTTATCGGTCTGCTCCCGACCCTGACTCTCCCTATGTCCACCGACGCTCCGAAGAAAAACGTCCCTTACGAGATCCCACCCGAGGGCTCCCTCGGCCTGCTCGCGCTCGGCTACCGGGGCATCGAAGCCTGGCGCGCGGTGCGTGGGACAGAATGGATTGAAGAGCGGCGCAAGCAGGTGGAGGCCGAGCAGGCGGCCAAAGTCGCAGAGGCGGCTACCCCCCAGGACGAAGCTGCCCCGCAGCCAACATCCGCTGCTGCGCCTGACGTCTCGTTCGACGGCCTCTCCGTCGTGGTGGTGTCAGGTCTGCCGCGCTCGGGTACGTCGATGCTGATGCAGATGCTCACGGCAGGCGGCCTCACGGCGTTCACTGACAGCGCGCGCGAGGCCGATGCGAGCAACCCGCGCGGCAGACCTGACACCACCACGACGGAGAGGCCGTCGAACGAGACGTCAGGCGCAGCAGCGGATGTTGGCTGCG
>JBCBEX010000077.1:0-21746 GCA_038528235.1 Bacteroidota bacterium
CCTCGATAGTCCCGTCTGTGGAGATCGTGACCTCCTCCAAAAGCTTGTGCGCCGTGGAGCGCTCCTCGCTGTAGGCGCGCACGCGGGTCACGACGAGGATCTCGTCGCGGTCCCAGCCCTGGACGCGGATCCCGCCGTTGGTGCCGCCGTCCACTTCGATCTCGTCGCGCGCGTCGAGCCTGATGGCGCGCACTTCGCAGGCTTCGCGAACGCCGCGGCGCATGGCGTCGCCGTCCTCGCACCACGCCTTGTCTTCGGCGGAAAGGTCCGAGGCTGGAACGGGTTGGGCCGACATGGCCAGGGGCAGGACCAGGAAAAAGAGAAGGGCAGCACGCATGGGACTCAGGGTCAAATGAGATGGTCGCTCGTATCCGATCAAGCCGTATACCACCGCATGAAACGGCACGGCATCGCCTGTGACGAGCCCGCAGACTGTGCGCCAGCGCCCACCTCGCGCGCCGATCCGCTCGCCTTGCGCGGCGTACATTTCGCGCCCGATCTGTGACCCTCGACCTCCGAATCTCGACCTCGACATGCCCACCATCCAGGATCTCGCGCAGCACGAAGGCCAGACTGTCACGCTCCAGGGCTGGCTCTACAACAAGCGCGGCTCCAAAGGCCTTTTTTTCCTGATTCTCCGCGACGGCTCGGGCCTCTGCCAGTGCGTCGTCAACGCCGAAGCCGTGGACGAGGAGAGCTTCGCTGCGGCCTCCGAAGCGAGCCAGGAAGCCTCGTTGGCCGTCACAGGCACGGTCGTCAAAGACGAGAAGCAGGTGGGAGGCTACGAAGTCCAAGCCACGGCGGTCGAAGTCCTGGGGCCGAGCGAAGACTACCCGATCACGCCGAAGGAGCATGGTGTCGAGTTCCTGATGAACCACCGACACCTCTGGCTGCGCAGCCGTCGCACGTGGGCCATCATGCGCGTCCGCAACCGCATCATCCAGGCCATCCACGCCTACTTCCAGGAGGACGGCTTCCTCCAGATGGACGCGCCTATTCTCACCGGCAACGCGGTCGAGGGCACGTCCACGCTCTTTGAGTTGGACTACTTCGGCGAGCCGGCCTACCTCACGCAGTCGGGCCAGCTTTACGGCGAGGCGATGGCGATGGCGTTCGGCAAGATCTACACCTTCGGCCCGACGTTCCGCGCCGAGAAGTCGAAGACCCGCCGCCACCTCACGGAGTTCTGGATGATCGAACCCGAGATGGCGTTCTACGACCTCGCCATGAACATGGACTGCGCCGAGGGCCTGCTCGTGCGCATCGTTCGTGAGTGCCTCGAACACTGCCGCGAAGAACTGGAGGTGCTCGAACGCGACCTCGGACCGCTGGAGAAGTCCGCCGAGGGCGACTACCCGCGCCTCACCTACACCGAGGCCGTCGACCTGCTCACGAGCGACGCGACGCAGGAGTTACTGGACGCCGAAATCGCCGCCCTCAATGACGAACAGGCCGCGCTGAAGGAGGAGGCCGAGACGAACCGCGCGGCGTACGGCCAGGCCAAGAAGTGGCGCAAGCGGCAGATCGACGCCCGCGAGGTGGCGATCAACCAGCGCCTCGACGAGATCGAGGAGGCGCTGCGCAACCTGCCGCAGTGGAAGGAGTCGGCCAAGAACTTCGAGTGGGGGGCCGACTTCGGCGGCTCCGACGAGACGGTCCTCACTAGGCACTTCGACCGCCCGATCCTCGTCCATCGCTACCCGGCCGCCGTGAAGGCGTTCTACATGAAGCGCGACCCCGAGGACGACCGCCTTGCGCTCGGCGTGGACGTGCTCGCGCCCGAGGGCTACGGCGAGATCGTCGGCGGCGGCGAGCGTGCGACCGACCTCGACTTCCTCAAGGCCCAGATCGCCGCGCACGAGTTGCCGCAGGAGGTATTTGAGTGGTACCTCGACCTCCGGCGCTACGGCTCCGTCCCGCATGCGGGCTTCGGCCTCGGCCTGGAGCGCACCGTGACGTGGATCTGCGGCATCCACCACCTCCGTGAGGCCATCCCGTTCCCGCGCCTCATGGGGCGGTTACACCCGTAGTTATGACAACGCTGGAAGGTGATCTCCTCGATCTTGCACTTGCGGGACGATTCGACGTGATCGTGCATGGTGCGAACTGCCAGTGCACGATGGGTGCGGGCATCGCGAAGGCGATCCGGAAGCAGTTCCCTGAGGCATATGAAGCCGACCGCGCTACCGAGAAAGGCGACCGATCCAAGCTCGGCACAATCACGTCCGCGCGTGTCGTGCGGGGAAGCGTCGCCTTCACGATCATTAACGGCTACACGCAATTCCATTGGCGAGGGCGCGGCGTCAAGGCTGACTACGACGCGATCCGCTCGGTATTCCAACACGTCCGCCGTCAATACGCTGGTCAACGTATCGGCTACCCGAAGATTGGAGCGGGCCTGGCAGGGGGAAACTGGGACGAGATCGCTCGTATCATCGAAGACGAACTCAACGGTGAAGATCACACGCTCGTGGTACTGCCAAGCTGAGTCAGCCAAGCCTCCCATGCCTGTTGCCCTGAAGCCGAAAACCGCCTCGCTCCGCTTGATCGAGCGTCTCGATGAAGACGTGTCGTTCGAGGACATCATCTACGAACTCTACTTTCTGCAAAAGGTGGAGCGCGGGCTTGAGGATGTGCGAGAGGGGCGCACGAGTTCGCATGAGGAGGTACGGAAGGAGTTCGAGCAATGGCTGAAGTGACCTGGTCCTCAGCGGCACGGGACGACCTGGCCGCTATTCGGGACTACTACGCCCGCAATTCTCCTGGATATGCGCGCTCGGTACTCGCCAAGCTCTTCGCAGCGGTAGAAAACCTGGCAGTGTTTCCGCAAATGGGACGAGCCGTGCCCGAGATCGAAGACCCGGCGTTCAGGGAAGTGATCGTAGAGGACTATCGCGTCGTAGATCTCGTCACGGGCGAGGAAGCAGACGCGAGTGTAGATCTCCTCGCCATTGCGCACAGTCGGCAAGACTTGGTCGGCAAGCTCTCACGCCGTAGTTGAAGAGTTACCGTGCGTGTGCACCGTCCAAAACTTGTCGTCCACGCAGACTGGGGCACAAACCCGCTCAAGCGCTGGATGTGCGTAGCACGATGGCAGGAGGGGGCTTACAGCGTTGCTCCGCCTAAACTGGTGGGCGACCTCGGCAGCTTCTGGACGCGGCTCCGCCACGAAGCTCCAGACGGTCCGATCCTCGTAGGCTTCGACTTTCCGATTGGCTTGCCTGCGGCGTACGCGGCGAACGCAGGCATCGACGACTTCCCGGGGGCGCTCGCGCGGTTTGGGAGTGACGCCTGGGCGCGGTTCTACGACGTGTGCGAAACGGCGGACGAGATCACCGTGCGGCGCCCGTTCTACCCGTATCGGCCTGGCGGAACGAAGCGGGCGCACCTGCTCGACGGCCTCGGGTTAGCGTCGGGGAGCGACCTGCTCCGACTGTGCGACCAAGCCACGGCGGCGCGCGGTCCGGCCTCGCCGCTTTTCTGGACGCTCGGCGGCAAGCAGGTCGGCAAGGCCGCCATCATCGGCTGGCGCGATCTCCTCGCTCCGGGACTCCGGGACGACGCGCTCGGGCTGCGTCTCTGGCCGTTCCATGGGCCGCTCGACACGCTGCTGGAAGGCGACGCCATCGTCGCGGCGGAGACGTATCCCGCCGAGGCGTGCATTCACCTGGGGCTCTCTCCGCCGGGTCGGGCGTGGAGCAAAACGAGCCAGGAGGGGCGGCAGCGCCAGAGCGCCCCGCTCCTCGCGTGGGCCGAGCAGCGTGGTGTGCATCTGGAAGATGCGCTCGCGGCGATGATCGACGACGGCTTTGGGGACCGCAAGGATGGGGAAGACCCATTTGACGCCACGGTCGGGCTGTTCGGCATGCTGGAAGTCGCCCTCGGGCATCGGCGCGCCAACGTGCCTGATTCGTCGTCCGTGCAGCGCGTCGAGGGGTGGATCTTCGGGCAGGACGTCTCTTCGTCGAGGGCGGATAAACGCTCGACGCAGGAAGAGCACGTCTCCGAGGATGCTCCGACGCTGCACCTGCACCCGCCATCGCATGCCATGTCGTCTCCCGCTCGAATCATCGATCTATCAACGTGGCCGCGTCGTGGGGCGTTCGAGTACTTCCGCGCGCTCGACAACCCGTTCTTCAACATCACGAGTCTGCTCGAGGTGAGTCGGCTCGTGGCCTATTGCAAGATGTCGGGGCATCCGTTCTCGCTGGCGGCCCTCTACCTGTCGCTGCGCGTGGCCAACGAGTACGCCCCGTTCCGGCTTCGCATCGAGGGCGAACACGTCGTGGCGCACGACGAAGTGCAGGGGTCTCGGACGGTGTTGGTAGGCGACGAGCAGCTGGCATTTACCTACATCGACTACGATCCGTCGTTCGCCGTTTTCCGTAGACGGGCTGAACGCGCAGAGCAGGTCGCGCAGGACAACCCTGGCGAGATCGATGCTAGGATGGGGCAGACGGAT
This sequence comes from Bacteroidota bacterium, assembly GCA_038528235.1. Lineage (GTDB taxonomy): Bacteria > Bacteroidota > Rhodothermia > Rhodothermales > Rubricoccaceae > JBCBEX01. Next base: position 4,463 of record JBCBEX010000077.1, read on the forward strand.
CTGATCCACTACTCGGTGCTGCCGTGGATCTCGTTTACGAGCATCTCTCACGCGCGGAGTTGGCGGACGGGCGATTCGGTTCCCAAGATCACATTTGGTCGGTATCGCCGAGAAGGCGAGTATATCCAGATGCCGGTGTCGGTGGAGGTGCACCACGGGCTCATGGATGGCCTGCACGTGGCCCGGTTTCTGGAACGGCTGCAGGGGTATTACGACGAGCCGGAGGTCGGCTTGGCGGGAGCATAGGTATAGCTCGACTCAGCCCAGCGTGGAAACGGTGCGCGCGGCTATCCGTATTAGACAATGACCATTTCCAGCAGCCTCTATTCTCATCCTCAACGGCTGCGTCCACGCACCTCCACGACCCTCATGAGCAACGCCAAGACCACACGCCCGCACCTCGCCGACGGCTCCGGCTCCCTCGACAAAGCCGACATGGGCCGCGCGCCGATTCGCACCGTTGACGAATACGAAGGCAACCCGGTCGGTCTTCCCGACGAGGCCTGCATCGAACTGAAGGAGCACCTCGACCGCCACCTCGCGGCCTACAACCTGCTCTACAACCAGTACCACAAGCACCACTGGCTGGTAGCCGGGCCGCAGTTCCGCGACCTCCACCTGTTCCTCGAAGGGCACTACAACGAGATCCACGCCCAACTCGACGAAATCGCAGAGCGCCTGACCGTGCTGGGAGGCATCCCGACGTGCAGCCCATCCGAGCAGGAAAAGCTGGCCTACATCCAGCACGAGCCGGAGGGGCAGTTCCCCATCCGCGACATGCTCGAACTCGACATCCTGTGCGAGCGGCAGGTCTGCATCGAACTGCGCAAGTCGGTCCACGTCGCCCTGAACCACAGCGACTTTGGGACGAAGCGACTCCTGGAGAAGCTGCTCGCGCACGCTGAAGACCGCGCGCACCACCTTGAGCATTTCCTCGAAGACGACAGCCTCGAAGTAGGGCTGACGGCCACCGAGGACGACCTTGCCGAGGACCCGGTGCTTGAAGCCGTCGCCTAGCCGCTGCGCTTTGGTGTCCTCGTTCGAGCGGGCGCGTCTATACCGGCGCGTCCGCTCTCTTTTGTGCCGGGCCGTTCCTGCGATACTGGACTCCAGCGCGGGGACTATCATGTGTTCATGTTGACGCGACAGGATCAAAAGGACCTCGCCAGGTTGCACCGCCGAAAGGATCGGGAGCAGCAGGGCGTGTTTCTTGTCGAGGGCCTACGCTCGGTCGAGGCCGCCCTTGACGCCAGCGCTTCGCTGGACGCCGTTCTCGTGACAGCAGAGACGGCGGCCGACGACCGTGCCGCCATGTTGCTACGCCGAGCGGAAGCGGCTCGCGTGCCGGTGCACCAACTCACTGCGCGCGACCTCGGACGCATCACAACGGTGACGAGCGGTCAGGGCATCGCTGCCGTCGCGCGTCGCATCCTACAACCCATGACGGCGTTGAAGCAGGCGACGTCGTTGTTGGTGCTCAACGGCGTGCAGGATCCCGGCAATGTGGGCACCCTCGTTCGTGCGGCAGCGTGGTTCGGCCTCGACGGGGTGCTAGCCGGGCCGGGGACGGCCGATCTGGAGTCGCCGAAAGTGGTGCGTAGCGCCATGGGCGGGCTCTGGGACCTCACGCTCTGTCAAACCGACACGCTCGCAGCGACACTCGGCGTGCTCCGCGCCGATGGTTGGCACCTCGCCGCGGCCGACCTCGACGGGACGACGGCGTCGTCCTGGGTGCCGCCCGAGAAAACGGCGCTCATCCTCGGTAGCGAAGCGCACGGGGTCTCCGGAGCCGTGCGCGCTGTTGTGGACGAGCGCGTCACAATCACAGGACGCACCGAGCGGCGTAGCGGCGTCGAGTCGCTCAATGTGGCGCTCGCGGGCGGCATCTTGCTGCACCGATGGCGCGGCTAAGCACGGCCGGTTGTTCAGAGAACCCGACGGTGTTCGGTCTGCGTTGTGCACCCACGACCTCTCACCCCGTCCGTAGATTGATTCCCTATGGAAATTCCGTCGATCCAAGGACTCGCCATCGAGCGCGGGCTGCTGCCGCTTGAAAAGGCCGTAGCCGTGCGCGAGCACCAGCGTCAGCTACGCATTGGCGTGCCGCGCGAGGCCGTCAACGAAGAGCGCCGTGTTGCGCTTGCGCCCTATGGGGCGGGCATCCTCGCCGCCGCAGGGCACCGTGTCTACATCCAGCGTGGCGCGGGCGAGCAGGCCCACTTCTCCGACGTGGAATACAGCGAGGCCGGGGCCGAACTCCTCCCCGACGCCGCCGAGCTCTACGCCGAGTGCGACCTCATCGCCAAGGTGTTCCCGCCGACGGAGGACGAGCTAGCGCTGATGCAGGAGAAGCAGACGCTCATCTCGGCGCTGCACCTCGGCGGCATCCAGCCAGACTACCTGCGCCGGCTCATGGACCTGCGCATCACCGGCATCGGCTTCGAGTTCATCACCGACACCGACGGCTCGCTGCCCATCGTGCGCATGATGCACGAGATCTCGGGCTCAATCGCCGTGCAGGTGGCGGCGCACTGCCTCGAAAGCACCGAGGGCGGTCGTGGCATCATGCTCGGCGGCATCTCGGGCGTGCCGCCGTCTACGGTCGTGATCCTCGGCGCGGGCGTGGTCGGCGAGTGGGCAGCCCGGACGGCGCTCGGCTTTGGCGCGCACGTCATCATCCTGGACAACGACCTCCCTGCGCTCCGCCAGATGGAGCACTACCTCGACCGACGCGTGATGACGGCCACGGCCAACGAGCCGTACGTCCGCCAGGCCGTCCAGAATGCAGACGTGGTCATCGGGGCGATGATGAGCGCCGGGCAGCGCCCGCCGGTAGTCGTCACCGAGGACATGGTGGCGGGCATGAAGGAGGGCAGCGTGATCGTGGACGTAGTGATCGACCAGGGCGGCTGCATCGAGACGTCGCGGCCGACCTCGCCCTCGGCACCCACCTTTGTCCAGCATGGCGTGATCCACTACTGCGTGCCCAACCTGCCGTCGGTGGCCGCGCGCACGGCGAGCTACGCGCTCACGAACGTGGTCGTGCCCTACCTCCTCGACATCGGAGAAGCGGGGTCGATCAACGACGCGCTCTGGACGAACGGGAGCCTGCGGACGGGCACCTACGTCTACCGTCGCCACCTCACGAAGAAGAGCCTCGCCACGCTCTTCGGAATGCCCCACCGCGACATCGAACTGCTCATCGCGAGCGGCATCTAGCGACGACTCCTGCCGCCGCTAGACGCCGCAGGGTTCAGGAACTCGTGACCTCGATGTCTACGGAGGAGGGGCGCCCGGAGTCGTCGAAGCGGCCGGAGGCGTCGCGGACCTCCAGGAAGCACTCCACCTCCCACTCGCCGAGGCCGTCCGGGGCTTCCACAGAGCGCTCGATGGTCTCGGTGCCGCGCACCTCGATGTCTTCGTCGCCGTCGAGGACGAAGGCAAACGGGTCGTTGCGGTCGGAGACACCTCGGGGTGGCGTGGCATCGCAGACGACGCGCCAGTCGCCCTCGCGAAGCGTCACATCGCCGGTGTTGCGGACGTGGATGCGGAAGCGGTAGTCACGTCCAGCGCGCATGTCGTCTTCCACTTCCAGGCGCCGGATCGCGCCCTCGATGTCCGGCTCGGCGATCCGGAGCGTGTAGGTGTACGGGTTGTTGCGTGCGTCGAGCGGGCGCCCGTTGTGCAGCACCGCTAGCTCGATCACGTAGTTGCCCGAGGTGCGCGGAACGACGAACTCGTGGCCGCCGGCATCGGAGACGCCGTAGTCCCAGTCGGCCTCGTCAAGGTCGATGGTGAAATCGAACTCGGCCTCCTCATCGCGCGAGGCACGGGAGGGACTCCGGTCGAGAGTCCCGCGCACGGTGTAGGTGCCCGGCGGCCAGTTCGTCTCGCCTTCGTTCTCGACGGTCACGCTGAGCGTTACCTCCTGCTCGGGCTGCGCGCGCCCCTGCACGCGCGTCCGCCATCCGACGACGTGTGCGGCCTCGACCTCGATATTCTCGACGACTCGCTCCCCGAACGCGTTGTTGCGGTCGTCCACCATCGTCACGGTGAAGAGGTACTCGCCCGGCGTGCGGGGCACGTTCACCGTCCACGACACCTGCGTGGTGCCGCCCGCGGGCACGTCGCGCGTGAGCCGCTCGACGTGGTTGAACACCTCGCCCGTGGACGACGGCCCGTCGGTGAAGACCATGCCCACGCCGTAGCCGTCCGACCGCCGCCAGCCGCGGTCCTCCACGATCTGCCCGTTGTCGTCGAGCGTGTTCTCCGCCGTGTTGCGGACGGTCACGGTGATGGTTACCCGCTCGTTGGGGTCGGCGGTGTCCGCCATCCGAAACGAGACGATTTCGACTTCTTGCCCGATGGACGAGGGCGTGAACAGGAGAAGGAGGGCGCAGAGCCCGAGGAGGCGCAACATGGTCGGGAGGGAGTCGATCAACAAACAGCGGACACGGGGCGGGCGAGGTCTCTAAGGCTGGTAGACCTCGGCGGACTGGACGCCGAATTTTTGCGCCTCCGGCTCGCCAGGGAAGGGATAGTTACCAGGCTCCAACACCATCCGAGGCGCGTAGCTGTCGACGTAGATCTCGGCCCAGTCTTCCTCCATCTCGCTCTCCTGGTAGAACGCGAGGTCGACCGGGATGTCGGGGTCGAGGATGACGTTGCCGCCGCCGTCGTAGTCCGTGTCGTCCTCAACGCCGTAGAGGTCGATGACGAGGTAGCGCGGGTTGGGGCCGAATTTGCCCACGAGGACGCCCGTGTCGTCGCCCGCGTCCTCGTCGAAGAGCGAGCCGTTGGCGAAGAACAGGTTGTTGCGCATCGCCAGGTCCGGCATCCGGTCGAAGGGCCAGTCGTGCTGCATGGCGCCGCCCACGTTGTAGGCGAACAGGTTGCCCTCGATCTCGACGCGGTCGGTGCCTTCCTTGTGGTAGAGCGACACGGCTCCGACGTTGCTCGACGTGGGGTCCGGGTTGAACGGCCAGTTCATCAGGAAGGTGTTGTGGCGCAGCGCGAGCGTGGCGATCCGGTTGCCTCGCCAGGACATCGTCCCGAGTTGCTGGATCGGGATGAGTGTGTTGAGGAAGAAGTTGTTCTGGATGAGCACCCGCGTGTCGCGCGCGGCCGGGGCGATGGTCGGGTCCATCGCGCCTTGCGGGCCGTTCATGAACACGTTGTCGGCTACCACGAGCCGCTCCGTGCGCAGGTTGCGGAACGACAGCAGCGTGTAGGTGCGGGTGCCACTCCCGCGCACGAGGCTGTTGGTGTCGTCGTCATAGACGTTGGACGGCCCAGCGTCGAGTACGAAACCCGAGAAGACGAACTCCTTGAGCACCGAACGCTGGCCTAGCGTGAAGATGGGCCCGCCGCGTCCCTCGGACGTCTTCAGCAGGGTGGGCGTGTCGAACGGCGTGCGTGCGTCGAAGGCACCCGCGTAGCCGCCCAGGATGTGCAGGCGGGCGCGGGGGTTGTCCACGGAAGCCAGTGCCCAGGTGCCCGCGCCGAACTGCCCGTCGAACTCGCCGCCTGCGACGAGGATGCGGACCGTCGGTGAGCCGCTGGCGAGGAGTTCGGCCGCCTGGGTCAGCGCGCGGTGCAGCGACCGGTGGGCGTAGCTGTTGTCATTGTCGGCGTGCTGCTCGGCGAAAGCGTAGGCATCGGTGCCGCGCGGGGCGACGTAGAGGGTGTAGTCGTTGGCCGCTGCGGGCAGCGCGAGGGCGAGGGCAAACAGCGACAGGAGGAGGGCACGAAGCATAGGGCAGGGGGGATGCTGGTGGTGACGAGGGCTCCCGGGAACAGGCGATGTCCAGGGTGGGGCATCTGGGAACGCGCGGAACCTCCAGGGCAGGGCGCACGCGGTCCGAGTAGGCCCCGTCCGTCGGTTCTGGAAAGCACGGGCACCCGATGGCGTGTCCCTCGTATAGGAGACGGCTGACCGCTCACCCCGACATGGCGGTAGCCTGCACTTCTGGTCGTCACGACCCCACCCATGCCTCTCGTCCGTCTGTTTGACGCGCTGGACCACCGCGCGTCGACCCCTCGCACCCGACGCGCCATCGGCGCCGGGCTCGTCATCGCCTTTCTGAGTTACCTCGTCGTGATCGAGCTAGGGCGGCAGGGGCTCCTGCCCGACGGGCTCGCCGCACGCATCCCGACGAGCCACTTCTACGCGGTCGACCTCGCCTTCAAGCTGCTCCTGCTTGTGGAAGTGGTGGAGTTGATCTTCGGGCTCGCGCACTCGGTGGCGGACGCGCTGGGCAAGCAGTTGGAGATCCTCTCGCTGATCCTACTGCGGGCAGCGTTCAAGGAGTTGACCAACTTCCCGGAACCCATTGCCTGGGAGCCGGACCGTGCTGAGGCCGTCCTCCACATGGCCGCCGACGTCTCGGGGGCGCTCGTGATCTTCGTGGTGTTGGGCTTCTACTACCGCGCTCAGAAGCACCGACGGATCACGTCCACGGACCGCGAGCAGGCGCAGTTTGTAGCCACGAAGAAGCGCATCGCCCTGTTGCTGCTCGTGCTCTTCGTGAGCATCGGCGTCTACGACCTCGTCCGGTGGAGCATGGGCCTGCCCGTGGCCGACTTCTTTGCAACGTTCTACACGGTGCTCATCTTCGCCGACGTGCTGATCGTGCTCGTCTCGCTGCGCTACGCATCGTTCTACGCCGTTGTCTTCCGCAACTCGGCGTTCGCCATGACGACGGTGCTGATCCGCCTGGCGCTCGCGGCCCCGCCCTATATCAGCGCTCTCATCGGTGTCGGCGCGGCCGTGCTGGCGCTGGGGCTCACGCTCGCCTACAACCGCTTCGCGCTCGAAATTGAGGGCGAGGCCGTCTTGGAAAGCGAGGCCGTCTGAATTCGCAAGCAGGTGGGGACGGATTCGGTGTAGCGATTCGGGCGCTCCGGGTGGCTATTCGGAGTACGAAGCGGGTAGGTGAGACGAAACGCCCTTGACGCTGGGCCTAGGTCCATGTAACGTGCGGGGCTGTCGTCCCCCAACCCGTCCGACGTGCCACCGTGCCTGCCTTCCGGTCCGTGCTCGCCCTCGTGCCCCGCCTGCTCACGCTTGCGCTCGTCGTCGGGCTCTGCGCGCCGCCCGTCGCGGCGCAGTACGGCTTCTCGTTCGGGCGCAACAAGGTGCAGTATGAGGACTTCGACTGGCACGTCCTGGAGACGGAGCACTTCGACGTGTATTACTACCCCGAGATGGAGGAGCTCGCCGAGTATGGCGCGGCCTTCGCCGAGGAGGTCTACGACGAGCTGGAGCACCGCTTCAACTTCTCGCTCGTCCGCCGCGTGCCCGTCGTCTTCTACGCGACCAACCTCCATTTCAAGCAGACCAACATCACGCCGGGCTTCATCCCGGACAACGTCGGTGGCTTCTTCGAATTCCTCAAGGGCCGCGTGGTCGTGCCGTCGAACGGCGACCTGCACCGCTTCCGCCGCGTGATTCGCCACGAACTGGTGCACGTGTTCACCTTCTCGAAGGTGCGCCGCGCCTACGCCGACTACCGGCGGCCCGCCGAGACCTTCATCCCGCTGTGGTTCACCGAAGGCATCGCCGAGTATTGGAGCGGCAGCGCCGACCACAACCACGAGATGATCATGCGCGACGCCGTCGCGTCCAACTTCCTCGTGCCGCTCGACAACATCATTCGCATCCGGGGGAGCTACGTGATGTACAAGCAGGGCGAGGCGGTCTGCCGTTGGATCGGCGAGACCTACGGCGACGAGAAGCTGCTGTTGATGATGGAAAACGCCTGGCGCGACCCCGACTTCACGAAGGTCATCGAACACGTCTTGCAGGAGGACTTCGAGACCCTCTCCGAGCGCTGGGACGAGTGGGTGCGCGCGCAGTACGTCCCCGACATCGAGGGCGCGGACGTGACGTCGCTCGTGGCGCAGCCCGTGCAGGCGCGCGGCTACAGCATGAAGCCCGCCCTCTGGACCGACGCCGAGGGCCAGCGTCACGTCGTCTACGCGGCCAACAAGAACGGCTACACCAACCTCTACCGCGTGGCCGTGGACTCGGCGATGGCGCCCGTCGAAGACCCACGCGTGGTGGTCGAGGGCGAGCGCAGCGCGGTCTACGAGGCGTTCCACATGTTTGACAGTCGCCACGATGTGAACGACGAGGGCCACGTCGCCTTTGTCACGAAGTCGGGCGGAGCCGACGTGGTGCACGTGTTCGACATGGTCGAGGAGCGCCGTCTCCACACCTTCGCCTTCGACGACCTCGTGGCGATCTACTCGCCGCACTGGAGCCCCGACGGCCGGCGGCTCGCGTTCACCGGCATCGCCCGGTCGGGCTTCTCCGACCTCTACGTCTACGACCTCGCCGACGACCGCCTCGCCCGCCTCACCGACGACGCCTACGACGACCGCGACCCGGCGTGGAGCCCCGACGGCACGCGCCTCGTCTTTTCGAGCGACCGCACGGCGTTCGGGCACGAGGGCGCCTACAACCTCTTCACCTACACCTTCGAGGAGGGGGCCCTGGACGCGGGCGCGCTCGCCTACCTCACCTACGGCCCGCACCTCGACCTGAGCCCGCGCTGGACGCCCGACGGCACGCGCGTCGTCTACACGAGCACGGTCCGGGACGAGGCTACCGGCCGCTTCACCGCGCAAGACCTCTGGACGGTTGAGGCCGAGAGCGCCACCCAGCTCCTGGCCCGCACGAGCACGGCTGCGCCCGTCCGGCATGCGACGCGGCTGACCCGCTTCACCAGCGCCTCGTTCGATCCCGTCTGGACCGACACGGACCGCATCGTCTTCGCCAGCTTCGAGAACTTCCGCTTCACGATCCGTACGATGGACGCGCGCGGGTTGGTAGACGACCCCGTATCGATTGTCGCGGTACGTCCCGCCCTCGACCGATTCGGGCCGACGGCGCCGCTGTTGGCGCAGCGTGAGACGCCCCCGGTGTCGCCGCGCTCGGTCCTCATGCCGATCCCGGACGACGATGCGGCCAACGTGCCTGGCGGCGGAGACGCGTTTGCTGAGGACGGGCCCCTCGCAGAGACACCGCCCAGCGAGGCGATCTCCGCAAGTGTGGCGCTGCGCGCGCGCGTGGGTCTTACGTGGGAGCCGCCGGAGGCGTGGGCAGCCCGCCCCGTAGCCACCTCACCCGACGATGGGACCCCACCCGAAGAGGGGTGGGCGTTCGATCCGATCCCGATCACGGAGGTAGAGCGCCAGCGCCCCTACAAGCGCGCCTATAACCTCGACATTGCCCAGGGCGGCGTGAGCACGAACCCGGTCTGGGGCACCTCGGGTGGCGCGGTGCTCGCCTTCTCCGACATGCTCGGCAACGACCGCTGGTACGTGTCCGCCTTCCAGGTCAACACGCCCGGCCGTTCGTTTTGGGAGGGCCTCAACGTGTCCGTCTCGCGGCTCCACCTCGGGCGCCGCGCCAACTTCGGCTACGGCGCGTTCCGCCTCGGCGGGCGGCGCTTCGACCGCGGCGACCCGGACGCGGCCGCGACGTATCCGGTCTTCTTCGAGGAGGTGTGGGGTGGCTTCGGCGCGGTGAGCTATCCGCTCTCCAAGTTCCGCCGCATCGAACTCGGCACGTCGGCGGCCTGGAGCCAGAAGGACCAGATCACGGCGACCGAGACGCTGGAGTCAGTGCTCGTGAGCAACAGCGTGGCGCTCGTGCACGACACGGCGCTCTACGGCTTCAACGGCCCCGTCGACGGGTGGCGCGGCAACCTCACCGTCGGCTACACGACCGACGTGCTCAACGCCAACGTCAACTACGTCACGCTGTCGGCCGACCTGCGCCACTACCTCCGCATCGTGCCCGGGCTCACCTTCGCCTCGTGGGGCCTCGCACAGTCGAACATCGGGCGGCGCTCGCGGCTCTTCCTGCTCGGCGGAAGCTGGAACCTGCGCGGCTTCGGCTTCCTCGACGTGCGCGCGCGCAACATCCTATTCACGTCGCAGGAACTTCGCTTCCCGCTCGTGGAGGCGCCTGGCGCTATCCTGCCGATCCTCGCCCCGTTCGGCCTCGCCAACATTCGAGGCGCGGCCTTCTTCGACGCAGCCCACGCCTGGAACGACGACTTCTACAGCGACTCTATCGCCGAGGCGCAGCTCAACGCAGGACGCACGCTCGGCGCGACGGGGCTCGGGCTCCGTTTCAACCTCTTCGGCGCGTTCGTGCTGCGCTACGACCGGGGCTTCCGCTTCCGCGACGGTATCCAGTGGGACGAGCGCGAGGCGTTCAGCCAGTTCTTCTTCGGCTATGATTTCTAGAACGTCCATAGTCGGAGGTCGAAGCTCGGCGGTCTGGCTGCTGCTGGTCGCCCTGTTTTGGGTAGGCTGCGAAGCGTTGCAGGTGGGCCGTCCGCTCGCGCTGGACGAGGGCGCGTGGACGACGGAGGGGGGCTCGGCGGCGCGCACCTTCGAGGCTGAGAGCGAGCTCGCGCTGCCGCTGGAGGAGAAATGGGTCTACAACGCCGAGGGTGCGTTCGGGCCAGCCGCCGCGCTCGTGGCCGAGGGGCAGCTTTTCGTCGCCACGCGCCAGGGCGAAGTCCGCTCGCTCGACCTCGCCGACGAGCGCACCTTCACCGGACAGACCGACCTCGGCGATGCCATCGACGGCGCGCCCGTCCTGACCGACCGGCTGCTGATCGCGCCAATCTCGGCTGGCGGCGACGGGGTCGTGGCGTACGACATCGTGCGGGGACGCATCGCGTGGAAGCTCGACGCCGAGCCGCATGCGGCCGGGCTGCTCCGTGTCGGCGAGACGCTCGTCGCTGTGAGCTTACTGGGGACGATCCGCGCGCTGGACGTCCGCACGGGTGCCGTGCAGTGGGAGCTGGCCTCCGATTCTGTGCAAGCCGTGCACGCGTCCCCCGTCTTGCTCGATGCCGCGACGGTAGCGGTCGTCGACGACCAGGGGCGCATCTCGGCACACAGTCTCACGGACGGGACCCCGCGCTGGACAGCCGACCTCGGGGTCCCCGTCTATGCCACGCCCGCTGTCGCTGACGGGCTTCTCCTCGTGCCGACGACACGTGGGCAGTTCGTCGCTCTGGACGCAACGACGGGACAACGGCGCTGGACCTATGCCGCCGCGACTCCGACGACGCGCCTGACGAGTCCCGCCACCGACCGCCGCACGCTCTTCGTCGGCGCGTCCGACGGCACCATCGCCGCGCTCGACGTGCAGACGGGCGCCGTGCGCTGGACCCACACCGAGGACGGCGTGATCGCCGCCGCGCCGCACCTCGCCGGGGACGTCCTGTTTGTTGGCTCGCTACGCAAGCGCGTCTTCGCGCTCGACGCTGCCACGGGGACGGTGCGCTGGCAGACCGAGATTGGCGGACGCGTCAAGACTGCCCCGCTCGTCGCTGGCGGTTACCTCGTTGTGATGGCCGAGCCTCGCCAAGTCTATCTCTTCGGACCGCCGGTGTCGGACGCCATCGTCGATGCTTCCGTTGTCGATGCCTCCGCTGTCGATTCCCTTGCCGCTCGGTGATGATGTTCCGCCTGTTCCTCCTCGTCTGCTTCCTGACTGCGGCCCCGACGTGGGCGCAGGACGTGGGATATGTCCGCGTTGAGACCAACGCGCCCGAGGCTACGTTCTTCGTCAACGGGCGGCACGTGATGCTTACGGACGACGGCGTGCTGGAAGTCGCGCCTGGGACCATCATTGTACTGGCGCTCGTGGGAGAGCCGGATACCTGGGACGCGCGCCGCGCGTCGGCTACCGTGGACGTTTCGGCAGGGGCGACCGTGGTGGCGAAGCTCGATCTCCCGATCCGGTATCGCATCACCTCGGTGCCATATGGGGCGAAGGTCGTGCACGAAGCTCCCGATGGCACCCAGACCCAACTCGGCGCTACGCCGCTCTCGATTGATCGGCCTGTGCGGCTAGATGGGACGCTACACCTGGATAAGGACGGCTATGCTTCGCAACAACTCGCACCCGGCTCCGAGTTCACGAACGAGCAGAGCGTGTTGCTTCGACCGCTGCGTGCGGAGGACGGCGCTGAGGTGATTGGACTGATGGAGGTGCGTCCCAACCGCTGGATCGACGTGGCGGCGGGCGCGCTCGCGCTCGCAGGCGGGGCTACGGCGGTCTACTTCAAGCTCCGTGCCGACGACGTCGACGACCGCTACCGCGATCCAGGCAGCCCGGAGCGGGGAGACCCAGCGCTCCGCGACGAAGCGGCGCGGCTCGACACCTACTCGGCCGTGGGGCTTGGTGCGATGCAGGTCGGGCTGGGCGTCATCGCCGTGCGGCTCGTCCTGCGGTAGCGCCGCTTGTGACTCGGGTGGGTCTGGTGCAGACGCCGCTGACTGGCGGGCGGCAGGGCCGTAGTTTGTGCTGCTCCTTCCCCTTGGCCCTCGCCCACACCGTCATGCCCCTCGCCGACCAGATCAACGCCGACCTCAAGACCGCCATGAAGGCGCGGGACGCCGAACGGGTCGGCACGCTTCGTCTGCTCCGTGCCGCCTTCCTCGACTTTGAGAAGAGCGGGCAGGGCGCCCTGACGGATGAAAAAGCGCTCGCCATCCTCCAAAAGCAGGCAAAGCAGCGCCGCGAGTCCATCACCCAATTCGAGGACGCGGGCCGAGAGGACCTTGCAGCCAAGGAGCGTGCGGAGCTGGAACTGATTGACAGCTACCTCCCAAAGCAACTGGGCGACGAGGAGCTACGGGCACGCGTAGCCGCGATCGTAGAGCAGACAGGAGCGTCCTCAATGGCAGACATGGGCAAAGTGATGGGCCGGGCCATGGGCGCGCTGCGCGGCCTCGCCGATGGCAACCGCGTCCGTCAGGCCGTGGAGGCGCTCCTAAAGGGATGAGGCCGGCTGCTCTTGCATCCGTAAATCGCAGGTATTGAAGTCAGTAGCGCGTCTGGCACAGCCCTGGCATTATTCTACGCTCAGCCACCTGCCTCCGTACCTATGGACTTCCTCGCTGACCTCTCCTACCTCGACGCCTTTATCTCGGTCGTAGCGGTGCTCGGCCTCGTGCGGGGCTGGCACAAAGGCCTCGTCGATCAGGTGCTGGGGCTCGTCGGGATTGTGGTGGCCATCATCCTCAGCGCTATGTTCGCAGGACCCGTCGGGAGCATGGTGGTGAACAGCATGGGGCTGTCGCCGAGGATCGCTGGCACGGTGGGATTTGCGGTAGTGTTCGCAGGGGTCATGTTGGGTGTGTTCCTCCTCGTCCGCGCGATCAAGAACACCCTGTCGGCGCTGGCGCTTGGCGGTCTCGACAAGGTGGGCGGCGGTGCTTTCGGCGGATTTAAGGCGTTGCTCGTGCTCAGCCTCATGCTGGGGTTCGTCAACATGCTGCCGCTGATGGCAGGGGCAACCTCACCCGTCATCGGCGACGAGACGCGCGAGACTTCGCTGTTCTACGAGCCCGTACGCGGCTTGGCCCCGGCCACCTGGGACGCCGTGCAGCCGATCCTACCCGGCTTGAGCGAGCGGCTCTTTCAAGCCGTCGACGACCTCGAAGCAGGCCGGTTCCAGGACGATCCGCCGCCAAGCACGACCATTCAAGGGTTCGGCGACTGACCCGTGTCAGTGAGGCCATACTTGGCACATTCTGGGCGCGAGGCTTTGCGTGACCGAAGAACCTTCCGCGGCCTAGTTGTTGCAGCCGTCCGACCTTGAACCGATTCCGGCGTGCACACGGAACAATCGTAGCGCTGGGTTTCGAGACGAGTCCCTGCCGCCCCTCGCTTGGTCGACCGATCTACGATGACACCGCTCAACCGCCTTGCCCTCCTCGTCGCGCAACTCTCACCTGAAGAGATGATGCGCTTCCGTCGCTGGCTCGATCAGTACGAGGTGAATCGGTGGGAGGCGGCCGTAGACCTGGACGTGGACACGCCGCGCCTCGACGAAATTGCGCGCTCGATGCATGTGTCGGTAAAGCGGGCGGGCCCTGTGGCGCGGTCATCGTAGGTGGCGTCGATCCCGCAGCGGCACGGATCGCGGAGGCAGAGGCGGACGTACCTTCGAGCCGTCTGTACCACCGTCACCGGCTCTTCCGCTGTCGCGTCCGCGCATGGTCCCCGTCGCGCTCAAGCTCCACAACTTCCTTTCCTACGGCACGGCCAACGAGGCGCTCGACTTCGAGCAGTTTCACGTCGCGTGTCTCTCTGGTGGCAACGGCCAGGGCAAGTCAGCCCTTCTCGATGCGATCACTTGGGCGATCTGGGGCGAGGCGCGTAAGTCTGGCGACAGCCGCAAGCCAGACGACGACCTCCTGCGCATCGGCCAGTCGCGTATGGAAGTGGACCTCACCTTCGACCTCGACGATGCGCGCTACCGCGTCGTGCGCGCGTACCAGAAGTCGGCGTCGGGGAAGACTTCCAAGCCGACCCTGGAGTTTCAAGTGCTCGATCCCGGCACCGGAGAGTGGCGCCCGCTCACGACCCCGTCGATCCGGGAGACGCAGACCGTCATCGACGAGAAGATTGGGCTCGACTACAACACGTTCATCAACTCGGCCTTCCTTCTGCAGGGCCGCTCGGACGAGTTCACGAAGAAGCGGCCCGCCGACCGCAAACAGATCCTGGCGCAGATCCTGGCGCTCGGCCGCTACGACAAGCTGGCCGACAAGGCCCGCGACCGCATCCGGCAGTACAAATCCGAGGGCGAGCGCCTCGAAGCTGAGATCGACCGGCTGACGCTCGCCCTCGAAGAGGAAGGGCGCTGGCAAGAGGATCTCGATGCCGCTGAGGCCCATCGCGCGGCCCTCGATGCTCGGAAAGCAGAACTACGTACGGAGCAACGCGCCCTCGTGGACCGCCTCAGCGCGCTAGAGGCCACGGCACGTGAAGCGCAGCACCAGCAGGACACACTGCGCCGCCTCGCTGAGCGGGGCGCCGCGCTCGCCTCGGAGCACGACGCCCTCGCCGCCAAAGTCGCCGACACGGAGCGCCTCCTTGGTCGGCGCGAGGAGATCGTGGCCGCCCAACGGCGCTACGAGGCATTACGCACAGAGCGCGACACGCTCGACGAGAAGGCCGACCTCCGGCGTGGCGTGGAGGCGCAACTGCAGCAGCTCACGCTCCAGATCGAGCAGCAGCAGCGCGACCTCGACTTCCGGCTCAAGCAGCACGAGGCCGACCTCCGCCGCGACACGCAGAAGCTCGAGGAGGCGGAGGGCCGTCTGGCCACGCGTACGGGAGTGGGGGAGGAACTGGCCAAGGCCAACGAGGCCCAGGCGACGGTGGCACGGCTTCGTAACATCGCCGAGCGGCGCCGGTCGGACGAGGTAGAGGTGCACGCCTGTCAGACCACGATCACGGCCGAACGCGCCCGCCTCGAAGGCGAGGCTACGCAGCTAGATCGTGCGCTCCATAGGGACGACCCGCTTCCCGAGCGGTCCGTCCTCGAGTCTGAGCTCGCTGCCTGCGCCGAGGAGCTCACGGCGTTCCGTGATGCCCGTGACCGACTTACGCAGGTCAAAGAGGCTGGCATGAACGTACGTGCTGAGATCGATAGCGCGACGACACTGCGACAAGACCTCACCGCCGAAATCAAGGCGCTCCAGGAAAAACGACAGCGCATCGATGCCCTGGATATGGAGCAGTGTCCCACGTGCGGCTCGGTGCTCACCGCCGATCACCGCGCAACCGTCCGGGCGACCTACGATGCGGAGATTGCTGGGGTCGAGGCGCGGGCTGACGATCTGGACCAGCGGCTCCGTGCGATGCAGGAGCGGCGCGGGCGTATTGGGCAGGACTATCGCACGCTCGACGCGCAAGTGCAGCAGTTCAACGGGGTCGAAGCGCGGCATGCAACGCTGACGGAGCGCCTGGCCCGCCACGCGCAGGAGGAGGCCGAGCGCCAGCGCCTGACGAGTCGACTGGCGCAGGTACGCGAGTCACTGGAACGTGACACCTATACACCGGAGGCTCGGAAACGGCTTGCAGACGCCCAGGCGCGTCTTGATGCGCAGCCGTTTGACCAGGCGGCGTTCGAAGCGGCACAGACGGTGGCTGCTTCGCTGGGGCGTTGGGAGCAGGAGCGTCGGACGTTGGACGAGGTTGCTGGGCAGGCAGAGGGCCTGCGCGCGGCCGTGGAGCGCCATCGCCGTACGCTTGAATCGCTTCGCACCGACCTCCACGACGGCGGGAGCCTGGCTGTGCCGCGTCAAAAGCAGACGCATCTCAGAGAGCAACTCGAACGGATCGGCTATGACGCTGGGCGGCACGGTGCGGTACGCCAAGAACTCCAGGCGTTAGCCGGTATCCCCGAACAGGTCGCGGGGCTGATGGGGGCCGAAGGGCGACTCACTGAGTGGCGCGCGCGCCAGACAATCCTGGCTGCGGAGCAGGCAACCCTTGCGGAGCAGCGCGAGGCCGCGCAGATCCAACTCGACGCCGCCACCCAAGCCCTCACGGAGCGTGCCGCGCTCGAACAGCAGCGCGAAGCACTCACGGCTCGTGTTGCAACGGTGGACGCCGACCTCGGTGAGACGACCGGGCGCTGCGGTGCACTGCGCGCCCGGCTCGAACGGTGTGCCTCGGACCGGGCTGCCCTCAAGGAGACCCGCGCCAAGCACCGCGAGGTGAAACGCCAGCGCACGATCTACACCAAGCTGCGCACCGCCTTCGGCAAGAACGGCATCCCGTCGCTCATCATC
Source organism: Bacteroidota bacterium (assembly GCA_038528235.1). Taxonomy (GTDB): domain Bacteria; phylum Bacteroidota; class Rhodothermia; order Rhodothermales; family Rubricoccaceae; genus JBCBEX01. The sequence continues at coordinate 21,089 of JBCBEX010000077.1, forward strand.
GAAGAGACCCTGCCCGAGGTCGAGGCGCGCGCCAACGAACTGCTTGACCGGCTCACAGCCGGGCGGGGGGGCGGGCGTACCCAGGTCTTGCTGGAGACGCTCAAGGACAAAAAGGCGGGCGGGACGAAGGAAACGCTCGACATCAACATCACGGACGAGCATGGCGTGGCGCGGGCCTACGAGACCTACTCCGGGGGCGAAGCCTTCCGTGTCAACTTCGCGCTGCGTCTTGCCCTTGCCCAGTTACTAGCTGAGCGCAGCGGCGTCCGCATCCGCACGCTCGTCGTCGACGAAGGCTTCGGCACGCAGGACAAGCAGGGGCTCCACAGCCTCGTTGAAGCCATCAACGCCGTCCGCGACGACTTCGACAAGATCCTCGTGATCACCCACCTCGACGAACTGAAAGAGGCCTTCCCTGTTCGGATCGAAGTCGAGAAGCACCCTGTCGAGGGGTCGCGCTTTACCGTGCTCGGCGTTTAGCCTAGCCGTGAGCTCGGAACCAGCTACCGCACGCGGACAAAAAGAAGCCGCCGAAGCGGTAGTGTAGGCAGCTTCGGCGGCAAAATTCGTGACGGTTGGGGCTAGGCTCTGTCTTGAAAATCCCAATACGGCCTACGCTTGGCTCCAAATGGCGTGCACCGCGTTGCGCTGTATCGCC
>JBCBEX010000078.1:0-20930 GCA_038528235.1 Bacteroidota bacterium
GCAGACGGGCCGCAACTACCTAGCGTTCGTGCATGTGGTGTCGACGCTGTTGCTACTCGCCTAATGTCAACGCGGCCTAGGCCGCAATCCTGACGTACTCGACGTGCGTGTTCGGAGCCGGAATCGGATCGCCGTCCTCGCACAGACCTTCCAGGTGAAGCAAGATGGCTACTTGATTCAGTCGAATCTAGGGTCCATGTCTAGCCAACTTGTCTCAGGTATGTCTAAGTCCTCTTGGAAAAAACGATAGTAATAGCCTATGAAAAGCGTAGAGTCGTTTATTAAAATTCCCCTCTTGTGCTCTTGTGGAAAAAATTTAACATAGTCTCCCACAATGATTGTTGAATCATTTATTACAGCCCCTCTTCGCGTGTGAACTTCGTAGTGAAAGGGTCTGTCTCCTAGTTGGGAGGCTCCTATGTAGTTAATGATTATGCTGTCGTCCGCTATTTCAAACCTTCCCCATTTGTGGCCATAGAGCTGTCTTGTGGCTTCTATGTCACTCATGTAGGCCTTGTGGCACTCAACAGGGCTAGGGTCGGCGTTGCACTCGCTGGGGGAGGATATGGAGAGGTAGGTCCCGTCGCTCTCTAGGATCATCGGTCTTGGCCCGAGACCATACCTGTCTGGTTCGGCTATCCACACTCCGTCATTGCGTATAGAGTCGCAATGCACACATCTCTTCGCGATTGAAAAGTCTTCAGGGTTGACTACTCTCGGGTTGCACCCTGTAAGGCTCAGGAGTAGGGTGTAGATGTACAGAACGTAGAGATATCGTCGAGGTGAAATACGCTCGATGGCTGGAGACTGGGTCGTCAAGCTGCTGGCCATGTCTGAGGAAGGCGCTTGGGTATGCACGTTGCCCTTCGAACTTCGAACCTCCTACTTCCCCTACGCCTTCGCCTTCTTCTTGCGCCCGCCTTTCTTCTTGCCCTTCTTCGCGGCTTTCTCGTTGATGAGCACGACGGCCTGCTCCAGCGTCACCTCATCGATGGCGGTGCCTTTGGGAAGCGTGGCGTTGATGCGCTTGTGCTTCACGTACGGGCCGTAGCGGCCCTCGTAGACGCCGATCGGCTCGCCCGACTCCGGGTGTGCGCCGAGGGTGCGCAGCGGCTCGTTCTTCTTCGTCTTCTCGGCGAGCAGTTCCAGCGCACGCGGCAACTCGATGTTGAGGATGTCGTCCTCCTTCTTCAGCGAGGCGAAGGTGCGGTGGTGCTGGACGTAGGGGCCGTAGCGCCCGATGTTGGCCTTGATGTCGGCCCCATCGGTCGGGTGCGCGCCGAGCGTCTTGGGAAGCTCCAGCAGGCTCTGCGCGATTTCGAACGTCACGTCGCGGCGCTCCAGGCCCTTCGGGAGCGAGGTGCGCTTCGGCTTGCCCTCCTGCTCGTCGTCGCCGAGCTGGACGTAGGGGCCGTAGGGGCCGGACTTGAGGAAGACGGGCTGGTCGGCGTCCGGGTGGATGCCGAGCATCTGCTCGCTGTTCGACTCGCGGACGAGCGTTTCGAGCGTCTCGCGCGTCACGTCGGCAGGTGCCACGTCGTTGGGGAGCGACGCCGTCTGCGTCTCGCCGTCGATCTCGCCCTCGGCATAGGGGCCGTACTTGCCCACGCGCACGAGGAACGGCGTCCACTTGAAGTGCTCCAGCGTCGAGACGCCGCGCGCGTCAACCTTGTCGAGGCCGTCGGTGACGCGCGCTTCGAGGCCGTCGTCGCCGTGGTAGAAGTCGTCGAGATAGGGCCGCGCCTTGGCGTCGCCGTCGGCGATGTCGTCGAGGGCGTTTTCGAGGCGCGCGGTGAACTCGCTGTCCACGAGGCGGCTGAAGTGCTGCTCCAGCAGGTTGTTCGTGGCGAACGCCGTGAACGTCGGGATGAGCTGGTTGCCCTGGCGGCGGACGTAGCCGCGGTTGATGATCGTGTCGATGATCGAGGCGTAGGTCGACGGGCGGCCGATGCCTTCCGATTCGAGCGCGCGCACGATGGTGGCGTCCGTGAAGCGGGCGGGCGGGCGCGTCTCGTGGCCGAGCGGCTCGACCTCCTGGCACGCGGGCGTGTCGCCCTGGCTGAGTTCGGGCAGCGGGTTGTCGCGGTCGTCGAGCGCCGCGTTGGGGTCGTCGGAGCCCTCGACGTAGGCGCGGAAGAAGCCAGGGAACGCCACCGTCTGGCCGTTGGCGCGGAACGTCGCGACCTCGTCGCCCGCGGTGGCCGTGATGTCCGCGCGGGTGGCGAGGAGCTTCGCGTTTGCCATCTGGCTGGCGACGGTGCGCTTCCAGATGAGGTCGTAGAGCTTGCCGTCGAGCCCGGTGAGGCCGAGCTCGCGCTGTGTCTTCATGGCCGTGCCCGCAGGACGGATGGCCTCGTGCGCCTCCTGCGCGTTGCGGACCTTGCCGCCGTACTGCCGCGGGCTCGGGCTGAGGTAGTTCTTGCCGTAGCGCTTCTCGACGGCCGAGCGGGCCGCGCCGATGGCCTCGCCGGAGAGCGTCGGGCTGTCGGTACGCATGTAGGTGATGTGGCCCTGCTCGTAGAGCGCCTGCGCGATCTGCATGGTGCGGCGGGCGCTCAGGCCGAGCTTGCGGTTGGCCTCCTGCTGCAGCGTCGAGGTGATGAACGGCGCGGCGGGCTTGCGCGTGCGCTCCTTCGTCTCGACCTCCGCGACGCGCCAGTCAGCGCCGGGCAGCGTCTGGGCGAGGCGTCGGGCATCGGCCTCCTGGAGGACGAGCACGCCATCGGTGCCGTCCTTGAGCTTGCCGGTGTTCTCGTCGAAGTCGCGGCTGGTGGCGAGGCGCTCCTCACCGAGGTGCGTCATCTTCGCCTCGAAGGCCTGGCTGTCTTGGGCCAGCGTCGCCTTCAGGTCCCAGTAGCCCGCCGGGATGAAGTCGAGGCGCTCCTGCTCGCGCCCGACGAGCATGCGCACGGCGACCGACTGTACGCGGCCCGCCGAGAGTTTCGGGCGGATCTTCTTCCAGAGCAGCGGCGAGATCGTGTAGCCGACGAGGCGGTCGAGGATACGGCGCGTCTCCTGCGCGTCCACGAGCCGGTGGTCGATCTCGCGCGTTTCCTCCACGGCGCGCTCGATGGCTTCGCGGGTGATTTCGTGGAAGACCATCCGGCGCACGGGCACCTTCGGCTCCAGCACCTGCAGCAGGTGCCAGCCGATCGACTCGCCCTCGCGGTCTTCGTCCGTTGCGACGTAGAGCTCGTCGGCGTCCTTGAGGGCTTTCTTGAGCTCGCGGACGACCTTTTTCTTCTCCGGCGGGACGATGTAGAGCGGGGTGAAGCCGTCGTTGACGTTCACGCCAAGGCGGCTCCACTTCTCCTTTTTGACGGATTCCGGGATCTCCGCCGCCGACGAGGGCAGGTCGCGCACGTGCCCCATGCACGCCTCGATCTGGTAGGCGTCGGCCGGGAGAAACTTGCGGATGGTGCGGGCTTTGGTCGGCGATTCGACGACGACGAGGCGCTTCATAGAGGGGCGAGGATGAGCGTGTGCGGATGGGCTCGCGGGAGCCGTCCAACCTAAGGCGCGATGGGTGCCAACAGCGGGGCAGCGGCGCGCGGAGAGGGGCGAAACCGGGCGCGTATCACGCAAGCCGCACACGGGCGTTCCCGCCAAAGTCACTCCGCGAAGAAGCTTAATGGCGCGCGGCGTGCTATCCTTCGCTGTTCCGAACCACCCGCCGCCGTGCCATGCTGCCCTGGAAGCGCACCCGCCCCGTGAGCCGCCTCGAAGGCTTCAGCGACGCCGTGTTTGCCTTCTCGGCGACGCTGCTGGTCGTGTCGCTGGAGGTGCCACAGACGTTCCCCGAACTCGTCGCCGACCTGCGTGGCTTCGGTGCGTTTGGGGTGAGCTTCCTCGCGCTTGTCCTGATCTGGAGCGTCCACAACGCCTTCTTCCGGCGCTACGGCCTCGACGACGGCCTCACGGTGGTCCTCAACACGGCGCTGCTCTTCGTGGTGCTGTTCTACGTCTACCCGCTCAAGTTCATGGCCGAGATGCAGGCCGCGCTCGTGATGGGCACGGGCGGCGCGCAGTTCGGCCTGCAGTCGGAGGGCGATCTGCAATTGCTGTTCGTGCTCTACAGCGCGGGCTTCGTTGCCATCTTCGCGTGCGTGATGCTGCTCTATGGCCACGCCTATCGTCGCCGCGACGCGCTCGGGCTGAGCGCCTACGAGCGGCACGAGGCCGCGGTGCTGGCGCGGCATTATGGTCTGTTCGTGCTCGTCGGGCTGCTTTCGATTGTGCTAGCGGTGCTGGGGTGGGGGCTCACGATCGGCGCGCCGGGCTTCATCTATGCGCTGCTCGGACCGCTGTGTGGCGTCCACGGCTGGTGGTCGGGTGAGCGCGCGCCGGATCGTGATCTGGTGCCTGGTGCAGAGGCCAAGAACGATCAAGGTCTAGAGGGCGAACACGAGGAATCCCCACTCATCGCCTGAGGAGGTCTATGCAGCCCGATGCCATCCAGGCGGTCGCCGACCGCTACGCTGCGTTTCCGAACGTCCGCGCTGTTGCGCTGGGCGGCTCGCTCGCTACCGGCGCTGGCGGCCCGGACGCCGACGCCGACCTCTACGTCTACGCCGACCCACCGCTCGCGCTCGACGAGCGCCGCTCGGTCGTCCGCGCCGATGCGCGCCACGCCGAAGTCGGCAATACGTTCTTCGAGCCGGGCGACGAGTGGACCGACACCGCAGGCCGCCGCTTCGACGCGATGTTCCGCGTGCCCGCCTGGATTGAGGAGCAGCTCGACCGGGTGCTGGAACGCCACGAGGCGTCGGTGGGCTACTCGACTTGTCTCTGGCACAATGTCCGCACCTCGACGGTGCTTTTCGACCGCGACGGGTGGTACGCGGCACTGCACGCGCGGGCGCAGCAACCCTACCCCGAGCCGCTGCGCGAGGCTATTGTGGCGAAGAACCACCCGCTGCTGCGCACGACGACGGCCTCGTTCCGCTATCAACTCGCTCGCGCCGTCGAGCGAGACGACGCGGTGAGCGTCAACCACCGCACGGCCGCGCTGCTGGCGAGCTTTTTCGACGTGCTCTTCGCGCTCAACCGCGCCCCGCACCCCGGCGAAAAGCGGCTCCTCTGGCACGCTGCGCGCCTCCCGCTCGTCCCCGCTGCGTTCGACGCGCAGGTACGCACCGTCCTCGCAGCACCGCCCACCGAACGTCTTGCCGGCGTCGACGCGCTCTGTGATGGCCTCGACGCGCTCGTGCGCAGCGAGGGGCTGTATGAGGCGTGAAGCACGCCTGCGAGGGCGGTGTCTGTGTCGGATCTTGCGGGGCTCCCACGTCTTTCGCTCATGCTCCCATACTTCCTCTCGACGCCGCTGCTGCGCTCGGCCGTGCTCCCGTTTGGGGCGGTCGGCCTGCTCTATGGAAGCTGGGCGGCGCGCATCCCCGAGATCCAGGCGCAGACGGGACTGAACGAGGCGCAACTCGGCGCGGCCCTGCTCGGCCTGGCGCTCGGGCTCGTGATCTCAGCGTCGGCGACGGGCAGCCTCGTGGCGAGGCACGGCGCGCACCGCATCGCGCTGGTTGGTCTCGCCGTGATGGGACTGTCCCAGGCTGGGCCGGGGCTCGCTGAGAGCCTCTGGCCGCTCACGGGCGCGTTCGTGCTCATCGGCCTCGCGAGCGGCCTCGTGGACGTGTCGATGAACGCCTGGGCGGTGGAGGTCGAGACGCGCGGCGGGCGGCCGATCCTCGGCGCGTGCCACGGCGTGTTCAGCCTCGGCGGCATGCTCGGTGCCGGTCTCGGCGCGGCGATGGCGGCGCTCGACGTTTCGTTGTTTGTCCACTTCACCGCAGCGGGCGTCGTGTTCGCCGGGTTGGCGATCGCGCAGGGCTGGGCCGTGCGGGAGCGCGAGCCAGACACGGCGACGCAAGCGGCCACCGACTCGGACGAGCCCACGTTCACGCTCCCGCGCGGGCCGGTCGTCGGCCTCGCGGCGCTGTCGTTCTGCGGGCTGATCGTCGAGGGTGCGATGGGCGACTGGAGCGCGCTGTTTCTCCAGGACGTGCACGGCGCGAGTGCGAGCCTGGCCGCGCTCGGCTTCGGCGTGTTCATGGGGTGCATGGCGACGGCCCGTTTCGCGGCGGACGCGCTCACGGCACGCTTCGGCGACCGGCGGCTCGTGCGCGGCGGGACGCTCCTCGGCGCAGTCGGCCTCGTGCTCTGCCTCGTGGCACCGGTACTGCCGCTGGCCGTCGTCGGCTTTGGGCTGGTTGGGCTCGGCTTTGCGGGCGTGGTGCCGTCGCTCTTCCGCGCAGCCGGGCGCGTGCCGGGGCTCGCGGGCGGCGTCGGCATCGCGGCGGTGACGAGCGTGGGCTACATGGGCTTCATGCTCGGCCCGCCGCTGCTCGGCTTCGTGGCCGAGGCGACGAGCCTGCGCGGATCGTTTTCGATTCTGGTCGTCCTTGCCCTTGCGATGGCGCTCGGCAGCGGCTGGGCGTTTCGCCGGGCCGCCGTGCACGTCGAGCAGCGTGCAGACTACGACCCTGCTGAGAACGCCGATTCGATTGCCGCCTAACAGCAAGCCGGAGTAGGTTGCGACCGCACCACTCAATGGCGTTGGATCACCACACTGACATGGCCTCGAACTCGTCGCCTCTTGCAGCAGCCACAGCCCCCTCAACGGGCTGGGCGGCGGTGCGCGCGGTACGGCTGCACCAGTGGGTCAAGAACGGCCTCGTCTTCCTGCCGATGCTGATGGGGCACCAGCTCATGGCCGCGAGCCTGTGGTTCGACGCCAGCCTCGCCTTTTTCGCACTGAGCTTGTGCGCGAGTGGCACCTACGTGCTCAACGACCTCCTCGACCGCGAGGCCGACCGGCTGCACCCCACGAAGCGGCACCGCCCGTTCGCCTCGGGTGTGCTCGCCCCGGAGGTCGGCTACGTGCTTGCGCCGGCGCTCGTGGCCGCCGGGTTTGCGCTCGCTGTGTGGCAACTCCCGGCTACGTTCGCGGCCGTGCTCGGGCTCTATCTCCTGACCACGGTGGCGTATTCATACGCGCTCAAGCGGCTGCCCATCGTGGACGTGCTGGTGCTGGCGGGGCTCTACGCGCTGCGCGTGTTCGCAGGTGGCGCGGCCACGGGCATCCCGATCTCGCAGTGGCTGCTGAGCTTCTCGCTCTTCTTCTTCCTCGCGCTGGCCCTCGTGAAGCGCTACGCCGAGCTCCGCATTCTCGAAACCAACGTCGAGGCGCGGGCCAACAACCGCGGCTACCAGGTGGAAGACCTCGGCATGCTGCGCAACTTCGGCACCACGAGCGCCTACCTCGCTGTGCTCGTCCTCGCGCTCTACCTCACCAGCCCCGAGGTGACGATGCTCTACCGGTCGCCCGCGCTGCTGTGGCTGCTGAGCCCGCTGCTGATCTACTGGCAGATGCGGATTTGGCTGCTCGCCCATCGCGGCGACATGGACGACGACCCGATCCTGTTCACGGTCAAGGACCCGGCGAGCTACCTCGTCTTCGGTGCCGCCGCTGCGCTCGTCGCCATCGCCGCCGTCGTACGCATCTAGGCTCATGGCACCGGCAGACTCGCTCTCGAAGACGTACGCCTCCTGGGGGCGTTTTCCGGTTGCGCACCCGGCCGCCGTGGAACGCCTCGCGTGGCGCGATGCCTTGCCTGACCTCGATGCCCTCGAGCGACCCGTGTTGGCCTATGGACAAGGTCGCTCCTACGGCGATGCCTGCCTCAACAACGGCGGCGTGTTGCTCGACACGGACGGCCTCGACCGGCTGATCGCCTTCGACCGAGCAACGGGCCGCGTGCGGGCGGAGGCGGGTGTGACGCTCGCCAAGCTGCTCGATGTGCTTGTCCCGACTGGATGGTTTCTGCCGGTCACGCCGGGGACGAAGTTCGTCTCGCTCGGCGGGGCCATCGCCAACGACGTGCACGGCAAGAACCACCACGTAGCGGGCACCTTCGGCCGCTTCGTCACGGCGATGGAACTGGTGCGGTCCGACGGGCAACGCCTCGTCCTCACGCCTGGGGGAGAGCATGACGAGCTCTTCCGCGCGACCGTCGGCGGGCTGGGGCTGACAGGGCTCGTCACGTGGGCCGAGTTCCAGGCGATCCCGATCCCGAGCGACCAGATCGCGGTGACGCGGACGCGCTTCCGCTCGCTGCCGGAGTTCTTGACGCTCGCCGATGCCGCCGCCGACGAGCCCTACACGGTCGCCTGGATCGACGCGCTCTCACCGGCGGGGCGGGGGCTCTTCATGCAGGGCCACCACGCGCCGGGGAGTCTGCCTGCGCCGTCGCGCTTCAAACAGAAGCTCGCGGCACCGTTCGATGCGCCCTCGGGCACGCTCAACGCGCTCACGGTGCGCGCCTTCAACGCCGTCTACTACCGCGTGCAGCGCCGTGATGTCGCCCGGTCGCGCACGCACTACGAGCCGTTCTTCTACCCGCTCGACGCCGTCGGCGACTGGAACCGGATCTACGGGCGGCGTGGGTTCTTGCAGTACCAGTGCGTGGTCCCGTTCGCGGACGGCGTGGCGGTGACGGAGGCCTTGCTTGCCGAGATCAGTGCGGCGGGAGCGGCATCGTTCCTAGCTGTGCTCAAGACGTTTGGCGATGTGCCCTCGCCGGGGCTGCTCTCGTTCCCGCGCCCTGGCATCACGCTCGCGCTCGACCTCCCGCACCGAGGCCCTGAGACGCTCGCGCTCGTGCGCCGCCTCAACGCCATCGCCATCGAGGCGGGGGGCGCGCTCTATCCGGCGAAGGACGCGGTCATGTCGCCTGCGCAGTTCCGCGCATCGTTCCCGGATTGGGAGGCGTTCGCCGCGCACGTCGATCCGCAGTTTTCGTCGTCCTTCTGGCGGCGCGTCACGGCTGCAGAGCGATAACGTCGCGCACCAGAAAGGCTGCAGCGTTGAGCGACGAACTCGTCCACACGTTCACACCTGCATACGTTCACACCTCCACGATGCCTCGTCTCACCGTCCGCCGCTTGCTCATCGTGGGGGCCACGTCTCGCATCGCGCACGAGACGTGTCGGCGCTTCGCCGCCGAGGGCGCGTCGTTCGTGCTCGCCGCGCGCGACCCGGCCAAGCTCGATGCCGTCGCGGCGGACCTCGTCGCTCATGGGGCTGCGCTCGCGGAGCCGTTCGTCCTCGACGCGACCGACTACGCCCGCCACCCGGCGCTCCTCGACGCCGCCGTGGCGCACCTCGGGCGTATCGACGCGGTGCTCGTGGCGCACGGGCTGCTGCCCGACCAGGCCGAGGCTGAGCGCTCCGTGGATGCGATGCGGTACGCCTTCGAGGTCAACGCGACGAGCGTGCTGGCGCTGCTGACGCCCGTGGCAGCCTACTTCGAAGCAGAGCGGCGCGGGCTGATCGCCGTGCTCTCGTCGGTGGCAGGCGACCGTGGGCGGCGCGAGAACTACGTCTACGGCGCGGCGAAGGCGGCCGTGACGCGGTTTCTCGAAGGGCTGCGCGTGCGCCTCGCTCCGGCGGGCGTGGCCGTGCTGACCGTGAAGCCGGGCCCCGTCAAGACGCCCATGACGGCGCACCTGGAGCAGGGCATCCTCTTCGCCGAGCCGGAGGATGTGGCGGATCGCATCTACACCGCGATGACGCGCGGTCGCGACATCGTCCACACGCCATCGTGGTGGCGGCCGATTATGGGCGTCCTGAGCAACATGCCCGAGCGTGTCTTCAAGCGGCTGGGACTGTAGCGGATATCACATCCTGGGGTGAGGGTTGTTCAAGCCGGGCGTCGTACGTTGGAATAGCGACTATGTCTAACTCATCCGTTTGCAATGCTATGTGCCGTCGTTCTACATCCGTTCTCGGCCTCGCCATGCTGTTGACTTTCGCCGGGTGCGGGGACCCCGCCGACGCGCCGCCCGGCGATCCGACTGCGACCCAGACGACCGACCCTGACACGCCGCAGTCGCCGCAGGACGCGATTGCCGACGCCATGGACCAGATCCAGGACGCGTTCGGCGAGGACGGGCGACGCGCCTCCGCCCCCGTCAACTTTCGCGATCTCCGCGCGCTCGTCCCGGAAGAAGCTGCAGGGTTGACACGCACTGAGATCGAAGGCGCCACCGAAGGCGCGATGGGCATGTCCGTATCGCGCGTCGAAGCCGAGTTTGAGGACGACGCGGGCACCGACGTGGAGGTCGATATCGTGGACCTCGGCACGTTCCCGCAACTGACGATGTTTGGTGTGGGCTGGATGGGTATCACCATCGACCGGGAGTCGAGCCAGGGCTACGAGCGGACGACCGACTTCGAGGGCCACCGGGCCTACGAGGAAGTGCGCGGAGACTACGCTGAGTTGCAAGTCATCGTCGCGGGTCGCTTCCTCGTCTCCGCCGAAGGCCGCGTGTCGATGGAGACGATCAAGGCGCTCCTGCGTGCCTACGACCTTGACGCCCTTGCGGATATGCGCAACGTGAACGTGGAGGCATGACGGCAAAACCTCTCACCTTGTCATCCTGAGCGAGCGTAGCGAGTCGAAGGATCTGTGGACCAGCGTTCAGTCTCGGCCGGAGCGCAGAGGTAGACAGAGATCCTTCGACTTCGCCCTGTGGGCTACGCTCAGGATGACACCGTTCACGAGAGCGTAGAGAAAAAGAGCTGCCCAAGCCAGAGGAAGAAGAAGCCGACGAGAACGGTCGAAGGCAGAAGTGCCGCAGTCAAGCCAATTGTCCACGAGGTTCGTTTATCAGGATAGTCGGCGTGGGCGCGGTATGACCGTAGACCGCACCAGCCTATCAGAATGCTGATCGGACCAAACAGAAAGAAGAGTGGCAAGAACGCCAGCGTCAAGAAGAACTCGCCGACGTCGAACACGGCATCAAAGGTCAGCACGAGGCCCCAGCAAAGAGGGACGAAAAGGCCTCCCGCGATAGCGTTGATGACTCCACGTTGGGCGAGCAACCGCTCGCGGACCGGGTCCATTATGCCTCCTCGAACGCGCCGATGCTGTCGAATTTGGCCATGCGGGCGGCGAAGCGCTCGTCGTGGGTCATCGCCGTGAGCGAGACGAGGGTCCGGGCGATGGCATGCCCGACGGCGTCGAAGGTGGACTCGGGATCGCGGTGGGCGCCGCCGAGCGGCTCGGGTACGATTTCGTCCACGATGCCCTGTTCGATGAGGTCGGGCGCGGTGAGTCGGAGGGCACGCGCCGCTTCCTCCTTGTAGTCCCACGAGCGCCACAGGATCGAGGAGCAGCTCTCGGGCGAGATCACGGAGTACCACGCGTTCTCCAGCATCAGCAGCTTGTCGCCCACGCCGATGCCGAGCGCGCCGCCGGACGCGCCCTCGCCGACGATGACGACCACGATGGGCACGGGTAGCCGCGTCATCTCCAAGATGTTGCGCGCGATCGCCTCGGCCTGGCCGCGCTCCTCGGCTTCGAGGCCGGGAAAGGCACCGGGCGTGTCGAGGAGGGCCACGACGGGCTTGCCGAACTTGGCGGCGAACTTCATGACACGCAGCGCCTTGCGGTAGCCCTCCGGGTTGGGCATCCCAAAGTTGCGGTACTTCCGCTGGTTGGTGTCGCGTCCCTTCTGGTGGCCGATGATGGCGACGGTCTGGTCGCGTCCGCCGAAGCGGCGGCCTTCGAAGGTGCCGAGGCCCGCGATCATCGCCGGGTCGTCGCCGAAGAGGCGGTCGCCGTGGAGTTCTACGAAGCCCCGGGTGAGCGCCTGGACGTAGTCGAGCGTGTAGGGGCGGTCGGGGTGGCGGGCGAGCTGGACGCGCTGCCAGCGCGTGAGGCCGGTGTAGACCTGCTGCTTGAGCTGCTCCACGCGCCGTTCGAGCGCCGCGATCTGCGCGGTGAGGTCAACCTCGGCGTCCTCGGCGTCATAGCGGCGCAGCTCGTCGAGCTTCTGCTCTAGGTCGGCGACCGGCTTTTCGAAGTCGAGGAGTTGCATGGTGGACAGCGCCAGAGAGGTGGAAACCGAGGAGACTCGCGGAAAATGGCGGATCGCAAAGATACGCCGCCGACCGGATACGCTGGGGGGAGGCCCTAGATTCCTGGCCTCAGACTTTCTTGGCCTCGGCTTTTCCCGGGTGCGGCCGTGCACCCGTTGCACGAGGGCCGAGGCTCAAACCAGAGCGTCAGCAGTCCTTGGGGCTGCGGACGAGAGCGCGGCCGAGGATCTCCAGGTCGAGCCATAGCGACTGGTGGCGCGCGTAGAACCAGTAGGCGCGGTGCACCTCCACGATGCCTGCGGGCCGGGTCGGCAGCGTGTCGAGGATGGAGACGAGGCCGGGTTGGAGCGCCCACGCCTCGGGCGGGCGCGTCGCGATGCGGGTGTCGTAGCCGACGAGCGCGCGGCGGCCAGCCAGCACCGACGGCATCATCGCCGTGGCGCAGGCGAGGCTGCGCATCCGCGCGGTGGGGCGGAGGCGGGCGAGGAGGCGGCAAAGCGGGTGCATCGCCGTGCCCACTAGGGCCACCGGCACGTCCAGGAGCAGCCGGCGGCTGCCCGATCGGAGCGGCGCCACGGTCCGCTCGGCGTCCAGCAGCGGCATCGAGAAGTCGTCCACCGAGGCCTTGCCGATGAGGCGATCGTGGTTGTGGACGAGGATCTTGAACTGCACGGGCAGATCGCGTAGGTCGCGCATCAGCCGGAGGATGCCCGTGTTGGTGAGGCTGTCAGCGGCAAAGACGACCTCGTGGACGCCGCGCAGCCGTACGAGGTCACGGAGGTGGTGCAGCGCACCGAGGTGGGCCACCACCTCCTGCGCCGTGGGGAGCTTGTTTGCTTCATTGGCGACGAAGCCGAGGAGCTTCAGCCGGGAGCGCGGCCGGCCCGTCAGCATGCGGTGCAGGCGGGTGGCCTCCGCAGCGTCGCCCACGAGGAGCACGCTGCGGGCCTCGCGGGCGCGGAAGTGGAGCGCTAGCCGCTGAGCCAGGAGAATAGCGGCGGCGGCGGCAAAGCCGAAGAGCACCGCGCCGCGCGAGAACTGGATGGCTGGCAGGAAGAACGACACGGTCGCCACAGCCACGAACGCGCTGCCCATGCCCGTGAGCAAGGGCCGCAGCCGGTGCCGCCCCCGCCCGTAGCCGCGGGCGAGCCCGATGGCAGCGGTGGCGCCGAGCGCGTAGAGCGGGAGCACGGACAGGTAGAAGGCGGCGTCGAAGGGGACGCCACGGGCTGCGCTCCAGAGGCTAGTCACGGCGGCCATCGCGCCCCAGGCCAGCGCAAACTCGAAAGCGGGCGCGGCGAACGCGTGGACCGCCCGGACGGAGAGGCTGAGGGCCGCCCGCAGCGTCACGGCCAGCCGGATCGCCCAGCGGAGGACGGCGCCCGAGAGCCGGGCGCGGGGCTTGAGCGCAGCATCCCCCGAGAAGTGCTTCTCCGAGAACTTGATCATCGCCCCGTAGAAGAGGCGCACATAGCGCAGCTCGCCCTTCTTGGTGCACTCGCCCTTGTAGTGGATGATCTGGGTGTCGGGCGTGTAGTAGATCCGCCATCCGGCCTCCTGGATGCGGTAGCACCAGTCGAGGTCCTCGCCGTACATGAAGAACGACTCGTCGAACAGCCCGGCACCGTCCGTCCGGTCCGGGTCTTCGACGTGGGGACCCACCGCGCGCAGGGCCTCGGCGCGGACGAGCATGCACGACCCGGAGAGGGCGTCGACCTCGCAGACCTCGTCCTTCGGGAGGTAGGTCAGGTTGTAGCGGCCGAATGTCGGGCTGTGCGGGAAGAGGCGGGCGAGGCCCGTCATCCGGTAGAACGCCACCGACGGCGTCGGGAAGGCACGGCGGCTCTCCGGCGCGAACGTGCCGTCGGGGTTGAGGATGCGGCAGCCGACCGCTCCGGCGTCCGGGTGCGCATCCATGAACGCGACCATCCGGTCGAGCGTGTCCTCCTGGACGAGCGTGTCCGGATTGAGGATGAAGAGGTAGCGCCCACGCGCCTCGCGGATCGCCTGGTTGTTGGCCCGCGCAAAGCCTACGTTCTCGCGGTTGGCGATGACGTGTACGTCCGGGAAGCGCTCGCGGACCATCGCCACGGAGCCGTCCACGGAGTTGTTGTCCACCACGAAGACCTCGGCGCGCAGGCTGCGCACCGCGCGCTGAACCGACGAGAGGGCCTGCTCCAGAAAGCCCCGGACGTTGTAGTTGACGATCACCACCGACACGTCGAGCGTGTCGGCCGGGTGCACCGCTGCCGCACCTGAGCCAGGGGTGGCACGCGGTGGGAAAGACGCAGTGGGGGAGACCGTAGCGGTTGAGGTCATAGGCCGTAAGATAGTCCGCGTTGAGGACATTGCCACAAGGGGGAAACAGACGCGCTTGCCGAAGGCGTCTCCACGTGGGATGCTGCGACGCGGGTCCAGGCCGTCGCTGTCTCCCTCGATTCTCCGCAGCGCAAACGACGTAGCACGACCGATCCTACAGGCTCCCGTGCCGTCAAGCTTCAGCAGATCCGTGCTCTCCCATCCCTTCCGCCGCGAACTTGGCGCGACGCTGCGACTGGCAGGGCCGCTCATCCTGGCGCAGCTTGCTCAGATCGCGACGAGCTTTGTGGATACGCTCATGATCGGGCGGTGGCTCGGCCCCGAAGCGCTGGCGGCGGGCGTGTTGGGCTCCACTGTGTTCTTCACGACGACGGTGGTTGGGATCGGCTTCGTGATCGCTGTTGGGCCGACGGTGGCGCAGGCGTTCGGTGCTGCGGAGATCGGAGAGGGGACCGAAGACGACATCGGGCGAGCGGCCCGCCAGGGGCTCTGGCTGGCGACGCTCCTGGCGGTGCCGCTGATGGTGCTCCTGTGGAATGCCGAGACGCTGCTGCTCCTGGCCGGGCAGCCGGAATCGACCTCAGCACTGGCGGGTGGATATCTCCGGGCGATCCTGTGGGGAACGCTGCCCAATCTGTGGTTTGCGGCCCTGCGCGGCCTCCTCGAAGGACTCGGTCGACCACGCGTGATCATGCTGATCACGCTGGGAGCGGTCGCGCTCAACGTCGCGGGGAATTATGCGCTCATGATCGGCGCCTGGGGCTTCCCTGCCCTCGGACTGGCAGGGTGCGGATGGTCCAGCACCCTGGTGTTTTGGTCGATGTTCGCCGCCCTGGCGATCTATGTGCACCGCGGGGCGCTCACGAAGCGCTACCGTGTCCTCGCCGAGGTGCGCCGGCCCGACCCGGCCATGCTCCGCGACCTCGTGCGGATCGGCTGGCCGATCGGCATCACGCTCGGCATCGAGGCGGGGCTGTTCATGCTCTCGACGCTGCTCGTGGGGCGGATGGGGGACGACGCTGCGGCCCAGACGGCGCTCGCCGCCCACCAGATTGCCCTCAACGCCGCCTCCATCTCGTTCATGGTGCCGCTCGGGTTAGGGCTGGCCGCCACCGCGCGCGTAGGCCAGGCCATCGGGCGCAACGACATCGAAGGGGCAAAGCGGGCCGGGTGGGCCGCCACGCTCTTGGGGGCCGGGTTCATGCTAGCGGCCGCCATCCTGTTCTGGCTGCGCCCCCGTTGGGTGGTCGCGGCCTACGTGAGCTTGGCTGATCCGGAGATGGTCGATGTGATCGCGCAAGCCGTGGGGTTGCTCGGCATCGCCGCCGTATTCCAACTCGTCGACGGCATCCAGGTGACGATGAATGGGGCGCTACGTGGTCTCAAGGACACAAAAGGGCCCATGTGGATCGCGCTGGCGACCTACTGGGGCATCGGGCTGACGCTGGCCGCGGTGCTCGGATTCGGATGGGGCGAGATCGAGGCGTGGGGCGCTCCCGGCGTCTGGTGGGGGCTGACGGCGGGCCTCGCCGCCGCCGCCGTGGCGCTCGCGGTCCGATTCCAGGCGCGCGTGCGCCGCGGACGCGCCGCGGAATACGGGCAGGCCCGGGTGGACGGCGCGGTCGATATGGACCCTTGACGAACTTTCATTTTTCGCTGAAAGGGCTGGGCTCGGCATTTGCATTGGCGCACGCGGGTTCCTACCCTTGAGCCCAGAACCAAGTGCTCTGCACGAGGCCAGCGCAAGCGGGAATAACAGTTGCGCGCCTGTGTCTACGAAGCGCTTCCGTGCCGGGCACGTGCACACTGATCAGTCCTCATCGTCAGCCTTCACAGGGTCAGCGGGATCCTGGCCGACGAGGTCTTTTCAATTGTTCTTCGACCCCCCTCGAAAGGGTACCTCCTACTTTCGGTCCGATCCCCTTCGGCACGTTTAGACAGAGACGCCCACACATACGCCGCGTCTCGCTAGCGGGCCGGCGACCCTTCACCTCGACTGCGGTTATGCCCCAGATTTTCCAGCGCGGTGCCAACAAGCTTCCGGCCCTCAGCCTCGTCGGGCTGCTCTTCGGTGCCGTCTTCGTGATCGGCGCGGTGTGGTACTACTTCTCCCCCGAGTTCTACGAAGTAGGCTACATGCCTGATCAGCCCGTGCCCTACAGCCACCGCCTCCACGCGGGCGAGTTTGGCATGGATTGCACCTACTGCCACAACCATGTCATGGCGAGCGAGCACTCCAACGTGCCGGCCACGCAGACGTGTATGAACTGCCACACGCTCATCAAGGCGCAGTCGCTCGACCTGCTGCCGGTACGTGAGAGCTGGGCGACGGGCGAGCCCGTCGAGTGGGTGCGCGTGCACCACCTCGCGGACTACGCGCACTTCTCGCACGCCGTCCACACCAACGTGGGCGTCGGATGCGAAACGTGCCACGGGCGCATCGATCAGATGGAGGTCGTCTACCAGGCCGAGCCGCTCTCGATGGGCTGGTGTCTGGAGTGCCACCGTGCTCCCGAGGAATACCTCCGGCCTGTGGAAGAAGTCACCACGATGGGCTACAGCGAGATGGTGCGCGCCGACGAGGACACCTACCAGGCCTACATCGCGGCCAACCTCGCACGCATCGAGGCTGAGGGCATCAAGCCTCCCCAGAACTGCTCCGCCTGCCACTACTAGAGTCTTGCGGTGAAGCGGTGAAGCGGTGAGGCCGTGCGCCTCTTCAAACCGCATCACGGCAACACTGCGGCACTGCTGCACTCTGCACCCCATGATCGAACTCGACGTTCTCTCGCCAGCCGACGTGGCCCTCGATGGGCAGCCCCGCGCCTGGCGTAGTCCTGCTGACAAGGCGCAAACCTCGGAAGCACAGGCGCTCGCCCAGAGCGAGTTTCACCCGGCCGCCTTCGATGCGGATGACCTCGCGGGCGACGGAGCCACCTCGCGGCGCTCGTTCATGAAGATCATGGGCGCGTCGATGGCGCTCGCGGGCCTGACGGGCTGCCGCCGTCCGGCTGAGGAGATCCTCCCGTACGCGCGCAAGCCCGAGGCGGTCATCCCAGGCATTCCGAACTACTACGCCACCTCGATGCCGATGGGCGGCCCCGCGCAGGGGCTCCTCGTGAAGGCCAACGAGGGGCGTCCGACCAAGGTGGAGGGCAACCCCGCCCATCCGGCTAACCGCGGTGCCACCGACGTGTTTGCGCAGGCCTCGGTGCTCAACCTCTACGACCCCGACCGCTCGCGCGTCGTGCGCCAGGCTGGGGAGGCGACCTCGTCGTGGCGCGACTTCGCCGCGTTCGCACGCCAAGTGCAGACGGGCGGCGTCCAGGGCACGATGGCGGTCCTCGCCGAGCCCAACGACTCGCCGACGATGGCGCGGCTCCGCACCCAGCTGGCTGCGGCCTACCCCAGCCTTCGCTGGATCACGTATCGCGCCCTCGGCGATGACAACGGCGCGCTGGGCACGCAACAGGCGTTCGGCCGCGCGCTCCGCCCCGCCTACGACTACGCCAACGCCGCCGTCGTGGTCAGCTTCGACAGCGACGAGATGGGGCCGGAGAGCCTCAACGGCATCGCCAACCAGCGCGGGCTGGCCGCGAGCCGTCGCCTGACGAGCCGCACCGACGAGATCAGCCGCATCTACGTGGCCGAGAGCCAGATGTCGCCGATGGGCGGTCTGGCCGACCACCGCCTCCGGATGCGCGCCGCCGACATTCCGCACTTTGCCGCCGCCGTGGCCCAGCGTCTTGGCGTGGGTGGTGGAAGTGCTGGCAGCCAGGCCGTCGCCGCGATGGAAACGGTCGCGCCGGTCCTCGATGCGCTCGTCGCCGATGTGCGCGAGGCTTCGGGCCGCGTGGTGTTCGCCGCGGGTGCAGCGCAGGCCCCGGCCGTCCACGCGCTCGCCGCCGCGCTCAACGCGCAGCACGGCGGGGAGGTCGTCCGCTACTACGACACCGGTGCGGGCACGGTCACGCCGCAAGACGAAGCGCTCCAGGTACTCGTCGCCGACATGAACGCGGGCCAGATCGGCGCCCTGCTCTGTCTCGGTACTAACCCCGTCTACAGCGCTCCGGCCGAACTCGGCTTTGCCGAGGCGATGGCCAACGTGCCCGTCACGATCCATGCGGGTCTGCACATCGACGAGACGGCGCAGGCGGCGACGTGGCACCTGCCGCTGGCGCACTACCTGGAGCAGTGGGGCGACGGCCGCGCCTACGACGGCACGCTCTCGCCCATCCAGCCGACCATCGCGCCGCTCTACGAGGACGCGCACTCGGACCTGGAAATCGTCAACCTCATCGCCACGGGCCGCGACGCGAGCGGCTACGACCTCGTCCGCACGACCTGGCGCGGCCAACTCTCCGGCCCATTCGAGGACGCCTGGCGCACCGTACTGCATGAGGGTGTGCTTCCGGCTACGACCTACCCCGTCGTCCAGCCCGCGGCCTCCGCGCCGAACCTCTCAGATCTGCCCGTCCTCGCGCCCGATGCGATGGAGTTGGTCGTCCGCCTCTCGGGCCAGACCTACGACGGCAGCTACGCCAACAACGCGTGGATGCAGGAAGTCCCGGAGATGGTGACCAAGATCACCTGGGACAACGTCGCCATCATGAGCCCGGCGACTGCCGACGCGCTCGGCGTCAACTCGACGCTGCGCAAGGGCAAGCAGTACGTCAGCGTCGTCCGTCTCCAGGCCAACGGCGGCGACATCACGCTCCCCGCGTGGGTGCAGCCTGGCCACCCCGACAACTCGATCTCCGTCGCAGCGGGCTACGGGCGCAACCTCGCCTCCGACCGCGTGCCGCCGGCGAAGACCATCTTCCAGCGGTTCAAACTCGGCTACTTCGACAACGACATCTACGACGACGGCCCGCTCGCCAACGGCATCGGCGCCAACGCCGCGCCGCTGCGCCCGCTCGGCAGCCGCATCGCGATGCTGGAGCAGCCGACGATCGTGGACGAAGACTATATGATCGCCACGACGCAGGACCACGGCGGTCTAAACGTCGAGAACGCGACCTCGGCGGTCGAGGACCGCGGCATCATCCGCCAGACGACGCTCGCGGCGTACGCGCAGGGCGACGACGCCGCCTACGACCCGATCCCGCTCATCGAGGACGTGCCGTGGCAGGAGTATCCACCCGTCTGGGGCGAGGAGCGCGATGCCGCCTCCGACCCGCGCATCGCTGAGGCGATGTACGCGGAGAACCAGTGGGCGATGGCGATTGACCTCAACGCCTGCACCGGCTGCAACGCCTGCGTGATCGCCTGCCAGAGCGAGAACAACATCCAGGTGGTCGGCAAAGACCAGGTGTCGCGTGGCCGCGAGATGAGCTGGCTTCGCCTCGACCGCTACTACATGGGCGACGTGGACGACCCCGAGATGGTCACCATGCCGATGCTCTGCCAGCACTGCGAGTACGCGCCGTGCGAGCAGGTCTGCCCGGTCAACGCGACCGTGCACTCGCCCGACGGGATCAACGCGATGGTTTACAACCGCTGCGTCGGCACCCGCTACTGCGCCAACAACTGCCCCTACAAGGTCCGGCGCTACAACTTCTACAACTGGACCCAGACGCTCCCCGTCGAGGTCCAGATGGCCCAGAACCCGAACGTCACCGTCCGCTTCCGCGGCGTGATGGAGAAGTGCACGTTCTGCGTCCACCGCATCCGCTACACCCAGGGCATCGGCCACATCGAAGACCGGCCCATGGACGACGTGGTGACGGCGTGCCAGCAGGCGTGCCCGGCTGAGGCCATCGTCTTCGGCGACCTCAAGGACCCGGAGAGCGCCATCAACGCCGCGCGCCGCGACGACCGCAACTACGCGGTGCTGTCCTACCTCAACATCAAGCCGCGCGTGACCTACCACGCCCGCGTGACGAACCCGAACCCGGCGCTCGCCGGACCGGTCGAGATCCGCGGCAGCTACGGCGGCGACGAATACGGCGGCGGCGATGGCTACGGCAACGATGGCTACGGCGGCGACGGGCGCAGCGGCACCCCTGCCGAAGGAGTCGTCCCCGGCGACGCCCCCGCTTCCTAAGTGCCCGCTTCATAAGTGACAGCCTCCTGAGCGCTCCTCCGCCTGCATTTCCCTGACCCCCTGACCCGGGACTGATGAGTACCCCAACCGCAACCGCCGCTCACGAACCGCAGCGGATCATTCTCGAAGAAGAGGCCCTCGTCCAGGGCGGCCTCAACTTCCACGACGTCACCGAGGCCGTGGCCGGCCACGTCGAGAAGAAGATCCCCGTGGCCTGGTATCTCGCCTTCACCGGCGCGTGCCTCCTCCTCTCGATGATGTGGTTCTCGCTGGCCTTCCAGGTCTGGAACGGCACCGGCACCTGGGGCCTCAACAACCCCGTTGGCTGGGGCTGGGCCATCGTCAACTTCGTGTGGTGGGTCGGTATCGGCCACGCCGGGACGCTCATCTCGGCGATCCTCTTCCTCTTCCGCCAGAAGTGGCGCACCTCGATCAACCGCGCGGCGGAGGCGATGACGCTCTTCGCGGTGGCCTGTGCGTTGATCTTCCCCACGTTCCACGTCGGGCGCGTGTGGCTGGTCTACTACCTGCTGCCGATCCCGAACTCGATGCTGATGTGGCCCAACTTCAAGAGCCCGCTGCTCTGGGACGTGTTCGCGGTGTCGATCTACGGCTCGGTGTCGCTGCTCTTCTGGTACGTCGGCCTCATCCCCGACCTCGCCACCATCCGCG
>JBCBEX010000079.1:0-20715 GCA_038528235.1 Bacteroidota bacterium
AGCGTGCCGACGGCGTCCCGCTCTCGGCCACGCTCTACCTCCCGCCCGGCTACGATGCCGAGCGCGACGGTCCGCTCCCGACGCTCGTGTGGGCCTACCCGCGTGAGTACAAGTCCGCCAGCGCCGCCGGGCAGCGCTCCGACTCGCCCTACCAGTTCACCCGCGTGAGCTATTGGGGCGCAGTGCCCTACGTCACGCGCGGCTACGCCGTCCTCGACAACGCGGCCTTCCCGATCGTCGGAGAGGGCGAGGCCGAGCCCAACGACAGCTTCCGCGAGCAGCTCGTGATGAACGGGGCTGCCGTGATCGCGGAGGGCGTCCGTCGCGGCGTGGTGGATCCAGAGCGCGTAGCCGTTGGAGGGCACTCATATGGGGCGTTTATGACGGCCAACCTGCTCGCCCATTCGGACCTCTTCCGCGCGGGCATCGCCCGGAGCGGGGCCTACAACCGCACGCTGACGCCCTTCGGCTTCCAGCGCGAGGAGCGGACCTACTGGCAGGCTCCCGACCTCTACGCGTACATGAGCCCGTTCATGCACGCCGAGAAGATCAACGAGCCGATCCTGCTCATCCACGGGCAGGCCGACAACAACCCGGGCACGTTCACGCTCCAGAGCGAGCGGCTCTACGGCGCGCTCAACGGCCTCGGCGGCATCACGCGCCTCGTGCTGCTCCCCGCCGAGAGCCACGGCTACCGCTCCCGCGAGTCGATCCTCCACATGCTCTGGGAGCAGGACCAGTGGCTCGACACCTACGTGAAGCAGGCCGAGGTCACGATGAGCGCGCCAATGGAAGCTGAGGAAGACGGCGCAGAGAAGCCATAGCGACCCACAGCCACACCTCACCGTTTCGCGTCAGAAGCTCCATCCTGGTCATCCCCGACCTGATCGGGGATCCATGCCATGCTACGTGCCAGTACGATGCACCGTATGGATCCCCGCATTCGCGGGGATGACTGTTTTCTTCCTCGTCACGCTCGGCAGCTTGCTCATGCCGCGATGCTGACTTTTTCACACGACGACAAAACCAAGCGACTCGGTATCCTCCTCCACTTCTAGGCACAGCTCGATGGCCTCCCTGATTCGCTCCATCAGCGTATCCAGCGAACGCGCCTGGGTGTGACAGGCAGGCAAGCTCTGTACGGAGGCGACGTAATTCCTCTCTTGATCCCGCTAGGTAACAACGTTGAAGTCACGCAGAGCAGGCGTCCTTCGTCAACTTGCAGCGGCCGGTCATACGGCACCCTGTCATACAGGTAGTAACTACTATGCGGTTATAGATACAATAGCTACCGCCAATTCGGCATCAATCGGGCGCTGGAACTCCCGTTCCATGAAGTCGAACATGCCTGGCGTGACCTCAAAGGAGAAGGTCTCGCCTCGCTCTACATTCCGGGCGAGGACGCGAGCTTTGCGGACAGCGTGAGGTGCGTCAACGAAGTGTAACTGAGAGGGAAGTGCGCAGGATCGGGCCAACTCGGAGAACTCGGTGCGGCTGGCGACTTTCATAAAACCGAGGTCCAAGACCACGCTTCCGCCAGTCTGAGCGAACTCCGAAGCGGTCGCCCAAATCAGCTTCTCACAGCGCCCGACACGCTCCATGATCCAAGCGAAATTGAGCGGCTTCGGCAAGTCAGGACCGTAGAGCCGGTGCATCCACTCGTCAATCGAGAAGTGGACGGCATGGAGTTCCGCCGCGAGGCGGCGCGAGTACGTGGTCTTTCCAGCACCCTGAGGTCCGAAGACGATGTGAACCGTACCCATTGGCTTCAGACCGGATGAAATGGGGAAGGCACTTAAGAGTCCAGTAGAACTGCGTGGCGCTTCAACCTGGCTGGGCGGCGCAAGCGGTGAATGAAGGCAAAGTAGACGCGATAGTGGTTAGAGGCAGAGCCGTGAAGACCCGCGTCGGCCTGCGAGCGCTGGTTATGCTGCACAAGCTCCGGGGTAAAAGTAGTGCCGCTACAGCCCGTCGAAAATGGCTTCAATAAATCGCCCGAAGAATCGGCCGACGGCCTTCCCCACACCCTCCCCGACGACCTTGCCGGTGGCAGTGGCAGCGACATCGGTCACTGCACTCCGGAGCGAGCAGTCGCCATCCGTGGAAAGACCAGTTCCCTGCGCTGCCTCGTCACTCGAGTCTGCGTCGTTCTCCACCGAAGTATTAGGGTGATACGGACGCGGCATGGCCTATGACTTGGTATCGTCTGGACACTTGGTACGCATCCTGAAGTCCATCTCAAACAACAGGGGTAGCGTAGTTCTTGACAGGTCTTCCGCTGCTCTCTACGCCGCGGCTTCGGCCAGTTCCTCGTCAAGGTTGTACTTCTTGCGCTTCTCCCAGAGCGTCTTCTTCGAGATGCCCAAGAGGCGGGCCACGTCGGCGTAGGACGAGTTCGAGCGGACGGTGAGGATGTGGCGGATGTACTCGTGCTCGAGGTCTTCGAGCGAGCCGCCTGAGCGGAAGCGGAAGTAGCCGTCGGCGTCGTCCGTGTCGAGGCCGTCGGCCTTGAGCAGGATGAGGTCCTTGGCCTCGATCTTCGGCCCTTGCGTAAAGATCATCGCGCGTTCGAGCACGTTGCGCAATTCGCGCACGTTGCCGGGCCAGTCGTGGGCGAGCAGCTTCTCCTCGGCCTCCGTCGTGAAGCCTTCGATCTCCTTGTTGAAGTCCTTCGCGAAGCCCTTCACGATCTCGCGCGCGATCATGAGCAGGTCGCGGCCCATCGTGCGGAGCGCGGGGAGCTTGATCGAGACGACATTGATCCGGAAGAAGAGGTCTTTGCGGAACTCCTTTTCGGCGATGCGCTCTTCGAGGGCGGCGTTGGTGGCGCAGATGATGCGCGTCGACACCTTGATGTCATCCACCCCACCGAGGCGGCGGAAGGTGCGGCTCTCCAGGAAGCTGAGGAGCTTCGCCTGCAGCGGGAGGCTCATCGAGTCGATCTCGTCCAGGAAGAGCGTGCCGCCGTCGGCGATTTCCAGGAGGCCCGGCTTCGCGGCGCGGGCGTCCGTGAAGGCACCCTTCTCATAGCCAAACAGCTCCGATTCGAGGAGGTTGTCCGGCAGCGCGGCGCAGTTGATCTCGACGAAGCGGCCCCCGCTCCACCGCGAGGTGTAGTGGATCGTTTTGGCGATCAGGTTCTTGCCGGTCCCCGTCTCACCGCGCACCAGGACGATCGTGTTCGGGATGTCCTTCAGCGTGTCGATGGTGTCGCGCACGCGCTGGATCTCGTCGGACTTGCCGAGGATCTTGTTCGCCGAGTGCTTCTTGCGGCGCTGCGTGCGGATCTCCTTGAGCTCGTTCTTGTCGCCGTAGAGGTCGAGCGCCTTCGCGAGAAGGGCGCGCATCTCTTCGAGGTTGACCGGCTTCGAGAGGTAGTGGAACGCCCCCAGCCGCATCGCCTCGACGGCCGTCGTCACCGACGACTGCGCCGTGATGATGATCACCGGCAGCGCGAGGTTGCGGTCACGGAGTTCGTCGAGCAGCTTAATGCCGGTGATGTCCGGCATGTGGAGGTCGGCCAGGATGACATCCGGCACCTTACCGTCGTCGATCTCGTCGAGGACCGTGGTGGCGCTGGTGAAGGAGGTCGCGTTGTAGCCGTCGCGGTTCAAGACCGTGGCGAAGAGTTCGCCGATCTTGGGGTCATCGTCCACGATGAAAATGCGCTTCTTGCTCATTGGAAGCAGAGGGCGTGAGTTGGAGGGATGGTGTGGACGGTGGTGTGAGTGGTGGAGGCTGCGCGCTCAGGGACGCAGCACGGACAGGGCTCCCGGCTCGATGGTGGTGGTAAGCCGGAGGGCGCTGGTGGTCAGAATCTCGCCGTCCGCGTGAATGGGCAGCGGGGATTCGGAAACGAGGGTGACGGAGGTGACGCGGTCGAGCGTAACCTCCTCGGCGGTCGTGTGTTTGCCGCGCATCGCGCGGGGCAGGAGTTGGAGCGCACGGCCCGCGGTGACGCCGCGCAGCACGCAGAGGTTGAGGAGCCCGTCGTCGGGCTGGGCATCTGGGGTAAGGCGAAAGCCCCCTCCCACCGACCAGCCATTGCCGATGGCGAGCAAGAACAGGGGGCCATCGAACCACGGCGATGGCGAAACTGGAAGCTCCTCTGTGCCTGCTAGGACGGCAGCGTGCTCCGTGGCCGTAACGCGGACGCTCGGGTTGGTCCACGAGCGAAGCCCCTTGAAGACGCCGGCGAGGTAGGCCGCCTGCCCGGGAAGCTGTTTGTAGCGCTCGGCCAGAACTGCCACGCGTGCATCGAAACCGATACCGATGGCGTTCACAAAGAGGCGCTCCCGCGTAGAGCCATCCACATTCGTCCAGCCGACACGCCCTACATCGGTTGTTTTGGGCTGGAGGAAGGGCAACATCCGCAGGGCTTCGTCCAATTTAGTAGGCAGACCCAGAGAGCGAACGTAGTCGTTGCCCGTGCCGATGGGGACGATGCCAAGGGCCGCCCCCGAGCTCAAAAGTCCTGTGGCAACTTCCTGGATGGTACCGTCGCCGCCAACCGCAACGACGCGGTGTCCAGGTCGGCCTGCCTCCTGCGCCAGTGCGGTGGCATGGCCGGTCCGATTCGTCAATTTCACCTCAAACGCCAAACCGAGGCGGTTGGCGAGTTCGCTGAGCCGGCCACGAAGCCGACCGGCCCGCCCATGGGCGGCAGCTGGATTGAGGATGAATGTGTACGACATACGGGGTGAAGGGGGCGTCGCCGGGTGATTTGGGAGGGATGGAGAGAGCAAATCGTAGCTCCGGTGGCGCAACCCGTTACATAAAGTAAGCACATCTATCGGTGAAAACGAAATCCTGTTCCAACTTTTTTCTATTCGAATGGTCAACGATGTGCACCATCGTGAACACCTAAACGCTGTGCTGACAGGAGTACCCCCTCTCACACGGGCTGTCTGCCCTCTCGCTAGATTGCTGCACCGTATGCTTTTCGCCCCACGCCCCCTGCACACCCCGTGTCGATCCTGTTCCTCGCACTGCCACACGCCGGTCTCATACTCCCCCTCCCGGGCCTTGCAGTGTTCGGTAGACCTGGGTCGCAGACCGGGCGTGCGCTGAACGAAGAACGACTGTGAACCGGCTCGCTTGGGGACTCGCGCTCGGCGTCGCACTACTGCTGGCAGCGCTTGCGGGGTTGCTCTTCGGCAGCGTACGCGTAGCCCCAGCCGTCGTGGTGGAGGTGATCGCGGCCCGGTTGACGGGCGTAACACCCTCAGACTCCACGGCCTCGACGATTATCTGGTCGCTGCGCCTCCCTCGCGTGGTCCTCGCCTTTGCTGTCGGCGGAGGCCTCGCTGTCGTCGGGGTCGGGATGCAAGCGCTCGTGCGTAACCCACTGGCCGAACCTTACCTACTCGGCGTGTCGAGCGGCGCGAGCGCCGGGGCGTCGCTGTTCTACCTCGGGTTTCTGCCCCCCCTGCTGAGCACCGCACTGAGCCTCCCTCTGGCCGCCTTTCTCGGCGCCCTGATTGCGATGGTGCTGGTGGTGCTCGTCGCACGGGAGGGCTCCTACCTTCCGACGGCTCGTCTCCTGCTCGCAGGCGTGGCGCTCTCGGCCTTGTTCGCCGCAGTGACAGCATTCGTGACGTTCGCCTCTCCCGACGCCGACCGGATGCGCGCGGTGCTGTTTTGGCTCCTCGGCTCGTTCTCCGGAGCCCAGTGGGCCACGCTCTGGCTTCCGCTCGGCACCGCGCTGGGCGGTACCGCCCTCCTCTGGTTGGTAGCGCGCCCCCTCGACGCGTTGCTCACGGGCGAAGACGCAGCCCGCGCGCTCGGCGTGCCTATCGAGGGGCTTAAGTGGGGACTGATCGTCTGGAGCGCCTTGGTGACCGGCGTACTCGTGGCCGCAGCGGGGGTGGTTGGATTCGTTGGGCTGATTGTGCCGCACGCGGTGCGTTTTGTCGTGGGCGTGAGCCACCGGCGCGTGGTGCCGGTTGCTTTCCTAGTCGGCGGGACGTTCCTGATCCTCGCCGATCTCGCTGCGCGAACCGTCCTGGCCTACCAAGAGCTTCCTGTCGGCGTCCTGACTGCGATTTGCGGCGTGCCGTTCTTCCTCTGGCTGCTGCGGCGCGCCAGACCGTCGGCAGCCTCCGCGTGAAGCCGCCCGTCTACTCAGGCAGACGCAGGAGCTTCACGAGGCATACGCCTCCGCCCATACCCGACTTCGCGTGGTTGCTGACGCAGTCGTCGAGCCGCGCGATTGCTGGGATTCTCTTCTGGCCGGGGCGCCGAGCTGCTCTGGGCATCAGGCACCTCACGGGGCGGCGAGCGCACCTCTATGGGGGCCGTGCCGAGCGAGTCTTGGCGCAGCGAGTCGAGACGGAGGCGTTCGGCGTCGAGGCTGTCGAGGCGGGCGCGGACGCTGTCCCGGGCTGCGTCCACATCGGGGATGTCAAAGATCGGGGCGGCGAGGGAGTCGGAGAGGCCGAGCCGTACGGCTTCGCGGCTGCCCGGCCACAACAATCCACCCTGCGTAGGACGGCGCTCCGGCGTGTAGACGTAGCCGTCGAGCCGCAAGGTGGCGGGCACGATGTCGGCAGCATAGCTCAGCCCCTCAATGCCGCGGTACCCGCGCACGGCGCGCAGCGTGTCCTGGGCGAACGTGAACGCGATGCTGTCAGCGCTCACCTGCACAGCCCCGTCGAGGAGGCTGTCGGGCGCTAGCGGCGGGGCGTCCTCGGGCTGCTCCTTGGCGCGGAAGTAGATCGCCTCGGCGTTTGGCCAGACGAGAAGACGCCGCAGTGTGTTCTCGCGGGTGCTGTCGGGCTGCACCTCGTCTTCGAAGAGCGCGAGCATGGTGCGACCACGGATCTGATTCACGCGGGCGAGGGACGTATCGCGCTGCGCCGCGAAGGCTTGGTCGTCCACTCGAAGCGTGTCGAGCGTCTCAGCGCGGGCTAGCACGGTCATCGCCGCACCTGTCACCTGCGTCTCGTCCACCCACACCGACGGCCGCGAGAAGAGCCGCAACACATCGCGTTGCTCTGGCTCTGGTTCTGGCTCAGTGTCCGCCTCCTGGGCGGCCACGCCTATCGAATCCGGCCGGTCTGTCTTCGGCGGTGGGATCTCGAAGCGGTCGAGCACGGCAGAGTCGGCCACGGCCACGAGGTCGGGCTGCACGATCCGCACGGAATCACGAGCGACGAGGCGCCTGATCTCGGTGCCCGGCCGCAGGTCGTATGTCGCAGGTCGTAGGGTAGACGGACCAAGCTCTGGATCTGCGTCTGGAGGAGTTGTTTCAGCAAAGAGCGAGTCGGCAACGGCCTCCCATTCGTCTCCATACCGTGACCGCAAGGAGTCGACGGCGACTTCATCAAGTCCCACGTCCGGGGGCTCCGCTTCCTGCTCGTTCGCGGCGTCCTGACGGGGAGCGATCGGATCGGCTTCGTTCTCTAGCGAGACACCGTCCATCTCGCTGCCCTCCTCGTCTTCGCCCTCGATTCCCACAACACCCGGACTATCCCCCGCTGTAGCGCTGTCCACAGCGACGCTATCCGCTGCGACACTGTCCACGGCGACGCTGTCTGCGGGTGCACGGCTTGCGGCGGCGCTGCGCTCTGCTTCCGCCGTCTCCATGCTATCGAGCGATGCTGGATCGAGACGATAGGCTTCGAGGATGCGGGCGCGCACGAGGAGCGTGTCCGTGGCGCCAGTCGAGTCGGTGCGGAGCGTGACGAGGAGCGGCCGGCCGTCGATGCGGCTGAATCCGAGGCGTTCGTCGTGCACGGCGCGGTCGCCGAAGAGCAGCGTGCGCAGCGTCGAGTCGCGGGCGACTGGGGTTTCGAGGCTGTCGGCCAGCGCAGCCGCCTCGTTTGTCACCGGAGCACGATCGGCTTCGGATGCCTCGTTCGCTCCCTCGTCCTGCTCGTCGTCGCCGAAGCGCTCGATGAAGACGCGGCCATGTGCCTCCGAAAGCTGAACCTCGCGGAAGTGGGTGAGCGAGTCGGCTTCGAGGTAAGTGTCGGGATGTTCGAGGCGTACATCGCCCGCGAAGTCGGCGCGGCGCGTCTCGGTGTTGTAGATGCCTCGGCGGCTGGTGAGGACGGTCGTGCTGTCGGTGAGCCGCACATCGTCATCGAAGGTGGCCACCTTCGTGCGCGAGTTGTAGGTGCCGCGGCGGCTCGTGAGCGTGGCGTCGTCTTCGACGAGGCGCGCGCCCTCGGTGAAGTAGGACGTCTTGGCGCGCGAGTCGTAGGTGGCGCTCGGCGCGAAGAGCACAGCCGACGAGTCTGCGATGCGCACGTCGCCCTCGGCCTCGCCAGTCTTGGAGGCCGAGTTGTAGCGCACGAGCCGCGCCGTGAGCGTATCGCCGTCCTCGACGATGCGTACGTCGCCCTCGAACACGGTCACGTCGAAGTCGAGGAACTGCGTGGCGCGCTGAGCGCGGAGGCGCGTCTCGTCTTGCCGCAGCACCACGTTGCCAATCAGCCGCCGCACACGCTGCCCGTCTTCCACGACGCCCGCCACGGAGTCGGCGTTGACGATTTGCACGAGGCGCGTCGCCGGAGCCTCCTCCTGCGCGAGCACAGGTGCAGCAACTGCGACGAGCGCGAGCACCATGACACGCGCGTAATGCCGACTGAGGAGCGCTGAATCCCTCATCACTCTTCCACCTCCACCTGGCCGGTGACCTGGGCGATGGTATACGTGTCGAGGCTCTCGTCGGCGTTGAGGCGATACCCCTGGATCTGCTCGGTCAGCGTGACGATGCGCACGAAGCCGTCGGTGGTGACGCGGCGCGACTGCTCGTCCCAGGCGAGATGCTCGCTGTAGAGCCGCTTCGCGTCGGCGGTGACGACGTGCACGTTGCCCTGTGCCTCGAACCGTTGGCGGCGATCGAAGTAGCGCAGCTGGTCGGCGGTCATGAATGCCGAAGGCTCTCCGGCCTCGTCGTAGAGCTGCACCTCGACGCGGACGGTGTCGCTGGACGCGCGTGCCGAGTCTGGCAGGGGTTGGAAGAGCGCGTAGGAGCTATCGGCCTGGTCGTAGCGGGCGAGGTACGGCGCGGCAAGACGAGCACGCGGCTGGGCGTCCCGGGTGACGAGGAGCGTGGCGTCCCACGACTCTTGGTCAGGGCGTTTCTCCAGGTCCAGGTCGGCTGGCACGGTCGCCGAGTCACGCCGGCATCCGGCCAGCGCAATCGCGAGGACAAGCACCGCCCACGCGCAGCATCGAGGCCATCTGTACAGACGGCCCTCGTCAATCTTGGGCGAGGGAGCAGCGTGAAGTCGGGGCACTGGAGACCACGGGGATTGCGGCACCACGGAGGCGTTGCGGTTCAGCATCGCAGTTTACGGCATACCTGCGCCGCCCACGGCGTTGCCGATGGCTTCCCGTATTTCGAATCACCCGCTCTTCATTACAGAATGCATCCCGCCCCGTCGGCCTGAGTGCCTGTCCTCGTCAGGGCGCCTACTTCCTTCCATAGCGGCTGGCCTCTGGGATGTCGCCGTTCCCGCTTGAGTAGAGTATTGCTCTTCTCCGTGCGGTCTCAACGCGGGCAGCCAGAAGTGGTACGATATTGGTCGTACGGCTCACCGATCTGTTGCGGATCGACCCACCCATGTTTCCGCCTTCCGGCTCTACCCTTCCGTTCCGTCATGAGCTTCACGATCCAGAAAGTGTCCGCGCACGCCGCCGTTGTTCGCATCGGCAAGGCCCTTGACTTCCGCAATGCGGCGCAGTTCAAGTCCACCTGCCAGAACCACATCCGCGCTGGCGTTCGCCACTTCGTACTCGACTACTCGGGCACGGGCATCCTGGATTCGACCGGACTCGGGGCCGTGTTCTCGATGTACCGCCAGCTTACGCCGCTGGGCGGCCAGGTGGTTTTCGCGAGCGTCTCCCGTCCTGTTCAGGTCGTCGTGCAGCTCACGCGGACTTACAAGGTTTTCCGGCAGTTCCCCTCGGTAGAGTCCGCGCTCCAGCAGATCAACGGCAGCGCCAATGCGTCGGCAACCCCGTCGTCGGGCTCTGCAGGCTCCGCCTGAGCGACGGCCTGCCAGCCGTGCCCCTGAGCCACCCCGGTTCGTCACACACCCCCTCGTGAAGTCGGTAGCCGCCATGACTTCCGCCTCATTCCCCCCTTCCCGCTCCACCCTACATCGCTTCACCGACCTCGACTCGGTGATCGACGAGGTGCATGGCCTGTTTTCGCACTGGCAAGAGGCCGGTACGTTCGAGCCGCCGATGAGCAGCTTCATGCTGGAGGTGGTAAAGTTGGCGGTCCACGAGTGGGTGGCGAACCTCGTGCAGCACGCGCAGTTTGGAGGGACCGCACCAGAGATCGCCCTGTCCATGTGGCCGGGGGCCGACCGCCTCCGGTGCACCATCGAAGACAACTCGCAAGGCTTCGACCTGCAACGCCAGCTTACGCTTCAGACGCTGCACCTCACGGGCCAGAAACCGCCCGAGCGCGGACGCGGCCTCCTGATGGTGATGGCCTGCACCAACGACCTTTCCTACACCACCACTTCAGAGGGACGGCAACGTCTCGAGTTCTGGATCGACGGCGCCGACGACGACCTATGCATGACCGTTCCATTCTGATCGTCGAAGACAATCAGACGCTGCGCCGCCTGCTGGAATACCGACTCGGTAAGTACTACCGCGTGCGCAGCGCTGACAACGGCGAATCCGCCCTCGACGTGATCGAGGATGGGCTTCCTGACCTCATCATCTCGGACATCATGATGCCGAAGATGGACGGGTTTGCCCTCCTCGCTGCGCTGCGCAACGACGACCGCACGCGCACCATCCCCTTCATCTTCCTCACGGCGAAGAGCGACGAGACGGCCCGCGCCCAGGGCCTTGGCCAAGGCGTCGACGACTACATCTCGAAGCCGTTCGACGTCGACTATCTGCTCAACCGCGTCCGGCAGATTCTTGAGCGGACGAAGGTCTACCAGACCAAGCTCAACAGCAACCTCGCGAAGGACTTCTCGGACAAGCTCCTTCCTAAGACGCTGCCGAACATCCCGGGCTACCGCACGCTGTTCTACACGCAGCCCAAAGAAGCAGGTGGAGGCGACCTCTTCGACTGGGTGCAGGCGGGCCCAAACTCCTACCTCTTCACGGTGGGCGACATCATGGGCAAGGGACTCCAGGCTAAATTCTACGCCTTCAGCTTCCTGTCCTACATCCGCTCGATGGTCCACACGATGCTCGAATACACGACCTCGCCGGGGACACTCATGCGGCGGGTCAACGAGATGCTTATCAAGGACCAGGTCTTGGAGGAAACGTTCGCCTCGCTGCTGCTGATGCTCTGGGAGCCCGACCATCACCGGGTCACCTACGCGAGCGCGGGCCATTGCCGCCCCATTCTGGTCATGCCCGACCGCGCAGGCATCGTCGAGTACTCGGACATGGTCCTTGGCCTGGATCCCGGCGCTGAGTTTCACGACAAGACGTTTGAGCTTCCCAGCCAGAGCGCGCTCCTGTGCTACACGGACGGGCTCATCGAACAGACCTCCATGAGCGGTCAGCAGTTTGGCGAGATTGGCGTGGCGCAGGCGGCTAAGTCGTCGTTTGGTTCGGACCGCCCTGTGCACGAATTGCTGACGCACCTCCTGCGCCGCAGCCAGGAGCCGCGCTTCGCTGACGACATTCTCGTGTTCTGGCTCCAGCGCAACTAAGCGGCACGACGCGTACCCTCCCCCACTAAACAGCCCGCCTCGGACGAACCGAAGCGGGCTGTGATTTTGCGAGGGTGTGGCTGCTCAGGCAGCTTCAACCAACAGGGGCCGGGTGGCCTGACGTGCCTGGTATTCCTCTTCCAGCAGCGCGAACGTCTCCTTGTCATGGAAGCCGCCGTCGCGGAACAGGTGATCGCGGAGACGGCCCTCCGCCTCGAAGCCGACCGAGTCGAGCAGCCCCTTCCACACGTGGGCGAATGAGAACGCCTCCGCTGTGACCCGGTGCATCTTCAACTCCTCGAAGGCGCAGCGGAGCAACACGTCCAACGTCGCGCGGCCGTAGCCGAGTCCTTGAGCGCTCTGCTCAGCGATGGCTAAGCTGATCCGACACCGCCGGTGAAACGAGTCAATGCGGTCGATGTAGGCCACGCCAATGAGCGCGCCGTCCGCGACGCGGTGGATCTCGAAATCGTGGGCGTCGGCCTGAGGGTGGAGTGCCAGCTGTAGGAATCGCCGTTTGAAGTCGGCGAACGACTCTTTCTCGAAGGGCTGTTCGCTATCGAAGTAGCATAGCTCAGGGTCGTTGTTCCAGCGGTAGTGCGTGTAGATGTTCTCAATCCGGAGCGGCGTGAGATGCACACGGTCGTTGCCAAGGACGGCAGCCAGGCGAGCTTGCATAGTCGAGGGAGGGCTAGGAGGGTGAGAACCTGCACAGACTGTATGCAAATCTACAGCCAGACAGGGCTTACTACTAACTTTCTAAGTCGAATTATCTATCGAACACAATTGTCGGAGGCAAAAGGGAATCCTCCCTGAGCATTCAACAGTGACGAAGAGCGACGACGTGTCGGGCTTGGGTGCAAAGATATTCGCTTTCGGAAGCGCTTCCAAGACATACTGACAACTTCCTCTCCATCTTTCCTTCATGCCCAATTCAGCGCGAACATTCGGTAACGACGCCGTGACGTTCCCTCATGCTGTAAGCCGTATACCGATATGCCCCGAAAGGGCGTCTCAGCCGAGCGGGCAGTATTCGGACTACCGGGATTCGAGACTCCTCTCCGTTTTCCCGAGGCGTATGCATCCATATGGGCTCTCATGCCTTGTGCCACCCAACCTGGCTTGCTACCACAGCGCATCCGGTCTCGACGTGCAGGCCGATTCGCTGTGACATACGGCGTGCACTTGAGAGGGGCTTCGTCGAGTTGGCACCGTGCGACTCGACTTCAGGACTTGCCTCGCCGCCAAAAGGTGCGCACGCGTTCCTCTATGTCCTCCATTCCGGGTAGCGTGATGCCGAACCGAATCGCCGCCTGTGCGATGAAGGCACGAAGCACCTGGTCGGGCACGGGGAGGCGGTAGAGCTTTGTCTGGAGCGGAGCAACCAGCGGGCGCGCCAGCGCAGCTACGGCCCCGAGGCGTAAGGCCACGAAGCCCACCAGACCTACGCCGACCGCGAGCAGGCGCCCCTCATAGCCGAGTACGCTCAAGACGGCCACATACGGGATAGCTATGAGCCACGGCATCCGAAGCCACCGCACCACCTCGGCCACAGGTCTGGACGCGGAGGCCGGAGCCAGTACCTCAGTACCGACATAGACGAGGAGCGTCCCGAGCACGGCCAGCAGCGGGTGCGTGTAGACGACCAGCGGCAAGAGCACGCAGAGTGCGGCGGTCCGGCCTAGGTCAAGCCAGACCAGCGCGCGGTGCACCAGCACGTCCAGCGGCACCTTTTCGAGCACCGGACCGGCGTAGTCTCGGACGAGGGCTTCGGTGGTGTTAAACCGCACCCCTTCGCGCGTCACGAGGCCCAGGGGCGTGTCGATGTAGACGGCGTCTGGGTCGGGGCGGGACATGGCACGACGAGGCAACAGGGGGCACGAGCGGAGCGTACGCGTGACCGAAGAGGTGAGTAAACGTTCCGCGCTGCTCTTGGAAGCGCTTTTAGCGACGCGTACACTTCTTCTTTCGATGCTCTCACCAGACCGCTCGTTCCATGTCTCGCATCGTCGATGTGGTGCACCGCAATGGTCCACCTGTCTCCGTCCCTCCCACTGCTTCCGCACTTACGGCTGCCTCCACCATGGCGTCGCACAACGTTGGCGCCACGCTCGTCCTCGACGAAGGCACCCTCGTTGGGATTTTCACCGAGCGCGATGTGGCCCGCCGTGTCGTTGTCCCCGGTCTTGACCCGGGAAGCACAACCGTTGCCGAGGTGATGACGCCCGACGTCGTCGTCGTGCAGGCGGACACTTCGCACCAAGAAGTGTTGCGGCTGATGCAGCAAGGCCACTTCCGGCACGTCCCCGTCGCGGACGGAGAAAAGCTCGTGGGTGTCGTCTCGATCCGCGACCTCCTCCGCTTTGAAAAGGAGCACGCGGAGGCCGAAAATCAACAACTCCGGCAGTACGTGTACTCGTATCAGTAGGCTCGACGATGTGACGCAGGGCCTACCCAGGCTGCTCCGCTACGGCTGAAGGCGACGTGTTCTCGAACACGATCACGGGACTCCACCCTGCTGCCTCGAAGGCAGGACGCAGCAGGCGCTCGATGGCGGCCGTAGTGTTCGCTCGTGGGGGCGCTGCGTCTAGGAGGTAGCGCTCGGCGCGGTCGCGCATCGCCGGAAGCAGTTGACGAAGCGCGGCGCGCTCCTGGGTGTTGCCACTCCGCCCCTGGGTGCGTGCCCACCCTGTCTCAGTCTCCATCTCCATCGCTGCGAGATCGGGCTCGACAGCAAACACGGTGAGTTGAGGCAGCGGCAGCACCAACGTGTCGCCGCGAACCCGGAGAGCGTCGGTGTGCCACGCTGCCGCGTCGAACCCATATGCCGCACGGGCCGGTGCCCGGACACGGACCACGGTCGTGCCCAGGTCGATATCGAGCACGCCAGGGAGAAGCATTTTGCTTGAACGCTGTTCGAGACCGGTCGCGAACTCCAGCGTGCCAGTCACGAGAAACGCTTCGGGGCGGTCACGCAGCAGCGTGTCGACAACAATCGTTCGAGCCTCGGCCTCTGTGAACGCAGCCCTGCGTAGCCAGGCTTGAACGGCCAGCGAAAGCACGGCACCTACCGCCACGAGGGCCAGGGCAGCGATAGTCAGGGCACGGATGCGGCGCATGGAGGAGGGCAGACGGTGCTGGTCGCGCAAGAACGCGCCGGGACGGACAACTGGTGCCTGCTAGATGGTGAGAAGCACCAGCGCCAGTGCTGCAAGAACAAGGCCGATGCGGTTGGCCCGCCCCAATTGCTCGCGCCATACCAGGACACCCAGCACGGCCGCGCCAAAGACAATGGCGATGTTGTTGAACGGAAAGACGAGCGTGCCCGGCAAAGCGCTAAGCGCCGCAATGATGAAGGCGACGGATCCGTAGTTGACGACTCCCAGCACCACACCCCATTTCACCTCGGCCGCTGTCGGGCGCTGCCACGTGCGCACCACCATCAGCACAAGTCCGACACCGCACGCGGCGACGAACAGGAGGAGGCCGAAGAGGGCGCTGTTGTGCGTGGCACCGTAGCCCTCGCTGTAGGTCTTCATCGCCACGTCCCCGAGCCCTCCGGCCACGAAGAGCAGTCCTAGGATCCGTGCTTGCCGCCAGCGCGAAGCGGATGTTTCCCCCACGGTCGCCTGCGCGGGGCGTGCTAGCAATGCGAAGGCCACACCCGCCACAGCCAGCCCAAGCCATTGCCCCCACGTCGGCACTTCGCCCCACACGAGCCAGGAGGCCAGGAACGGGAGCACGACGGCCAACCTCATCACGGCCGACGCGAGGGCCATCCCAGCGTCGCGTACTGCAAGCGCGTACACCAAGAAGCCAGCGATGAAGAGCGCGCCTGTACCAATGCCAAGGGCCAGCAGCCCCGCGTCCATGTCGAAGCCACTAGTTCGCGTGGCGGGGTCCGTCAAGATGAGCACCAGCGCCACGACAGCCCCAACGCCGTAGTTTACCGTGAGCAAGCTCAGGCGGTCGAGGTCGTGACGCGCCGCTAGCTTGAAAATGGTCGCGATGGAGAGGCTGCACGCAACAGCGAGCGCGAGAAACAGCATGCAATCCTACTCGACAACCGTGTAGTAACGCAGACGCGACGGCTCCAGCGACACATCTCGGATGGGGAGGTCAGCCGGGAGCTGCGGAAAAGGACTGACCGTCCCCGTCGTGTCGCGGGCGATGTTGGCATACGGGACGAACGCGAAAAACTCGTCCGTGGTCTGAGCTTGGGCGAAGAGCGCGTCGTTCACAGGCACTCGATAGGTTGCAGTCACGCGGCTGGGGAGCAAACGGACGGCCTGCACACCAGGCGGCACGCCGACCACCTGCACCACGAGTTCGCGCGTCGCCTGTGTGAAGCGGTCTACCCGCACCGCCAGCCTCGTCTGAGTGCGATCTATTTCGACCAGTCCGGCTAGCGTGTCCTCAAGGGCAACCTGGATTTCGAACGACGCGTCGAGATCGTCCATGTCCACGGGGACGGTCGGCCACGCCACCAAGTCACGCAGGATGGTGCGCGCGCCGACCACCCGCACCGAGTCGGGCTGCATGTTCGGCGACTCCAGATACTCGTGGTCAGCATCCAGTTCGAGAGCCCCACGTAGTTGCACAGGGACGCGCTTCTCCACTTCCTCGTCGAGGTCTAGGGGTAGCACCGTGGGCGCGATACTCTGGACCTGCACACCCGTCGGCAGCCGTCCCATCTCGCTGGCCGCGCTCAGCAGGTTGATGCGGTCTTCCTCTGCATCGACGGTCAAGACTGGGGGATTGCGGCTCAGCGCCAGCAGGTCCCAGCCGCGTCCCTGCACGGTCACGCGTACGGGCGAGCGGGGAGGCGAGCGCAAGGCCTGCCCGTCGGGCAAACGGCGCACCTCGATCGGCAAGTCTACGCCGAGGTTGTACGATTCGTCCATGCTGACGCTAAACCAGAGCACCGTCGCCACCACGAGTGAAAACAACATCGCGAAGGCACGGCGACGCGCGTCGGGCCGTTCGGCCTCGCGCGGCAGCACGCTCGCGAGAAGATCGCGCAGCCGGTTGAAATAGTCGTTGGAGGCCATCAGCGGTGGGACGAGTCGGGGCATGAAAGGTACGCTGTCCGGCTCCCTCCCATTCGTCGTCCCTCATCAGCGTTGCATGTGTCAGACTCTCAGCGTCGCCTGAGCCGGGCTCTCAGCGTCTGCAGTTCTTCCCGTGTGTAGACGCCCAGGACGAGCACGATCAGCGGGTAGCTTGCAAGCAGGCCTAGCCGAGCGCTGATACGTTCAAGCGGTTCCCAGTCGACCGTTGCCTGGGCTATCCACCAAAGCCCCACGACGACGAGCACCACAACGACGAGCGAACGCCAGGACACCCTCAGCCCACCGACTTGGGCTGCGCGCACGAGCGTCACGGCTGCCAGGACGGCGTAGGCCACGAACGAAGTCAGCGCCGCACCGAGTCCGCCGAGCGTGGGGATCGCTACGGCGTTGAGCGCCAGGTTCAGCGCCGCTGCCCCAGCCACGGCGCCTGCGATGGTGCCCGTGGCCTGGTGGGCGTAGAGCACGTTCATTCCAACGAAGTAGAGCCCGTAGACGAGAAAACCGAGGGCAATGGGCAGCACGAGCAGGTCAGCCTGAAGGTAGAGCGCGTTGGGCGAGAGCCAAGCCGTCACATCAAGCGTCAACAGAGCGAGGCCGAGCACGCCCCACCCTGTGACCACGGTGTAGAGGCGAGCGATGCGCTGGTGGAACGGCAGGGGCGCCCTTCGGCCCTCTGCCGCGATGGCTTTGAGCCCAAGCACGGAAAAAGCGAGGTTGAAGCTCTGCACGAAAAGCATGTTGATGACGCCCCCGAACTTCGCAGCCAGCCCGTAGACGGCAACGACCTCCGCATCAGCAAAGGCCTTCAACATGTAGCGATCGCCCGCGTTGAGCGCAATGCTGGCGATGGCCGCGAACGCGAGTGGAACGCCGAGCTTCAGGAGCGGGCGCACGACCCGGGGGTCCCACTCCCAGCGCAGGGTTCTCAACAGACCACCCCCCAGCAACAGTACGGCTCCTGTGGCAGCGAGCACAAAGCCCTGCATCACGCCCACGAGCCCGGCGTCCCGGACGGCGAGAAAGTAGACCACGCCGCCCAGGAGCAAGCCGATCTCGGTGAGTGCGGCCAGGGCGAACAACCCAGCCCGCTCCCGCACACGCAGGACGACATAGGGCACGGCCGCCACCACCTTGAGCCCTGCATAGACGCCCATCAGCCACACGGCCAGGGTAGCCTCCG
Organism: Bacteroidota bacterium; assembly: GCA_038528235.1. Lineage (GTDB taxonomy): Bacteria > Bacteroidota > Rhodothermia > Rhodothermales > Rubricoccaceae > JBCBEX01. The sequence goes on from JBCBEX010000079.1 coordinate 17,901, forward strand.
CGTCGTCGAGGAGAAAATCCGCAAGTGGGCGCGCCACTGCTCCAACAAGCATCACGGCACCTACCCCGCACAGCGACGAGGCTGCCAACGCCGTCGTCAGCAAGGCGTCCCGCCGGTTGGCGTACGCCGGGTCGGTAGCAAGCTTCAGCAGGCCCGACCCGATACCGAGCCCTGCGACGATCACCAGCACCTGCGCCGTCGTTTCGAGGAGGACGAGGTAGCCGTACTCTGCCGCCGTGAGCAGATCCGGGTCGAGGTAGAAGCCAAGCAGCAGCAGTCCTGCTGCCTTGACGCCCAGGTTGCTCAGTGCGTAGAGCCCCCCCTGCCCCAAAAGCCGTCGGAAGAGCGAGCGTTGACTAGCGTCGGCGCTCACGCCTGCACCTCGATGCGGGCTCGTGAGGCTGCGCTGGACACGCGTGGGCTACCGACGAGGCGGTCGTAGAACTCGACCAGCGCGCGGCCTTCCGGTGCCCAGTGGTACCGCTCGCGGACGGCTGCTTGCCCTCGCTGCCCCATCGCTTCCGCCTCGGCGGGGTGGTCTAGCAACCACTGAATCGCCCAGGCGATGCTGTCGGGGTTGAGCGGGTCGACGAGCAGTCCGCAGCCGGCGCCTTCGACAAACGGCCTGAGTTGCGCAAAGCTCGAACAGACCACGGGGATCCCCGCCGCCATATACTCGAAGAGCTTCGTTGGGTAATTGCCGAGGTAGCGCTCGACCGGATGGAACGTCACCACGCCGACCCGAACCTGATCGAGCACCTGGGCGACGGCCGGGCGGCTGAGATAGCCCAGATAGTCCGTCCTCGCCCAGCCAGGATCGCGCTCGAGCTCGCCCTTTAGCGAAGCCGGATGGAAGCTGCCGCCGAGCTGAAGTCGCGCGCCGCCCTCATGCGGAAGTTGGCCCATGGCGCTGATCACCTCTTTGATACCACGCACTTCTGTAATCGTGCCGACATAGGCCACGTGCGGCGGCCGCTCGGAGAACGGCGTCGGCGCTGCTGGAATCAGTTCGTCGCGAAGCGGAAAGTTGTGGACGAGCGTGGGCCGATACGCTGCAAACCGTCGAGCGATCACCGGCTCGGCGACGATCAGCCCGTCAAACACGTTAGCGCCCAGAACTTCGAGGCTGCCATAGGCCGCACCCACGAGTGGCCTCAGCCGCTTCGGCACCCAGTGGAAGTACTGCGCCTGGCGAGGCACGTCTTCGTGCAGGTCGTAGACGACGCGGCGGCCGAGCGCTTTGAGCGCGAGCGCAGGGAGCAGCAGGTCGGCGTCGTGGAAATGAAACACGGCGTTGGTCGGCTCCGCCAGCGCGCGGCGAAAGACGGCCCACGTCGTTGCGGTCATGCGCTCCTTGCCCGAACGCGGCGGCTCGACCGCGAGCACTTGCACGCCAGCTACCACCTCGTCATGTGTGTGCGGCACCACGTAGCGAACGTCGTAGCCAGCCTGGGCAAGCGTGCGGCATTCTTTCTGGAAGATGCGCGGGTCGCTGGCCTTGTGCGCCGTAGCGAGGTGGACGATGACGGGTCGGTGAGGCATACGAGCCTGGAGCGTGGCTGGGACGATAGTCAGAAAGCTACGCCGCGCCGTCCTCGACTTCGGCGCGGCGAGCTTCAACGACATACCAGCGCGGCGTCACGCGGCGCAGCAGCGGGCGCACGCCGACCGTCCATCGAGGAGGTGGGTTCGTCCAGCGCTCCCGACGCACGACCTCCCACCCTGCCTTCTCCAAGAGCCAGTCAAACTGCCAGTCCTCGAACTCATGGTAGTGCCGGTCCCACGGGTCGCGAGGGTTGCGATAGGCCGACGAGAACCACAGCCGCATCGGGACGGTGGCGAAGAGGCGCGGCGCCTGGATTGCCCGGAGCACGCCCAGCGGGTTGACGAGGTGTTCGAGGATCTCAAATGCCGTCACCGCATCGGCGTCGGCGCCTGTGACCTGCGCTGCCGCCGCCTCAGGGTGCTCATCCAGGTCCACGGTCCCCGTGAAAGCGACTGCATAGCCCCTCTTCTTCAACCGCTCGCCGAGCGTGTTGGGCGGGCCAAGGTCGAGCAGGCGCGCCGGGGCGGGGAGCGAGGCACCGAGGAAGGCTTCGGTACGAGCAAAACGACGGCGCAACGACGGCGTTAGCGCAGAGCGGGCGGAGCTTTCGGGCGATGACATGGCAAAGGGGCGTATCTCAGCACAGCGAACGGAGGACTCGCGCGAGACGTTGCGACTGCGCCTGGCGGGAGTACGGAGCAACAGCGCTCCGGTGGGCACCGTCTACGGGCGTACCGCCCGCCCACGCCGCGTAGTGACGACGGACCAGTGCCGCGAGTCCCTCTCGATCTGACCGATCCAAGAGCGTACCGCCGTTCGTCTCTTGCAGCATGGCCTCAGCATCGCCGCCGACCGGACCAAGTGCGGCCACAGGACGACCGGCAGCCAGGTACTCGTAGAGCTTCCCGGTGATCATGCCCTGGTCGAGCTGGAACGGCTCGATGGTGAGCAGCAGCAGCGTCGCGGCCCGCATCGCGGTAATGGCCGCGTCGTGCGGCGCATACGGCTCGATGTCAGTGATCCGGTCTAGTCCTCGGGCGGCGAGGCTCCTGCGCACCGCGTCGGCCACACTCCCCAGGAGTCGGATCCGCAGGCGTGGGATGGCGCCCTGAGCGCGCAGGTCGGCGAGTGCGTCCCAGAGCGCCACCGGATCGCGTGTCTCGTAGAGGCTACCGACGTGCGTGAGCGTAAACGTGTCTGGCAATGGGATGGGCGCGGCGTGCGCGAAGTCGTCGGCATCGAAACCGTTGTGGACCAACGCGACGTCAC
>JBCBEX010000080.1:0-20082 GCA_038528235.1 Bacteroidota bacterium
AGCTCATCTCCGAGAACTACATCGGGATCGGCTCCGGCGGGTTTGGAGGCGGATCACTAGCGGGCGTGCGGTTCTTCGGGGACCGCGTGGCCGGGGACCTTGCACTCGGATTCGGCTGGGGCGAGGGTGGCCTCGAAATCTCGCCGATTCCCTACGTTGGCGTCTCCTACACCTTCGGACGATAGGCGAGCGTGTTAGCGGTCGAGGGCTGCCTCGACCGCCTGGAGCAAGGCCGCACAGCGCCGGCGGTTGACGCCGAGGTCGCTGTAGCCGGTGCGGCTCGTGCTGCGCAGGTAGAGCGCGGCACTGCCGTCGGGCAGTGGTTCGACGGCGATCAGCACGTCGTCCTGGAACACACCGACGCGGTAGAGCGCGTAGAGCCGCCGCTGCTCCTGGCTCGACTCAACGCTTTGCGGCTTACCTACACGCCAGCCTCGCACCTCTGGAACGGTGTCGGCCACGAGGCGGAAGAGCGTATCCGCGTCTTCGGCAAAGCGGCGCGCCTCGGCATGGCCGTTGGGCGTTGGTGGCAAGTCCGGAAGCGGACTCGGCGGCAGGGCAGGAGGACCGTCTCGAAACACGTCAGCTCGCAGCGGTTGCTGGCATGGCGTCGGGGCTGAACTCACCCTCGTTGTACTTCGACGGGCACTTCACGAGGATCTTCTCCGCGACGAAGACCTCGCCGTCCATGCGGCCTTCGACGACCACGCGCTCGGCGTCCTCGAAGTTGGCCGGCTTGGGGTTGAAATAGACCACCTGCCGCATCCCGCCGATCTCGTCGGTCATGTAGAACGAGAACTGGTTGGACGACGCATCGTAGCTCACGGGCTGCTCGCGTACCCAGTCGCCGACGACGTGGGCATAGTTGCCCGTCTGTTCAGCCGTGGCGAAGTCTTCGTAGCCGCCGACCTGTTGCCCGAAACTGCGGACAACCAGGAAGCCGAACAGGCCGATGAGCGCAATGCCGATGATGGTCTTGGGAGTCATAGAACCGAAGAGCAAGGTTACGAGGAGGCGTCGCGATCGAAGTCGCGCTCCAGCCGGCTCAGACGGCGGTCCGTCCGAGCAAGCATCAGCAGTACCCCGACCCAGACCACCAGCACAACCGCGAGCACGACCGGGAGGCGGTCTTCCGCGAGCATGAGGCGGTCGAGTCCCTCGAACTCCTGGACCGGGATGTCTTCGAGGGTGGCGATGGGACTCGTGCTGTCCGCCGCAGCGGCAGGAGAGGTCATCTCACCCTGCACCGTGCTCGTGTCGGCCTGCGCGACCAGGGTCACGGGCACGTCGTAGACTGTCGGGTAGGACGGCGAGAGCAGCATCGGGAGCGGGGGAGTGAGAGCCGCGTTAACCAAAGGATCGCGCCAAGGATACCCGGCTGCACGGCCTCGGCGGCGGCTTCACAGCGATTTCAGGACGCGGAGTCTAGCAGGCTGTGCAGAGGACACGGGGCGGATTCAGAGTGCGCCAACCAACTGCGCCTCCTCGCGATCGCGGCGGCGCTCTTCGAGCACGCGCATCCGCACACGCTGTACGTAGATCCAGTAGAACAACAACTGGAAGCCGATAAGCGATGAGTAGAGCACGATGCGCATTTGCGGGGCGATGTCCATCTCGCTGAACGCCGGGTTGCCTTCGGCGCCGGGGTGCAGGCTCGCCATCCGTCGTGGGAGGACGTAGATCAAGAACGGGAGCGTCGTCGCGGCGAAGAGGCAGTACGCCGCCGCGATGCGGGCACGGCGCCGCGGCTCCTCCAGCGCGCCGCGCAGCACGAAATAGGCCCCGCCGATGAGCAGTTGCACCGCAACCATCACCTGGCGCGGGTCACCGTTCCACCAGATGTCGGTGCCGACATACCACGTGAAGCGGCCCCAGACGACGCCCGTCACCATTGCCATCAGCCCAGCGCCTACGGAGACGACCATGGCTTGCTCGGCGCGCACGTCGTGGATGCGTCGGCCATTCTGCAGCACACGGACCGAGTGGTAGGCCGCAATGAGCGAGAAGACGAACAGCGCGAGCCACAGGGGGAGGTGGAAGTAGAGGTTGCGCGCCGTGTGCTCCAGGATGGGCAGCCACGCGATGTCGCCAAGCAGCGACACGACGATCACAACGGTCACCCAGATCGCGGCGACGATCGTGAGGAGTCGGTAGGGCCAGCCAGTGCGCGGAGTGGGGAGGTCGTGGGCAGTCACAGGTCGTAGGTGGTGGGTCCGCTGTCTGTCGCGAACTACCAACCTCCCGGACGCTTCCGCGTTTCGCGGTTCGACAGACCTTCGACCAGCGATCCGAGGTCTACGGCCCTACTCGGTCCACACGTACTCGAACAGCAGCGACGATGCCGTGATGAGGAGGCCAGCAAAGCCCACGAGGGACGTCAAGTCGGGCAACGCCTCAGTCCACAGCCCCGCCGTGAAGGGCCGCGTGGCGCGCTCGGTCAGGTTGACCACCGAGAAGAGCAGCGGCACTAGCACCGGAAACGCGAGCACCGCCAGCAGCGGTGCGCCCCCCGAAGCCCGCGCGATCATCGCCGCGAGGAGCGTGGTGGCCCCGGCCAGGCCGATGGCCCCGAGCACGAGTGTGAGCAGCAGCACGCCCGGCGCCGCGATCTCGGCCCCGGTGACGAGCAAGAAACCAGCCGCTGCTGCCAAGTTGAGGGCGAGGGTCAACGCAGCATTGTATAGGAGCTTGCCCGCATACACGGCGCTCGGTGGCACATGGAGCTGCAGGAGCAGCGTGGTGCCGCGTTCCTCTTCGGCGACGAAGGCACGACCAAGCCCCACGCAGGCGGCGAACAGGATCACGATCCACAGCAGTGCAGCCCGCACCGGCGGCGAGATCTCCGTCTGCCCAAGCGCGAACAGGACGAGCACCAGCGACGCGGCGACAAACATGCCGAGCGCGTTGATGGCGTAGCGGCTGCGCAACTCGAGTTGCACATCCTTCCGGAATACGGCCCAGGTGGCGCGGAAAAACACGGGGCAGTGAAGCGGTCAGTCGATGAGGCAGGGAGAATGGTACCGCGCAACCTGAACGGATCCGAATGGGTTTGGCGGGAAGACCCGATCGTTCCTGCTTCCCTTGCCCCATGCTCGACCTGTCTCCCCCGGCTACCGCGCACCGTCCGTGGCCGGTTCCGTCATCGCCGTGGGTGCTGTCGATGCGGTGGGCGTCGTTGACGTTTCTGCATTGGCCGGTGCCCGCCGCCGCGCTTCGCCCGCTCATCCCAAACGAGTTGGAGGTGGATACCTACGCCGGCGAGGCGTGGATCGGCGTGGTGCCATTTCGGATGGAGCGAACCAAGGTGCGCGGGCTCCCGCTCGTCCCTGGCACGCACACGTTTGGCGAGTTCAACGTGCGGACCTACGTGCGCCACGCGCCCACAAGCCGCGCGGGCGTATGGTTCTTCAGCCTCGACGCGGCGAGCTTCCTGGCTGTGTGGGCGGCGCGCGCCACCTTCGGGCTGCCCTACTTCACGGCGGAGATCAGCGTTGCCCACGATGTCGCGGTGACGAAAGGGAGCCAACTCACGGACCCTGCGGTGGCCGCGTCTGACGTGGTGCGCTACTTCAGCCGCCGCACACACCGAGGCGCGCCCGAAGCAGCCTTCCGTGCTACCGTCTTGCCGATGAACAGCCCCGTGTCGGCAGAGCCGGGCAGTCTCACGCACTGGTTCACCGAGCGGTACGCCCTGTTCGCTACGCGCTTTGGCAAGCTGGTCACGGGCGACATCCACCACCGCCCGTGGCCGCTGAGGCCTGCGGAGGCCCGTATTGAGGCGAACACGCTCGTTAGCGCGTGGGGTATCGATCTTCCCGACGCAGCACCGTACGCCCACTATGCCGACACCGTGGACGTGGTCGCATGGCCCCCACGGGTAGTCGGATAGGAGCCTTCAGAACAGATAGGCAACACCGAGCCGCAGCGTACGCGGAGCACCGGGCGTGAAGTGCAGCTCCGACACCGGCGAGGCCTCCCCCGGAAGCCGCGACTCGGTGTCAAACTGCGCCTCGTTCCAGGCTACGTCGAACACGTTCTCGACGCTCGACGATAGCTCCACGTCGCGGATGCGGTAGGCGGCGAAGGCGTCGAAGACGGTCGCGCCCTCGGCCGTGACGCTGCCGGTCTCGTTGGCCGCCCGGTCGCCGACATGCCGGACGCGGAGGCTGCCCCGGACGCCGTCGCGACGAACCACCACGCCGCCCTGCGCGGTGTGGGTCGGAGCCAGCGGGATCGCATCGGCGTCGGCAGGCTCATCCACGAAACGTCCTGTCGAGAGCGTTACGTCGGCGTCAAGCGCGAGCCACGGAAGTACCTGCGCGCGCGCTTCCAGGTCGATGCCCACTCGCCGCGTCGCGCCCGAGAGTTCGGTCGTGCCTGCGTCGCCGACGAAGACATACTCCTGCTCCAGGTCGAGCAGCCAGGCGGCGGCCCCGAGCGTGAGGCGGTCGCCGAGGCCGGTCCACCGCGCGCCTAGTTCGGTGCCGATGGCGCGGGGGAGCGTCGTCACGTCGGCCTGCGCCGCGTCGTAGTTGCGCGCCGCCAGTTCGGCTTCGATCTCTTCCTGTGACAGTCCGTCTTGCTCCCGGGCCTGCACGAGGTCAGCGATGCGCTGGCCGAGCACCACGTTGCGGGCGTCGTTCGAGTGGAAGCCGAGGCCCGCGTTGGCGAACAGGTCGAGCCCGCTGACGGGCGTCACGACGAGGTTGGCCTTCGGGCTGACGATCACCTGCTGCGCATAGCCAGACGCATGCGGCAAGCCGGTTTCGTCCGCGAACGCTTCCATGCGGTCCTCCACGTCGAACGTGAAGTAGTCGCCGCGGACGCCGACGAGCATCCGTACGAAGCGGTTGACGACGAGCTCCTCCTGCGCCCATAGAAAGAAATTGCGCTCGGCGATGTCGGCCCCGACGAGTTGCTGGTCACGGACCCGATCGGGGCTCTGCCAAAGCGACACCGTCGCGTCGTCGGCGCGGAAGCCGGTGGCGAGCGTCGTCGTGCCTTGCATCCCGAAGGGCAGCGTGCGGCGGAAGCGGAGTTGTCCGTCGAGGCCGTAGAGCGTGCGGTCGTCAGTCTGCTCGATCATGTCGCCATGCTCTGGATTCTCCAAGAACAAGGTGAAGTTCGAGTAGAGCTTGAAGCCATAGCGAATGCCGTAGGCTTGGAGCCGGAGGTCGCTATTGCTCTCGCCCTGGCCGTCGAGCGTGTAGACGAGATTGGCGTGCTGGTGCGTCGTCGTGCCGCCTTCAAGCGCGTCGATGGCGCCGAAGCGCGTGATGCGGCCATCATCGACGGCGCGCTCGGGGACCTGCCCAGAGGCGTCCCAGCCGGCCCCGTAGCCACCTGCGCTGAACGCGAGCGTGGAGGCGGGCGAGAGGTGCGCGTGCACCTTGCCGAAGAGGTTGAAGCGCTGGAAGTCCTGGCTCGCCTCGAACGGCCCGTCGGACCGCTGGAAGTGCCCGCCGACGTACGCGCTCTGGTGCTGCCCGGACGTGGGCACCTGCACGAGGCCTGTCACGCTGCCCGTCTCGAAGCTGCCGCCCTCCAGCCGCACCAGGCTCTCGTCCAGGTGGTCCTTGGTCGTCATCGTGACTGCCCCCGCCGTGGCGAGGTTGCCAAAGCCAGGGAAATAGGGCCCCTTATAAACGTTCACGGCCTCGATCGTCTCGGGCATGACAAAGTGGAGGTCGGCGTAGCCCTGCCCATGCCCGTGCGACACCATGTTGACCGGCATGCCGTCCACGGCGAGCGCCACGTCAGTCCCGTGGTCGGCGTCGAAGCCACGCAGAAACAGTTGCTCGGCCTTGCCGCCGCCTGCATGCTGCGCAATGACGAGGCCAGGAGCGAGCCGCAACAGGTCCTGCGTCGAGCGCGTGGGCCGCACGCCAAGATCGAACGCTCGCACTGCCCGCGACGAGGCTGCCGAGTAGGGCCGGTCGGCCGTGGCAAGCACCTCGTCCAGGCGCACCGACGAGATGGCGAGGCGGATCGTGAGCGAGGCGACATCCCCAACAGCAGCGTCCGCCGCGATCGTGACCTGGCGCTGGGCCGTCTCGAAGCCGACGAGGCTCGCTGCGAGTACATAGGTCCCTGGCGCGAGGTCGAGTACGAACTCCCCGGCCGCGTCGGTGCTCGTACCCAGTGCGGTGCCAACCACGGCGACGTTGACGCCCGGAAGCAGCTCGCCGTCGAGGTCGGTCACGAGCCCGGTGAGTGATTGGGCCGCGAGCGGCGAGCCGAACAGGAAGAGGACACTGGCCAGCAGGCCGAGGAGGAAAACACGTGACATAGTTCTGAGCGTAGGGAGAGGCGGCTGGAGCCAAGAAATCAAGCGTCGAGGCGAGCGGAGCGGACGGGGGCCGAAGAGCCAGAGAGGGCGGCGAGGAGACGCTGGGCCTCCTCGGCTGTCGCACCGGACTCGACGTGCAGGTTGCCGTCGAGCGCGATCCGGAGGTGGCGTTGCGCCTCGGCAGGCTGACCGGCGGCCTCGTAGATCCGCGCGGCGCGGTAGTGCACCATGGCGTCGCCCGTGTTCAGGCGGAGCGCGTGCTCGATGTAGGGGATGCCCTCGGCAGCGCGGCCGTTCTTGAGGAGGGCCCAGGCCATCGTCTCGTTGGCGTGGAGGTGGCCGGGGCGGCGCTCGACCTGCGTCTGGGCCATGCGGAGCGCATGCGCCACGTCACGGTCGAGGTCGAGGAGGTAGTCCGCCTCTTCCATGTCCACGATCTCGCCCATTGCGCGGGCGGCGGCGAGTCCGTCGAGAACGCGCTCACGGGTGCGATCGGCGGCGTCGGTGTCGCCTGCCGCCTCGTAGGCGTCGGCAAGCAGTTCGAGGAACCCGTCGCTCGGGGTGAGTCGGAAAGCCTGGTTGAGGTAGTCGATGGCACGCTGCGCGTCGCCCTGCACGAGTGCCACATGGCCGAGTCCGGCGACGGCAGGTGCGAATGAAGGGCGTTCGTCGAGGATGCCCTCGTAGAGGAAGCGCGCGATGTCCACCTTCGCCTCGCCGAGGTAGAGCGCGGCGAGTTCGGTGACGGCCCAGGCCCGCTCCTCCGTACCTGCGGCCCCGGCATCGACGGCCAGACGCATCGCGGCGATGGCCCCGTCGGTGTCGCCATAGTGTTCGCGGAGGTAAGCGACGCGGGCGTAGGACGGGAGGCCCGGGCGCACCGACTGCATCAGGTCAGCCGCAGCAACGGCCTCGTCGTACTCGCCCAACTCAACCAGTGCGTCGATACGGAGGGCGTGGGCGTCGGCGAGCGATTGGTACTGCGCGAGCAAGCCATCGGCGAGGTCGCGGGCGTCCTCGAAGCGGTGGAGCTTGTTGAGCACGACGCCCCGGAGCAACAGCGCGTGGACGTTGGTGGGGTCGCGGTCGAGCGCGTCGGCGAGGGCCGCCTCGGCGGCGGGGACGTGGGTAGTCTCGTCGCCAGTGCGGGTGAGTTGGAGGTGCGCTTGTGCCAGCGCGATCTGGTAGGCCGTGTTGTCGCCGTCGGCGCGGAGCGCGGCTTCGTAGAACGAGACCGCCTCAGCCGCGTCGAGGAATTCCGAGGAGGGAAGGAGGGCATCGGCGGCTTCAGCAGCCGAGGCTAGATCGGGAGCGTCGGATGGGCGAAGTGCTGTAAGTACGGCGGCAGCGATAGCGATGAGCGCGACGACGAGGCCGAGCGTGTACATACGGGGGCGATTCATGGGTCGATGGGAAGAGTCTGAGAGAGCTACAGCGAATCGAGTAGAGAAGGGCGGGGCCACACGACAAAGCAGCGGCCCCGCCTCTCGAAGAGCGGGCTAGCGAACCAGCGTCGCTTTGCGCGTCGTGAGCGTGCGGTCGTCCACCATCAGGCGGTAGACATAGGTGCCGCTCGCGAGGTCTTGGGCGTCCCAGTCCACCTCGTAGGTGCCGCGTGCCATGCGTTCGCTGACGAGCGTCCGCACGAGGCGGCCCTGCACGTCGAACACGTCGAGGCGCACGTCGCCCGCTTCCGGAACGCGGTACGAGATCGTCGTGGAAGGCGTGAACGGGTTGGGGTAGTTCTGCTCCAGGATGAAGCCGTCCGGCACGTTCATGCCCACGTCGTCAATGGCGTTGGCGATGGGCGGCTCGGACGCCGTGAGCTGCTTTACGTAGCTGAACCCGTTGTGCGGGGCGGCGAGGTACGGGAAGGTGTCGCCCAACTCCAGGTCGTTCTGCACCGGCCCGGCTACGAAGCCAAGCTCAGAAAGCAGCGTCGGCGAGAGCAGGTCCGAGTAGTCCCCGGCCGTCGCGTCGTCGAAGGGCAGCCCGACGGCGGCGAGCACGAGGCCGCCAACCGCTTGCAGCGCGATCGTCGTCACGTCATCCTCCAGGCGGCGGCCGTTGGGGAAGCCGTCCATGTGCGGGATGAATTCCACGTCCGTCGTCGTGTTGAACGGATCGGCGGTGAGGCCGAGCACGGCGGCGCGGATGAGTCCCTGGCGCGCGTTCACGCGAAACTCCTCCGACATACGGTCGGTGGTCGGCGTGGCCATGTTGAGGCGGAGCAGGTCGCCGCCGTAGAGGGCGCCGTCCGGCGCTGCCGTCACCGGGAGGAAGTTGTTGATGAACGGCTTCCCAGCGGAGAGAGGCCCGCCCGTCTTGCCCGTCGCAAGCTGGTACGGAATGAGGTTGGGCACGCCGTAGTAGAAGATCGGGAAGACATCTGCGAGGCGCGGCTGGCCCGGCCCGGCGAGGCCCGGCTGGAGCGGCACAGCAAACGCGGTCCCGGTGAAGTCGACGCCCGCTTCCACGAGGTCGTAGACGCCGTCGGCACCGTTGTTGAAGTTGAACCCATCGGAGCCATCGCCGTCGACGTCGCCCACGGCGGGGTAGGAGTTCATCGGGATGACGAGGTCGCCGCTGAGTGCGGGCACGGCGGCGCCGAAGGCCCCGTTGCCCATGTAGAGCGCGAGCTCTGGGTTCGCGAAGTACTGCACGAACTCCTGTTCTTCGGCGCTGTAGGGCGTGACCGCATTCCAGCGGTCCTTGTCGCCGATCGGGATGACGGCTTCGTTGACGAGCGGGTTGCCCAGGCGCGAGACCTGCACGAGGTCGCCCGAGACGGTCGGCGCGGAGCCGTCCGACGAGAGCGTCGTCACGCGGGGGCGGCTGGCCGAGGCCCACACGCCGATCACGAAGTCGCCGTCGAGGATGTCGTCGGCCTGGGAGGCGGAGAGGCCGTCCTTCTGGAGCGACGAGATCGGAATCTGGAGCACGATCGCGTGGGTGTTGAACCCCGCGACGGCATCGCGCGCGATGGCCGCGTTGTTCGGATTCGACCCAAACTCCTGCCGCACGTTGCCGACATCGAAGATGCCGCCGAGGTCGACGAAGAACGGATCGTCACGCGGCCCGGCGAACACGCGCACGCCGTCCGACGAGGTCGCGATGGCGTCCTGCGTCAGTTGTGCGTACGTGGTGCCCAGCCCGACGGTCGGGTCCTCGATGGAGCGTGGCCCGATGTTGTTCGGGGGCACGATGCCGTCGGAGAGAACCGTCGTGAACGAGGCGCCGCCGTTGGTGCTCTTCTCCATCGTGTAGGTCGCCTTCAGGTTTTGCTGTCCGAGGCGGATGTTGAAGAACGTGGTCGGGTCCTCGTTCGTGAGGTCGAAGGTGAACCGGTAGGTGATGTCATCCGTCGCCGAGCCGAGCGGCCCGGAGGACGCCTGGTTCTTGATGTGGATGTCGTAGGCGATGTTCTCGCCGAAGGTGACGTAGTTGGGCCCGCCCTCAGGCAGTTCGAGGGGGATGTAGTTCGCCACGATGGTGACCGTCTCGGGGTCGTCTGGAGAGACGAACGCGTAGAGGTCGGTGTTGTCCGCGAGCGGATCGTTCGCGATGAGCGGGGCTTCGCGGTGACTGGAGGCGTCGCCAAACCGAGGGGCGGCGACGACGAGCAGCAGCGCGAGAGCTGCGGTGCCGAGAAACGCCAGCGGCGCTCGAAGTCGGCGGAGAGCACGTGTCATGAGAGTACGAGAAAGGTTGAAAACCTGTGAGGGGACAGGCTACTCAGCCAAGCCGGAGCGCACGCCACGCTCTCGGACCGGCAGCGTGTAGGAAAACCGCCCGCCGGGTCGTAATGCCCGGTGTCGGAGCACGACGGGACGCGGTACCTTCTCGACGCTCGGCCACCCATTCCACCGCTTCGCTTTGCTGCGCCAATTCGGTTCTCCCCAGATCCACCGCGACGACCGCTCGGTTGTCACCACCGGCACGTTCGACGGCGTCCACACGGGGCATCAGGCCATCGTCGAATACCTCGTTGCCCGCGCCCGCACGACGGGGGGGACGGCCACGGTCGTCTCGTTCGACCCGCACCCGCGTGAGGTGCTGGCCGCAAAGCCGGTCTCGCTGCTGACGACGCTCGCCGAACGCGCCGACGCCTTCGAAGCACTTGGCCTCGACCGCTTCGTCGTGCTCCCGTTCACGCGCGACCTCTCGCTTCTCGAGCCGGAGGCGTACGTCCGCGACGTGCTCATCGAAACCGTTGGGCTCCGGGAGATCGTGATCGGCTACGACCACCGCTTCGGACGCAACCGGCGCGGCGACCGCGCGCTGCTCGAAGACCTCGGTGGCACCCACGGCTTCACGGTCGATGTGATCCCCGAACAGATCGTCGCAGGCGTGACGGTCAGCTCGACGAAGGCCCGGAACGCCCTCCTCGACGACGGCGACGCAGCGAAGGCCACCGAGTTACTCGGCCGGCCCTACAGCTTCGCAGGCACCGTCGTACGCGGCGACCAGCGCGGGCGGACTATCGGCTTCCCGACGGCCAACATCCAGCCCGAGGAAGCGCGCAAGCTGATCCCGAAACCGGGCGTCTACGCCGTCTGGGTCGATCACGAGGGGACCGCGCAGGGCACCAAGCAAGAAACGGTGCGCTACGGTGGCATGATGAACATCGGATATCGCCCCACCTTCGAAGACGACGATGCTGTTCGCATCGAAGCGCACCTCTTCGACTTCGACGGCGACCTTTACGGCGAGCGGCTCCGCGTGCACCTCATCGCCCGCATCCGTGACGAGCGCCGCTTCGACGGCATTGAGGCGATCCGGACGCAGCTTGAGGCTGACCGAGCGGCGAGCCGTGCGATTCTGGCGGCATAGACCAAGCAATTGCTCTGCTGTAGAGGACCGGGCTATTGCCCTGCTGTATAGTTAGCCAACTGCTTGACGCCGACTCGTATCCACGAGCGCCGCGTGTGGCAGTGCATTGATAGCTGTCACGTGCAAAGGCATGGCGGGGATGAAGGACGCTTGAAACGCAGGGAAGGGACCGCTATCTTGGGCGCTTCTTCGCACAAAGGCGTGCCCGTGTGACGAACGGCACGACCTTGGCGGCGTAGACTTTCACCTGCGACGAGCATGCTGACTTCGCTCCCCACCGGCGAGTCTTCCCCGACCCCGACTGACGAATTCCGCTCCGCCCGTCCACTTCCTTAGCATCGTAGCATCTAACGAGGTGGCATGATCACCAAAACACGCAAGCAAGAGCTTATCGCCCGGTTCGGGGCGAACGAGCAGGACACCGGCAAGCCGGAAGTCCAAATCGCCATTTTCACTGACCGCATCGTCGAGCTGACGGAGCACATGAAGCAGAACCCGAAGGACCACACGTCCCGGCGCGGCCTGCTCAAGCTCGTCGGCAAGCGCCGTCGTCTCCTCGACTACCTGATGGCCAACGACATCGAGCGGTACCGGACCATCATCAAGGAACTGGGCATCCGTAAATAGCCCCCGCCGCGGCGGCTTCTCACCCGAGGAGCCGCCGCGCTCGTTTTTGTACCCTCCCGTTGTTCCACTTCGTGTCATCCTGAACTCGATTCAGGATCTCTGCAAGCTCGACGAGATGCTGAACCGGGTTCAGCATGGCAAGAATGCACGAAGGAATCCGTGCCGAAAACGAGGCCGTATCTTTAGAAACGGAGCAAGGCGCTCCGTCCCGCACCGCACCGCCATCGCCCCCGTTCCGGCAGTCAGTTCCCACCGAGCGATCTCCAGCACACGCCTCAGGCGTGACCGCGCTGGCCATCGTTCGATTGAAACTGATTCCCGGCGTCCGTCTCCTAGGGAGTTCGCTCCCGCACGAAGCCGACGTAGGACGCGGGCCCAGGCTGCTAGCACGCTAGCGCGGTGCATCCCCCAACCGGCCGCACGCCTCGACGCGTGCGCCCGCAACACCGCATAGCATGAACGCTATCACGCAAACCATTGAGGTGGGTGGCAAGACCATCCATATCGAAACGGGCCGCCTCGCCAAGCAGGCGACGGGCTCCGTCGTTGTCCGCATGGGCGACACCATGGTGCTCACCACTGTCGTCGTTGCTGACGACGTGCGCGAGGGCCAGAGCTTCTTCCCGCTCACGGTCGACTACCGCGAAAAGTACTCCGCCGCAGGCAAATTCCCCGGTGGCTTCCTGAAGCGCGAGAACCGCCCGTCGGACAAGGAGGTGCTCACGAGCCGCCTCATCGACCGCACGATCCGCCCGCTCTTCCCAGACGGCTTCATCAACGAAGTCCAGATCATCACCGGCGTCTACAGCGCCGACTTCGAGATCGACGCCGACATGCTCGGCGGCGTGGGTGCCTCGGCGGCGCTCAGCGTCACGGGCGCTCCCTTTGATGGCCCTACCGCGCACGTTCGTGTGGGCCGTGTCGACGGCGAGTTCGTCCTTTTCCCGACCAAGTCGGAGCGCGCCGAGAGCGATTTCGACCTCGTGGTCGCCGGTAAGGAGGACGCGCTCGTGATGGTCGAGGGCGAGATGGACGAAGTCTCCGAAGACGCCATGATGGACGCCTTCGACTTCGCCCACGACGCCATCAAGACGATCATCGCCGGCATCAAGGAACTGCGCGCCAAGTACGAGGCCGACCGCGGTGCTATCGAGCCGATGGAGTACACCACGACCGCGCCCGACCCGGCGCTCGTGGCGGACATCTACGACCGCGTCAAGGACGCCGTCGAGGCGCACCTCCGCAAGCCGTACGCGAAGGCCACCTTTTATGGCGGCATCCGCGACATCCGCACCGACCTCCTGAACACCCTCTTCGAGATCACCGAAGATGGCGAGCAGGGCGTCGAGATGTACAAGGACACCTACTCCTACGGCGACGCCAAGAAGGCCTTCTCGAAGGCCGAGAGCCAGGTCATGCGCGAGATGATCCTCGGCGAAGGCCGTCGCCTCGACGGGCGCGCCACCGACGAGGTGCGCGACATCTGGAGCGAAATCGGCTACCTGCCGAAGGCGCACGGCTCCGCCATCTTCACGCGCGGCGAGACGCAGTCGCTCGTGTCCGTCACGCTCGGCACCGGCCGTGACGTGCAGGCCGTCGATCAGGTCTTCGACACCCAGGACAAGCGGTTCTACCTGCACTACAACTTCCCGCCCTTCTCGACGGGCGAGGCGAAGTTCCTGCGCGGCCCCGGCCGCCGCGAGATCGGCCACGGCTACCTCGCTGAGCGTGCCCTCAAGCCGATGCTGCCCGCCGAGGAGGAATTCCCCTATACGGTGCGCGTCCTCTCGGACATCCTCGAGTCCAACGGCTCGTCGTCGATGGCGTCGGTCTGCGGCGGCTCGCTCGCGCTCATGGACGCGGGCGTGCCGATCAAGAAGCCGGTCGCAGGCATCGCGATGGGCCTCATCGCCGACGGCGACCGTGTGGCGGTCCTGAGTGACATCCTCGGCACCGAGGACCACCTCGGCGACATGGACTTCAAGGTCACTGGCACCGAAGACGGCATCACGGCCTGCCAGATGGACATCAAGATCGACGGGCTCCAGCGCTCGACGATGGAGACGGCCCTCAGCCAGGCCAAGCGCGGTCGCGACCACATCCTCGGCGAGATGGCGAAGACCATCGACGAGGCCCGTGGCGACCTCGCGCCGAACGCCCCGCGTCTCTTCCAGATCGTGATCGACGCCGAGTTCATCGGTGAGATCATCGGGCCGGGTGGCAAGAACATCCGCGGCCTCCAAGCCGAGACGGGTACCAAGATTGACATCGCCGAAGAGAACGGCAAGGGCTACGTCACCATCGCGGCCGAGGAAGGCCCCGGTGCTGAGAAGGCCATCGAGGTCATCAAGGGCATCGTGTCGGTCCCCGAAGTGGGCGACCGCTACGACGCCAAGGTGATCAACATGCTGCCCTTCGGCGCGATCCTGGAACTGATGCCTGGCAAGGAGGCCCTCCTCCACGTCTCGGAGATGGCCCACGGCTACGTCAACAGCCCCGAGGACATCGTCCAGATCGGCGACCGCATCGAAGTCGAACTGATCGAGGTGCGCGATGGCGGCAAGCTCCGCGTGAGCCACAAGCCGTTCCTCCCCGAGCCTACCGAAGAGGAGAAGGCCGCGATGCGCGAGCGTCGTGAGCGTCGCGACAGCCGCGGCGGTGGCCGTGGCGATCGTCGTGGTGGTGGCGGTGGCCGTCGTGGTGGCGGTGGACGTCGCCGCGACTAGGCGCTGAGCCACGCTGCAAAGCCCGAGCGCCCCGGAGGTGGAACCCGCCTCCGGGGCGTTCTGTATCGGGCCCACTTGTGGCATACACTTCGGTCCGCGGAATTGCCGAACCCTGCCACGCACCTCTCCTGGAGCACTTCGTCTTGATGCAACTCACCTCCTCCATCGACCTCGGCTATCCTGTATTCGAACGCACGATCCTGCCCAACGGCCTACGGGTCGTGACGGAGCAGATTCCGTCGGTGCGTTCCATCTCCGTGGGAGTCTGGATTGGCGCAGGCAGCAGAGACGAGGCGCTGGAGGAGGCCGGACTGGCCCACTTCATCGAGCACATGGTCTTCAAGGGGACCACGCGACGCCGGGGCCATCACATCGCGCAGCGCATGGAGGCCGTCGGCGGCTACCTCAACGCCTTCACGTCGAAAGAGTACACCTGCTACTACGCCCGCGCGCTCGACGAGCACCTTGGCCGGGCCCTCGATGTCGTCCTCGACCTTGCCCTCGATCCTGTCTTTCCGGAGAAGGAAATCGAGAAAGAGCAGGACGTGGTGCTGGAGGAAATCAAGATGTACGCCGACGCGCCCGAGGACCTGATCTTCGACCACTACGAGGCGACGATCTACCCCGATCACCCGCTCGGCTGGCCCGTGCTGGGTACGCCGGAGACCGTGCGCAGCTTTACCCGCGACAACCTTCGGTCGTTCGTCGAGACGCGGTATACGCCGAACCGGCTCGTGGTCTCGGTCGCGGGCAACGTCGAGCACGACGCTGTCGTCGCGCTCGTTCGAAAACTCACGGCGGGCTTCGACCGCGTACCCGTGCCGGTTGACCGTGCGCCTGTCAATGGCTACGCGCCGCGGCGCGTCGTTGAAACCAAACCGATCCAGCAAGCGCACCTCGTGGTTGGAACGCGCGCCTGGGGACTGCAAGACGAGCGCCGTACAGCGGTGTCCATCCTCAACACGATCCTTGGAGGCGGCATGTCGAGCCGCCTCAGCCAGAACATCCGAGAGAAGTACGGCTATTGCTACAGCGTCTACTCCTTCGCCAACATGCTCGCTGACGCAGGCGACTTCGGCGTCTACATCGGCGTAGACGCGGGCAAGGTAGACCGTGCTCGACACCTGGTTGAGCGCGAACTCGATAAGCTAGCCACACGGCGCGTGAGCGATCGGATGCTCAACCGAGCCAAGACGCAACTCAAGGGCTCGATGATGCTCGGGCTCGAGAGCATGTCCAACCGCATGATGCGTATGGGCAAGGTCGAGCTTGCCTTCGAACGGTATTTCACACTCGACGATGTGATCGCCCACGTGGACGCAGTGACAGCGGACGATGTCCGCGAGGTCGCGGCCGCGCTTTTCCAGCCAGATCGGCTGTCGTCTATTGCTATCGTTCCCGACAAGGGCGCGTAACGATGCGCGTTTAAGTGGCAGCCTGCGCGGTGCTCGTCAAAATCGTACCGCCAGGCTCCACAGGACGATGGGTGCTATGGCGCGGGGAGTCGTGGCGTGCGCGCGCGGGATGCTCGGCCGTCCGTTTGAGTGCGGCGGTGATGTGGGCGCAGAGCCGTGACTTGGAGTAGCGCTCCAGAAGAGGTAGCCGAATGGCCTCGATGTCAGCAGGCTTCATCGACAGGGCTGCATCCAGGGCAGTCCAAAACGAGTCGGGGACGTCGAGATCGAACCCACCTACGGAGGTGTAGGGCGCCAGCACCTCTTCCATCGACGTGCCCAAGGTGAAGCACGCAGGGGTGCCTAGTGCATAGGCCTCCAGGACGGGCAATCCGAAGCCTTCGATCTCCGAGGGCACGAGGACCGCGCGTGCGTTCTGATAGTAGGCGACGAGCGATGCCTCGGGCTGTCGGGGGAGCACCTCGACGTGCGGGGTGGCACGTGCGTAGGCGGCGAGTTCCTCCGACAAGGCGCCGATGAGCACGAGGCGCGGCAGGTCGCGCTGAGCGGCGAGGCCCTGCCGCCAGAGTTCCAAGAGTCGGCGGGTGCGCTTGTGTTTCGCGTCTGAGGCCAAGTGCAACACGTAGTCCTGTTTCGAGGCATAGGTAGGCGTAACGTGCTCGTAGTGGCAGGCCGCATACACGACATCAATGGCAGGCAGGCGAAAGCCGCGGCGCTCGGCGAAGTCCTCGATCTGGCGCTTCGATGTCTCCGACACCGTGGCGATCCGGTCAGCACGCCGCAGGCTGCGCTCGAGCACGCTGAGCCAATACGAGTAGCTTGCCGCAGGCCGGTCCTCCGGGTACGTCCGCTGGTAAAAGTCGAGAATGGCGTCGTGGACGAGGAGGAGGGCAGGACGCGTTGGCCGAGCTAGTAGGGAGAGGTAGCCTTTCGGATAGAACCACACATCCGGACGGGCGGGGATGAGCCAAGGGTGGAAGAGGTCTGTGAGCAGCCGCGGCCCAACCTGGTCTGTCCGAAAGGGGAAGGCTTGCGTTGGTACATCGGCTGTTGGACGAAGCGCCGAGCGTGACGTCCAGGCCTGCAACCTGAGGTTCGGCTCCGCGCTCAGCCCTTCCAAAATGGACTGAGTAACGGTGCTGATGCCGAGCGAGCGGTCACGATGAGGATTCTGGTCAGCGAGGTAAACGCCAACGCGGAGCATCGGAGGCATGAGACTGTACGGGCTGAGAGTGGCGTCTGCAAAGTAGGCGGGCTGCACCTGGGAACCAACTGGACGTCAGCTACCAAGCGAAAAGGGTAGTGGGTACATAGGGGAGGCCCGCTCGGCGACTCCGGGGCTCACGTCGCAGGCGACACCTCATGGGGAGACTGCGCGAACTCGTCCGTCGTAGCGTAGCCATAACATGCCTGCTTTGGAGTTCTGGGTGGCTGGATGCTAGTCTTCCGCGCTACCACCTCACTCCACCATTTTGCATCCGCCATGCTGCGTTTTACCACGCGGCGGGCTTGGTTGGCGACGCGCGTCTCCGTCGCTTTCCTGGCGCTGCTGCTCCTCTGCGTCCCGTCTGCGCTCGCGCAAACACTGCCCGACTGGGCGCGGCCGTCCGAACCGACCCCGTATTACGAGGCAGACCCCGAGGCCGTCGCCCCAGAGTTCAATCCCTTCTTCGAGGAGGATGACATGCTCGGACCTGAGTTGCCTGGCGCGCCTCCTGTCGTTCCCATCGACGGTGGCCTCGGACTCCTGGCCTTGGCAGGAGCAGGCTACGCCGCCCGCCGTCTCCGCCGCTCCTCTAGCCACTAGGCCCGTCTCGCCGCGTGCCCTCAGCGGTGGCTACCGATCGCTTGCTCTACCTCGCACTGCCATGCGTACTCTGCTCCTGGTGCTCGTCAGCGTTGGACTCTCCATGTCTGCACACGCCCAGCTTGACATCACCGCCCTGGAATCCCCCGTCACGGAAGACTTCAACACGTTCGACGGCAGCGGCTTCGCGCCCAGTCCAGCCGCAGGACAACTAGACTCGGACAACTTCATCGCGACGGGGTTCAACGGGGGGACGCTCACCTTCGGTGGGACGCAAACCAGTAGCGACTTTACCGGCACCACGAACACGGGCGGCGTGGGCACGGGCGGCATCTACGCTGCCGAGGTGGCCTCCGGCGACATCGCCTGGGGTGTGCAGCCCACCGGCGACGACTTTACGCCGGGGACCTACGTCGTTCAGGCACAAAACAATGCGGGCTCGGCTTCGGCTTCGGCGACCATCCAGTACGAGGTGCACGTCTATAACGACCAGGGTAGGTCGAACTCGTTCGGCGCGCTGGGGTATGCCGTCGGGACGTGCGGCACGGAGCCAGGTAGCTACACGGCCGTGCCCGGAACCGAAGTAGTCTCGCCCGAGGCCGATGACGCAATGCCTGCCTGGGTCGTGACGGCACGGTCAACCACGTTCCCCGTGGTGGTAGCGAGTGGCGACTGCCTGTTCCTGGAGTTCGCGAGTGCCGACGTGAGCGGCAGCGGCTCGCGCGACGAGTTCGCGCTCGACGACCTCAGCGTGGAACTCTCAGCGACGGTCACCACGACCGTTGCATTTGTAGGCACGAGCGCTTCGGTCAGCGAGGGGATCGGTACCACAGACCTCACGGTCAGCATCGCCAATCCATCCGGGACGACAGCGACGACGGTCGAGGTAGCACTCACCTTGGGCGACGCGGCCGATGTGGGGAGCTACACCACCCAAACGGTCACGTTTGCTGCAGGCAGCAGCGCCAATGAGACGGTGACCCTGACCGTGACGGACGATATGACCGTCGAGAGCAACGAAGACCTCGTCTTCACGCTTCAGAACGCCTCGGGCGGGGAGGGCGCCACGGTGAGTACACCCAGTACGTTCACCCTCACAATTCAGGACAACGATGGCGGCGTCTTCAGCCCTGGCGACCTCGTCATCACAGAGTTTATGGCTGACCCCGACTCGTCGAGCGGCGTCGAAGCGGGCGAATACATCGAGTTGTACAACACGACCTCGTCCGCGCTCGACCTCACCGGGCTCACCTTCGAGGACGACGACGGACAGTCGTTCACATTCCCCTCAATCATCCTCCAGCCCGGTACGGGCAGCGACAGCTTCGCGCTACTCTGCAACCGCGATACCATCCTTGGTGGTGTGGTGTGCGACGCCAACGTGTGCGACGACGGCGGCGACACGACCTGCAACCTGACTGATGATCCCAACCTCGACAACGGTGACGACCAGATCATCATCAAGTCGGGAAGCACCGTCATCGCGCAGGTCACAATCAGCGACGGTAACCCGAATGGGGCCGAGGTCGGCCGCGAACTCAGGGCCCTCTCGCTGGTGCCCGCCGATGGGCTCCTCACCGACACGCGGACGAACTCCGGGGGGACGCCCCAGGGCGCGCAGCGCGTGTTCGTAGATGCCACAACCGAGCAAGCCGACGGCAGCTTCGCGTCCCCGAGGGCATTCGGCAACACCGCGGCGACGGCGGCTTCGATGACGCTCGGCGGCCAGCGCGGCACCGCCGACACCCTCGACGTTGGCTGGTACATGCTCTCGGTGCCGGCCACCGGCGTCACCCTGGCCGACCTCGCCGCCCAAAACCTCGTCCAGGGCGTTGACGGCTACTTCGACGACGACACCGACGCAGCAAACATCTACACGCTCTATGCGCCGGGGACTCCGGACGCGACGCTCGATTTCGTAGAGCCCGGCACGGACACCAACGACGACAGCGGGGTCGGCACGCCGACGGACGGGACGGACTATGAGTTTGTCCCCGGTCGCGGCTTCATCTGGTACCACTACGACCTCGACCTGTCGTTGAGTGCGAGCAGCAGCACCCCGATGCCGTACACGCTGTCGGCCACAGGTAGCGAGCCCGCTGGGCCAGTCACGTTCACGATCCCAGCCGGGGAATTCTACCTCGCGGGCAACCCTTACCAGAACTCTCTTGCGCTCTCGGGCGTGTCGCAGACCGGAGGAAGTGGCACCCTGAGCGATGTCGTCCAGGTCTGGGATCCGTTCACCGAGGACGGGGGCGGGACGGGGGCCTACCGCGTGTTTTCGCGCGCTGCCGCCGACCTGATGGCTACCTGGCAAGGCTTCTTTGTCGAGAACACAGACGGCTCGAACACGGTCGATGTAGCTGTAGCTGATACCGATTCAGA
>JBCBEX010000081.1:0-19768 GCA_038528235.1 Bacteroidota bacterium
GGGCGCTTCAACGAACCGTTCGCGCGAGCTGAGCTTGGGCGACATGGGCAACCATGGTAGACAGGTTCGCGAGAGTTGCAACATACATATCGTTTGAAATATTTCAAACTTAAATATGAAAACGCTTCCGGTTGCCCTGCTCAGCTCGCGCGAACGGTTCGTTGAAGCGCCCCGCGCATCGAACCGGACGTGTTGAACCCGCCTGCGTCTCCGTTTAGTTTGCCGATGCCTCCACCACCCGGCTGCCGCGCCGTCGCCTTCCCCATGCCCGTTTTATCCCCTCTCCGCATGCGAGCGCCCGGCTGGAGCGTCTGGGCGCTGGGTTTGCTGGTGCTCCTGAGCGGTCCGCGGAGTGAAGCGCAGCGCACGGGCGACGTACCGGCCGCGTTGGAGTTTGCCCCGCCAGTCGCGCCGAAGACACTTGCCTCGCAGGCCCTCGACCGTCTCCGTTTCGAGCGCTCCGACGCCCTCGCCTTCGACCAGTCGAACTTCATCACCACGCACCTGCTCGACCGCCACGGCTTTGTGTGGATGGCCAGCGAGGGCAACCTGTTTCGCTTCGATGGCTACACGCTGCGCACCTACGGCCCGGACCCGGCCGACCCGAACTCGCTACCGTCCGATGTGATCTATGGGCTCGCGGAGGCCCCAGACGGGCGCCTGTGGCTAGCCGCTGTGCCTGAGTCCCTGATCCGCTTCGACCCAGTGACGGAAAAGGCCGAGACGTTCGATACGCCGCTTGCCATACGGAACCGCCGTGTGGCGGTGGACTCGACTGGCTTGGTGTGGTTCATCAGCCAGCCTGTTGATGAGGCGGTACCGGGACACCGCCTCTACCGGCTCGACCCCGCGACGGGACACTCCGAGGTCGTGCCGCTCGACGCACCGGATGGGCTCCTCGTCAGCATTGTGGACATGGAGGCCGGTGCCGATGGGCACCTGTGGCTCGCCACCGCCGAGTACGGAGCCATACGGTATGATGTCTACGCGCGCCAGGCGCACTTCTATGACGCGGACCGGGGGCTCGACACGCCCATCGCGCGGGTGCGGGTGAGCGCAAGCGGAGCCGTGTGGGCGCAAGGCGACGGCAGCCTCTATGAGTACGAGGCCACCGCCGACCGCTTCACACGGCGCCTGACGGGGCCGTTGCTCGACTGGCGTCCCAATCCGTTTCTGTCTGGCTGCTATGTGGACGCGCTCCGCGTGGCGTGGTGCTACCGCGTGGACGACGGCACGCTTGCTGTCCTCGATGTAGACACGGGCGCGGAGCGCGTCTTCACCTACGACCCCGCTGACCTGGACGGGATTCCCGGCATGGGCATCGGGCGCGTGTTCGAAGACCAGGCGGGCGTGCTCTGGATCGCAGGCCTCGGCGGCGTGCGGCGGGTGACGGGGCGCCAGGGCTACTTCACGCGCATCAACAACGCGCCGACCACCTTCCTGCGCGTGGGCACGGGCCGCGACGGAAACCTGCTGGTCGCAGAGTTCTGTGGGGATGTCTTCAGGCTGGAGGGGACGCTGCTCGTCCCGCATCCGCTCGTCCCGCTCGGGCTTGGTCTGTGCGCGATGACCGTCACGGAGACCACGG
The DNA here is from genome assembly GCA_038528235.1 of Bacteroidota bacterium. GTDB lineage: Bacteria > Bacteroidota > Rhodothermia > Rhodothermales > Rubricoccaceae > JBCBEX01. Next base: position 1,589 of record JBCBEX010000081.1, read on the forward strand.
ATGGGGCCGTGTGGGTCGGCACCTGGCCGTGGCAGGCCGGACAGGGCGGCGTCTATCGCTTCGACCCGGACGGGACCTATCGCTACTTCGTCCACGACGACGAGGACCCCACTTCGATTGCCATGCGTGGCGTTCGGGCGATCCTCGAAGACCGGACGGGCCGGATCTGGATCGGCACATCGAGCACGCTCGACCTCTACGATCCCGCCACGCAGACCTTCTCACGCGCGCCAACGGTCGGCGACGGGTTCGCTGGCGACGACGTATGGGCGCTTGCCGAGGCCCCCGACGGTACGCTCTGGGTGAGCTACTACGCCGACGGCGTCGAGCACTACGACCCCGCCACCGGCCGCGTCCTCGCACGCTATCAGCACGACCGCACTGACCCGGCCACGCTGGGCGCGGACGTAGCGTCGTGGATCGAGCCCTCGCGACAGGACACCAACACGGTCTGGATCGCGACCTGGGGCGGCGGCCTCAACCGCCTCGACCTCAACAGTGGGCTCATGAAGCGGCTCACGCCGCGCAACGGCCTCCCCGACCTGCAGGTCAACCAGGTGCTCGAAGATGACCGGGGGCGCATCTGGGCGACAACGCCGCGTGGCCTGGTGCGCCACGACCCGGCTACGGGCGCGCTCCGCGTCTTCGGCCAAGCCGATGGCCTCCGCGCCTATGCCGGGCTCGCCGGGTTCAGCCGCCTCGGCGACGGCCGCTTCGCCCTCACCGACGGGCGCACCTTCGAGGGCAACGGGCAGCTCTTCGTCTTCCATCCCGACTCCATCCGCGACGATGCGACGACCGCCCCGCTCGCGCTCACCGCGCTGGACGTGCAGGGGCAGTCTCGCCCGATCGCCCCGCAGCCCGACGAACTCCGCTTCGCTCCCGCCGACGAGGTGTTCGGCCTCGAGTTCGCCGCGCTCAACTACGCCGACGCCGAGCGTATCCGCTACCGCCACCGCCTGGACGGGTTCGACAGCGACTGGATCGAGGTCGGCACCCGGCGCTATGCGGCGTACACGAACCTGCCACCCGGTCGCTACACGTTCCGTCTGCAAGCCGACCTCGGCGCTGGGTGGGGCGGCACGTTTGCGGTGCCTGTGATCGTGGAGCCGTACTGGTGGGAAACCGCCTGGGCACGCCTCTCGGCGCTGCTGAGTGCAGTGGCCCTGGGCGTGCTCCTCGTCCGGTACCTCGCCACGCGTCAGCTCCGCGCGACGCTGCGCCGCCTCGAAGTCGAGCGGCGCCTCCAGGACGAGCGCGAGCGCATCAGCCAGGACCTCCACGACCACGTTGGCGCGCAGCTCTCGACCATCGTCTCCGGCATCGACCTCGCGCGGCTGGCCTCGGCCTCGCCCAACCAAGGCGACGGGGCGCCTGCCAAGGCGGTGTCCTATCTCGACCGTCTCGAAGCCCATGCGCGCACCACGATGGCACAGCTCCGCGAGACGATCTGGGCGCTCCACCACGAGACGGTGACGCTCCAGGCCTTCCACGAGCGGCTCTGCACCTACGCCCGCACGCAGGCAGGTCTGCGCCCCAGTCCTCCCCGCATCGACTGCCGCCTTCACGCTGCCGACCCAGCATGGACGCTCACGCCGATGCAGGCGCTCAACCTCTACCGCATCGCGCAGGAGGCGGTAGAGAACGCGCTTAAGCACGCCGCCGCGCAGCATCTCACCATCGACGTGCAGGCGGCAACCGACGCGCTCATCCTCGTCGTGGAGGACGACGGTGCCTTCGCCGCGCCGCGGACCGTGGGTGCTACCGTGGCCGACGACCTACGCGGCTTTGGCCTCGATGGCATGCAGCGGCGCGCAGAGCGCCTCGGCGGCCGCTTCGCGATGGACACCGCCGCTGGCACGACGGTCCGCGTGGAAATACCATGGGCGCGCGCGGAGCCGACGAGAGGGTGAGCCAGCGTCCTCCGAAGAGCACGGGATCCCGTGCGGTATTCTACCGCTGCCGCAGTTTGCGTGCAGCATAGCCAGCGCCGGCCAACGCCAGTAGCCCCAGCCCACCGTCGATGGGTACCTGCGGCGGATTTGGCGGCAGTGTGGGTACGGCCTCGGCAGGTGTTTCCTCAAACGCGGGCGGCGATGTGGACGGCGCAGCCCAATCGGGGAGGCTCTGCGCAGCAGCAGGCAGGGTGAACAGGAGGGCGACAGCGAGAGCGGTCAGGCGAAGCATGGCGGTGTGCAGATCGAAGGGGACAAGCCAGGAGCGGCGGGAAAGGTAAACAGGGGGGCGCGGAGCAGCGTGCTTCACAACGAGCACGCGGCCCGCTTTGGCCTCGCGGCTCGCAGCCGCCGCGGTCTTTACGCACCACATATACACGCCACGCGCGAGTAGTGCCGCCTCCACGCCGAGTGTGTGCCACCCCGCCTACTGGGCACCGCCGTGCATCACGAGCACCTCGCGACCGAGCACGCCGCAGACCGCCACGCGCACCGTCTCAGCTTCGGATAGGTCGCAGCGCAGCGTGGTCCCGTCGGCTACCGGGGTGCTCGGGAAGCGAGTCGCAAATCGTTTCCCCGCTTCCGGGGGTTGTTCGCGGACGCAGGATTTCGGAGTCTGTGTGCGCTTGCCCCCTTCACACGCCCCGGCTGCGCTAGACCCCGATTGCCATGCCCGTTCGCCTCGCCCTCGTCGAAGACCGCGCTGACGTGCGCCGCCTGCTTACCGAACGCCTCGGCTTCTTCGACGACGTCGAGCTGGTGCTCGTCGCGCCGAGCGCGGAGCTGTTCTTTGAGCACCTCGCCGAACTCGACGCCACGGAGGGCGCGGCACTCCCCGAGGTCGTGCTCATGGACATCGAGCTGCCGGGCATCGACGGGATCACGGCCACCATGCGGCTTAAGGACGCGCACCCGGCCATCGAGGTGCTGATGCTGACGGTGTTCGAGGACGAGGAGCGCATCTTCGCGGCCGTGAAGGCCGGGGCGTCGGGCTACCTCCTCAAGGACGCGAGCGCCGGCCGCATCGTAGGGGCCGTGCTGGAGGTGGCCCACGGCGGCGCGCCCGTCTCGCCGCTCGTGGCGAAGAAGCTCCTCGGCTACGTGCGCGGCGACGACGCGGGCGAGGACCTCGGCCTCACCAACCGCGAGCGCGACGTGCTCGACCTCATCGTGGAGGGCCTCATCGAAGACGCCATCGCCGACCGGCTCTCGATCAGCCCACACACGGTCCGCTCGCACATCAAAAACCTCTACGAGAAGCTGCAGGTCCACAGCCGCGCCGAGGTGGTGCGCGTGGCCTACCAGCATCGCCTTATCCGCTGAGGTGCCGCGCACCCGCCGTGCGCCTCCCCATCCACCCGCAATATCCCCTATTTGGGGGATACCGCTGCGCCGGTCCACGATGCATCTTATACCGTGCCGGTCCCGTGGGGAACAGGACCGGACGCCTGCGCTCGCCCCCTGATCTCGTGCTGGGCGACTGCTCCTCGCCGACTCCCGGCGAGGCGCGAGGTCGGACGACTGTGGTGGGCGTCCGGCCTCGCTTTGTGGTGGAGCACCGCCTGTTCGAGGAGACCGCCGCTCTGCATCCATGACACCCTGAGCGATGCTCCTCGCACACGCTGGCCGAGGAACTTAGCCTCCTGTCATCCTGAGCGAAGGCCGCACAGCGGACGGAGTCGAAGGATCTCGGCGACAGCGATTGTGCTTCGGTCCGAATCAACTATAGCGAGACATGGATCCCCCGCCTTCGCGGGGGCAGGCTCTTCGACTACGGCCTCCAGCCTTTGTTCAGGATGACAACCGTGGACGGTAGGACAGGAATATGAGGGTCTGGTAGCATGAAGGCAATGACCCGCCGTGCGCGTGGATCGCGCGTGCATTCATAGTCCCCTTCCTCTCCCACTCACCGGATCACTCACGCGCCATGTTCCGCTTCTACCCCCCCCTCGCGCTCGCTGCGCTCCTCGTCACGTTCACCGCCTGCGGTACCGTCCAGCCTGTCCAAGAGGTTGTCGGAGAGGAGGTCGCGATGGTCATGGACGACGCCCCCGACGGGCGCGTCCATGTGACCATCCTCCAGGTGAGCGATGTGCAGGAGATCGTGCCCGCTGAGGGCGGCAAGACGGGCGGCCTGGCCCGCGTCGCCGGGCTGCTGCGCGAGCTCGAAGCCGCCAACCCCAACACCTTCGTCATGGTGCCGGGGGACTTCTACAGCCCGTCGGCCATCGGCACCTCGCGGGTGGACGGCGTCCGCCTCAACGGCCAGCAGATGGTCGCCGTCTTCAACGCGATCGGCGTCGACTACGTCACGTTCGGCAACCACGAGTTCGACCTCGGCCGCGACGACTTCTACCGCCGCCTCGACGAGACGGGCTACAACATCGTCTCCTCGAACGTCACCGACGAGAACGGCGCGCTCTTTCCAAAGACCGCCGCCCACGAGCTCGTCACCGTCACGGACGAGGACGGCACCGTCACGCTCGGCGTCCTCGGCGCAACCATCGGCCTCAACGTCAAGGACTACGTCCGCTACATCCCGATCCTGGATGGCCTCCAGGCGCAGGTGGACACGATCGGCGACCAGGCCGACGTGCTCATCGCCATCACGCACCTCTCGCAGCAGCAGGATGTCGCCATCGCCGAGCTGATCCCCGAGATCGACATTATCCTCGGCGGCCACGAGCACATCAACATGGAGCTCTACCGCGGCCCCGACTTCACGCCGCTCTTCAAGGTGGACGCCAACACGCGGTCGGTCTTCGTCCACCACCTCTACATCGATCCCGAGACGGGCGACCTGGATCTGGACTCGGAGCTGGTTCCGGTCACGGACGCGCTGCCCGAGGACCCGCAGGTGGCGGCGGTCGTGGACGAATGGGTCAACATCGGCTTCCAGGGCTTCCGCGACGCGGGCTTCGACCCCGACGCCGTCGTTGCCACGATCGACCAGCCGCTCGATGGGCGCGAGATCAGCGTCCGCTTCCGGCCGACCTCACTCACCGACCTGATCGCAGAGGCCATGCTCGCGGAGGTCCCCGACGCCCAACTCGCCGTCTTCAATGGCGGCTCGATCCGCATCGACGACATGCTCTCGCCGGGGCCGATCACGCAGTACGACATCATCCGCGTGCTCCCGTTCGGCGGCGAGATCCTCACCGTCGTGATGCAGGGCGAGTTCCTCGCACGCGTTCTGGACCAGGGGATCGCCAACCGCGGCATCGGGGGCTTCCTTCAGACGGCGGGCGCACAGCCTACGCCCAACGGCTGGCTCATCGGCGGTGAGCCGCTCGACCCGGATGGCGCCTACCGCGTGGCGATCAACGACTTCCTGCTGAGCGGCCGCGAGGCCAACCTCGACTACCTCACGTTCGACCACCCCGGCGTAACGCTCGTCGCGGAGGGCGAAGACATCCGCATGGCCGTCATCAAAGAGATGCAGCGCCGCGCCGACGGATAGGAGCCGCGGGCGTATGAGCCATCGGCGTCGCATGCCTTTGGTCATTCTCGGCCCCTCAGCGCCGTGCCCGTCGCCGTCCGGCTAGCCCCGCCCGGCTAGCCCTGGTGTGGCGGCGGGCTCGTGCAGTGGCGGCGGGGTCATGCAGGAGTGGCGCTTCTAGTTCGGCTACCCTGCAAGCGTGGCTTCGGTGGGGCCGTCGGCGAGGGTGCCGCCTACCAGTATCGCGTGCCCCGCGAAGAGGTCGCCGTCGTCGTACCAGAACTCGAACGCGCCGTCGGGACTGCAGGCGACGGTGTCGAGCGTCATCCGCGCGACGAAGGCCTCGGACGTGTCCTCGGTGTCGTCCGGTTGGCGCCAGCCGCCGTCCCAGAGCTCAAAGAGCGTGGCTGCGCAAGCCTCGACGCGTGCGTTCCAGGCCGCCTCGTCCCCCCAGAGTTGCTCGGCGGTGGCAAGCGCCGGTGCAAAGTCGTCAGTGTCGATGCGGCCATTCACACCACGGTTGAGCGTGAGGCGTACGGTCGTCCCGTGCCACGTCGCTGTGCCCTCCATCCAGCCGAGCTTCGGGTCTTCGGCGAGTGTGCCAAACCGCGTCGTCTCGATGGTGTTGGGGCGGCGGAGTGCTTCGGCAAGGTCGAGCAGGTCGTCGTCGGCGTGCTCGAAGCGGTCGCCTAGCCCGAGGTCATCGAGGAAGACCGCGCGTGTTTCGTCGTCGGACAGGAGCACGGAGAGGCGCACCTGCCCGCCAGGTGGCGCGTCGGCAATCCACGGATGGCCCGTGGGCACCGGCCGCAAGACGGTCAGCTTGCGCTCTACGAGTGGGCCGTCGACGCGCCGCCATGCGACGAGGCGAAACCCATGCGCGAGATAGTCTTCGTGCACTACAGCTCCTTGGCCCCGCGTCGAGACGAGGCCCTGCACGATGACGGGCTCCGACGAATAGGACGCCCCTGACGCGTCGATCTCGGTGAGGACGGCTAGGCTGGGCGGGTGGTAGGCAGCGCGCATGGTAGAGAGACTGGGCAACAGGGGTGTCGTTGAGGCGAGAGGATACGGCGGTTACGCGGTGCGCACGAAGCGGACGATCTCGCGGAGGTGCTCCACGAAGCGCCGGTCCTCGGTGACGGTCGCCAGCGCGGCTCGATACTCCCGCTCCAGCCGCGTGTGTGCTTCCGTGTTCGCCACGCGTAGCCGCTTCACGTCGGACACCAACTCGGCAAGGTCATCGACCAGCGTTTGCACGCGCTCCTGCGTTGTGCTCGCCCAGGAGGTGTCCTCCTTCAGGTCGAGCGTCCCTTCGAGCGCGTCCACCCGACGACGCAACTCGACGACATCCTCACGCGGGTGAGACACCTCCTTGCGAAACGTCCGCACTTGCTCGGCGAGGTGGGCGTAGGCGCGAGCGCCCGGCCGCACAAACGTCAGCGCCGCTGCGAGCGCCGCCCCGGCATAGCCGACCGGGCTCCAGCCTGCCGCCGCGATCGCGTAGAGCCCGCCCGCGGTGAGTACGTGCAGCGCCAGCGCGACTCCGAGCGCCTGCCGCCCGACCGCCGCAATGCGCGCCTGCTGCGCCGCATCCACCTCGATGCCGCGCTCCAACGACACCGCCGCCTCGCGGACCGCCGCCCGCGCCGCGAAGTGCACGTTCCAGGGCACCGTCGTGACCAGCAGCAGCCACCACACGCTCACGATACCGACAACCCAGTCCACGAGGTCGCCCGCTGGGATGTCGAGCAGGTTCAGAGTGACGAGGACGACCACCACGAGGAGCGTGAGCACCACGGCGGCCATGAGGTAACGAGCAAAGTCGCGATACATGGATTCGGCAGGCCAGTGATTGGAGTTGACGATGTCAACATAAAATATAATGTAGACGTTGTCAACAACGATGCTACGTCCTCGCCGACGCTCGAACTCAGCGGGACGCATCGCGCCCCTTGATGCCTCCTATGCCTGCACCGCAACGCCGTGCGCGGTGTTAAACCGCGAGACACGGCGGCCTAGTCAATCGCCGATGGCCCCGGTTGCCCACCGGAAGGTGGCGTCGGCCTTCAAGACGTCGATCTGGGCCGCGATGCGCTCCTCGCGTGCCTCGGCGAGCGCCTGCTCGCGCTGGTTGACGAGGAAGAGCGTGCTCTCGCCGAGCTCGAAGCGTCGCTGCTCGGCCTCCTGGAGACGCTCGGCTAGCTCCACGCGGCGCTCGGCGGCCGACACGCGGCGCAGCGACTGACGCAGCGCCACGAGCACGGCGTCTACATCCGCGCGGATCGCCCGCCGAGCGAGGTCCTGCTCGAAGCGCAGCGCCTGCATCGCGATCTCGGCCTGCGCCACCTCGCTCCGCCCACTCCGGAAGAAGAGCGGCTGGTCGATCTTGAACCCGAGCTTCACGTCAGTCACGCCGAGGGGGTTGTCGTCGTAGGACACGACCTGGGCTTCCAGCCTGAGGTCGGGGCGAAGCTGCTCGCGAGCGAGGCGCTGCTCCACCTGCATCTGCCGCTGCTCCAGCGCCACCTCGCGCAGCTCGGGCCGTTGGTCTAGCGCCGTCGCCACGGCCAGCGCCGAGTCTGGTTCGACGGGGAGCCCCGGAAGCACGGGCGCGGTGTAGCGCGAGGCCTCAGGGGTGCCGTCTTCGTTCCACAGGAAGACGGCCAGCGTGACGCTCGCCTGCTCGGCCTTGCGGCGGGCCTCGGCCACCTTGCCCTCGCGGCTGACCACGGCCAGCTCCGCCTCGACGCTGTCGACGGCGGCGGTCTCTCCGGCCCGCGCCTGTCGCACCACGAAGTCGCGCCGCTCGGCAGCCAGCGCCATCAGCTCGCGGTTAACCTGCAAGATCTGCTGCGCCTCGACCCACGACCAGAACGCGCGCGTGGCGTCCAACAGCAGGAGGTTGCGCCCGCGATCCTGGAAGGCCTCGGCGAGGCGCGGTGCGAGGCGGGCCTTCTCGAGCGCCGCGCGCCGCGTGTTGGTGCCAAACCCCTGCAGCGGCGAGAACGACAGGCCGAAGCGCGTCTCCCCAGCAGGCGACGTGCTCACCGACGGATCGATGCTCGACCCCAGCCCGCGCCGGTAGTCGACCATCAGGCTCGGGCTCATCGGCAGGTCGAACGGAAGCGTCACGCCGCTGCGCAGGACGTTGAGCTTGTCTTTGTTCTCTTCGGTCTTGTACTCGTAGCCGGAGAGCAAGACGGGGTCGAAGCCGCCGCGGGCGTCGAGCAGGTCAGCGCGGGCGCGGTCGGCCTCCAGGCGCAGCGCCCGCGCCGCCGGGTTGGTCCGCAGCACCTGATCGAGGAAGGCGTCGAGCGTGAGCACCGGGCAGTCGCGCCCCGGCTCGCAGCGCGCATCGGCTCGCGCACTGTCCTGTGCCAGCGCTGCTGGAGCGCCGAGCAGGCCGAGCGCGAGCACGAGGCAGATCCACCTTCTCCACTCCGCACACCCTACGTCCCACAGGTGGCCCAGAGCACTTCGCATCGACATCGTGCAGCGGTGACGTGGCATGGACCCGGCGCTCATTCCCGGACGGGGATCTCGGGCGGCAGGCCGTTCATGCGTCGCCAGATTTCGTAGCCGAGCGAGACGTCGGACAGCATCACCCAGCCGGTGACCGACGAGCCCTGGCGGAGGTAGCTCTGGTCTGGCCACGCGGGCAGCGCGCCCGATGTGTCGGGCACCACGAGCAGGCGGTAGCGCCCCATGCCGTCGTCCACGGGGTCGATGACGCGCACCGTGCCCGTGAAGATGCCGATGGAGACGCCGGGGAAGCCCGCGAACTGCAGCGCCGGGAAGCCTGCGAACTGCAGTTGCACCCGGCTCCCGGGCTCGACGATGGCGGCGTCCATGCTGCTCACGAACAGCTCGGCGGCCTGGTCGTCCGTCTCGGGCACGACGAGCGCGAGCTGGTCGCCCGCGGACACCGTCTGTCCCGGTCCGGCCTCCCGCACGCGGGCGATGGTGCCGTCGATGGGGGCGCGCACGACAGACGCCGACTGCCGCTCCTGGGCGTTGTCGAGCCGGAGGTCGAGTTCGGCACGGCGGGCCTCGAGTGCGCTCGCCGTGCGGTCCACGTCGAGGCGGGCCGACTGCACTTCCTGCTGGGCCGCTTCCTGCTCGGCGGCCGCGGCGATGGAGTCGGCGCGGGTCTTTTGGAAGGCGAGCTGTTCGCTCTCGAACGCGCGCAGCGAGGTCAGCCCGTCGGCGTAGAGTGCCTCGCTCCGCTGGAAGCGCTCGCGCGCCGTGGCGTTCTCCAGCGTGGCGTTCTCTAGACGAGCCCGGGCGGCGCGGAGCTGCTGCTCAGCCTGCGCGCGCGTCTGGCGGGCACGCTCCATCTCCAGCTGCAGCACGCGCAGCTCGCTCGTCCGCGAGGCGGCAATGCGCTCCACGAAGCGGCTGTCCATGAACGACGTGCTGATGTCTTCGAGCAGGGCGATGGTGTCTCCCGCCGCGACGGCGTCGCCCTCGTCCACGTACCACCGCTGGATGCGCGCGGAGATCTGCGCCTCGACCGGCTGGGGGCGCGCGTCGGGCGAGAATGCCGTGACGGCCCCCGAGCCTGAGACAGTCTGCTGCCACGGCGTCACCATCAGCGCGATGGCCAGCAGCGCGAGGGTCGCGAACGAGCCGAGCATCACCCGGAGCGCCATCTTCGGCGTCTCGGCGGCCTGCAGCGCGCTCGAGTGCAAGCCGTAGGGCGACTCGTGCGGAGGGAGCTGCCCGGCCAGTCGCTCTGCGGGCGGGCGGGCCTCGCGCCAACCCCAGAGGGGCTGGCCGGCTCCGTCAGACGAAGTGGGTGAGGACGACATGAAACGGGGCGTCAGGCGGGTGTGGGCTGGCTGGTGCGGAGCGACGCGACGAGCTGCGGGAAGTGCTCGCAGAGGAACGCGTCGGGCTCGCGGGCGAGCGCGTGGGGCCTCCCGCTCCAGACGACCGAGCCGCGGTCGAGTACGATCACGTGGTCGGCGCGCTCGACCGTCTCGGGGTCGTCGTCGGTGACGGTGATCAGCGTCCAGGCGTCGTGGGCGTAGATGCGGTCCATGAGCTTCTGCTTGACCGGCTCCTCGATGCCGTTGAACGCCTCGTCGAGGATGAGCACGCGCGGCTCCCCAATGATGGCGCGGGCGATCATAATGCGGCGCACGAAGCCCTGGGCAAACTCCAGGCCCGCCGACGTGACGGCCGTGGTCAGGCCGTCGCGCAGCCCTAGCACGTCGTTCTCCAAGTCGGCCATGTGGAGGGCCTGCTGCATCTCCGGGTAGGTGAAGTCGCGGCCCATCGTGATGTTGTCCTCCAGCGTGCCCTTGAACAGCTCGTCGGTGGAGAGCGCCATACCGATGTCCCGACGGTAGGCCTTCAGGTCGAGGCGGCGGATGTCGTGCCCATCGAACGTGATGCGGCCGCTCTCGGGCTTGTGGAGACGCACCAGCGTGCGCGAGAGCGTCGACTTCCCGGCTCCGCCGACGCCCACGACGCTGACGTGCGTGCCGGCCTCCGCGCGGAACGAGACGTCCCGGAGCGCAGGGCGGCTGCCGTAGCCGACGGTGACCCCGCGCAGTTCGAGCGTGGCAGGGCCGGTCCTGGCAGGCATCGGCTCGCCCCCGACCGCTTCGAGCGGCTTGTCCGTGATGTGCAGGATTTTGCTGATCGCCGTGAGCAGGTCGTACACCTGGTCGAAGAGCTTGACGAGGTTGAACCCGGCCCCCGTGAGCGACACGATGACGAGCTCGGCGGCCACGAACTGCCCAAGCGAGATGTCGCCGCGCGTGACGAGGTAGCCCCCGATGCCGAGCGCGATGCCCACCACGAGCGCCCGGAAGACGGCCGCGCTCGCCAACTGCCGCCCGAAGATGCGGAAGTGGTCACCGCGGGTGCGGACGTAGCGCGCCGCGAGGCGATCCGTGCGGGCGTGGACGTACGACGTGGCCCCGTTGAGCTTGAAGCTCTGGTGGCAGCGCGAGAGGTCCTCCAGCCAGTGCGCCATCGCGTACTTCGTACTCGACTCCCGGAAGCTCGTGTCGAGCGCGTTGCGCCCCAGGCCCCAGATCAGCACCGGCGTGAAGAGAACCGCCAGCAGCCCGACGACGAGGAAGAAGGGGCTGTAGATCGCCAGCAGCACCAGGCTCACGAGGGCCACGAGCGAGTACGACAGCCCGTCAATCAAGAGCTTGGCGAGGCTCTTCTGCATCGTGATCACGTCGAAGAAGCGGTTCATCAGCGCGGGGCCGTACTCGCCCTCCAGCGCCGAGCGCTTCATCATCGGGATGCGGTAGGCGATTTCGAGGCCCGTGGCGGCGAAGAGACGGCGCTGCAGCACATCGACCGTGTAGTACTGCAGCATCGTAAAGATGCCGTAGAGCAGCAGCCCGGCCGAGATCGCGGCGCAGAAGATGACGATCTGGTTCGTGAACGTCCCCATCGACACGGCGTCGATGATGCCCTGCGAGGCGAGCGGGATCGTGAGCGAGAAGAGCGCTACCATCACGGCGTACATCGTGACGGTGACGATGTCGCTGCGCTCGTCGCTCATCAGGCGGAGCAAGCTCTCGAACGTCTCCCGGGCGTTGTCGAGCCGGTCGTGCGGGTCGATGTCGGCGGCGTGGTCGCTGTAGAGCGGCGGCGCGTGCGTACCGTCGTCGAGGAAGCGCGGGGCCTGGCCCTGCAGGTGGAGCACCTGGATCTCGCCGGGGTAGGCGCGGGCGAGCTCGTCCACGTTGTGTCGCTCCTGGGCGCCCGGACCGAGGTTCTGCACCGTGATGCTGCGCGCGAACGTGTTGACCTCCATCACGAGGCCGATGTCCCCCTCGGGCAGCAGCACGAGGTCGTCCACGAGCCCCCGATCCAGCAACTCGTCGGGCGCGATGTCCTGGTGGACCACCACAAGGCCTTGCGCCCGGGCAAACTCGGCGAGCAGCTCGAAGAGGGCGAACGACGAGATCGGACGCGACTGCAGGAACGAGCGCAGCCGTTCGGGAGCGATCACGCGGTCGGCGCGGCGCTGGAGGATGCCGAACGCCTCGATGGCCTGCTCGCGTAAGCCGCGATGGCCCGACGCGCTAGCCGTACCGTCTCCGTTCGACGACGCTCCGTTCGAGGGAGCGCCATTGGACGACGCCCCGTTCGAGGGAGCGCCATTGGACGACGCCCCGTTCAACGGGCCTGCGGTGGATGCGTCGCCGTTGTGCGGTGGCTGGGACATAGAGATGGGCGTTGGGTGCCACACCGTTGCGGCAGCACGCAGCATGGGCCGGACGCGGGTGGCTTGCCGATGAGCTCGGCATCGGGCCCAAGAGGTGACGGCCTGCGTACAGGCCGCAGTTGGGCAGCGAGGAGAAGTGAGTCGTGGCCCCGTTCGCTAACTGACCGTTGCGTCAGGGCGTGCGACACTCAGTAGGACGGGTGAAGCGCCGGGATGATCCGAGGCGTCCGCGCGCTACCAGTCCGTGGTGGTCCAGGTGCCGTCCTGCCACGCCACGAGACAGCCGTGCTCTTCCTCCCAGATGGGATAGAAGACGAACCGAGCGAGGCGACCGTCGGCGCTGAGCAGGACCTCGCGGAAGCCAGCCTGCTCAAAGGCGGTAGCGGGCGTTGCGAGGTCGAACGGGTCGTCCATCGGGTTCTTGACGACGCCGTAGTCGGTCGCGTCCGCGCAGAGCCGATAGTGCTCGAAGAGCAGCGCCTCGATGCGCGTGCGCTCAGCGGTGCCCATTGCCACGAGGCCGTTGACGAGCGTCACGTGACCGTCCGTCAGTCCAGACGTGGGGACGCGCTCGGCAGGCTCGCCGTCGGCGTCTTCGTTGTCGAGGCGCAGCGCGGTGAGGCTGTCGCCGAGCACGGGCAGCACGAGGGGGACGACAGGGAGGTCGTAGTGCGAGTCGCCGGGCTGGACGAGCGCTTCGGCCTCGGCGCGTGTGTAGCGCGACCGCTGCTGGGCAGGCGTTGGGACGGGCGGCGGCGGGGGCGGCTCGGCGGGCTTCAGCGGTGCGGTCTGCCGGAAGGAGGCGACGAGGCCCTCCACCAGCGGGTCGTAGGTCGCTCGGTCCGCGAAAGCGCAGCGGAAGGCAAACGCGTAGATGTGCCCCTGCGCCAGCACCCCGACCCAGCGCTGGTAGCGCTCGAACGATTGCTTCCCGTCCCAGCCGCGATCCAGCACGCGGTATGCGAAGTCGATAGCAGGCTTGCCGTCGATCGTGCGCTCGGTGCGGTGGAGGCGGGTGCAGTCGGCGCGGTAGACGGTCGTGTAGATGTCCGTCAGGCTGTCGAGCACGTCCTCCTCGAAGCGCACGCGCCAGTCCTCGGCGTTGCTACGCAGACGGTATTGGCTGCGGTGGTCGACGTCCAGCCAGGCGTGGAGGTCGTCTGGAGGCTTGACCTGGAGCGCCTCGGCGTAGCGGAACTGCTGGTGCTCGCTGAAGAGAGGCGGGACGCGCACCGCAAAGCTGCGCAGCGTGATTTCCGGCCACGCAGTCGGATCAGTCGGGGTGTCAGCCATCGGCCTGCGCTGCCAGTTGCTCCGCCAAGCGCTTCTCGATAGCCGCGCGCAGTACGTCCGGTAGCGCCACGGGCCGCTCGGTCGTCCGGTCGACCCACACCATCGTCGACTCGCCCGTCGCGAAGACCGTATCGGGGTCGCCGTCGAGCGTGAGCACGTAGCGATTCGTGAGCGACGTGCGCCCCGGCGGGTCGGCGTCGACGTGGACGAGTACTGTGGCGGGCGCCTTGATGGGGCGCTTGAACTGGCAACTCGCCGCGACGAGGACAGGGCCGTAGTCCTGCGTCACCCACGGCAGGTCCAGCCGCTCCATCGCCTCGATGCGCGCCTGTTCGAGGTAGGTGAAGTAGATAGCGTTGTTGACGTGCCCGAAGGCGTCCTGGTCGGCCCAACGGGCGGGGATGCGAGCAGTGTAGAGGGGCATGGAGCGTAGCGGTGCAGCGGTCCAGCGGTGAGGCAGTGGATGAGCACACCGCAACACAGCCGAATCGCCACACTCATCAGTAGAGAGAGCGGTTGAAGACGGGGCGGTGCTGCTTCACAACGGGGTGGCCCTCGCCGAGCGTGGCGAAGACGGCGAGGCAGGCGCGGCGGGCGCCGTCGGCGTCGTAGCTGCGGTCTTGGACGAGCACCTGAATGAACCGGGTGAGCGCAGCATCGGCGTCGCCCTGCTGGAGCTCGGTGAGGGCCTCGGCGTAGAGTGGGCGCACCGGAGCCTCGGCGAGCGTCGCGGGGTCACGCTGGAGGAAGCCGGCGAGGGACCGGACGCCCACGGCGGTCTGCGTGTGCTGGCCGTCCACGAGCGTGCGGGCGCGGTCAGGGTCATCGAAGACGACGGCGCGGGCTAGGTGGACGCGCGCATCGGGGTTCGCCTCGTTCTCGGCGTAGGCGTCTTCGAGGAGCGGTAGGGCAGCGGCGCGGTTGCCTGCGTCGAGGCGGGCGGTGGCGTCGGCGAGGAGCGCCTTCTGGCGGCTCGGGAGGTGGTCGGCGAGCCAGCGGCGCAGCGCCGGTTCGGGGAGCGCGCCGGTGAACTCGGCTACGACCTCGCCGCTCGCGAAGAGCTTCACGGCGGGGATGCCACGGATCTGGAAACGCGCCGAGAGGGCTTGGTGCTGGTCGGTGTTGACCTTCACGAGCGACCACGCGTCGCTCTCCGCGTCGAGCTTGTCGAGCGTGGGGCCGAGCACGCGGCAGGGGCCGCACCACGGCGCCCAGAAGTCGACGAGGACGGGGCGCTCGTGGCTGGCCGCGATCACGTCCTGCTCGAAGTCGAGGACGGCATCGGTCGGTTGCATAAACAGAAGGGCTGGCGCAAAGAAGGGAAGGCCTTCCCTGACGCGCAGCCCCGTGCGAGGTTCGCGCTGCCCGCTACGGTACGCCCCAGATCGAGAGGAAACCGTCGTTCTCCAGGCCGATCAGGCAGGCTCCGGCCGTGCAGTCGCCCTCCTGATTGCTGCTGAAGAGCGTCGTGCCGCGTCCGCCCGTGACGGAGCCGTCGCCGATGCGGAGGTGGTCGGCCATCGGGCCCTTCCCGATCACCTCGGCCTGCTCATCGTTCACGGTGAGTTGCCGAGGCATGAGGAAGCGAAAGACGACCTCCGTCTCCTGCTCCATAAACTGCGAGCCTGAGTTTGCGCTGGTGGTGCCGAGGCCGCCATCGCTGGCAAAGGGGACGTGCATGATTTCGCCGATCAGGACGATGCACAGGGTGGTTTCGCTGCAGCCAGCGTGACGGTCCGTGCTGCCGTAGAGCGTGAGGCCCCGCGCGGCCGCGACGGTGTTGTCGCCCGTGACCTGGAAGAGGGCGGCGAGATTGCGGTCTTTCTGGACGAGTGCCATCTGCTCATTGCTGAGGACGGTCTCGCGCATGAGTTCGAACTCGGTGAGGTTGGTGCTGCCGAGGTCGGGACTAACGACGCCAGTGGGTTGGGCCTGGACTGCGAGCGGCAGCACGGCGAGGAGAAGAAGGGTCGCGAGGAAAACGCGCATAGCGTGGGGAGGGACGGTGGAGGAAAAAGCGGGTCGACTGGGTACGCGCTGGACCTGCGCGTCAGGGGTCACGCACGTTGGGGCGTGCGCGGTAACCTGCGGGCGGCGCGCCCGTAGCGCGGGCCGAGCCCCGCTCCCCACCGCTGTTCACCTCCCCCGACCTTATGTCTCGTCTCTCACTCGTCATCCTCGTCGCGGTGCTCGCGGCGACCGCGCACGCTCAGCCCCTCACCATCGCTCTCGACCTCGTCGACCGCGACCTCGCAGGCGCGACCGTCGGTATCCGGGGCGACACGGCCCCGCTGTCGTGGGAGGCCTCGCTGCCGCTCATGGACCCCGACGGCGATGGCGTCTACGCCGCCGAGGTCGCCTTCCCGGACGGGACCGGGCGCGTCGCGTACAAGGGCGTCCTCGAACCCGAAGCGGGTGAGGCTGAATGGGAGCCGGGGAGCAACCGGCTGCTGCTACCCGGTGTGATGACCGAGGATCGCCGCGCCTTCGGAGCCGCGCAGACCGACCTCCCCGTCGTGACGATCACGGCCGCGCAACTCGCCGAGGACCTCGCGGTGCTGCGCGACGGCATGACCACGCTGCATCCCGGTCTGCAGCTCCACAACACGCACGCTGACCTCGCCGCTGCGGCCGACCGCCTTGCCGCCGCCGCCCGCGATCTTGTAGCGACCTACGGCGACGCGATTCCCGTGACGGCCGCCTATCTCCCCATTGCCGAGGCCGTCGCCGCGATCCGCGACGGGCACACGCAAGTGAGCATGTACAACCAGAGCAGCTATACCGAGGCCATCCTCTACGAACGCGCCGACCGCGTGCCGTTCACCTTCCGCCTCGTCACAGACGATGCAGGTACTCGCATGCTCGTTACCGCCGACGCCACCGCCGACCGCGTGCTGCCTGCTGGGACCGAGATTCTGACGCTCGACGGTCGCCCTGTCAACGAGGTGATCGATGCCTTGATGCTCTATGCCTCCGCCGACGGCAGCAACGATGCCAAGCGGATTGACCTCCTTCAGGTGGGCGACCTCCTCGCGCCCGCCGAGCGCTTCGACGTGGCCTACAGCCAGCACTTCGCGCCCGAGGGCGACCTCGTGCTCACCGTGCGTACGCCTGACGGGACTGAGCAGACGCTCACCACACCGCGCATGAACGCCGACGCCCGCCGCGACGTACTCTGGGACCGCGACCCCGACCTGCCCCGCTCGCGCGACGACCTGCTCCGCTACGACTTCCTCGACGACGGGACGGCCTATCTCCGCATCGGCTCGTTCTCGACGTTCAACATGGACCTCGACTACGAAGCCTGGCTCACCGGTGCGTTCCAGACGTTCCGCGAGCGTGGGGCCGAGCGGCTCGTCGTGGACCTGCGTGGCAACGGCGGCGGCATGGACAACGCCGCGGCGCTCCTGTTCGCACACCTGCTGACCGAGCCCGTCGAGGTGACCCAGTGGCAGGGGCACACCGCCTACCAGACGGTTCCCGATGCCCTGCGCCCGCACGTCCGTTCGTGGTCGACCGACTTCTACGACCTCAGCGACAGCGTCACGCCGCAGGACGACGGCACCTTCGCGCTCGCACCGCGCCCACCGATGACGGTGTCGCCCGCCCCAGACGCCTTCGACGGGAAGGTGGCCGTGCTGATTGACGCGGGGCCGTCGTCGGCGACGTTCTACCTAGCGGACATGATCCAGCAGACCGGCGCCGCGCCGCTCGTTGGGCAGACGACGGGCGGGAGCTTGAAGGGCCTCAACGGCGGCCAGATGGTCTTCCTCACCCTGCCGCACACCGGCTTTGCCGTGGACGTGCCGCTCTATGGGAGTCGCCCTGTCACGCCGGGGCCGGACCGTGGTATCGTGCCGGATGTGCTCGTGGAGCCGGACGCCGACGCCGTCGTCGCAGGGCGTGATCCCGAGTTGGAAGCCGCGCTGTCGCTGCTAGACCAGTAAACAAGCTCTGGCTCGCTTGGGGTCATGCCCCAAGTGTGTCATGCTGAACTTGGTTCAGCATCTCAGCAATGAGACGATCTGCCTCTGTTGCTAGAGATCCTGAAACCGCAGGTTCACGCCAGTAATCAAGTTCAGGATGACAAGAAGTGATCGTGTTGGGACCTAAGGCAACGTCAGGCGCACGCCGAGACCGATGCAGCCGCCGTGCGTCGGGCCGTAGACGTAGGCCGTGTCGAAGTTGGGGCCAAACGGATTCGCCGGGTCGATGAGCGGGGCGGGCTGCTGGTAGTTGAAAATGTTCTCGCCCGCGAGGTAGACCTGTGCGAGTGTCCCGTTCGGGAG
>JBCBEX010000082.1:0-19224 GCA_038528235.1 Bacteroidota bacterium
TCCTCGGCTTCTCCAAATCCATGCACCTCTCCCGATCTCCCGATCTCCCGATCTCCCGATCTCCCGATCTCCCGATCTCCCGATCTCAACCCTCGCCATGTCCAGCCGCGCCACCTCTCTCCTCACCGCCGCCTCCCAGCACGGCCGCCGCACCTACACGGGTGGCGACCTCCGCGCGACCCACGTCGGTGACACCGTCGTTCTGAAAGGCTGGGTCGACACGCGCCGCGACCTGGGCGGGCTCATCTTCATCGACTTGCGCGACCGCTATGGCCTGACGCAGATCGTCTTCGCCCCGCAGATCGCCAACGAGGCGATGGCGAAGGCAGAGCAGCTTCGCTCGGAGTACGTGATCTCCGTGCATGGTCAGGTCCGCCGCCGCTCCGACGAGACGGTCAACCCGAAGTTGCCCACTGGCGAGGTGGAGGTGTGGGTCGACTCGCTCGAAGTGCTCGCCGTGAGCGCCGCGCCGCCGTTCGTGGTCACGGCGCACGAGGAGAAGCAGCAGAAGACCAACGAGGAACTGCGCCTCCAGTACCGCTACCTCGACCTCCGTCGCCCAGCGCTCCAGCACAACCTCCTGCTGCGCCACAAACTCTACCAGGCCACGCGGCGCTACTTCGATCAGCACAGCTTCGTCGAGGTCGAGACGCCCGTGCTGATGAAGTCGACGCCGGAGGGCGCGCGGGACTACCTCGTGCCGAGCCGCGTCCACCCGGGCAAGTTCTACGCACTCCCGCAGAGCCCGCAGACCTACAAGCAGATCCTGATGGTCGCGGGGATGGACCGCTACTTCCAGATCACGAAGTGCTTCCGCGACGAGGACCTCCGCGCCGACCGCCAGCCGGAGTTCACCCAGATCGACGTTGAGATGACGTTCGCGACGGAGGAACTGATCTACGAGATGGTTGAGGGCCTCATCGCCGAGATCTGGCGCGAGACACGCGGCATGGAGGTCGCGACGCCGTTCCGCCGCATGCCCTACGCGGAGGCGCTGCGCCGCTACGGCTCCGACAAGCCCGACCTCCGCTTCGGGATGGAGCTGCAGGACGTGTCCGGAGTCTTCGCCGACAGCCCGTTCCGTGTCTTCGATAGCGCCATCGAGCAGGGCGGGGCCGTCGTGGCTGTCGTCGCGAAGGGCGAGGGCGACCGCGGCCGTGGTGCGATGGATCGCCTCGACAAGGACGTCGTCCGCAAGCGCATTGGCGCAGGCGGGCTGATCTACTTCAAGCTGCCCTCAGACGGATCGGAGACGTTCTCGAACGTGAAGGAGCACGTGCTGCCCACTGAGTACGTCGAGCGGTGCATCGAGGCCGTCGGCGCCGAGGCGGGCGACCTCGTGTTGCTCCTTGCGGGGCCGCAGCCGAAGGTGTTCGAGCAGGCCGGGTCGCTGCGCCTCCACATGGGCGAGACGATGGGGCTCGTCCCCGAAGGCGCCGACGGCCCGTGGGAGTTCCTCTGGGTCACCGAGTTTCCACTGCTGGAGTACGACCGCGACGCTGCCACCTCAGCAGAGGGCGACGCCGAGGAGGGGCGCTACTTCGCGATGCACCACCCGTTCACGTCGCCCAAGCCCGAGGATTTCGACAAGCTCGACCGCAGCAGCGACGCCTTCGCACCGGGCGAGGCGCGGGCACGCGCCTACGACCTCGTCCTCAACGGCACCGAGATCGCGGGCGGCTCGATCCGTATCCACCGCGCGGACATCCAGAGCCACATGTTCGACCTCCTCGGCATCGACGAGCAGGAGGCGAGCGAGCGCTTCGGCTTCCTCCTCGACGCGCTGCGTTTCGGGGCACCCCCGCACGGCGGCATCGCCTTCGGCCTCGACCGCCTCGTGATGCACCTCACCGGGGCTACGTCCCTCCGCGATGTGATCGCGTTCCCTAAGACGCAGTCGGCCACCGAACTGATGAGCCAGACGCCCGCCGCCGTGGACACCGAGCAACTCGACGAACTCCACATCGCCGTCACGGTTGAGGAGGACGAGTAAGCCACTATGGTGGAGCAATGGGCTATTATCTCTCCTGCCACCGGATTCCTCAGGAGCGTCTCGAAGCGGTCTGCACGAACCAAGAGGAGTACTACCGGTATGACGACGAGTTTGAAGAGCTACCCCAGTTAGAGGAGTACCCGCACTACCACAGATCCGAGCATATTGGTTGGATCTGCCTTGGGAAAATCAGCTTTTCATCACGCATACAGGGCCTCCTCGATCCAGCGTGGCGCGATCCTTCCACGTGGGCTCCAAGCATGCCGCCGACGACGGCAGCGGGTGCTGCTGTTTCAGGGTGGCACGAGGCAGATGTAATCGGGAGTACCTACAAGCTGCGCTACAACACCGCTGACGAAGTCGCCGAGATCAGCAAGGCGCTTGATGCCCTGGACCTCGAAGCACTGGTTCGCGAGCATCTCGTCAGGCATATGAGAGAGCGTGATTCCGATTTTGTTGAGCGGCTGGAGCACCTTCGCGACTTCTACCGCATCGCCGCCGAGCGCGGGCAGGCCGTGCTGACGGACCAGGAGTAGGCATACAGAGACTGTGGTGTCATCCTGAGCGCAGCCCGGAGGGCGAAGCCGAAGGATCTCTGTCAGCCTCGGAGCTACGGCCGCAACTTGAAAGCTGGCTCGCAGATCCATCGACTCGCTGATGCTCGCTCAGGATGACAAGCCTGGGTACGGAAACACAAGAAGGGCGAGGCACCGCAGTACCTCGCCCTTCGCGTTTCGAGAGTCGCGTCGTCGCTACTCCTCTCCCATCGATTCCTCTTCCATCATCTCGGCGTCCGACAACGGCGCGGCCGGGACGGTAATCTCGGCAGGCGGCAGCGCGTCGCCGTCGCCCTTGAGGAACGTGTCGAACCAGCGGAGGGCGCGGAGCGCGTAGTCGTAGCGCGCGCCGACGCGGGCGTTGCCGTGGCCCTCGCCCGGGTAGAGCACGAGGCGGACCGGAGCTTCGCCGCGCAGCTTGAGGTGACGGTAGAGCTCGTAGCTCTGCCCGGCGTCCACGCGCGGGTCAGCTTCTCCGTGGAGGATGAGGAGCGGCGTCTCGGACTGCCCGGCGTAGTAGATCGGGCTACGCTCGAGCATGAACTGCCAGTCGTCCCACGGGCGCTTGAGCGCGTGCACGTAGAACTCCTCGTCGGCGATGTCCGTCGTGCCCACCTTCGAGATCTTGTTCGAGATACCGACGAACATCACGCCCGCGGCGATGCGGTCGCTGTAGCGCGTCGAGAGCCACGCGGTCGCGTAGCCGCCGTACGAGCCGCCCGTCACGCCGACGCGGTCGGGGTCGGCCACGCCAATCTCGATGAGGTGGTCGGCGGCGGTGATGAGGTCGTCGAACTCCTTCCCGGCAGGGTCGCCCTGGCCGGCCTTGGCGAACGCGACGCCGCGCCCTGTCGAGCCGCGGTAGTTGGGGTAGAACACCGCATAGCCGCGTGCAGCCAGCATCTGCGCTTGGCTGTTGTAGTCCGTGATCCAGCCGTTGGCGACGAACGCCTCCGGACCGCCGTGGACGTCAAGAACGAGCGGGTACGTCTGACCTTCCTCGTAGTCGAGCGGGTAGAAGAGCGTGCCGCCCAGCGTGAGGCCGTCGGGTGTCTCATGGGTGATGACCTCCTGACGCGCGAGGCGCATGTCGGCCAGCATCGGGTTGAGGTCGGTCGCCATCATGGCCTCGCCGTCGCCTGCGCGGACGAACAACTCATCCGGGTGGGCAGGCGTGTCGGCGCTGAAGGCGAGCGTGCCGTTGTCTGAGAACGTGATGTCGCTCAGGATCAGTCCCGCGTCCCACGGGATGTGCGTCGTCGCGGTGCCGTCGAGCGTGTGCGATTCGAGCGCGGTCTGCGTCGCGTAGTTCGCGCTCACGACCGTCCAGACCTCGTCGTTCGAGAGCCAGCCGTACTCGATCACATCGGCTTCGCGCATCGGGTCGAACACCTCGCGGGCGTTCTCGAAGCTCGCGTCCTCAACGGGCACGACGAAGAGCCGCCCGTTCGAGGGGTCGCCGATGTCCTGCGCCGAGCGGAAGGCGAGATGGCTGCCGTCGGGGCTGAACTGGAGGCGGTTGTCGAGCTTACCGGGGTTCTCGATCCGTCCAACGACCTCGCCGCTGGCCAGGTCAATCATGCGGATGCGCTTGTACATATACGACGCGTCCACGTACGGATTCGGCGCGACGCTGATGGCGAGCATGTCGCCCTTCGGATGCCAGTCAACGGCGTAGACGGAGCCTTCGATGGCAAGGCGCTGCGGCATCATGCGCGTGGGCGGCTGGTAGACGTAGAGCGCGCGGTTGGGCGTGTTTTCCTCGTAGACGATGGGCGCGCGGTTGCCCAGCGGCAGCCGCTCCATCGGCGCGGGCTGCACCTCGTCGGCGATGAAGGCGACCCTGCCCGAGGTGGCGTCCCAGTCGTAGGCGCGAATGCTCGTCGTGTGGCTGACGACGATCTGCGGAGCGTCCTCGCCGGGCGCCATCGAGTAGAGCGCCGTTGCAGCGTCGTTCTCCCCGCGAAAAAGAAAGCTCAGGCGGCCGTCTGGTGCCCAGGCGAGGCCGCGCACCGAGGCGCTGAGTGCTAGCGTGTGGGTGCCTTCCGCGACGTCGTAGAGGAAGAGCGGCGTGCTCGCCCCGGCGTTCGACTCGTAGGGGTTGGCAGGCGTGCGGACCGTGTAGGCTACGGTCGCACCGTCAGGCGAGATCGCCACTTCGCCGATCGAGCGCAGCATCTCGACGTGGAAGGGCGTGAGCGTGTTGGCGGGTTGATCGTCGGGTTGCGCGACCGTGGGAGGGACTAGAAGCAGCGCGAGCGCGCCGAAGGCGAGGGCGCTCAACCGAGCGCGAAGGGGACAAGAGCGTAGCATAGACGTTGCGTGAGGCGTCGATGGAACAGGAGCCGCAAGCTACCGAAGGGCAGGCGCGCCGTTCCGGAAGCCACGACTCCGCATTCGCCGGCCCCCCCTATTCGATCTCCGCGAGGAAGCCGACGAGAGCCGGGAGCAAGTCCGGGTGGAGCGGGAGCGACGGGTCGCCGTAGCTCGGCAGCTGCACCTGGAGCGGCCCGTCAACGGCCTTCAGGATGTGGTTCATGCCGTCGATCACGACCAGCGTGGCGTTGTCCGCCTCCGCCAGGCGCTCGCCGTCGTCCAGCGTGACCTGCACGTCCGTGGTGCCGTTGACCACGAGAACCGGTGCGTCGAGGTCAGCGAGGAGGTCAGCTGGGTCGTAGGCCATCACGGAGGTGAGGTAGGGCTGGATGCTTGGCCGGAACATAGTCAGCAGCATGGGCGAGAGGCCGTCGACGGTGCCGCCGCGTTCGAGGGTGGCAAACACGGAGTCGGCTTCCGTCATCACGTCAGGCGGGAGCTGCGCATCCAGCTGGCGGCGGAGCACCACCTGGATGGGGCGACCGAGGCCTGCGAGCGCCACGAAGCCGTCGGCTTCGAGCACTGGGGCGGCGAGTGCACCTACGAGCGTGCCCTCGCTGTGGCCGATGAGCGTGAGTGCGTCCGTGGTGCGCGGGTCGGCGCGGAGCCACCGGCCCCACGCTGTCACATCGTCCGCGAATGTCTCCACGCGCAGGTCTACCTCGGCGAGGGTGCTCCCGGCGCTGCCCGCGATCCCGCGCTTGTCGAAGCGCAGCACGGCATAGCCTTCAGCGGTGAGCGCCTCGGCGAGCATTCGCAGGCTGTTGTTCTTGCCCGGCAGCATGATGCTATTGCCGTCGCGATTCGTCGGGCCTGAGCCTGCGATGAGCACGACACCCGGCGCGGGCTGCTCACCGTCGGCGGGCCACGTGAGGGTGCCGCGCAGCGTGCCCGTGGCCGTCTCGATAGCTATGTCTTCAGCGCGGACGCCCGGCGGCAGGACCTGCGCTTCGGAAGCGTCAGCATCGGCCAGGCCTGGGTCCTGCCACGTGATCGAAAACGTCCCGGACGCCGATGCCTGCGTGAACGTGCCTTCAATCGTATCGGCGTCGCGCGTGCCCTCGAAGACGGCGAGGCCAAGGCCGGACGGTAACTCGAAACGCACCGCAGGAAGGTCGATGGACACGTTTTGGAGCGGCAGCCCCATCGCTCCTTGTTGCGGGATGTCGATGGTGGCGCTTCCGCCCTCGCTGAACGTGACGGTGATGTCGAGCGTCACGGCACCGATGGAGATTGCACCATCCCAGGGGCCGACGAGCGTGTCGGCCTGACTGAGCGCGGTTGGAACGAGGGGCGGAACCACGAGGACGCAGAGTAGCGAGAAGAGCAGACGCATGCGAGGTCGGAGATAGGCTGAGTGGACCGCTACGCCACAGCAGACGCGCGGCGCAGACACGGGGCATGCGGTACACGTGCGCACGGCGGCGGCGGTGGTCATCGTACCCGCGGTCACAAGGAAGAGGAGCGTGATGGAAGGTAGGCGCGCGCCAGGCGCTCACGCGTCCACAGATGCAGGCTCGCGCAAACCCGCGGGCGTTCGTAACGTAGCAGCAGCGTCCATCGTCGCTTCACACTCGCCACGCTCCCCCGCCATGGCTGCCCCGCTCGCTCCCGTCCCGCCCCATGCCCTCGGCTCGGCCTCCGAGCAGACCATCGCGCTGTTGCCGCTGCTCTACCTCGCCTGGGCCGACGGCGTGCTCACCCCGTCCGAGGTTGCCGAGATCCGGCAGCGCGTCGAGGCGCAAGCGTGGCTCGCCGATGCCGACAAGCAGCAGCTCGCGGCCTGGCTCGACCCGCTCAACCCGCCGACCGCGACGCAGTACCGCCGCTGGATGCGCGCCATCCGCACCGCCTCGCGGCACATCCCCGAGGAGCGCTGCAACTCGCTCGCGATGCTCGGGCTCGGCATGGCGGAGGTCGCGGGCATCTCGTCCGGCGACGGCGTCTCGTCGGAGGTCATCGGCGCGCTGCACGACCTCGAAGACGTGCTCGGCCCCGCTGCCGAAGAGGCACTCACCGAGCTCCTCGCCGAGCGGCCCGACGCCGCGCCGCTAGCCGCGATCCCCGAACCGCAGTTCGACGTCGCTGCGCTGCAGGCCATCCTCGACGGCGACTACGTGGACCTCCGCGAGCGCGTCAAGACGGTGCTCTCCGACCCGCTCTTCGACCCGATGCCGGTGCTCGACACGGCGGCGGCGCGCGAACGGGCGCTGCGCTGGTGCAAGCACCTCGCCGCCCAGGGCTTCGGCGCGCTCGCCTTCCCCGACTACGCGGGCGGCGAGAGCAGCATCGCCAAGTTCATCGTCGCCTTCGAGACGATTGCAGCGCACGACCTAGGGCTGGTCGTCAAGTTCGGCGTGCAGTTTGGCCTCTGGGGCGGCTCCGTCAACCAACTTGGCACGGCGCGGCACCGGCGCGAGTACCTCCCGAAAATCGGCACGATGGAACTGCCCGGCTGCTTCGCGATGAGCGAACTTGGCCACGGCTCGAACGTGCGCGATCTGGAGACGACGGCGACCTACGACGCGGCCACCAGCGAGTTCGTCATCGACACGCCGCGCAACCTGGCACGCAAGGAGTGGATCGGCAACGCCGCCAACCACGGCCAGATGGCGACGGTCTTCGCGCAGCTCCAGATCCCGCACACCGACGCGAGCGGCGCGACCGAGATGGAGTCGTACGGCGTGCACGCGTTCCTCGTCCCGATCCGCAGCGCAGACGGCTGCCCGATGCCGCGCGTACGCATCCAGGATGGCGGTGAGAAGATGGGCCTCAACGGCGTCGACAACGGACGGCTGTGGTTCGACCAAGTCCGTATCCCCCGCGACAACCTCCTCGACCGCTTCGCGAGCGTGTCCGAGGACGGCGTCTACGAGAGCCCGATCCCGAGCGAGGGCCGCCGCTTCTTTACGATGCTCTCGACACTCGTCGGCGGGCGCATTGCCGTGGGCTCAGGCGGCAACAGCGCGGCGAAGGTCGGCCTGACCATCGCGCTGCGCTACGGTGCGCGGCGACGGCAGTTCGGCCCGAAGGACCGCGCTGAGGTGCCCATCCTCGACTACCTCTCGCACCAGCGGCGGCTCTTCCCGCTCTTGGCGAAGGTCTACGGCCTGCACTTTGCCCTTGCCAAGCTGCGCGAGGACTTCGCGGCGGCCCGTCCGGGCGACGACCTCCAGGAGATCGAGGCGCGCGCCAACGCGCTCAAGGCGTTCGCCACCTGGAACTGCACCGAGACGCTCCAGGAAGCCCGCGAAGCCTGCGGTGGCCAGGGCTACCTCTGGGAAAACCGCCTCGCCGCCCACAAGCGCGACTCCGACATCTTCACCACGTTCGAGGGCGACAACACGGTGCTGCTCCTCCAGGTCGCGAAGGGGCTGCTCTCCGACTACGCTAAGGAGTTCAAGAACCTCTCGACGTTTGGCAAAGTGCGCCACGCGCTCGCCGACCGCGTCGAGCAGATCGTCCACCTCAACCCGCTCCTCACCGTCAAGAAGGACCGCGACCACCTCCGCGACCCGGCCTTCCACCTCGACGCCTTCCGGCAGCGCGAGCGCGACCTCCAAGTGGGAGCCGCCGGCCGTATCAAGCGCCGCCTCGACGAGGGCATGGACTCGTTCGACGCGTTCGTGGAGGTGCAGGACCACCTGCTCACCGCTGCGTGGGCCTACGCCAAGCGCGAGACGCTCGACGCCTTCCACGGTGCCGTCGAGGCCACCTCGGATCCCACACTGAAGGCATTGCTCGGGAAGCTGTGCACGCTCTATGCGCTGCACGATCTAGAGGAGGACCGCGGCTGGTTCCTCGAACAGGGCTACATGGACGGCGGCAAGGCCAAGGCCATCCGCGCCGAGGTCAACGCGCTCCTCGGCGAGCTACGGCCCCACGCCGTCGGCCTCGTGGACGCGTTCGGCCTCCCCGACGCGATCATCGCCGCCCCGATCGGGACGCGCGAGGTCGCCGAGCGGACATGACGATTTGATCGACTGTTTGATAATGATTCTGGCGGTGACGTATTTCGGCTTTTCGAGGCTGCGGCGTCGCGTTTGACAACAGTGATTTCGGGTAAGATCGCGCGTTTTTACATGGCGGGCGCGCCAACGTAGCGTGCCATTTACAGCCTCCAAGTCGCCCAAATCGTCCATTTTGGATGACGTGGTACGGGTTGGTCCAGGGCGGAACGGTGTTCGGTTGCGAGGCGCGAACACCTACCCCACGCTCGGCGCCGGCCGGGCACGATCACACCCTCTTCCCATGCGACGCTTTCACTGTTCCCGTTCCTGGATGCTTGCCCTCGGAGCCCTCCTCACGTTCGCAGCCTGCGATACGGTCGACCCGGGTCTCGACGCGGTGAGTCCGCTAGACCCCGCCGCCGATGGTCCACTCGGCGGCATCACCGCCGCCCCGTCCTTCGACTTCGCCACCAGCCAGCCCGTTGACGTGGTCCTCACCGAGGCGAATGCGGGCATCACGACGCGCTACGACGTGTGGCGCATGGGCGCCGATGGCGAGCGCCACTACCTCGGCGCAGCGATGGCGGACGCGAGCGGCCAGACGACGCTGCCCTTCGCGGTGCCGACGGCGACCGAGCGCCTCATCGTCAAGCGCAACGCGTCGGGCGACGTGTCGGAGACGATAGTGGCCGTGGCTGGCGGGCTGGCGGGGCACTCGTTCTCGGGCGAGGCCTCAGGCGATGCCCAGCAGTGCACCGACGCAATCGTGGCCATCAACGGCAACCGTGACCACTTCATCGTGGACTACGAGGCGTTCTCCGAGACGACCATGCCCACGCTGCCCACCGGCTCGTACGGTATGGCCATCGACCCGATCAACCGGAAGATGTACTACGCCACCAGCAAGAAAGTCAGTGGTCAGTACCAGCTCGTCAGCTACGACCTCGACACCCAGGCGTTCAGCGTGGTCGGTCCGACTGCCGAGTCGCACGCGATGGCGTTTGAGCCGCAGAGCGAGACGCTCTTCACGATCATGCGCGGCAAGATGACGCAGACGGACCCCACCACGGGCGCAACGCTGCGGACATGGACCGTACGCGACATCGACCGGGTGACCGGCGGCGACGTCATGATTACGGTGAACGGCGAGATCTACTACTCGCGCAGCAGCAAGGTCTGGCGTATCGACGACGTGGACGCCTCGACCAAGCAAGGCGTGCTGATCAACACGCTCCCCGAAAACCCGACCGGCGGTACGGTTGGTACGGATGGCTACCTCTACCTCGTCGCCAACAAGAACCTCTATCGCGTCGACCCGGTCACGGGCGAGGCCGACCGGATCCACACGCTGTCGACCAAGGCCAACGACCTCGACTTCCTGCCGTGCGCCACGGGGCCGAACTACAACGGCGACCAGGACAACGACGGCGTCCCGGATGTCTTCGACGACTTCCCGACCGACCCGGCCCTCGCATTTGAGCGGTTCAGCCCGAGCGAGGACGGCTTCGGGACGCTGGCCTTCGAAGACCTCTGGCCATCCGTCGGGGACTACGACTTCAACGACCTCGTCGTCCGCTACCGCTACCGCGAGATGGCCAACGCCAACGGGGACGTCGTGCGCGTGGACGCGGACTACTTCGTCCAGGCCGCTGGCGCGGGTCACGTGAATGGCTTCGGCGTCGAGCTGCCCGTTGCCGCGGCCGATGTGCGCTCGGTCGCCTACAGCCGTCGCCCGGGAGCCGTCGCGCTGGCTGCCAACGGCGTCGAGGCGGGCCACACCAACGCCGTCATCATCCCGTTTGACGACGCCAAAGCCCTGATCCCCGGCGCTGCGGGCTTTGTCAATACCGAGGTCGGGACGTCCGTACTCCCGAGCGACACGGTCAACGTGGCGATCACCTTTGCCACGCCCGTGCCAGGGTCGATGGTTCTCGACGCGCCGTACAACCCGTTCCTCTTCCGCCGCGACGACCGCGGGCTGGAGGTGCACCTTCCGGACGCGGCACCGACCGCGCTCGCTGACACCGAGCGCCTCGGCTCCGGCCACGACCGCACAAACGCTGCCATCGGCTCGGCCTACCGCACGGCAGAGGGGCTGCCCTGGGCGCTCCACATCGCGGACGAGTTCGCGCACCCGATCGAGCTACGCGACCTCACCTTGGGCTACCCGCGCTTCGCACCGTGGGTGCTGTCCGGCGGCACACGGTATCAAGACTGGTACGCGTCGCCGCACCGGGTTTCGAGTCACCTCTTCGGGCAGGAGTAGGGTCCCGCAGAGTGACTTGGACGAGAGGCGCCGAGGTTGTCGAACGACGACCTCGGCGCTTCGCTGTGGAGGCGTGTTCCAAACGGCCGGGAGGTACGTGGGTGAAAAAGTGCCTGGCGTAACAACTGTAGTACAGATGGACACCGATCAGAGCGTTAGCCCTGCTCGTTCACGTCGAGGGCCTGCCACGGTCGTGTTGCATCGTAGAGGGTTGACCGAAAGAGTGTGACGCGAAGGCCCCCGGAGGGCGATTCGGCCTGCCCGTGGAACAGAATTGGACAGAGGAGAGGCACCAACCGCACGCCCGGACTACCACCCCGGGTCCACCACCTACCTCCTGACTCATGTACCGCTCCCTGGTGCCGCGCGCTCTGCGCGGCTTCGCGCTCGTCTGCGGCGCTGCTTTCGTCCTCGCTGCCTGTGATACGGCCGGCCCAACCATAGACGGCCCTACCTCCGTCGATCCCGTGTCCGACGGGCCGCTCGGCGGCATCACCGCTGCGCCGTCGTTCGACTTCGCCACCAGCCAGCCCATCGGCCTGACGCTCACCGAGGTCGACACCGACGTGCCGACCCGCTACGACGTGTGGCGCGTGGGCACCGATGGCGAGCGCTACTACCTCGGCGCGGCGTTGGCGGACGCGAGCGGCCAGACGACGCTGCCCTTCGCGGTGCCGACGGCGACCGACCGCCTCATCGTCAAGCGCAACGCGTCGGGCGACGTGTCGGAGACGGAGGTGACGGTGGCCGGTGGCCAGGCGAGCCACGCCTTCGCGGGCAAGGCGTCGGGCAGCGGCAAGCAGTGCACGGAGTCGCTCGTGGCGGTCAACGGCAACCGCGACCACTTCCTCGTGGACTACGAGGCGTTCTCCGAGACGACGCTCCCCACGCTGCCCTACGGCACGGCCGGCATGGCCGTGGACCCGATTGGGCAGATGATGTACTTCACCGTCAAGGACAACAACAACGTCCAGAAGCTCTACAGCTATGACCTGAGCACCCAGGTCTTCGCCGTGGTCGGCGACTCGCCGAAGTCCAACGCCATCGCCTTCGAGCCCCGGAGCGGCACCCTCTACACGCTGCACAACCGCGTGCTGCGCAGCATCAGCGTCTCGACGGGCGCCGAAGTCCAGCAGTGGAGCGTGCCCGGCGTGGACAACACCAACTCCGGCGACCTCATGATCACCGTCGACGGCTCGATCTACTACGCCGCCAAGAAAAAGATGTGGCGCATCGACGACAACGACGCCACGTCGAAGACAGCGGTGCTCCTGATCGACACGTTCCCGAAGAGCATCAACGGAGGCACCGTGGACGGCGAGGGCCAGATCTACCTCAACGCTGGCACGACGCTCTACCGCGTGGACCGCCTCTCGGGCCAGTTCCAGCAGGTGCACGAGATGAGCATCGGCGTCAACGACCTCGACTTCCTGCCGTGCGCCAGCGGCCCGAGCTACAACCAGGACCAGGACAACGACGGCGTCCCCGACGTCTTCGACGACTTCCCGACGGAGGCCAACTTCGCCTTCGAGCGCTACAGCCCGAGCGAGTATGTCTTCGGCGCCGTGGCCTTCGAAGACCTCTGGCCTGGCACGGGCGACTACGATTTCAACGACCTCGTCGTGCGCTACCGCTACCGCGAGATCACCAACTCGGCGAGCGAGGTGGTGCGCTTCGAGGCGGACTACGCCGTCCAGGCAGTCGGGGCGGGCTTCGTGAACGGCTTTGGCGTCGAGCTGCCCGTCGCGGCGTCCAACGTCCAGTCGGTGACCTACAGCCGCCAGCCCGGCACGGTCACGCTGGCCGCCAACGGCGTCGAGGCCGGGCACACCAACGCCGTCATCATCCCGTTCGACGATGCCAAGGCTATGATTCCCGGCGCCGGCGGCTTCGTGAACACCGAGGCGGGTTCGCCCGTCCTCGCCAGCGACACGGTCAACGTGCTCCTGCAGTTCACCACGCCGCTCCAAGGCTCGCTACTGATGGACGCGCCCTACAACCCGTTCCTCTTCCGCAAGAACGACCGCGGCGTGGAGGTGCACCTGCCCGACGCTGCACCGACGGCGCTGGCGGACGACACGGTCTTCGGCACCTTCCACGACCGTACCAACGTCGGCACCGGCACGACCTACCGCACCGAGGCCGGCCTGCCCTGGGCGCTCCACCTGCCCGAGGGCTTCGTGCACCCGATCGAGCAACGCGACCTCACGCAGGGCTACCCGCGCTTCGTGGACTGGGTGCAGTCGAACGGCGCGAGCTTCCCGGACTGGTACGGCGCGTCGCAACGAACTCCGAGTCACCTCTTCGGGATAGAGTAGGGTACCGACGAGTGTGACTTGGACGAGAAGCGCCGGGAGCGTCTTATGACGACCCCGGCGCTTCGTCGTTGCCAACCGGTAGCAAAACCGATAGCAGAGCCCAGCCGCGAGGCTCGTGCGCGCGACGGATCGGGACTCGCGCGTGCGACGGATCGGGCGCGGTCATGACGTGCGAGCCGTGCGTCGGCGTGCAGAGGGCGCCCGCGCCAGAGCGGGGCCAGCAATGTTAGGGCGTGCGGGAACCCAAACGTGACAAGGCAGGCGGGCCATAGACCCTTGGCGTGCCCCTTGTTTAGACGGAGGCACTCGCTCTTCTCTCGGCACGCCCTCACCCTCGATGCTGCTCCGTTACGCCCTGGCCACGCTGATCCTAGCCGTCGGCCTGCTCTTCGCTCACCATCCTGCTCAGGCACAGAGTGTGCCTTCTGGCTTCTTCGTCGAGAACGCTGCAGGGACGGCCACCTTCGCGAGCCCGACTAGCCTGGCCTTCGCACCGGACGGGCGCATGTTCGTGACGGAGAAGCAGGGCCGTGTGATGGTCGTCAAGAACGGCCAGAAGCTCGGCACACCGTTCCTCAACCTCGTCGACGAGACGCTCAACGCGGGCGACCGCGGCATGACGAGCATCGCCTTTGACCCCAACTTCGCGCAGAACCAGTACGTCTACGTCTTCTACTCGGTCAACCCGGGCGGCGGCGCGGACGACAACGGCATCCGAGACAGCTTCGGGCGCGTCGTGCGCTACACCGCCAACGGCGACCGCGCTGACACGGCCACGCGCACCATCATCATCGACGACATCCCGGCGTGCTTCACCTCGCATGTCAACGACGCCATCCGCTTCGCGCCGGACGGCTCGCTAATCGTCTCCACGGGCGACGCGGCGAGCTTCCAGCAGATGGACGCAGGCGGCCTCTACGACGAGTGCTTCGGCCCGGGCAACCCGCTCCCCGAAGTCGAGGACATCGGGGCGTTCCGCTCGCAGCAGCTCGAAAGCCTCGCGGGCAAGATCCTCCGCATCAACCCGTCGAACGGGCAGGGCTACCCCTCGAACCCGTTCTACAACGGCGACCCGGACGCCAACATCTCGAAGGTGTGGTCCTTCGGCCTGCGCAACCCGTTTAGCATCACCATCCGCCCCGGCACCGGCTCCGCGAACGTGGCCGACGGCCGCCCCGGCTCCATCTTCATCGGCGATGTGGGCTGGCGCAACTGGGAGGAGATCGACATCGCGCGTACCGGCGGCGAGAACTTCGGCTGGCCGTGCTATGAGGGGCCGTTCGAGCAGAACGAGTACCAGCGCGCCAACCCAGCGTCCAACGGCTGCGACACCTACGCGCAAGCCGAGACGGTGAATCCGGCGCTCTACTGGACCAACCAGCCGTCGAACTCCTTCCCCGCCGGGCTCCGCGGCGACGCGATCATCGTCGGCGACTTCTACCAGGGCAACCGCTACCCGCCCGCCTACCAGGGCGTGCTCTTCTACGCCGACTACCCCAACGGCTGGATGGCAACGGGCCGCTTCGATAGCGAGGACCGCTTCGAGAGCCAGACGGTGTTTAGCACCAACACCGGCTCCGTCGTCGGCTTCGCATACGACCCCACGTCGAAGCTGATGCACTACATCAACATTGGCACGGGGCAGGTGCTGCGCGTCCGCCACCAGAACGAGGACGACTTCGCGGGCGAGGTGCCCGAGCCGTGGGTCGCGGGCGACATCGGCACGCCCGTCGAGGCGGGCGAGACAACGTTCGACGGCGCGGCGTTCACGCTCACGGCCAGCGGCGAGCTCGGCCCGGCGGGCAACGACGCCTTCCAGTTTGTCCGCCAGCCGCGCTCCGGCGACTTCACGCTCACCGCGCGCATGGACGACTTCAGCGGCGGCACGCAGTACGCCCGCGGCGGCCTCATGGCCCGCCAGGGCACGGCCACCGACGCGCCCTACCTCCACCTCACCGTCACGAAGCAGGACGGCACCTACTTCGAGTGGCGCGCCGACGACGGCTCGTACGCCTACCGCTTCCTCGACGGCGACGCCGCACCGAAGTGGATCCGCCTCGTGCGCCTCGGCAACCGCTTCGAGGCGTTCACCTCGCCCGACGGCGGCGTCTGGTCCTCGCTCGGCACCATCGACCTGAGCTTCGCGCAAACGCTCGACGTCGGCCTCGCGCTCACGGGCGACGATGTCAGCCGCGCGGGCGTCACGGCCACCTCGACGTTCTCCGAGGTCACCCTCGGCGACGGCCCGAGCGACCCCGGCGGCCTCCCGAACCCGTGGCAGCAGGCGCAGGTGGGCACCGGCATCGGCGATGAGGAGGCGACGTTCAACGGCACGGCCTTCTCCGTCACGTCCTCCGGCGACATCTGGGGCGACGCGGACAACTTCTACTGGGCCTACCAGCCGCTCACCGGCGACGGCTCCGTCCAGGCCCGCTTCTCGCGCATCGCCGCGCCGTTCGACTGGTCGAAGGCTGGCCTGATGATTCGCGAGTCGCTTGCGCAGGGCTCAGCGCATGCCTTCCTCGTCGTCACGCCGACGCGTGGGCTGCACCTCCAGAGCCGCCCCGAGACGAGCGCGTTCATGGACTCCCAGTTCCTCACCGACGGCGAGGCGCCCGTCTGGATTCGTCTCGACCGCGCCGGCACTACGTTTACGGCCTACACCTCCGACGACGGCCAGACGTGGACGCCGCAGGGCAGCGTGACCGTGCAGATGGGCTCGGATGCGTTCGTCGGCCTCGCCTCGGCCGCGACGGACGTCGATCGCGTGGGCGTGGTGAGCATCGGCACCTTCGAGCAGGTCGCGGTCACGGGCACGACACAGGTGTCGGGCGACCTCCCCTGGGTGGAGACCTTCGGCCAGGCCAACGGCACCACCCGTGACGACGGCGACACCGCCTGGACGGCGGCGCTCGAAGGCGGCGACGTCAGCGCCACCGGCCGCATCGAAGTCAGCGGCGGGCGGCTGCTCATCAGCGACCCCGACCAGACCAACGGCGGCGCGGAAGGCGTCGGCGTGTGGCGCTCCGAGGTCATCGACATCACCGGCTACGCCAGCGTCGACCTCTCCGCCCTCATCGACGGCGACGGTGGCCTGGACCCCGAAGACTACCTCGTCCTCGCCTACCGCCTCGACGGCGGCCCCGAGACGACGTGGGCGCGCCGCACAAACGAGTTCCGGGACAGCCCTGCCGAGACGGTCACCCTCGACGGCCTCAGCGGCGAGACGCTCGAACTCATCGTCCGCGGCTACAACACCGTCACGTCGGAGTTCTACTACGTGGACGACGTCGAGGTAACGGGCACGACGGCCGCCGAGGACGCCGACACCCCGCAGGCGCGCAGCGGCGAGGTCTTCCAACTCGAAGGCATCTACCCGAACCCCTTCAACCCGGCGACCACCGTGCGCTTCGGCATCGGCGAAGCCGGGATGTACAGCATCGAGGTGTTCAACCTGCTCGGCCAGCGGGTCTACAGCGACCGCTTCCGCGAGGAGTCCTCGACCACCCGCGAGGTACGCGTCGATCTGAGCGGCCACGCGAGCGGCACCTACGTCGTGCGCGTCTTGCACGAGGCGACGGGCTACTCTGTCCGCGAGAAGGTTGTGCTGCTCCGGTAGCGCGCCTGATTGCAACCGGCCGACCTCGGGGGCGGTGCTGCGGCATCGCCCCCAGCTTCGTTGAGGCCCGCCCCATCTTGGACGAACCCGCGCCATTGTTGACGGAATGAACGCGATCGCGGTGCGGTGCTGCGATGAGCGTTACGGCCCCGTGCGCCGTGTCCCTCCACGCGCAGGAATCGGAACACTCCTGTGACGATTCCTGACACTGAAGCCGCCGGGCGCGGGGATTGACTGACGTTGCGGAACGCTCCAAGCCCACCCCTCTGGCATCCACGCCTCACCCCGATGCGCATCGCAGCCGCTACCCTCGCTACGATCCTGGTTCTCTTCCTCGCGGGCCCGTCGGGATACGCTCAGAGCGGACCGCCTGGACCGCCGACGCTCCCCTCAGGCTTTGCCACCGAGAATGCCGCAGGGACCGACCTCTTCTTTCTGCCGGTCGACCTCGCGTTTGCGTCGGACGGGCGGCTCTTCGTCGCGGAGAAGGAAGGCGTGGTGTGGATCGTGAAGGACGGCCGCAAGCTTGCGACGCCGTTCCTCGACCTGCAGGACGAGGTGCTGGAGTCGGGCGACCGCGGCATGACGAGCATCGCCCTCGATCCGGACTTTGCCACGAACGGCTACGTCTACCTCTACTACACCGTCAACCCCAGCGGCGGGGAGGACCTGGACCGCCTGGACAGCTTTGCGCGGATCACCCGCTTCACAGCCGTCGGGGACGAGGCAGATCCAGCCTCGCGCCACGTCGTGCTGGACCGCGTGCCCGCGTGCTACTTCTCGCACGCCAACGACACGATGCTCTTCGCGCCCGACGGTTCGTTGATTGTCTCTGCGGGCGACGCGGCGAGCTATCAGCAGATGGACGCGGGCGGCCTCTACGACGAGTGCTTCGGCGCAGGTGGCCCGCTCCAGCCCTTCGAAAACATCGGCGCGTTCCGTGCGCAGCAACTCGAAAGCCTCGCGGGCAAGATTCTCCGCATCGACCCCGCCAACGGCCAGGGCTACGCCTCGAACCCGTTCTACACCGGCGACGCCCGCGACACGCGCTCGAAGGTGTGGGCCTATGGCCTGCGCAACCCGTTCAGTTTCACGCTCCGCCCCGGCACCGGCTCCGCGTTGCCGAGCAGCGGGCAGCCCGGCAGCCTGTTCATCGGCGACGTGGGCTGGACGATGTGGGAGGAGTTGAACGTCTCCAGCACCGGCGGCGAGAACTTCGGCTGGCCGTGCTACGAGGGGCCGTTCGAGCAGCCGCAGTACCAAGACGCGACGCCCGCCATGCACGGCTGCGGGACTGTCGGCGGATCGGGGGTGACGCAGGCGCAACTCTACTGGACCGACGACCCCGCCGCGTCCGTCCCGGCGGGTCTGCGCGGCGACGCGATCATTGTCGGCGACTTCTACCAGGGCGTGCGCTACCCGACGGCCTATCAGGGCGCGCTCTTCTACGCAGACTACCCCAACGGCTGGATGGCGACGGGCCGCTTCGACGACGTCGATCAGTTCGAGGCGCAGGCGCTCTTCAGCACCGACACCGGCGCAGTCGTGGCCTTCGCCTATGACCCGACGAGCCAGTGGATGCACTACCTCAACATCGTCACGGGCGAGGTGCTGCGAATCGTCTACGACGGGCCCCTCGAAAACCCGGTCCCGCTGCCGTGGCAGAGCGCCGACATCGGCGACCCCGACGCCGAGGGCACCGCGACCTACGACGCCTACGCCGACGTCCTCACGCTGGACGGGGGCGGTGCGCTCGGTCCCTACGACACCGACGCCTTCCACTTCGTCAGCCGCGACCTCGACGGCGACTTTGTGATGGAGGCCCGCCTGGACACCCTCGCAGGTGGGGCGGACTATGCCCGCGCAGGCATCATGGCGCGCGCCAGCACGGCCGCCAACGCGCCCTACCTCCACCTCGCCGTCACCAAGCTCGACGGCCTCTACTTCGAGTGGCGACTCCTCGACGGCACCTACGGCTACGCGCACCTCGCGGAGGTCCCTGTCGTCTCGGCCCCCACCTGGCTGAGGCTGACGCGCACAGGCGACACGTACACTGCCGCTACGTCGAGCGACGGCGCGACCTGGACCGAGCGCGGGACACAGGCCGTGCCGATGAGCCGCCGTGTGCTCGCAGGCTTTGTGGTC
>JBCBEX010000083.1:0-19023 GCA_038528235.1 Bacteroidota bacterium
CGGGCAGGGTCGACGAGTTCCAGCAAGAAATCGACGGCGGCGTCACCTTCATCAAAGACGCCGACAGTGAGCACGACGTTGACGGCGTCGCCCTGGAGAACGACGCTGGAGATTCCCGTGTCGTTCTGCTCGTCGTCGGAGGCGGTACCGTTGAACACGCCTTCTATGCCGCTGCCTACGAGCGAGGGCGCACGGGTGTCGGGGGCGGGTGCCAGGAGGCTGATCGAGATACGCTCGACCGTGCCCGCTTGGTCTTGCGCGATGACCTCGCCGCTCCCGTCCTCGTCTGGGGCGATCCGCTGAACGAGGTAGCTCACGCTCTCCTGCGTTCCAGGGGCATAGTCAGCGACGTTCAAAGAAAGGTTTGTTGCGGTGTCGCTCAGGCGGAGGTCGGCCAGTCCTGACTCGGTGGCACGAACTGAGCCAGCGAACACACCGTCCTGCACGCTGCCGACGAGCAGCAGCCCCGACGTGGAAGCGACGAGCGGCACGTCGATGACGTTGTTGTCGTTGTTGATCTCGGTGCCGCCGATGAACTGGTCAAGCGCTTTGAAGCGGACCTCGGCGCTGGTGCTGGTCGTGACGAAGCTGAACGTCGCCGATACGGAGTCGCCAGGGGCGAGGGCTCCCACCTCGATGCGGTTGGGTGTGACTTCGGCGTCGATCTCGTTGATCGTCTGCACGCGCGACAGTGTGAACCGCTCGGTCCCAACGTTCTCGACCCAGACCTGGACGGTCCCTTCAGTCTCGCTTGCGAAGACTGGAGCCTCCGCACGCAGTTCGAGGTCGTAGAGCGACGGTGGGATCTCGATGGCGACGGTGCGCTCGTTGCCCGCCACATCGATGGCGACAAGCCTGGCCGTCCCCGGCTGCTCGGTGTTGACGCTGGCGATCTCGAAGGCGATCTCGGTGTCTCCGAGTGCGACGTCGCCCAACTCGACGGTCACGTTGGCCGTATTGTCGATCACGACGGAGACGAGGCCGAGGTCGTCAGCGGCCAGTTCCGACGCAGTGCCCGAGAGGCTTGTCCCGTCCAACTCAACGGTGACGAACGGCGCTGTGGCGTCCGTCGGCGGTGCGGCCAGGTCGAACGATACGTCGTTCTGGAGGCCTTTCACGTCGGTGGCACGGAGCAGCGCGGAGCCTGAGCGCGACACGTCGACGAGGCGCACGCGGTAGGCGATGGGTGTCGTTAGGCCTGGCGAAAATGCGTCGATGTCCAGCACGAGGTTGTCCGCGTCGAGGAGGGCCACGGTCGCCAAGCCCGTGTCATCGAGGCGATCCTCGGCGATCTCGCCCGCCACGAAAAACCGCTCCGCAGCTTGCGTGAGGCGCGGGGCGAGGATGTCTTCCTGCGGCACCTCGATCTGGACAAACACAGCAGCTTCATTGCCGCGCCCATCGGCGACGAGCACGGTGCCGCTGGCCACGGCGGCGGCGTCGATGGGGGCAAGCGTGAACGTGACTGTGGTGGCACCGGGCGCGAACGCGTCGCTCACGAGGCCGAGGTTGGTCGCGTCGCCGCCGAGCGCAATCGAGGCAATGCCAGCGCCGATGTCGGTGGCGAGGCCGGTGTAAGTCTGCGCGGCGCGTTCGACCTCGCCCGTGATCTGGGGCGGGGTGTTGTCATTGCCTGGGACCACGAGCGTGTTCGTCACAAACTCGATGGGGGCGAGCAGTTGGTCCCGGACGGTCTCTGCCTCCGTGAGTGAGAGATTGGGCACCTCTGGAACTGCGCGGCGAATGAGCTTCATAAACCGGAGGTCGCCGTTGAGGAAGTAGGCTTCGGCTTCACGGGGGTCCGTGGAGCGCATGGTCACCTCTTCGGAGGCAGGCTTCTGCTCGAAGTACATGTTGCCAAAGTTGCCGATCGCCTGGCCATCGCCGGAGCAGTTTTGGATCGACGGCGTGCGGTCGTCCTCGTAGTACGAGTAGGGCAGCGGCTCGGGGAGGTTGTTGTCGCTCTCCCACACGCCTACCATCGAGCCCTGGCTGCCGATGAGGTAGTCCCATTCCAGATACTCCGTCTCGAAGATGTCGTCTTCGGGGTCCGTGGCATAGTCCGGTTCGCCGTCGACCGTGACGCCGCTCGGGCGGAGGTTGCTGTAGTAGGTCATGCCCACCGCGCCCTCGCTGAGGTCGTACCACATCGAGGCGCCCGGGGTCTGGTGCATCGTGTGGGCCATCTCGTAGACCATGTACTTCTCGTACAGCCGGTAGAGCACGTGGTTGTACCCGCCGGAGTTGTAGCCCTGGGCGTAGCGCAGCGCACGCAGGGGGCCATCCTTCTGCACGCCCAGAGTGCCGCGTTCAGCGCTGCCAGTCCAGATCGTGCGGCCACAGCCGAAGCGCGAGCCGGTGTAATCGGGCCGCGAAGCGTACTTGATCCGGTCCAGGACGTCCGGCCCCATCGTCCCGCTGGCGTCGGCGAACTGCATCTCGCGCTGGATCCAGCGGTCTTCGAACGAGGTGCGATAGTAGGCCGTCTCTACGGGGCTGTACTCGGGGTTGGCCGCGAGGTAGTCGCCGAGGTTGTGGTTGTTGGGCTCGGCGTGGAATTGGTCGTAGTGCGTGCCCGTGAAGTCGTAGTCCTCGGGAAAGTCGCCCGCGAGGAGGTTGAAGTCGTAGTCAACGAGGTCGAAGCCCGCGCTCTGGTCGAGCTCGACCGCCGGGACGTAGAGGTAGACGTAGCGCCCTTCGAAGACGACTTCCTGGATGTTTTCGGAGGAGAAGGGCGGGGGTTGCGCGGCGAGGTCGGCCTGCTCACCGAAGAAGCGCGCCATCAGCACAATCTCGTCGTCGGCGTCTAGCGCGGGATCTGGGTCTACGGGGACGTAGGGCGTGATGCGCGGGTTGGGGTAGTCCTGCGGCGCCGTGTAGTGGTGGATCTCGTCGACTTCGTGGAACTCGGGGTAGAGGTCGATGGGATACGCGAGGCCACGGTCCAGAAGCGCCCGTTCATCGATCTGGATGGGGCAATGGAACCAATCGCTGCCCGTCCAACTGTAGCAGACGGGAGCCGTCACCCTAGCGCCCAGGAGTACGGGCGTGTCGCTACCCTCTAGGACGAGTGGGCGAAAGTCGTCAGACTGTGCGAGCGCGGTAGGAAGGAGGGCGAGGACAACGGCGACCAGGAGCAGGGGCGCGAGTCGGGGGGGCATGGGGCTCGAGGAGGGGACGGGCGAGGGTGAGGTTTGGGCGGGGACACTGACGAGGGAGTACCCCGGAAATTGGTTGTTTACACAGGAGGGCAAGAATACAGTTGCAAAGCGGCTTGAGGCTAGCCGTTCGCGCTAGTCTCAAGCCGCTCGGCCGGTGAAGAAAGTCTGGGGACTAGCGAATCACCG
Organism: Bacteroidota bacterium; assembly: GCA_038528235.1. GTDB lineage: Bacteria > Bacteroidota > Rhodothermia > Rhodothermales > Rubricoccaceae > JBCBEX01. Next base: position 3,348 of record JBCBEX010000083.1, read on the forward strand.
TAAAGCGGCCGGCCTCGGCCTGGGTCGCCGTTTCGACGCGCCAGATATAGACGCCGCTCGGCCATCGGCGGGCGTCAACGCTGAGGTCATGCCAGCCAGCAGACAGCGTCCCGTCGTGCACGAGCGCGACGCGTCGCCCGGTCAGGTTGTACACGGCGATGCGCGCGGCGCTCTCGGTCGCAACGTGGAAGCGCAACGTAGCGGTGGCAGTGACCGGGTTGGGGTACGCACGGACGGAGAGGGTCCCGTCCGAAGGCGCAGCCTCGGTAGAGGTGCTCAGCGAGGAGAGCGGCGCTTCAGCGGCCAACGAACTCGACAATGCCTCGCTCTCGTCGTCAGGGGCAGTGTGTGCGGCGTCGTTGGCTGCGGCGTCCGTCGCCTGCTCCAAGCTAGGCTTCCCAGAAGCGGAATCGTCTGCAGGCGTCGCGGCGTCCGTCTGAGGCTTTTCGCCAGACGGAGCTTCTGTGGTCGCCTCCCGGTCGTCAGACGCGTGGCTAGCTGGCTCGGTCGCATCCGCGGCGACCGCATCCGTCTCGGTGCTGGGCTTGCCACCCTCCGCGGCATCCGCTACTGCGTCAGCCGAAGCCAGGTCCTCGGTGTGGCGTTGGCCCGCGTCAGCATCCTCGTCGCTGGCGAGGGACGAGGCGGCGCGGCCCCGCGAGAGGAACGTGCTCCCCTCGTTGCCCGCCATGTCCGTGGCGACCACCGTTCCGCTCGTCGGCTGCGCGGGGTCTGCGGCCGAAAGCTTGAACGTCACAACTGGATCGCCGGGCGTAAAGGGGTCCACGTCAAGGACCATGTTGACGGCATCGTTGGAGAGCGTCACCGACGCGATGCCGGTGTCGTTGGGCTGGTCGTCCGTCGCGGTGCCCTCGTAGGCGCGGCGGCGGAACGTGCCAGTGATCGCGGGCGCGCTCGTGTCGTTGCCAGCGAGCACCAGCGCCACTTCGTAGATCGCCACGTTGCCTTCCACGTCGGTCGCCTCCACGGTGCCGGAGCCTGACTGGCCCTCGTCGACTAGGGTGACAGCAAAGCCGACGTCAGAAGCGCCTGGGCTGAACGGATCTACGGACAGGGTCACGTTGGTGGCACCGCTGGCTAGCACGATGCTCGCCACCCCGGTGTCGTTAGCCCCCGTCTCGGACGCTGTGCCGTCGAATCGGGGAACGGACCCGTTGAGGGTCACGCTCCCGTCGATGACAGGAGGGGCCACGTCTCCGCCCTCATACATAAGCGCGATGGTGACCTCGTTGTTGTCCAGGTCGCTCTCTCCGCGACGGATCTGGGTGTCCTGCGCCTGGAAAAAGACTTCGGCATTCGGCCCTGCGTTGCTGAAGGCGAACACGGCGTCACCCGAAGCGCCTGCCGCGATCTCACCGATCACCTGCGTCGACTGCTGCAGCGACACGTCCTGCGAGGACTTGACGACGACGCGCACCGCTGGCATCGCGTTCGCGCCGATGTTGCTGACGGTCACCGTGATGGTTCCGTCGGTTGCGCCTGCGAACGCGTAGCTGGCCGTCGCCGCGATGTCGTAGTCGGGGAGCGGAGCGATGTCGAGGGCCACGTCAAGGCCACCCGTGTTACCGGCCACGTCGGTAGCTTCGACTCGCCCCGAACCCGGCTGCGAAGGATCGGTGAGCGTCACGGTGAACGTTGTCGTTGCATCGCCCGCGTCGAAGGGGTCAACGACCAGCGTGAGGTTGGTCGCGCCCGCGCTGAGGGTCACCGAGGCGAGCCCTGTATCGTTCTGCTGGTCGTCCGATGCGGTCCCCTCGAACGTGCCATCTGCTGTAGTGCCCGCGAGCACAGGGGCTTGCGAATCGGCGCCAGGGGCGAGCAGCGACACAGGCAGCAGCTCTTCATTGCCCGATTGGTCCGTTGCGATTAGCGTCCCGCTTCCGTCGAGCGCCGGATCGATGCGTTCGACTGTATAGGCCACAGAGGCCGTCGTGCCGGGCGTGAATGGATCGGTTGTGAGTGTGAGGTTTGTCGCATCCGGGCTCAGTACTAGGCTGGCTAGCCCGTCGTCCGAGGCGCGCGCCGTGCCCGTGAATGCGTCGCCCTGCACATCGCCCACCAGGACGATGCCCGAAGCGGACGGCACGAAGAAGACATCGACGAGGTTGTTGGCGTTGTCGATCTCGTTGCCGCCGATGAACTGGTCGATGGCTTTCAACTGCACCGAGCCCGTGGGCGCGGCATTCGTAAAGGTGAACACAACCTCGGCCGAGTCGCCGGGCGCTAGCTCGCCCACGGTGATCCGATTGGGGTCGACCTCGACGTCGGTTTCCTTCTTCGTCTGGACGCGCGCAAGTGTGAAGCGCTCCGTTCCGATGTTGGAGAGCCACGCCGTCACAGTGCCACTGTCCTCGGTCGTGAAGACTGGGGCCTCCGCACGCAAGTACAGGTCGTAGATCGACGGAGGGATGTCGATGGCGTAGTCGGTGACGTTGCCAGCGAGATCGGTGACTCGTATCGTCCCGGTACCGGCCTCGGTGGCCTCGACACTCGTGGCGGTGAAGGCCACGGTCTGGGCACCCTCGTCGAACGGATCGACCTCGACGGTCACATTCGTCGTGCCCACCACTTCGATAGTGGCGATGCCCAGGTCATTGGGCTGGGTCTCCGTGATCGTGCCTTCGAGGATGGTGCTCTCACGCTCGGCAGCGACCACCGGAGCCGTGGCATCCGTCGGCGGTGCAGCCATGGAGATCGCCTCGTTGGTGCGGAGTCCTTGCACGTCGTCCACGCGCAGCGTGCCAGAGCCCGGTTGCGTCACGTCGATCAGGCGAATGCGGAAGGCGACGGGCTCGGTGGTGCCGACCGTGAACGGGTCGGCATCGAACGCCAAATTGCTCGCGCCAACAAGCGCGATGGACGCTAGCCCTGTGTCATCAAGGCGGTCGTCGGAGGCTTCGCCCGTCAGGAAGATGCGGTCCGTCGTGCTCGTGACGCGCGGAGGCAGCACGTCGTCCTGTGGCACGCCAATCTCGACGAAGACATCGGAGGCGTTGCCACGCTCGTCGGTGACCACGACGGTGCCGCTCGCGTCCTGGTTCGGGTTGATCGGCGTGAGCGTGAACGTGGCCGAAGCTGCACCTGGGGCGAAGGGCGACACGTTGAGCGCGAGGTTGCTCGCGTCGTCTGCGAGGGCGATGCTGGAAAGCCCAGCGCCGATGTCGGTGGCCGTGCCAGCGTAGGTCTGCGCGGGACGGTCGACGCTGCCCTCTATCTGAGGTGGCGTGGCGTCGTTGCCGGGCACGATGAGCGTGTTGACGGCAACCTCAACGGGGGCTTGTAGCTGGTCGCGGATCGCCGAGGCCTCGGCGAGCGAAAGCCCGGGTACCTCCGGCACGGCGCGGCGGATAAGGCGCATGTAGCGCAACGAGCCGTCGAGGAAGTAGGCCTCGGGCTCGCGCGGGTCTGTGGAGCGCATGGTCACCTCATCGGAGGCAGGCTTGGGCTCGAAGTAGGTATTGCCGAAGTTGCCGTAGGCCATCCGATCGCCCGAGCAGTTCTGGATGTCCGGGTTCGTGTCGTCTTCGTAGTACGAGTTCGGTTGGAGCGTAGTGATGTTCGTCTCGGCTTCCCACACGCCCACCATCGAGCCCTGGCTGCCGATCAGGTAGTCCCACTCCAGGTAGGCCTCGGTGAAGATGTCCTTCTCCGGGCTGGTGGCGTAGTCGGGGACGCCGTCGACCGTGACGCCGCTCGGGTGGAGGTTGCTGTAGTAGGTCATGCCCGTCGCCGACGGCGCGAGGTCGTACCACATGGACGCACCCGGCGTCTGGTGCATCGTGTGGGCCATCTCGTAGACCATGTACTTCTCGTACAGCCGGTAGAGGATGTGGTTGAAGCCGCCGGAGTTGTAGCCCTGGGCGTAGCGGATGGCGCGCAACGGCCCGTCCTTCTGAATTCCCAGGGTGCCGCGCTCGGCGCTGCCCGTCCAGATGGTGCGACCGCAGCCCACACGCGAGCCATTGTAGTCGGGCCGGGACGACACCTTCACACGGTCGAGGATGTCGGGGCCGTAGGTGCCCCCCGCGTCGGCGAATTGCAGCTCACGTTGGATCCATCGATCCTCGAAGCTCAGCCGGTAGTATTCCGTCTCGACCGGGCTGTACTCCGGGTTGGCCGCGAGGTAGTCGCCGGTGTTGTGGTTGTTGGGCTCGGCGTGGTACTGGTCGAAGTGGTCGCCGGTGAAGTCGTAGTCGTCGGGGAAGTCGCCCGCTAGGAGGTTGAAGTCGTAGTCGACGAGGTCGTAGCCCGCGCTCTGGTCAAGCGCGACCGAGGGGACAAACAGGTAGACGTAGCGTCCTTCGAAGGCCAGTTCCTCGATATCCTCCGGCGAGAAAGGCGGAGGCTGCGCGGCGAGGTCGGCCTGCTGGCCGAAGAAGCGCGCCATCAGCACCAACTCGTCATCGGCATCGAACGACAGGTCCGAGTCGAACGGCACCGTCGGCTCCATGCGCGGATTGGGATAGTCCTGCGGCGCGGTGTAGTGGTACACCGAGTCGACGTCGTAGAACTCCGGCCGGAGGTCGCGCCGGTAGGCCGAGCCGCGGTCGATGTAGTCGCGCTCATCGATCTGGAGCGGACACTGGGCCCATGCCGTTCCACTCCACGAGTAGCAGACGGGGGCCGTCACCGCCGCGCCGAGCAGGGAGGGGGTGTCTGCGCCGGTGAGGACGAGCGGCCGAAAGTCATCGGTCTGCGCGTGGAGCCCGGAGGCGCCGAGGCAGAGAAGCAGCGTGGTACAAAACGCAGTCGAGAGAAAACGCATCGCGCGCGAGAGAACGAAGAGAGGAGGACGCACAAGTGAGACATCAAATGCGAAGACCGACCGCCTGAGCACACGGTGTTGTTGTCTCAGATCGAGAAAACAGAGGGCCTAACGCAATTAAAAGTGCCAGAGAGCTAGTAGGCACAGAGCGTGCCAGGGTGCCTCAAGACGTAAGACACCCCAGCACTTGGATCACGGTAGCACCGTCAGTCGGACTACGGCGTGCTGATCCCCAGCTGTCACATTCAGGACATAGGGGCCTGCCGCTACCGTCCCAAGGTCCAGCGCGACGCCGTGGTAGCCCGCCTCGAAGTCCTGCGACCACGTGCGCACCTGCCGCCCCAAGAGGTCGGTGAGCGTCATGCGAACGCGAGTCTGCTCGGGCAGGGCGAGGTCGACGGTGCGATACGCCCGCCCCGGGTTGGGATACAGGCGCATTGAGAGCGTCTCGGGGAGGGCTACGCTTGCGACGTGGATAGCACCGCTGGTACCGGTCGCCTCGACCTCCTCGTTGAGGGTTGCGGAGGCGAGGGTTGCGGAGGCCTCGTCAGCAGACGACGCCTGCTGCGATTCGCTGGGTTCGTCCGAGGCGTCGGTCGCCAACTCAGGTTTTCCAGTGGGCTTAGAGTCTGCTGCGCCTTGCGGGGCATCCGTCTCGGGCCGGGCTGAGTCCGTGGGCTTGCCTGGGCTACCGTCCGGCGTCGCTTCCGTCAAGCCTTCAGCCGCAGGAGCATCGCGTTCAGGTGCCGCATCGGTTTCACTGTCCATCTCGCCCGGCTGCGGACGGCCTTCGTCGGCGCGGCCTTCGTCGGCGAGGAGGTCTGCCTCGTCCGAGGCGTCGAGGGCGTCGCTTTCGCCGTCGGTAGCTCCTGCGATGCGCGCACTTCCTCCGTTGATGAGGATGGCCTCCGCAACGTTGTTTTTGGAGTTAAACTCGTCGCCTACCCGGAAGTGGAGGTCCCGGATTCTGAAGAAACTCGAAGCGTCGGGTCCGGCGCCGGTGAAGGTGAACACCACGTCAGTAGAGTCGCCTGGTCCGAGCGCTCCGGCGGATAATTGCTTCTGCTCGACGGTCACATCCGTGAAGGACAATCGCGACACTCGAACGTTTGACATGGGCTCCGTGCCGGCATTGATCGCGGTCACGGTGATGGTGCCATTCGTTGCGTTCGTGTATGCGTAGTCGATGGTGAGCGTGAGGTCAAAAGCTGGCAGCGCAGGGATTTCGACGAAGACCGAGTCCGCGTTGCCCACCACGTCCGTCGCGATCACCCAGCCTGTTGCATCCTGGCCAGCATCCACCGCAGTTGCTGAGAAGCCGACGGAGTCGGTACCAGCCTCAAAGGTGTCCACTGAGAGTTCCAGGTTGGCCGCGCCTGCATCGAGGGCAATGGTTGATAGCCCACGGTCGTCAGGTTGGCGATCCGTGGCGGAGCCCGCGAAAGTCGAGGCATCGAGCGACCCGCCCACGATGGGGGCCGTCGTGTCTGGCCGTGGTGCGATGTCAACGAGCAAGGAATCGGCATTCCCCATCACATCGGTGGCGATCACGTAGCCGAGTCCTTGGAGGTCGGGGTCAACGGAGGTTGTCACGAAGCTGACGGAGTCGGTACCCACGGTGAATAGGTCGACGCTGAGGTCGAGGTTCGTCGCGTCGGCACTGAGCGTGATGCTGGCGATGCCCGTGTCGTCGGCCGCGCGCTCTGTGGCGTGCCCGTCGAAGATGAAGCCGTTGAGGGTGCCCGTGAGTGCCGGCGGCGCGGTGTCGGGGTCCGGCGGTGTGATCTCGACGAAGAGCGAGTCGGAGTTGCCGACGGTGTCGATGGCGATGACGAAGCCGGAGGCGAGCAGGAGGTCGTCAATGGGGGTGGCGACGAAGGCGACGGGGGAGTCGCCGTCGTTGAAGGGGTCGACAGCGAGGTCGAGGTTGACGGCGTCGGGGCTCAGCGTCACGGAGGTGATGCCGGCTTCAGCGTCCGTGGCTGTCCCATCGAATCGGCCAGGGCTGTAAGCTCCAGTAAGCTCAGGGGCGATGGCATCCGGGACGACCAGCGAAACGAATACAGAGTCGGCGTTGCCTGCCACGTCCGTTGCCACCACATAGCCAGACGCGTCCAACAACGGATCAGCGAAGGTGGCCGAGAAGGTCACCGATGCATCCCCCAGGGTGAATGAGTCAACAGTGAGAGCGAGGTTGGTGGACCCTCCGAGAAGCGCGATGCTGGCGATGCCCGTGTCGGCCACCTGGTCGTCCGTTGCAGTACCAGAGTAGGTGGTGCCGTCGCTCGACCCTGCGAGAACTGGGAGCGACGTGTCTGCCAGCGGTTCAAGCGAGATCGTCACATCGTTGTTGACCGTGTCTCCTTCATCGAATCGGACGACGAGATCTTGCGCCTGGAAAGACGCAGACGCACCAGCCGTAGCGTTGGAGAAGGCGAACGTGGCGTCCTTGGATGCGCCCGCGTCGATGCTACCCAACGAAACGGGGTTGGAATCGACAGTAGCACCAGTGGCAGACTGCTGAACGACACGAACATTGGTCATCGGATCGCTGCCGATGTTGCTGACGGTCACCGTGATAGTGCCGCTCGTCTCTGTATCGAAGGCGGCGGCGGCGGCGGCAGCTAGATCGAACTGGAACGCCGGGGCGCCGTCGATGCTGACGAAGACGGAGTCGGCATTGCCAGCCACGTCAGTCGCCACTACGTACCCTGTGCCGTCCTCGGTTGGCTCGATGAGCGTGGCAGAGAAATTGACTAGGCCAGCGCCGCTCGTGAATGAGTCCACGGTCAGCGCGAGGTTGGTCGACGTCGGTTCGAGTGCAATGGTCGCAAGTCCGCTGTCAAACGTAGCGTTGTCCGTAGCCGTACCGTCGTAGACGAATCCGTTCACGGTGCCGACCAAGACGGGAGCGGTAGCGTCGGGAGGCGGAAGGACTTCGACGAAGACGGAGTCCGCGTTGCCAACCACGTCCGTGGCGACGACCCAGCCATTGGCGGCGATTTCCACATCAACAGGGGAGGCCGTAAAGGTGGTGGAGGTCGCTCCGTTGAGAAACGAGTCCACCGAGAGAGAGAGGTTCGTGGCTCCGGCCGCGAGTTCCACAGTCGCGAGACCGCGGTCGTTCGTTTGCGCTTCCGTGGCTGAGCCTGTGAACGATGAGCCAGCGAGAGCGCCGCTGACAACCGGCGCCGTCATATCCGGCGGCCGCGCCGCGATCGACACCGCCAGCGAGTCCGCGTTCCCCGCCATGTCCGTCGCGATCACGTACCCCGTGCCTGCCAGGTCCGCGTCCACGCTCATCGCCACGAAGCCCACTGAGTCCGCCCCAGCCGTAAACGTGTCCACGGCCAGATCCAGATTTGTCGCGTCGGCACTGAGCGCGATGCTGGCGATGCCCGTGTCGTCGGCCGCGCGCTCGGTGGCGTGCCCGTCGAAGGAGAAGCCGTTGAGGGTGCCCGTGAGTGCCGGCGGCGCGGTGTCGGGATCTGGCGGTGTGATCTCGACGAAGAGCGAGTCGGAGTTGCCGACGGTGTCGGTGGCGATGACGAAGCCGGAGGCGAGCAGGAGGTCGTCGATGGGGGTGGCGACGAAGGCGATGGGGGAGTCGCCGTCGTTGAAGGGGTCGACAGCGAGGTCGAGGTTGATGGCGTCGGCGCTCAGCGTCACCGACGCGAGACCTGCCGCGTCGATGTGGTCATCTGTGGCCGTGCCATCAAACCGGCTACGGCTGTAGGTGCCCGTCAACACCGGGGCTGTCTCATCAGGAATGAGAGCCGTGAAGCTGACCGCGAGCGAGTCCACGTTGCCAGCGGTGTCAGCTGCGACGACAAAGCCCGAGCTCGGCGCGTAGACATTGATTGGCGCCACTGCAAATCCGGCCGACGGGTCGCCCGGTGTGAACGCGTCAGCAGTGAAGCTGAGATTGGCCGACGTGCCTCCGAGCACGAGGGAGTCGAGGCCGCTGTCGCCAATGCGGCTGTCCGAGGTAGTGCCCTCGTACGAGAGTCCGTCGTAGGTGCCGCTGAATAGCGGTGCCTGGACGTCATCACCGATCACTGCTACGTTCTGTGCTGTGAAGGTGATCGGCGCTTGCAGGCTGGTGACGAGCGAGTCGGCCTGCGTGCTGGGCATGTTCGGTCCGTCCGGGATCACGCGGCGCGTGAGACGCAGCAGGCGCAGGTTGTCGTCGTCGTCGAAGGACGCGCCGTTGGACGGGTCGGTCCACGGGACGAACGCGTCTTGGACATTGTTGCCGAAGATGTAGACGTTGCCAGACGACGCCGTGGCGACATCGTCTCCCGTGCACTGTTGGACCTGAGGGGTGGTGTCGTCCTCGTAGTAGGAGTGCGGGAACGCACCAGGAATGTTGGTGTCGACTTCCCAGACGGACACGAAGCTGCCCTGGCTACCGGCGAAGTGGTCCCACTCCAGGTAGGCGTTGACGAAACCGTTGCCCGTGCGGTCTGGCGTGCCGTCGACCGAGACGGTGCCCGCGAAGAGGTTGCTCCGGTGCTGCATCCCATAGGCGTTCGTCGAGAGGTCGAACCACATCGACGCACCCGGAGTGCGGTGCATCTGGTGCGCCATGTAGTACACGATGTACCGCTCGTACATCGTGTACAGGACGTAGTTGAGGCCGCCCGAATTGAACCCCTGGGCATAGCGCAAAGCGCGAATGGGACCGTCTTTCTGGATGCCAAGCGTGCCGCGTCGCGCGCTGCCGGTCCAAATTGAGCGGCCGCAATTGTTCTGGTTGCCCATCGTGTTAGGCCGGGTACCAAACTTGACCCGGTCCAAGATGTCGGGGCCGTAGCCGCCTTGGCCGTCTGTCATGCTCCACTCACGCTGGATCCAGCGGTCCTCGAACGCAGTCTGGTAATAGTCCGTCTGGACTGCGCTGTATTCCGGGTTGGCAGCGAGGAAGTCGCCCTGGCCCCACTCGTCGGGCAGCGTCGTGTCGCCCTCGAAGTTGTAGGTGCTCGGGAAGTCGCCCGAGAGCAAGTCGAACGAGTACGATACCAGGTCGTAGCCAGCGTCCTGAGCGAGCGGCGACGTAGGCACGAAGACGTAGGCGGCCCGTCCCTCGAACAGCACCTCCACCACCTCTTCGGGGGCGAACGGCGGCGCCTGTGGACTCACCACGTCGCCGAAGAAGCGCGCCATGAGAACGAGTTCGTCGTCCGCGTCAAACGTGGGGTCGGGGTCAACCTGGATGATGGGCGTGAACCCATTCATCGGATAGTCCTGCGGCGCCGTGTAGAGGAGCTGCGGGGTCCCGCCAAACAGCTCGGCGGCGTCCGAGATCGACGTCGGGTAGTTGGATGCAGGGTCCAGCATCGCCCGCTCGTCGATTTGAAGCGGACACTGAGCCCATGCTCCATCGACGAACGTGAAACACACCGGCGTCGTCACGTCAGCACCCGTGAGCGCGGGCACGTCTGCTCCTGTGAGGACCACGGGGCGGTGGTCGATCTCTTGCGCGAGGACAGCCCCGCTCGCGGCCAAGACAAAGAGGGCCAGGGCGATCGGGAGACCCGCGATGCGATGTAGGCGGGACTGTGCCACCGTGGAGGCACGGCGGGTCAGGCGGGTGAAGAGCATGGTAGGACTCGCTCGGACGGAGGGATGAAGAGCGACGGGTGGTGGATCACCCGAGTTGCCAGAGCCCGTCAGGTCGGCTCTGGCGCGAAACGGGGCTGTTTCGCAGTAGCAGGTGTGCGCGCCTTGCTCACTAACATGCGCAAAACTCTGAAGAAGTGGCGCGCGATGCAAGGAGAAAACTGGACACCTCGCTGAACTAAAACCAAGCCACCTTGGCCAGTCGGGTTTACAGAGCCAAATCGTAAATCAAAGCATACTTGGCGCGGGCATATTTCAGCCAGGGTGCTGCGTCGAGTCCCGTCCCGCAAACGTGTCTCAACAGTTCGGTCGCCGTGTAGACGCGGCCGTGCTGATGGATCTGGTCGCGGAGCCACTCTCGCAGCGGCAGGTAGGTGCCCTCGGCAAATGCGGCAGCTAGGTCTCCGAGATCGCGCTGCGCGGCTTCGAACAGCTGGGCCGACATGAGCGTGCCGAGCGTGTAGGTCGGGAAGTAGCCGACCAAGCCAATCGACCAGTGAATGTCCTGGAGACATCCTTCGCGGTCTGTGGGGGGCGTCACGCCGAGGTAGTCCTTCATCGCCGCATTCCAGGCCGCGGGCACGTCGGCCACGCTCAGGGAGCCGTCGATGAGCGCCCGCTCGATCTCGAAGCGAAGCATGACGTGGAGGTTATAGGTCACTTCGTCCGCCTCGACGCGGATGAAACTCGGCCCCACACGGTTGATGGCCCGGTAGTAGGCGTCGACCGGCACAGCGCGGAGTTGGGCTGGGAAGCGGTCCTGCAGCTTCGGATACCAATGCTGCCAGAACGGGCGGCTGCGTCCCACTTGATTCTCCCATAACCGGCTCTGGCTCTCATGCATCCCGAGCGAGGTGCCCGATGCAAGCGGCGAGCGTGCTAAGCTCGGTGACACACCGCGTTCATAGAGCGCGTGGCCTGTTTCGTGGAGCGTCCCGAAGAAGCCCGACGGGAAATAGTCTGGATCGATGCGCGTCGTGATGCGCACATCGTCAATGGCGAGGGTGGTGGAGAAGGGGTGGGCCGAGCGGTCTTGCCGACCGTGCGCGAGGTCGTAGCCGAAAGCTTGTGCGACTTCCAGACCGAATGCCCATTGCGTTGCCTCGTCGAAGGGGGCATGCAAGAACGCGTCGTCCACATGCGGCGCGTCGGCGATGGCTTCGACGAGTGGTACGAGGCCCTCCCGCAACTCCGCGAACTCCCGGGCGACTTCGGCAGCAGTCATGCCTGGCTCGTACTCGTCGAGCAGGATATCGTAGCGTGCCTCCGGTACCGTGGCGCCGAGCGCGTCAGATTTTTCAACACTGAGCGCGATGACCCGCTCGAGGTGCGGAGCGAACTGTGCGTAGTCGTCATCGGCGCGAGCGGCCTGCCACGCGTGCTTGGCGCGAGCGGTGGCCGTAGCAAACTCGGCAACGAGGCGGGCTGGCAGCTTGGTGGCCCGATCGTAGTCGCGCTGCGCAACGCGGACGAGCGCACGGGCCGGGTCCTGCGCCTCCAACCCTTGCGTGGCAACCTCGGCACGTTCGAGGAGCGCTCCCGTCTCGTCGTCCGTGAAGTGCTCATGGGAGAGGCTGCGAAGCGTCGTCAGTTGGTGGGCGCGCGCCTCTGTGGCCCCGTCGGGCATGTAGGTCTCCTGGTCCCATTCCAGCACCGACGCTGCTTTGTTGAGGTCGTAGACGGTGGCGAGGCGGGCGCGAAGAGCGTCGAGGGAAGACATGGGGAGCGGATGAGAGGCTAAAACACGCCGTCGAGCTGACTGCTGCGGTCCGAGCGCGGCACGTCGAGTTTGAGGAAGTCACGGAGCTGGCCGCTCTTGACGTAGATCGAGAAGCCGAAGCGCTTAAACGTGCCGAACGGCACCCAGTTGAACTGCATCTCCCAACAGTGGAGGTCGCGGATGAGGTTGAGCGAACTCGTCGTGATTTCCTTTTCGATGAAGTCGTACCCGGACGAGCCGGAGATGCGCCAGGCAGGGGTGAGTTGGAAGGAGAGGCCGGTGATGTTGAGGATGGCCCGTTCGCGCTTCGGGGCCTGGCCCAACGCTGGCGTGAGGTCGTAGCGAAACGTGAGCGAGGTGCGCCACGGGACGCCGTAGGTCACGAAACTCGGGTCGTCGAGGTGAGAGAACTCCGCGTAGGGGTCGTTGGGGAACGGATCGAAGACGCCGCGCAGCGGACCGCCCTCGTTGGGCTGGAGCCGCCCACCGGGTCCAATCGACGTGCTGAGGGAGAGCGAGTAGTTCGTCGGGCGGAGCAGGCCACCCGTGGCCGCGAAGTGGGACCGATTGATCGGACGCCCCGCGTCATTCACCGCGTAGAAGGAGTACGTCGCTGAGGCGTTGAGGGTGAGCGCCTGTCCGATGCTGGTCGAGGCGCGGAGGCTCAGGTTCGAGAAGTTGAGGCTGTCCCGCTCAAAGTCGTAGCTCGTATTGGCCGAGAGGCGCAGCAGTTGGAGCGGCGTTCGCTCGATCACCCCCGTCGAGTCCGTCCGTGCTATGCGCGTCTGGAACGTGTTGTCGACGCTCATCGAAAGGGTCTGAGAGGCACGGTCCGTCAGCCCGGCCCCAGAGACAATGGGATACTCCACCACAGCCCCCGACGTGTCGGTAAAGCTGCGGTAGTACCCGAAGAAGTCCGACGAGAAATCGGGCGTGTAGGTGTAGGAGATGCTGGGCCGGGCGATGTGGCGGAAGCCGTCGAGCGGGCCCACGCGGAGGGGGAAGGTGCCGTAGAGTTGGGTGTTGGCACCAACGCCTGTGCTGAACGTGCGGATCGCGGTGAATCCGGCCACCGATTCTGTCTCGACACGCCCCTCCTCGTTTACAAAGCGCCGTTCGGAGCGCGTGAACCAGTTTTCCCGATAGTTGAAGTTGGGGGTGACGTTGAGAACGAACGGGATCCCTAGAACCGGAAGCCGCTGCACGTTGAACGCGGCTTGGATAGGCACGCGGTGCGTCGCGGTGGTGCGGAACCGTTCCTCGTTGCCCGTGGCCCGCACGTAGGCGTCGTAGTCGAAGAGGGCCTCCCAGACCGACGCCTCTTCGAAGCCGTCGATGGTGGAGTCGGGGCGGAAGGTGAAGCGGTTGTCGAGGTTGCCGGTGTAGCTAAGGTTGATCTTTTCAAACCACGCCTCATCGCGGCCCTGGCGGCTCTCGCGGCGGAACGGGAAGAGCTGACGCTGGCTAAACTGGGCGCTCGGGAGGGTGAGGTCGGTGCTCCCGAGCCCCGTAAAATTCTGGTTGGCGCGCAGGTTCAGCGTGAGCGACCGGGCGCCCGCCGACCAACTCTTGGTGTAGGTGACCGACGAACTCGTCGATTGGCTCACATTGTCATTTAGGTCCGCTGAGATACCGCGCAGGTAGCTCCGGCTCGAAAGGTTGACTGTGCCGCTGAGGCGGGAGGAAGGGCTCAAGTCTTGCGTATGGCGCCATCCAACCTGTCCTGAGCGGTTGACGCCGCCTGTCGGGTCGCCGCGTTCGCCCTGGCGGAGAAAGCTGTAGTCAATGCGCAGCGAGCCGTTGTAGTAGTACCGCTTGGCGTAGTTGAACTGGGTACCCAACTCGTAGGAGCCTTTCGAGTACAGCCCGCCGGTGAGCTGCGCGTCGAAGTAGTCGTTCACCGCCCAATACCAGCCCATGTTCTTGATGAAGAACCCGTAGGTCCGGTCTTCGCCATAGGTCACGCGGGTGGGACCGCTCCGACGGCCCTCGGCGGCCGGGAAGAACCCGAAGGGCAGCCAGACCGGAGTTGGGATGCCGAGGAGGTAGAGCTGCACCGGGCCGGTGTAGACCCACTCTTGGTCGACGACCTTCAGGCGGCTTGCATTCAGAGCGTAGTGGACATGTTCAGGATTCGAGCAGGTCGTATACCCAACGTCCGCGCCGTAGAGCACGTTGGCGTTGCTTTGCTTGAGGATCTCGCCAAGCAGGAAGCCGTCTTGGATTTGCGTGCGTGCCCCAACGATGCGCCCGCGCTGGGTGTCGAGGTTGTAGAGCAACTCGCGGCCGGTGAAGCCTTCACCGCCTTGCGTGAAACGCGGTTGGCCGGTCGTGTCGCCCTCGGCAAGGCGTCGGGCCCGTACTTCGTTGCGGGCGAAAAAGAGGTCGATGGCAGCGGCTTCGAGCATCGCGTCATCGTAGCGGACGACCGCTTCGCCGAATAGGGATGCGGTGTCCCCATCATCCGTCGAGGTATCATCCGTCGAGGTATCATCCGTCGAGGTGCGGTTGTCGCCGTCGGTGACGGGCTGCGCGCCCTCGGTCTCGCTGAACAACAAGACGAGTGAATCGCGCGCCGCGAACGGCACGGGCTGGTCGGGCCCTTCGCCAGTCTCCTGCGGGGCGGTCTGGGCCGCGGGAGCAGGCGGTCGTGCAAGCGGGGCATCAGCCGTCGTGTCCTGTACTGCCACCGCATCCTGTGCTGACAAGGGCGAGTAGGCCCACGCTAGCAGCGCGACAAGCAGCACGGGACGCAGCAAGACGAACACGACGAAGCATGGTGGCGGAGACAGACAACCCCGAAGCCCGGGCAGGCCGTCCATGATACCACGATCCAGCCACCGCCACACGGCACGCGAAGGGGAGCGGCCCCGCAGGGACGTCCACACTTTTCAGTTTTCGAAGACGTGGCGGGAGTTGGTTTCTGCCTGCTCAAAGGCGAGCCGCGCGGCGCCCAGGATCGCAGCTTCGTTGCCCAGCGTCTCGCGAACGAGTTCGAGGTCATCGACTAGGCCCGGCATCACAAACCGACGCATGGCGTCGCGGGCCGGCCCGAGAATGTAGTCCCCCGCCGCAGACACGCCGCCTCCGACGACCACCTTACGAATGTCGAGCAGGTTGATCGCCGAGCCAAGCGCGACGCCGAGTTTGTGGCCCGCCCAGGCGAGCAGTTCCGTCGCCGCAGGGTCGCCGCTGACGGCTGCACTGTGTAATTTGACAGGCGTCAGGTCGTGGAGGTCGGCCCCCGTCATCTCATGGAGCCGGGTGGTGCGCTGGAGAAGTTGGTACCGCGCATGCCGGCTCAGGAAGTGGTGGCCGAGGTAGGCCTCGATCGCGCCCGCAACCCCGCTGCGTGCGTAGGGACCTTCGTAGTCGATCGTCATGTGGCCGAACTCGCCCGCACCGCCCGTAGCGCCTCGAAAGATCCGGTTCTCGTAGATGATGGCCCCGCCGACCCCTGTGCCGAGCGTGACCATGATAAACGAGGAGAACGGGCGTCCCGCGCCATAGAAGGCCGAGCCCAGTCATGCGACGTTGGCTTCGTTCTC
>JBCBEX010000084.1:0-18239 GCA_038528235.1 Bacteroidota bacterium
GATGGACCGTCGAGGCCGACGAGGTGCAAGCCGCTACGATCCTAGACGACGCCGTGAGTGCGGAGGCGGGGACGCTACGCCGCCGGTTGGCGCTCACGCTCGCCAGTCGCAACCGTACCATCGAGGGCGAGGCCTTCGCCTACTACGAGCGCGTCGACACCGCCGCCGACTCGCTCGGCGGGGCAGACGGATGGCAACTCGTCGAGTTGGCCCGCGCGCGCGGCAACTTCGAGGCGCGCGACCGCTTCGTCCGACTCTACGCCGTCACCCGGGACGAACGCCCGCCCATCGACGACCGCAGTGTGTTTGTCGAGCCCATCGCCGTGGTCTACGAGGGGCGTATCGGCGATCCGCTCGCGCCCTTCGCGGGCGACCTCGACTCGCTGGACACGCGGGGACCAAGCTGGCTCCGTGATTCCGTCCGATCAGCACGGCTCGAAGGGGGCGTCCGTGAGGCGCTGCTCAACGAGCGGCGCGGACTCTGGGTCATCGACCCTGCCCAGGGTAGCATCCCGGCACCAATTCGGGAGGCCGAGCTCGATTTGGTGAAGTGCCGCACGGTGCAGGGACGGTCGAGGGCCAGCCAGCCACTATCGCCCGAAGCCACACTGGCCGCGACGTCCAGCGTCTACAGTGGCGGGCTCGTGGGGCGGTTGCCCACAAGCGAAGAGCAGCGGCTCATGCTCGCCTTCGCCCGCGAACGACTCCGTGCTGTGGATGCCCCTGAAGCTGCGCTGCGTCGCCTGCGGCCGGGGCGCCTGCTCGCTGCTGACCTCGACGCGGACGGCATCGACGAACTCCTTGGCACATTCGACGCTACCGAGCAACGTGATGTGGGGCCGCGAACTTGGCGACTGTTCGTCATCGCCCGTCCGGACGTGTCGGGCAAGGTGCTCACGGCCCTCGCCGAGGTCACGAGGGAAGACCCGGGGCCCGCGCGCACGCCAGGGCAGCTTTCGTTGCTGGGTGCCCTGGACCTCAACGGCGTCGGTGCTGCAGAGGTCGTGATCCGGCAGTCCGGCCCGCTCGGCACAAACCGCTACCGCATCCTGGGGCGGGTAGACAACGGCTGGGACACGGTATTCGAGGGCAGTGTCAGCGGCTGTACCACCGAGTCCGACGCCGTCGCCCCAGCGTTCCGCTTAGACCAAGACGCGCGAGAGGGTCGCCGTAGTGACGCCCGCGACGCGCCGGAGATCATTGGCTGGTGAGTCGCCGTTGAGGGCAGGCTCTTTCTGGCGCCGGCAACACGTGTCTACCAACTGCCCGACGCGCCACCGCCCGACGAGAAGCCGCCCCCGCCGGAGAAGCCGCCGCTCGAAAAGCCACCGCCGCCGCCCGAGGACGAAGAGCCGCCGACGGTGATCGGAATGCCGCCGATGTAGAATTTAGACGACTTTCCTTGCTTGGCTTTCTCACGGGCGTCCTGCCCCCACTCGGTGCTGGCGATCCAGCGATCCAACACGAGGAACACGATCAGGTAGATGACCACGCAGACGATGCCCGCGGTGGGCGAGCCGAAGAGCACGGTCGTGCCGATCCCGACGAAGGGAATGAAAAACAGCATCATGAAGTAGCGCGCGCAGCCCGGCGCAAACAGGCCGCCCAGGAAGGCCATCGTGAGCGGGATACCCGAAAACAGTCCGCCGAAGACCAGGCGGAAGAAGAGCGGCATATCGCTGAAGTCGTCCGAATAGTCTTCGTCTTGGGCGATGTACGTCCCGTCGAGGGAGCCGAGGATGGCGTCGACGCCCGCGGTGACACCGCCGTCGAAGTCGCCGCTGCGGAAGCGGGGCACGATCTCGTTGCGGATGATGCGGCCGGCCTGCGCGTCGGTCAGAGCGCCTTCCAAGCCTTGACCAACTTCGATGCGAAGCTCTCGGTCGTCCCGAGCAACGAGGAGAAGCACGCCGTTGTCGGTGGCTTCCTGCCCGAGCCCCCAGGTGTTGAAGGCACGGTTGGCCAATTCCTCGACGGTAGTGGCGCCCAACGCCTTGACAGTCCACACGACGACTTGGTTGGAAGTCGAGTCCTCGTGCGCGGCCAAGCGAGCGCGAAGGCCGTCCTCGGTGGCACGGGCGAGGATATCGGCGTCGTCCATGACGCGGTCGCGCAAGCGCTGGATATCGGGCTGCGCCCAGGTTTCGAGCGCGCCGAAGAGCACAAACGCGAGGACGAGCACGAATCGAAAACGAACCATTGATTTGTATGCGTTACCAGCCGCCAGAGGCACCGCCCCCGGATGAAAAACCGCCGCCGCCCGAGAAGCCGCCGCCAGAAAAGCCACCGCCCGAGAAGCCCCCGCCCGAGAAGCCCCTTGAGCTCGCGCGGGCCGCGGCGCGCTTGCCGTCGTAGACGATAGTCTCGCCCCAGGTGTAAATCGTGACGTTCTCTTTGTTGGCACGGGCCTCGGCCTTCAGTCGCACCACGCGGCGTTTGGCTTCGCGCCAGCGGTGCCACACGGGTGCAGATGAAAACCAGCGCTCGATCAGGAAGACGAGTACCATGAGCGAAACGGGTGCACTCCACAACCAGGCGCCCTCAGGTACGCTCCGGTCGTAGAGGGCAATCCAGAGCACTTCGCCGAGAAAGACGAAGAGAACGAGCAGGCTCAACGAGCCGAACCCGAGGAGAAAGAGGAGCATCGGCCAGCGCTGCTCCATTGAGAAGGAGCCAACGAAGAACCCGTAGCCGAGGCCGTAGAGGAGGAGACCGATGATCGGTAGCAGGAGAAGGCCGAACCACCCCGTGTCGTGCGCGATGAACCAGTAGATGCGGCCCCACGGCGTGGCCGGTCGCTCGAACGGGACATAGTCGCGGCCGAGCGCGGCCTGTGGACCGGCCTGCGGCATCTGCCCCACGAGTTCGCGCTCGATGGCGAGCACGCCTTCACGAATGCCTCCAGCAAAGTCGCCTGAGCGGAAGCGCGGCACCATCGTGTTGCGGATGATGCGCCCCGCCTCCGCGTCGGTCAGGACGCCTTCGAGGCCGACGCCGACTTCGATGCGCAGCCGCCGGTCGTCTCGCGCGACGAGCAGCAGGACGCCGTTGTTGAGGCCCTGCTGCCCAAGCGCCCACGTGTTGAACACGCGCGTCGCCACGCGCTCCACGGACTCGCCGTCCAGGTCAGGAATCGTGAGGACCGCGACCTGGTGCGATGACGAGTCTTCGAGTGCCGCAAGCATCGAGGTCACCTGCGCCTCCGCGGCCGCATCCAAGATGTCGGCGAGGTCTACGACGCGTCCCGTCAGTGGCGGGACGGCAACCTGGGCGAGTAGGGACGGCGCCACCGCCAGGGCGGTCACGAGACCGCAGAGCCGCCCCATACGGTGCGCGGTGCTACTCATCGCGCAGGCGCACGTTGTCCGAAAGCTCGTCCGTGTCGTCCGGGCGAATCTCGACGCCACGGCGGTGCAGCAGCTCGCCGCAGAGCGCGATGGCGTCCACCATGCCGTCTGCGAACCGCTGCTCGACAATCCCCTTGCGGACACGCGCAACGACCTCAGCCCAGTCCGACTGGTCCACTTTGGCATTGATGCCCGCGTCGCCATAGACCTCGATGCGGTGTTCGAGCATGGACACGAACAGCAGGATGCCGGTGCGGTCGCGCGTGTCGAAGACTTCCTCTTCGACGAAGGCCTGCATGGCGCGTCGGTGCGTGTTGAGCGTGAGCAGGCCGTCGCCCGCGAGGAGACGCATTAGGGCGGGGACGTAGGCCGTGGCCAAGGCTCCGAGGGCGCCCGCCGTGAGCGCGACGAGGACCATGCCCCACCCGGTGTAGAGCCAGCCGAGGCCCCAGCCGTCGTAGAGCGCCGCCACGATCATCCCGGAGAGCATCGCCAGGACGGCCGCGACGGAGGCCCCGCGCCACACGGCCACGTCGTAGCTGCCGGACCGACCGACGACGTACGGGACGATTTCGCCAGCCGTTTGGGTCTCTGCAGCGGCGACGGCTTCGCGGATACGCTGGAGGTCCGCGTCGGAGAGGGTCGGTGTCATGGGTGAGGAGGCGGTTCAGGAGGTAGATCGTGGCCCCACCTTCTTCAGCGCCGAGCGGCACCGAGAGGGGTCACGGAAGTACGCTCCCAACATACCGCCTCACCGCTATTTGGCCCACCGCTGCTTCGCTCACCACTACTTCGCTTGGAACTGTGACCGCCCCGCCCGTCGTGCTCGTCCATGGCTTCCTCGACTCGCCGCGGCTCTTTCGCCACATGCAGGCGCACCTCGGGGCTGCCGGGCGCACCGTGCATGTGCCGCTGCTGACGCCGCGCACCGCACGCGGCGGCCTCGACCGGCTCGCGGAGCACCTCCGCCATTTCGTGGACGACACGTTCGCGTCGGCCACAGAGATTGACCTCGTCGGGTTTTCGATGGGCGGGCTGATTGCGCGATACTACGTCCAGCGCCTCGGCGGTCTCGGTCGCACGCGGCGCCTCGTCACGATTTCGACCCCGCATGGCGGTACGCTTTGGAGCCGCCTGCCCCTCAATCGCGGCATCGCGCAGATGCGGCCGGGGAGTGCCTTCCTCCGCGATCTGGACCGTGATATCGACACGCTCGCCGACGTAGACATGCACTCGATCTGGACGCCTTACGACTTGATGATCGTCCCGGCGCGAAGTTCGGTCCTGCCCGTTGGCACCCACGAAGCCGTGCCTGTCGCGCTGCATGCGCTCATGGCCCGCGACCGACGTGTCCTTGACCTCGTTGCAGACGCACTGGCCTGACGCTACTCGCGGCCGGACGCCTCTTCGCTGGTCGCTTCGGGGACGAGCACCACGCGCACAACCTGATCGGGGTTGACGAAACGGCGTGCGGCTGCTTGGATATCCTCGACGGTCAAGGCTTGCAGGCGCTCGACGCTGCCGAGGAGCTGTTCGGGGGCCTCGTCGTAGCGGTAGGCATTTTCGAGGATCGTCAGCCAGTACCCGTTGTCGCGCAGGTTCTCTTCCCGCTGCCGCCGAGCCTGCTCCTGAACACGCTGGAGGTACGTAGCCGCAGGCGGCGCCGCGCGGAGTGCCGCCACCTCGGCCTGCACCGCCGCGACGAGTTCGTCTACGCGTGCGGGGTCGCAGCCGAATCCGATCTGCAGCGCATACTCCCCCGTCTCCCGATCTGCGCTCGTGCTCACGCCGACGCCGTAGACGCCGCCTCGCTCTTCACGCAGTTCTTCGCGCAGCCGCGTATTGAGCACCTTGCCCATCGTGTCAAACTGCAAGACCGCAGCACGGCGTGCCTCCCGATCGTCTTCGTCGAAGAAGCCGGTGTATACGAGCGCGACCCGGCTCTGCGCCTCGACGCCGCGAGCGACAGTCTTCTCAACGACCCCAGGTGGCGGCGGTGTCTCGATCACCACGAGCGAGTCTGTCCGGGGGAGCGTGGGAAGGCTCCCGAGATAGCGCGTCGCGAGCGGCTGGAGTGTGTCGAGGTCTACGTTGCCGACCACCACAAACGTGAAGTCGTCGAGGTCGGCGAAGCGGTCGCGGTAGAACGAGAACGACGCCTGCGGATCGAGCGCGTCGAGGGCCGCCTCGTCGAAGGGCAGCCGGCGCGGATGGGCCTGTTGCAGCGTGACGGAGAGCGTGTCCGCAAAGGCGGCCTGCGGGCTGTTGGCCCGGTTGGCGATAGAGGCGCGAATTCGCTGGGTGAGCGAAGTCACGGCGTCGGCGTCGAGCCGTGGGGCCGTGACGTAGAGGTGTACGAGTTGAAAGAGCGTCTCCAGGTCGTCGGGGCTGGCGCTGCCCTGGAAGCCCTCTTGCCGCTCGCTGATGTAGGGCGCGACGCCTACCACCTGCCCCGCAAGCTTCTTTTCGAGGTCGGTGACGCTGAACGCGCCGACGCCGCTCTGGCTCACAAACGCGACCGCGCTGCGCACAGCGAGGTAGGTGCTATCGTCGACGAGGCCTGTGCCGCCAGGGGAGAAGGCCCGCACGAGGACCAGATCGTTCTGAAAGTCGGTCTGCTTGTGGACGACACGAACGCCGTTGTCGAGCGTGAACTCGGCGTAGTCGAGTGCCGGGTAGCGGGTGCGTGTGGCGATGGCCCCGGGCTCGGGCAGCGTCGGGAGGAGCGGCTCGGACGCGGCGCCGTCCTCGTAGGGCGCAACGGACAGCGCATCGACCTCGGCAAACACCACTGCGAGCGCAGCCTCGTCGGGAAGGGCCACGCCTTCAGTCTCCGGGGCACTCACGAGCACCGACCTGTTGCGCTCTGGCATCAGCGTCTCGGCTTTGGCGTTGACCTCGGCGAGGGCGATGCCCGGCAGCAGGTTGTCAGCAAACAGGAATTCGGTCGCGGGATCGACGACGGGGCCACCTCCGAGCGCCAAGCTCACCAGAGCGCCGGCGATGCGTCCCGATTCCTGCTTGTCGGCTTCGCGGGCAGCCTGCTCGTAGGCACGCCGCAGCTCCGTCTTCGCCCTCGTCAATTCGGTCGCGGTGAAGCCATGCTGGCGGACGCGCGCCGCTTCAGTGAGCAGCGCGCGGAGCCCCGTCTCGATGCCGCCCTCCGGCACGATCGCCTGGAGCCCGTAGAGCTCGCGTGTGCGCACGAAGCCGCCCTCGAACGAGAAGGCAGCAACAAACGGCGCGTCTGGCTGCCGCACGATCTCACGGAGCCGGTCGTTGAGCATCTGGTTGTAGAGCGCCGCAATGAGGTCGCGCCGGAACGTCGAGTCGGTGCCGGCGGGCTGCACAGCGCGGCCGTAGAGCACGCCCACAACGGAGGCTGTGGCTTCGGGGTCGCTGGCGACGGCAAACTGCGGCTCGGTACCGTCGGGCACGCCGTAGCTCACGCGCTCCGGCGCGTCGTCGGGGTTGGGCAGCGGCGCAAATCGTTCGACAATCTCGGCTTCGATCTCCGCCGGGTCGAAGTCGCCCACGGCGACGATGGCCATGAGGTCGGGGCGGTACCAGTCGGCGTAGAAGCGTTCAATGGCCTCGTAGGGCGCGTTCTGGATCACGTCGGACGTGCCAATGGGTAGGCGGTCGGCGTAGCGGGA
The DNA here is from genome assembly GCA_038528235.1 of Bacteroidota bacterium. Lineage (GTDB taxonomy): Bacteria > Bacteroidota > Rhodothermia > Rhodothermales > Rubricoccaceae > JBCBEX01. Next base: position 7,004 of record JBCBEX010000084.1, read on the forward strand.
GCCGTTGAAGAGCACGGGCAGTTGCTGGCGCTGCATGCGATCTTGCGCGCCCTTGCCGAGCCGCTCCTCTTCCAGAATCACGCCTCGCTCTTTGTCGATCTCCGCGGGGTCGAGCGTGATGGCGCTGGCCCATTCGCGGAGGATATCGAACGCGGTCTCCACGATCTCCGTGGAGTCGGTGGGGACCTGGAGGAGGTAGACGGTCTCGTCGAACGAGGTATAGGCGTTGAGGTCTGGTCCGAAGCGCATGCCGATGCCTTCGAGGTAGTCCACTAACTCCTGGCGTTCGAACTGCGCCGTGCCGTTGAAGGCCATGTGTTCCAAGAAGTGCGCGAGGCCCTGCTGGTCGTCAGCTTCTAGGATGCTGCCTGCGTTGACGACGAGGCGCAATTCTGCGCGGTCCTGCGGCTCGGCGTTGCGGAGCACATAGTAGGCGAGGCCGTTGTCCAGCGTGTCCGCGAGGAGGTCAGGACGCATCGGCAGCGGGGTGCCAGGTGCCTCTGCCATGGGCGGCGCGAGGAGCGGCCCCGCGACCACTGTAGGCTCTTCGGCAGGCGCCTCTGCATCGGTAACGACCACAGCGGGCGCACAGCCTACTCCGAAGGCCAACGCTACAGCCAACACGCAGCAGCGGAAGAGCGAACCAGACAGCAAAGAGGTGCACATGGTAGCGAGGGCGAGGCGCGATGGATTCGGTGAGCAGTGGGGACGCTAGCTGCCTTGCTGCTGGGCCTGGCCGCGTAGCTGCGCGAGTTCTAGCTCGGCCCGCTGATGCACGGGACTGTCATGGTCCGTGACCGCGATCACCCGCTCCATTGACTCGATCGCCTGGTCGAGGCGGCCGATGCGTGCGCGCATGAGCCCCATGTTGAAGTTGGCCTCGGGGTGGTCCGGATAGCCCTCGATCACCGTCTGGAGCTGCTCGACCGTGCCCATCGGCGTGGAGGGGTCGTACTGGTAGGCGAGCGCGAGATTAACGCGCACGTCGGGGTCGTCTTCGATGGCGAGCGACTGCTGGTAGGCCTCGATGGCGCTCAGGGCGACGGGTGCCTGCTCGTCTGCCCCAACCTGCGGAATGTGGTCGAGCCAGAGCGTGCCGACGGTCGCCCAGGCGGCAGCAGTCTGGGTGACCTCGGCGAGGGCAGCCTGCGCCTCGGCTGCACGGCCGTACAGACCGGCACGAGCGTAGGTCTCCACGAGCTCGATGCGCTTGCCGATGCGTCCTGCCTCGGTCTCTGCGGCAGCAATGTCGGCTTCGATCTGCGCCGCGCGCGCCTCGATCTCCGGGTCGGCCGCCACCGGAGCGGGCGCAGCCGGTGCGGCCGTCGTTGGGGGTGCCGCGACCGCGGTTGGGGCTTCGGTCTCCACGGCCGGCTCGGGCGTACCGCTGAGGCGGTCCACAGCGAACAGCACGAGGGCAAAAGCGGCGACCGCCCCGACCATGACGAGCAGCTTCTTGGAGCCCGCTGGTTTCGTGGCCGCCGACGGCGGGCCAGAGGGTGGCGCGACGAAGCGGACAGCCCCTTCAGCTAGGGGCGCACCGCACATCGTGCAGAAGCGACCGGAGAGAGGGTTTTCGGCACCGCACTGCCCGCAGTACTGCACCGTGCGCTCGGGAGGAGAAGCGGGGCGTTCGAGGGGCGCGTCCATGGGAACCGGTTTGGTGGGAGGAATACCAGCGTTGTCCTGAGCCGGAGGTACGGCTTCGGCGGCGCTGGATAATGCCTCCTCGCCTACATCTGAGGCGTGCACGATTCGTCCGCCAGTGAGGTCGTGCCCGCAGAGGTCGCAGCGGGTAGCGCGGGGCGTGAGGCGCGCCCCGCATTCGGGGCAGCTGTCGGCGGACGTAAACATGGGCGGTCGGGGAAATGGTCGGCAGTACGAACGCCCAAACAGCCACCCCGGGCCGTCGTTTCCACCCACGTTCGGCTTTGCGTCGGCTTCAACCAGCGCTCGGTGAAACCACGCCGGGGAGCTACACCACGTCGTCGTCGAAGAGGGACGCGAGTTCGCGGTTGTGCGTGCGGAGCCACTGGTCGAGCAGTTCGCCGACGGCCTCGGCATTGGGCTGCGCGAGTGCCTCCTGCGCGAGGGCCTCGGCTTCGAGCTGCGTCATGGCCCGGATGACCCGCTTCACGTCCAGGAGGTAGGCGGGCGACATGCTGAGTTCGTGCACGCCGAGGCCTACGAGGAGCGGCACCATGCGCGGCTTGCTCGCCATCTCGCCGCACAGGCCCACGCTGATGCCGTGCCGGTTGGCGGCGGCCACGGTTCGAGCGATAAGCATCAAGAGGCCCGGATGCAGTTCGCGGTAGAGGTTGGCAACCAAGTCGTTGCCTCGGTCGACGCCCAGGGTCAGACTGGTGAGGTCGTTGGTGCCGATCGAGAGGAAATCGACCTCCTGCGCAAAACGGGGGGCGAGGAGCGCCGCAGCGGGCACCTCGATCATCACGCCCACTTGCACGTCGCGACCGTGGGGGATGCCAGCGCCAGCAAGATCAACGAGCACTTGGTTCATCACCTTCTTGAACGCGCGCACCTCCTCGATCACGGTCACCATCGGGAGCAGGATGCGCACAGGGCCTTCCACGGCGGCGCGCAGGATGGCACGAAGCTGCGGCTTCAGGAGTTCAGGACGGTCGAGCAGCAACCGGATGCCGCGCCAGCCGAGGAACGGGTTCGGCTCGCGGCGAGCCACGTGCAAGACCTTGTCGCCGCCGAGATCGATGAGCCGGATCGTGACGGGGTGCGGCGCAGCCGTGCGGATCGTCTCGCGGTAGATCGCGGCCTGCTCCTCTTCTTCGAGCGCTTGGCCTTGCGCCATAAAGAGCAGCTCGGTGCGGAAGAGGCCAATGCCTTCGGCGCCGTATTCGTCGAGTTGCGGGAGTTCTTCGCGGAATTCGAGATTGGCTCGAAGGGGAACCGGACATCCGTCGCGCGTCTCGGCGGGGAGCGGTAGCAGGTCTGCGCGGCCTTCGAGAAGGGCTTCGTAGCGGGCACGCTTCTGAGCGAAGTAGCCCTGCGTCTCCTCGTCGGGATTGATGACGACCCGGCCTGAGAAGCCGTCGAGGATGAGCGTATCGCCGCCGCGGATGGCCGCCGCGGAGCCGTGCAGGCCAACGACAGCCGGGACCCCCAGTGCGCGCGCCATGAGCGACACGTGCGACGTCGGGCCGCCAAAGTCCAGCACGCAGCCGCGGATGCCTTGGCGGCTGAAGAGCAGGATGTCAGCAGCCGTGAGGTTCTCCGCCACCACAATCCGGTCGGGGTCGATGTGCGAGACGGCGCGGTCCTGGTTCAGATTGCGCAGCACCCGGTTCTGCACGTCGAGCAGTTCGGCCGCGCGCTCCCGCCAGCGCGGGTCGCCGCTGGCCTGCAGGCGGTTGCGGAAGCGGTCCATCGTCGCTTGCAGTGCAAAGCCCGCGCCCATGTGCTCCCGACGCACGCGGTCGATCGTGGCGTCGAAGAGCGACGAGTCACGTAGCATGAGTAGCTGCGCCGAGAACAGGGTGCAGCCTTCGGAGCCGATCTTCTCTTTCGCGACGACGAGCACCTTGCGGAGCTCGCGCTCCGAGCGCGCCACTGCGTCTTCGAACCGCGCTACCTCGGCCTCCACATCGCCGTCTTCGATGTGCTCCTGCGTGGCCTGGTACGCGCCCGCCTCGTAGACATACGCCTGTCCCATAGCAATGCCTGGCGCGACGGCGAGCCCGTTGAGCACCCGCATCCCGCTCGCGGTCACGTGAGGTTCGGGCGGCGCCACCACCAGCGCACCGTCAGGATCGCGGGGCGAGGCAGGCGGACGAGACTCCGACGAGGCGAAGGCCAGCGGCATAAAACACAGAAGTGGGGTGCGGAAGGGTCCCTGTCTATGCCTGGGCCGGTTGGATGTTCGCTCCTAGCCTCGTCCTAATTGTCCAAGCCAGCAGCGTGATGCGCCGTGCTAGGCTCGGTCATGCGCGCTGCCCTCGTCGGGGCGGCCGTAGAGCCCAATGCAGCCTCCAAGCAGTGCGCGTGCGCGGACGGCGTCTATTTCTCCTCGCCGAAGCCGCCTTCGAAGAGGGCTTCCATGGCGTCGGCGGCAGCCGTCTCGTCCGGTCCGTCGAAGAGCAGTTCGAGAGTGGCTCCTTGCTCAGCGGCCAGCGTCATCACGCCGATGATGCTCTTGCCATTGATCTCGTAGCCATCTTTGCGGATGAAGAACTCCGACTCGAAGCCCGCTGCCGTGCGGACGATCATCGAGGCGGGACGGGTGTGGACGCCCGCACGGTTACGGACGGTGACTTCGCGCGTGAGCATGCGACTTGAAGGAGCGTTGCGGTGGGGAGAGCGAGCGACAATAGCGAGGCCGCCGCAAGGTATGCATGCGTCACAATGGAACGCGCAGGGGACGACGCGCCCGCCCGCACTCCTCGCGCATTCTCAAGAACGCGCTTGGCCTGCTCCGGCTCGGGCGTCTACTTTGGTTTCGGCATTCTCATCCGTACCCCCACCCATGGCCCGCACTTACGACCGCCGCGCTGTCTGGTCGTGGAGTCTCTACGACTTCGCCAACAGCGCCTTTACCACCCTCGTGGTCACCTTTGTCTACGCCACCTACTTCACGCAGGGCATCGCGGAGAACGAGATCGAGGGGACGGCGCTCTGGACGCGCGGTATCACGATTACCGCCGTCGCCGTGGCCCTTCTTTCGCCGTTCCTTGGCGCTATGGCCGATCGCGGCGGGCACCGCAAGCGCTACCTCGGCATCGCCACGGTGGTCTGCATTGGAGGCACCACGGCCTCCTTCTTTTTCGGCGCCGGCGACGTGCTTCCGGTCCTCGTCTGCATCGTCGTGGCAAACATCGCCTACGAGATGGGGCTGGTGTTCTACAACGCGTTTTTGCCGGACCTCGCGCCGCCCGACCGCATCGGCCGCGTCTCGGGGACGGCCTGGGCACTCGGCTACCTCGGCGGTCTCGTTGCCCTCGCACTCGGTCTGTTTCTCTTCGTGCAAGGCAACGTCTTCGGCCTCGATACCGAGACCGCCGAGCATGTCCGGGCGACGAATCTGCTCGTGGCCGTGTGGTTTGCCGTGTTCTCGATCCCGCTGTTCCTCTTCATCAAGGAGGCGAAGCCCGAGAATCGCCCGAGCACGGCCGCGTTGTTCTCGTCCGCCTTCAGCGAGATGGGGGAGACGATTCGAGAACTAGGGCGGTATCGGATGATCGTCCGCCTCCTGCTCGCGCGGTTGTTCTACAACGACGGCCTCGTGACCATCTTCGCGCTTGGCGGCATCTACGCGGCTGGGACGTTCGGCTTCGAAACCGACGAGATCATCTTCTTCGGCATGGCCCTCAACGTGGCGGCGGGCCTCGGCGCGTTCCTGTTCGGCTTCGTGGACGACAAGGTCGGCGGCAAGACGACGCTCTACGCCTCGCTTGCGCTGCTGTGCGTGGCCACGCTCGTAGCCGTGTTCGGGCAGACCAAAGCAATGATCTGGGCGGCAGGCATCCTTGTGGGCCTCGCGGCCGGCCCGAACCAGTCGGCGAGCCGCTCGCTGCTCGGCCGCTTCGTCCCGGACGACAAAGAGACAGAGTTCTATGGCTTCTTCGCGTTCTCCGGCAAGCTGACTGCGTTCATGGGGCCGCTCCTTTTCGGCATCCTCACGACGACGTTCGAGAGCCAGCGCGCGGGCGTCGCCGTGGTGCTCGTGTTCTTCGTCATCGGCGCGGCGCTGCTCACGCTCGTCGACGAACGCGAGGGCATCGAGCTCGCCGGACGCCCCGCGAATACCGGCGAAATCGACTGAGGCACCACCGCTTGCGTCACCCGCTTCGTGTACCACGACTATGCCTACCGTCTCTGACATCGCCGCCGCCCTCGAAGCGTGGGCCCCACGCGGCATGGCGGCCGACTTCGACAACGTGGGGCTCCTCGTGGGCGACGCCGCACGCGAGGTGTCCGGCGTGCTCGTGGCACTCGATCTGACGCCCGCCGTGGTGTCGGAGGCTCAGAAGCAGGGCGCGGAGTTGATCGTGACCCACCACCCGCTGCTCTTCAAGCCGCAGAGACGAGTCGTGGCCTCGGACCCCGTCGGCGCGCTCGTGCTGCGGCTGGCCGAGTCTGGCATCGCGTACTACGCCGCGCACACCAACCTCGACGCGGCACCGGCAGGCGTCTCGTTTGCGCTCGCGGAGCAACTCGGGGTCCGAGACGGGCGCATGCTCGTCCCGCAGGACGACGCCCTCGTGAAACTCGTCACGTTCGTCCCGAACGACGCTGCTGAGGCGGTGCATGCTGCTATGGCCGAGGCGGGCGCTGGGCGCATCGGCGACTATGAGGCGTGCGCGTTCACCTCCAGTGGCCGTGGCTACTTCCGACCCACCGAGCGCGCCAACCCCGCCATCGGCACGGCGGGCGGGCCGCTCGAAGCCGTGGACGAGGTGCGCCTCGAAGTAGAGGTCATGCGGTGGGACCTCGGGCGCGTTGTGGCGGCGCTGAAGGCAGCGCACCCCTACGAAGAGGTGGCCTACGACGTGTTCGCGCTTGAAAAACCAGCGACGCGGGCAGGCTACGGCGTCATCGGCACGCTCCCGACCCCGATTCCCCTGGCCGACTTCCTCGCGATCGTGCGTGCCCGCCTGAATGCAGGCGCCCTGCGCTATGCGGGTGACGATACCGCGATGGTGTCGAAGGTCGCGGTGTGCGGCGGGTCAGGCAGTCGCTTCATCTCGCACGCACTCCGTGCGGGAGCCGATGCGTATGTCACCGCCGATGTCACGTACCACACGTTCTTCGACGTGCTCGACCTCGAAGGCACCCCAACAATGGCACTCATCGACGCCGGGCACTACGAGACAGAGCGCGTCACAGAGCGCATCCTCGTCGACTACCTCGCCGAACGTTTCAGCGGACTCGCGGTGCACCGGACGGACGCCTGGACCAGCCCGATGCGCACGTGGTCTTCGTAACCGACTACGCTAGCCCATCGACTCCATCTTGAGCATGACGCCGTTCGGGTCTTCGAGGAAGACGGCGTCGCCAACTTCGGTGAACGGGTACTCCTGGGCGAGCAGGCGTACGCGGAGGAGTTGCCACGTTCGCTGCGGGAGCCGGAACCCGAGTTGGGTCACCGACCGAGCCCCGAGCGGCATCGGCGGCACCTCGATGAGTTCGAGCACGTCCTGCCCGTCGGCGTCCACGAGAAAGGCCTGCATGAACGTGCTGTCGGTTGTGTGCGGGGCCATCGATCGGAGGTGGAAGCCGAGCGTCCCAACGTAGAAGGCGATCGCCTCGTCAAAGCAGTCCGTGCACAGCGCGATGCTGCCGAGCCACACCGTCGTGGAAGGCTTGCGGAACGCCCGTTCAGCGGCGGCGGGATCGGGGTGGCGGCGGCTGAAAGCGGAGGGATCGAACATTGAGTTGGGGGAAGTCAGCAAGGTCGAGCGGCGCTGGTCATGCAGGGCCAGGCCAACACTCCCATACGTCGTGCCGTGTCGGTGTCAGCCTGTATAGACGGCGTTCACGTAACCCACGGCCCGGGTTCTTAGTCGGCTGTGCGGACTCCAGGCTGCCCCAATGTCCTACATCGACACGTACTGAGGCATCGACACACGATGAGGCAGGACTGCGTTCAGGAAAACACACTCAAGCGAACACGGTCGTGCGGTCGCCCCGCAGCGCCCGGGCGGCGAAGCGAAGCGCATCGGCTAGCCGGTCGGCATCGGCGAGCGGGTTATAGACGTAGGCCGACGCCCGCAGCGACGTCTCCACCTGCGGTGCATCGGGCTCGTTGGCGAGGTGCGCATGGAGCGGCATCGTGCAGTGGTGGCCGGCCCGGCACATGACGCCCTGGGCGTCGAGCAACACGGCGAGGTCGTGCGGGTGCACGCCGTCCATCTGGACCGCCACGATGCCGCCCTCGGCCTCGTGCCCCTCGGGCGGGCCGATCAGTCGCAGCCCGTCGATGTCGCGAATCTGCTCCATGGCGTGCAGGCCCCAGGCGTGCTCGTAGGCGGCTACGGCGGCCATGCCCGTGTTGCCGTCGTAGGTAAGGTTCGACAGATAGTCGCACGCGGCAGCGAGGCCAATGGCGCCCGCTGCGTGGGGCGTCCCGGCTTCGAAGCGCGCGACGCCGTCTAGGTAGACCGGCGCCGAGAGCGAGACGCGCTCGATCATGCCGCCGCCGGTTTGGTAGGGCTGCATCGGTCCGAGCCGCGCGAGATCGATGACGAGCGCGCCGATACCCGTCGGGCCCAACATCTTGTGGCCGCTGAACGCGAGCGCGTCGCAATGCAGGTCAGCGAGGTCCACAGGGCGGGTGGGGACGCTCTGCGCACCGTCGAGGACGGTTATGGCACCGACTTGCCGCGCTGCTTCAAACACCTCACGGACCGGGTTCTCGACGCCGAGCACGTTCGAGACGTGCGCCATGGCCACGAGCTTGGTGCGGCGGCCGATGAGCGCACAAGCCCCGACGAGGTCCACGAGCCCTGTTGGCGTAAGCGGGAGGTAGTGGAGCGTCGCCCCCGTTCGCTCGGCTACGGCTTGCCAGGGGAGAAAGTTGGAGTGGTGCTCCTGTGGACTGACCAACAGTTCGTCGCCCGGCTGAAGCTGCTCCATCGCCCAGGCATGCGCGATCAGGTTGAGCCCTTCCGTAGTGCCACGCGTGAAGACGACCTGCTCCGGCTCGGCGTGCACGAACGCTGCGACGGTGCGGCGCGCCTGCTCGTAGGCATCGGTCGCCCGTTGGCTCAGTTCGTAGACGCCACGGTGCACAGGCGCATTCTCATACGCGTAGAATCGGGCGAGGCGGTCTACGACAGCCTTCGGCTTCAGCGACGTAGCGGCCGAATCGAGGTAGCACGGCCGTTCTTCCTCGGAGACGTCGAGGAGCGGGATCTCGGACGGCGGGAGCGGGAGGGCAGGCATGGCGAGATATGCGGGAGTGGACGTGTGGAGGTGTAGAGGTACGCACGTTCACACGTCCATACATTCACGCTTCTACACCTAGATCAAGCCCATCGTGAGCTTGGCCTCGTCGGAGATCATCTCCTGGTTGAAGGGCGGCGTGAACACGATCTCGACGGTCGCGTCGTCGCACCAGTCGAGCGCTTCGAGGCCGTAGCGCACCTGCTGGGGCAGCAATTCGGCCGCAGGGCAGTTGGGTGCGGTGAGCGTCATCTTGACGTGCGCCGTCTGACCCTCCACATTGGTGTCGAGGCCGTAGATGAGGCCAAGGTCCCAGATGGGCACGGGGATTTCGGGGTCGTAGACGCTCTGAAACACCTCAACGGCCTCGCGCTCATGCGGGGCGAGGTGGTCGAGGTCGTCGCGGCCGTCGATGAGGAAGTCGCGGTACATCGGGGGCTGTGCAGTGGGTGCGAGAATGACAGCCGTGGTACCCCAGGCACGGCACCAGGTTCAGCGCGAAGTGCGAGGGTCGCGTGCAGATCGTCGCTGCTGACGACGCTCTCCACATCCTGCATCGCGCAATTCTGCATCGCGCACCCTCACTGCCCGATGCGCCCCAATTCGACGCCTTCGGAGTAGGCGACCTCGATACCCGCTTCGCTGAAGGCGTGCTTGATGCGACGGTGCACATCGAACGTCACTGGCCAATAGTCGTCGGGCTCGGCGTAGGGCCGCACGGCGAGGACGACGCTGTGGCTGTCGAAGGCCTCGATGCCGATCTCTGGCGCGGGGTCGTCCAGCACGCCCGGCGTGTCGGCGAGCACTTCCTGGATGAGGGCCTCGACCTTGGGAAAGCTCTCGCTGTAGGGCATCGTCACGTTGAGCTCCAGGCGCACGCGGCCTTTCTTCGAGAAGTTGGTCAGGATACCGTCGATGACTTTCGCGTTGGGGATCACGAGCGTCTTGAGTCCCGGCGTGACGATGATCGTGGAGAAGATCTGGATGGCCTCGACGCGGCCGAACTGGTCCTCGACCGAGATCCAGTCGTCGGCCTGATACGGCTTGAAGACGAGGATGAGGATGCCTGCAGCGAAGTTGGCCAGGCTGCCTTGGAGCGCGAGGCCCACGGCGAAGCCCGCCGCGGCGAGCACCCCAACGAGTGCCGCCGTTTCGATGCCGACCATGCCGGCTACCATGAGCAGCAGAAACACTTTCAGCGCGATGTCCAAGAAGGACGAGAGAAACGACACAATCGCGCGCTCGAATCCGGCCCGGTTCAGCGCAGCCTCGGCCAGTTTGCGCACCCGCTTAATGACCCAGAACCCCACCACAAGGAGGGCAGCGGCCCCCGCAAGGTTGCCGAGGATGGGTACGATGTCGTTGAGAAAGAAGTCGAGGTAGGCTTCCGCGTTATCCATGAGATCGAGGGCGTCTGGTAGGGTGGGGACCGAGAAACTAGCGGCGGGGGAGATACCATGCACACGATCGGATCGGCACCTGCTGATAAGTGCCGAGGCAGCGTTACCCCAACCGTATTCGCTGCGGCCTTATGCCATCACGCCTGTTTCACCCAGCCCGCTCACCCGACATGCGTTGCCTCCTTGCCGTGCTCTCCCTCGTCCTGATCCTGCCCGTCGCTGCACCAACATGGGCACAGGAGTCTCCCCAAGCCGACTCCAGCCTTGCCACGAGCACGGAAGAGCAACGGCGAGTGACCCTGACCAACGGCACTGTGCTGGTCGGTGTGATCCTCGAGGAGTCGGCCGATTCCGTTGTGCTTCGGACGGAGGATGGCCTGCAAACAACGATCCCGCGCGCGAACATCGAAGAGGTCGGACCACTCCTGGAGCGCGGGTTCAGCCGCTACGATCCGATCCCGTCACGCCTCTTCATCGCCCCGACTGGCCGGACCATGTCAGCGGGCACGGGGCGAATTTCGGGCTACTACATCCTCCCGTCCGTCGCCTACAGCCCGTCGGACCGGCTTGACCTCTCGTTCGCCTCTTCGATCCCCACGGGCGGATTTACGCTCTTCAACTTCAACGTGAAGGGCCAACTCGTTCGCTCTGAATACATGACCATTGCGGTTGGGGCCAATGCCTTCGTGCCGGTCGGCAGCGACCTGGACGGTACCGGCGTGGCGGGCACCGTCTACGCAGCGCTGACTGCGGGCTCGCCAACGAATGCCTTCACGTTTGGCGTATTCGGGGTCTACGCCAGCGACTACGAGGACGTCGAGTTTGGCGAGGGGGCGTTGGTGCTCGCAGGCTACGAGCGGCAGGTGTCGAACTCGATCAAGCCGATCCCGATGTAGTTCTCGGAGATGAGCTTGATCGAGTTC
>JBCBEX010000085.1:0-17527 GCA_038528235.1 Bacteroidota bacterium
GGCGTCGGCGGTCGGCGACTTCGGGCCAGCGGTAGCAGAATCGTGTCGATGACCTGCGCGTCCTGCAGCACGATGAGGATGCCCCGAGCGAGGCCGATGATGAGCGCGGTCGCCACGAGGTCGCGGGCGCCTTCCTGGAAGGCCTTCGCCGTCCCATTCCCACCGAGCCCGCCGACGAGCCCCATCACGATGCCAAGGGCGACAAAGAGCGCCGCGATTTCGTTGATATACCAGCCGAACTCCAGGACACCGTAGACGAGCACCCCGAGCCCGACAATGAACACCAGAAGCACGTTGCGCTGCTGTGGGGTGAGTGCGGCATCCGCTGTCGAATCGCCGAGCCCTTCCTCAGCGCGCTTTATCTGATCCAGCGCATAGGTTGGGCTACGAGTCGGGTCACGTTTGACACGAGCCGCGTGCCACATCACGAAGGCCGTTGCTACCGTGGTCGTACACACCCAAAGGCCGATGCGAAACGGCACGCCGGAGAAAAGCGGCACCTCGGCGATGCCCTGCGCGACGCCCACGGTGAACGGGTTGAGGAACGCACCTGCAAACCCGGCTCCGCTGCCGATGAACGGGATCGCCACGCCGGTGATGCTGTCGTACCCCAGCGCGAGGGCCAGCGGCACGAAAATGAGCACGAAGGGGATCGTCTCCTCCGCCATCCCGAACGTCGCGCCACCGAGTGAGAACAAGGCCATGAAAAGAGGAACGAGCGCTAACTGGACCGCTCGCGACTGCTCCGCCGCCCCCACAAGCCTTCGGAGTGCCGCGTCCACGGCCCCCGTCTGTTGCAGCACGGCAAACGCCCCACCCACGAGCAGAACGAACGCGATGATCGGTACGGCATCGGGGTCGGTGATGCCCAGAATCGGCGCCAAGAGGATGATCCCCAGTGTGCCGCCAAGCCGTCCGAGCCAGCCTTCATCGTCGCGCTCCAGGTAGTCGAAGGAGCCAGGCACGACGACCTCGCGCTCCCCAGCCCCTTCCACCTCCATCATCGTCTTCTCAAACGCGCCCGGCGGGATGAACCACGTAGCCACCGCCGCGAGCACAATGATCGAGAAGATGATGAGCATCGTGTCCGGAGCACGGAAACGGGGCTGGGCCATGGCGATTTCAGGTAGCGATCTTGTGGGTGGTGATCCTCGTCGGATCGGGCGAAAATACCGCGCGGGCCGCACAACTCCGTGTCGCCGTCCGTTGTACTGCTACCCTCGCCCGTGTGCCATCCTCCTGCCTCGCATGCGTTTCCCTCTCGCTACCGTACTCTGTGCCTGCGCAGCCATCTCAGTTGCGGTCCCCCAGGCGTCTGCACAAGAGACTGCGTCAGAAGGAACGGCGTCACCCGTGAGTGGACAGGATCTCGTGGCGCAAGGCCTGTTCGTGCGCGGCCTGACGCAGGCTCGACTGAGCAACTTCGAGGGCGCACTCGAAGCCTATGCGACGGCGCTGGACTTGGTTGGCCCGGATGCGACGATCCTGCTAGCCATGGCCGAGGCCTACCAAGCACTCGACCAGCCTGACGACGCCCTCTTCTTCGCCCAGCAGGCCGCGCGCGCCGACGAAAGCGCTCTCGCCCCGCTCCTCCTCATCGCCAACCTGCTCCGCGCAGCCGAGCGTCCTGGAGAGGCCTTGGCAGCGTACGAACGCGCCCTCGAACGCGACTCTGACGCGGACGAGGCCCGTGCTGCCCAAGCCAACCTCCTGGAATTGCTAGGCCGTCACGACGAGGCAATCCAGGCGCAGCGCGCTCGCCTTGCCACCGTACCTGACCCCCGTCCCGTCCGGCGTCAGCTCATTCGGCTCTATGACAAAACGAGCCAGACCGACGCTGCCATCGCCGAAGTAGAAGCGCTCCTGAACGAGGATCCGTATGCCTACCCCGTCCGGCTCGATCTCGCGCGTCGCTATCTCGACGCCGAGCGAACGGACGACGCGCAGGTCGTCCTCGACGCGCTGCGCTCCGACTACCCGCACGACGCACAGGTGGCGGTGCTCCTCGCCCGAGCGATGCAAGACGCCGACGCTGAAGGCGCGACGGCGCTGCTCGCCGACCTGGGAGCGTCGGAGGACCCCGACGCACTGTTCGGACAGGCCGCCGCGTTGTTCAACCGTGCGGAGAACGACCCTGCTGTTCGCCCCGAGGCGATGGCGGCGCTGGACCGGCTACTTGCGCTGGAAACGAGACCCGACGCGCTTCGGATGCTTGGCCTCCTGCACCGGGCACAGGGCGACGCTGGCGAGGCTGCACGCCTGCTGGCCCGAGCCGTTCAGGCACAGCCACGCCGCCTGGATTGGTGGGCGGAGACAATCCAGACCGCTCTGCTCGCACGAGACACCGCGCTTGCTGAGCGCCTCTCCGATGAGGCTCTCCTGCTCTTTCCCGGCCAGCCGACGTTGGTGGACGTTGCCAGCGTTGCCTATCTCGCAGCCGACCGCCCCCGTGACGCCGCGTACGCCCTGCGCACCCTCGACGTCCCCTCGGCCGCGCAACTCGAACGCCTCGGCGATGCGGAGAGCGCCCTCGGGAACGGCGAGGCCGCTCGAAGCGCCTGGGAACAAGCGCTCGACCTCGATCCCAGCAACCCCGCTCTTCGAGAGAAGCTGGAGCGCGCGCCCTGAGCGCCGCGCTGCACGTTTGTGACGAGGCGAACGCCACCGTCGGCTTCGTGCTAGCTTACCCCATCTCTGCCACGCCTTATGCACCACATGCGCCACGTCCGACTGGGATCTTGTCTGCTCTTGACGGGCGTGCTCATGGCAGCCGCCGGATGCCGGACGAGCCAGCTCGTGAGCGACGCGCCGGATGCTGAACTCCCGGACGCCTTCCCCAACCACCCAGCCGCCGCCATCGTCGAAGCCGTGCGTCTGGAAGCGCAGCCGCTTCGGACGTTCGAGAGCCAGAGTCGCATCAAGGTCGAGCGCCCAGGACAACGCGCGACGCTCTCAGCTCGCCTGCGGCAGTCTGCCGACTCGCTGTTTGGCTCGCTGTCCGGCCCCTTCGGCATCCGCGTGGGCGAGGGCCTCGTCACGCCTGACTCGTTCTACGTCGCCTACACCTTCGGCGGGACGTACTACACGGGGCCGCTCGACGCCGCTTCCCGGTTCGTCCCGCTTCCGCCGTCGAGCCGCGATCTATTCGCGAGCCTGACGGGCACGGTCACCCCGCAAGCCGAAGCTGATTGGACCGTGGCCAGCGACAGTGCGCACTACCTCCTCGCCACGACGCTCGCGACGCCGAGTGGCCCCGTCGAGCAGCGCCTCCGCGTGGACCCGGCCCTCTGGCGCGTCGTCGAGGCCGTTGACTACGGTCCGGCTGGGGAGATCCTCAGCATCCGCACCTTCTCGTCCTTCGACCAGATCGATGGCATCGTCGTGCCGCGCCGGGTGATGATCCAGGCGCCGAGCGAGGAGGCGACGGTCATCTTCGAGCACGTCAAGCTGACCGTCAATCCACCCGCGCTCACGTTTCCGAGCCCACGTCCACAGGGGATGGACGTGGAACGCGTGGAATGATGCTTGCCCCAGCACATGATCGGTCGCCTCCCTCCTGCTGACCGTTCGCTCTCGCCGCACACCTCACCTCTCATGCTGTCCGCCTCACCGTTGCGCCTGATCGTACTCGGGTCGCTCGTTGCGCTGGCTCCGCTCAGTTGGGCGCAGAGCACGCTCTCCGAACGCATCCAGTCTCAAAACGCCCTCCGCGATCTGGAGAGCGAAATCGAGGAATTCTCTGCCCGCATCGATGCCACGCGCGCCGATGAGCAATCGGCCATGGCGACGCTGCGCGAACTCGACGCCGAGTTGGCGTTGCGGGAGGACCTGATCGCGTCATATCGAGGCCGTCTTCGCCTGCTGAACGCCCGTGCCGACTCGCTCCAGCGCGGTGTAGACGCACTAGAGGCTGAAATCGAGTCGCTGCGTGAATCGTATGCGACGCGGGCCCGATCTGCCTACAAGCGCAGCCGCCTGTCCGACCTCGCGCTGATCCTCTCGGCGCAGTCCGTGACCCAGGCGCTTGTGCGGGCGCGTTACCTCCGCCGCTTCACGGAGGACCGGCAGCGCCAGATGGACCGCGTTCGCGAGCGCACCGCCGCGCTCGAAGCGCAGCGCGTCGAGTTGGTTGCCGCCAAAGGAGACGTACAGGGACTCATCGCGCGTGAGCGCAGCGAGCAGGCCGAGATCGCCTCCCGAAAGGATGAGCGGACGGCCCTTGTCACGCAACTCTCGGGGCAGCGGGCGGCGCTCGAAGCGGAGATCCGCCAGCGCGAAGCCGATGCCACGGAACTGCGCACGCGCATCAGCGCCCTCATTCAGACAGAACGGAGTGAAGCCCTCAACCCAGCCGATACGCGCTCCGAGGCAGAAATTGCCCGGGCCGCTCGGCTCTCAGGCTCGTTCCGCGATAACCGGGGCCGTCTGCCTTGGCCCGCCCTCGGCACGCTGGTGGGACGCTACGGCCAGCGCACCAACCCGGTCACCAACACCATCACGACCGCCCCCGGCATCGACATCAGCACGGCGGCGGGGGCCGAGGTGCGCTCGGTGTTCGACGGCGTTGTCGCGCGCGCCTCGCGGATGCCGTCGTTTGGGAGCTACCTCATTATCGAGCACGGCGACGTGAAGACGGTCTACGGCAACCTCTCGCTCGTGAGCGTGGCCCCCGGCGACCGCGTGCGTAGCGGCCAGGTCATCGGCCGCGCGGGCACGGCCACCACGCCACGGGGCGCTGGGGTGTTCTTCGCGCTCTACGACGGCAACGACGAGCAAGACCCGCTCCCCTGGCTCCGCCCGCGCTAAGATCTTCGAAACAGGGCGCTAGCGAAATCGACTAGGTTGACGGGCGGTCCTGCTGTTCGTTCCTTTCTGGGACTGCCCCGCTCGCATGCCATTTCCCCTCGATCTCTGGATCATCCATCCAATTTCAGGAGCCTGCGTCGCATTTGAACGCCGTTTCGCAGGCTTGCCGAGTGTGCGGATTCTACAGCAACGATACGAGCACCTTGCTCCCCACGACTGCTTTGTGACGGCGGGCAATGCGTTTGGGATCATGACGGCAGGCATCGATGCTGCTGTGATCGAGAAGCATGGACATGGACTGATGGAGCGCATTCAAGCTCGCATCCTGAACGACTACCTCGGCGATCAGCCCGTCGGAACATGCTTCATCGAGCCTACTGGGACCGTAGGCTTTCCGTTCGTCGCCCACGCACCAACGATGCGGATGCCTGGTGACATCACCGGCACGGATGCCGTGTACCGGGCTACCTGGTCGGCGCTTCTTGCAGTCTATCATCACAATGCTGCCTATCGGCGTCAGGCGCACGATTTAGGCGAGATCACCTCCGTTGCGTTTCCCGCGATGGGCTGTGGCTTCGGCGGCATGGACTTCGACGAGGCCGCACGGCAGATGGCAGCAGCGTACCGCTTTTACGTCAATCCCCCGCACCGTCTCGACTGGGACGCGGCCATCGACCGCCACAAAGCCGTCGTCTTTGACGGAGGCAAGCGAATGGTACGCTCGTGATTGCTCTTGCCTAGACGGGCTTAACGACCCAATTCCAGTACGAGTGTCGTTCGGGCGGGGAGCGTGACCGATTCACCATCTAGCTCGTAGGAGTCGCCGGACACGACATCGCGGCCTGAGGTGACGCCCTGGAGCCGCTCCGAAAAACGGGCGAGGCCCAGATCGTAGGGCTCGTCGTTGCGGTTGACGACTACCATCACCGCATCGCCGTTCGGCTCATCTTCCCAGCGGAAGTAGACGTAGGTGTCGTTGCGCGGGACAAACTGCGTGAGCCGACCATTGTGCACCACGGCAGCGGTCTTCCGCCATTGCGCCAGCGCTCGGAAGTGCTCGACGGTCAGCGCCTCCTCGGGCGTACGGCCCGCCGCCTCGAACACGCTGCGGTCGTCGTCGGGCCAGCCGCCGGGCATCGTCTGACGCCGCACGCCGTGGCCGAGCGCCTCGTCGCCATCGTTCTCGAAGGCGAGCTCGGTGCCGTAGTAGACCTGTGGGATACCGCGCGTCGTCAAAAGCACCGCGAGCGCCATGCGGACGGCTGCGGCATCGCCGCCCACCTGCGTGCGGTAGCGCGGAACGTCGTGGTTGTCGAGAAACGTGACGAGGTCGTTGGGGTGGTCGTAGAGGTAGTCCTGCGACAGTTGGATGTACAGCTCGAAGAGGCTGCTGTGGCCTTGGAAACCGCGAACGAGGGCGTAGTGCACCTGGAAGTCGGTCACGCTACGTAGGCGCGCATCGTAGCCGTCAGTATGGCCCTCGAAGCCCGTCTGCCAGTAGGCTTGGTGCGCCGTCCGCTGCAGCCACGCCTCGCCGACGATGTTGAACGTGGGAAACTCGGCCATGACATAGTCCACCCAGCGCGCCATGTAGGCCTTGTCGGGATAGACATAGGTATCCATCCGGATGCCGTCGATACCGGAGTGCTCGATCCACCAGACAGTCTTCTGGAGCAGGTACTGCGCCAGCAACTCGTTCTTCTGGTTGAGGTCGGGCATCTCGCGGACGAACCAGCCGTTGAGCAGCTGATCACGGTCGCTATCGGACGCATACGGGTCGAGCGCCGCCGCGCCGACGTAGTTGGTCTGGCCGTACTCCTCCCAGCTGTTAAACCAGTCCGAGGTCGGCGGGTCGGCCATCCACCAGTGGCGGTCGCCGACGTGGTTGTGGATCATGTCCATGATGACCTTCATCCCGCGCGCATGGCAGGCGTCGACCAGTTCGATGAACTCGTCGTTGGTCCCAAAGCGCGGGTCGATGGCGTACATGTCCGTGGCTGCGTAGCCGTGGTACGCCCCGTACTCGGGCGTCATGTCGTTCTCGAAGACGGGCGTGAACCAGATCGCCGTCAGGCCGAGGTCGTCGAGGTAGTCGAGGTTATCGATCACGCCGCGCATGTCGCCGCCCTGCCGCGCGTTTACATCGGTGCGGTCGACGCCTTCGAGGAGTCCCGGTATCGAGTCATTGGCGACATCGCCGTTGGCGAAGCGGTCGGGCATCATGAGGTAGATCACGTCCTCGCTGTTGAAGCCCTGCGCGTAGGTGCCTGGCTGCCGCGTGCGCGGTCGCACTTCGTAGGCGTGGGTGAGAGCACCGTCGGGGTGATCGAAGCGAAACGTGAGCGTGCCCGGCTGCACGTCGGGCGCGAGATCGAGCGTCAGGAAGACGTAGTTCGGGCTTTCCACCGCGACCGTCTCGCGGAGCGTCACGCCGGGGTAGGCGTCGAGCGTCACGCGGGCCCCAGCGAGGTCGTCACCGTAGACAAGGACCTGCAACTCGGAGTGGACCATCCCCGCCCACCAGAACGCAGGTTCGACGCGCTCGATGGCAGGCTGGGCAAGAACGGGAAGCGCCAAAACAAGCGCGAAGGCAAGAAACAGACGTCGCATCAGTCGGGGGAACGGGTGGAAGCAGCGCAGACGTGAAGTATACCGCTGCTGCTCCCTGTTAGTCCCCGCGCCGGATCGCAGCCACGGGGTCGGTCGTGGCGGCGCGGCGGGCTTGCAGGCTCACCGTCCCGAACGCCACGCCCAGCACGATCAGCCCTGCTGCCACGAACGGGATCGGGCTGAGGCTCGTCTGGTAGGCGAACGAGTCGAGCCAGCGCGCGAGGCCGAGGTAGGCCAGCGGCCACGCGACCACCATCGCCACGAGCACGAGCTGCACCGACTCGCGCGAGAGCAGCAGGATCAGGTTGCCCACGGACGCGCCGAGCACCTTGCGCACGCCGATCTCCTTCGTCCGCTGCTCCGCGGTGAAGCTCGCCATGCCGAGCAGGCCAAGGCACGCCACGAGGATGCCGAAGAGCGCGAAGCCCGCCGCCACGCGCCCGAGCGCCCGTTCCGCGCGGTAGAGCTGCGCGAGGCTCTGGTCCAGGAAGGTGTACTCGAACGGCTTCTCGGGCACGAACGCTTCCCACTGCGCCGCGATGTGGTCGAGCGCGGCGGTCGGGTTGCCCGCGTCAAGGCGGACGGCGAGGTAACGTCCGAAGAAGCCGAAGTTGTTCGGGTGGAACCGGTCGAGCACGAACGGCCCGACGGGAGTCCGGAGCGAGGTGTAGTGAAAGTCCGACGTCACGCCGATCACGGTGCGGTCGTCGAACGTGCGCCCGAGCGCGTCCTGTGGGCTCGCCCAGCCGAGGTGGCGCACCATCGCCTCGTTGACCATCACCGCAGACGAGTCGGTGCCGAAGTCCTGCGAGAAGCCGCGCCCGGCGACCAGTTCGAGGTCGAGCGCCTCCACCACCTCGTCGTGAACGAGCAGGCGGGGGAACTGGACGCGGTCCTCCTGGCCGTCGAGGCCGTACGAGTTCGTCTGGTACTTGCTGCCAGGCACGTCCTCCGTCGCCGTGACGGCGAGCACGCCGGGGTGCTGCTGAAGCGCGCTGCGGAAGGCGTCGTACTGCTGGATGATCGGCGAGCGCTGCGTCGGCACGAGCACGACCTGCTCCTCCTCGAAGCCGAGGTTCTTCGACTGGAGGTAGCCGAGCTGCTGGAACGCCACGAACGTCCCGACGAGGAGCGCGATGGAAAGCGCGAACTGCGCTACCACGAGGCCCTTGCGGAGGACGGCCGATGCCTTCAGGTTGCCCACGCGCAGGTCGCCCTTAAGCACCTTCGCCGGGCGGAAGCCGGAGAGGAACACGGCCGGGTAGAACCCCGAGAGCACGCCCACGACGAGCACAACGAGGAGCAGGCTCAGCGGCACCGTCGGGTGCTCGATGGGGTTGACGCTCAGCGCCTTGCCCGCCAACTCGTTCAGGAACGGCAGCAATAGCAGAATAAGCGGCACCGCGAGCACGAGCGCCGCGAGCGTCGTCAGGATCGACTCGCCGAGGAACTGTCGGACGAGCTGTCCGCGCTCCGCGCCGAGCACTTTCCGCATCCCGACCTCCTTCGCCCGCTGCGCACTGCGCGCCGTGGCGAGGTTCATGAAGTTGATGCACGCGATCAGCAGCACGAAGACCGCGATCGCCGAGAAGATGTAGACGTACGCGATGTCGCTGTTGGGCGCCATCTCGAAGTCGAGTGCCGAGCGGAGGTGGATGTCGGTGAGCGGCTGGAGGTAGAGCCGCACGTCGGCCTTGATGAAGTCGGGAAAGTAGCGGTCCACGTACGCCGGGAACTGCGCCTCCAGCGCCGTCGGCGCGACGCCCGCGCGGAGCAGCACGTAGGTCCAGGCCGGGTTCCAGTAGTAGTTGTCCGTGAGGTTCGGCCCCATCCACTGGTTCAAGGTGACGAATGCGCCGAGGATGTCGTACTGGATGTGCGATTGGTCCGGCTGCGGCGCGACGACGCCCGTGACCTCGAATTGCCCCTGCCCCTCGAAGGTGAGTGTCCGTCCGATGGGGTCGTCCGCTCCGAAATACTTCTCCGCAATGGCGGGCGTGAGCAGCAGCGTATTCGGCTCCGTGAGCGCGCGGCTCGGGTCGCCAGCGAGCAGTTCCACGTCGAACACGTCGAAGAGCGACGAGTCGGCGAAGAAGAAGCGGGCCTCGTTGTGGCGGATCAGGCCCGCCTGCACGGCTGCGGCACTGTCGGCGCCGACGAGGCCATCCGTGGGCGGGCGGTACTCGAACGTGACCGTTGGCTGCTGGAGGTTGAAAAACCGCACCGACGCCTCCACCTGCGCGTCGTGGTCCGTCCTAATCGTTTCCCCGACCGGCAGCGGCTGGCTGGCCGACTCCTCCGCGCCTTCGATGATCTCGATGACGCGGTAGATGCGGTCGGCGTTGGCGTGGTGTTGGTCATGGGCGAGTTCGTCCTGCACGTAGCGCACGATCAGCACGAAGCACGCGATGCCGATGGCGAGCCCGAAGATGTTGATGAACGCGTAGCCGGGCTGGCGGCGGAGCGCGCGCCACGCGACGGTGAAGTAGCTGCGGAGCATGGGCGGTAGGCGGTTCGAGGGAGAAGCAGGACTCAGAGGCCGGACGCGTGCAACTCGTACATGGGAAGGGGGTGCTGGTTTTTTAGCGCCGGGAAGTCCCGGAGCTACGACCGTCTTCTCCCCGGGATGCACCGGGTGTGCTTCGCGCAGGATCGGACAACCCCTACAAAAAAAGTCGGTCCTCGCTGGTCACCAACCTGTGGTCTGGGTCTGGTGGAGCGACGGGCGCGCAGACGCCCAGCGCTTTTACCTCCATCCCTACTTCGATCCTTCCATGCTATCTCGTTCTCTTCGCGGCGCCCACTTCAGCCTTGCGCTGCTCCTAATCGCTACTGGTCTCGTCGGCTGTGACTACAAAGACGGTGTTGTGGAGCGCAGCGTCGTCATTCGTGCTGACGCCGACCTCGGCGACGTGCTCATCGGCAACCGTGGGCGCACGCTCTATGTCTTCGCCAACGAGCCCGACGGCACCCCGGCCTGCCTCGGCCCGTGCCTCGACACGTGGCCCGTCTACTTCGTCGAGGAGTTGATCCTCGACCCGCGCCTCGACCCTGCCGACTTTGACGAAATCACTCGCCCCGACGGCCTCAGCCAGATCACCTACAAAGGCTGGCCGCTCTACAACTTCTCGCCCGACGGCAACGGCCAGGTCGAGTCCCCGCGCAGTATCCTTGGCGACGGCGTCGGTGGCGTCTGGTTTGCTGCAAAGCCAGACTATGGCGTGCTCGTAGCCCGCAAACAGCTTGTTGGCGCGGATGGCAACAACTACCTCGAAGATGGTACCCTCGGCGACGCCGTCAGCCGCTTCCTCACCGACCCGGCTGGCATCACGCTCTACCGCTTTACGGGCGACGCCAACGCAACCAACAACTTCACGGCACCCGACTTCAGCAACGATGGCATCTGGCCCCTCTATTTCGAGGCGGGCGCAGTTCCTAGCGCCTACGACCAGGCGGACTTTGGCGTGATCGATGTGTTTGGTCGCCAGCAACTCACCTTCAAAGGCTGGCCGCTCTACACGTTCTTCGCCGACGAGGTACGGGGCGACACCAAGGGCATCAGCCAGCCCACGCCTGGCACTTTCGTCACCGTGAACAACGGCACGGAGACCGCGCCTGCCAGCATCGCCGGGGGCGGTGCCGACAGCGGCTCATCCGGCAGCGAAGGGGGCTATGGAGGCTACGGCGGTACCCCGTAGTTTCCCGGCCTGCCACACTGGCTTTTTCCGGGGACGCCCGCCGTGCGGGGGTCCCCACTTTTTTTCACCGGCGACTGGTCAGACCTTGCTGCTGTGGTGCTTTCCTTGCGACCTCCCTACTGTCAGCACACTACGTGGCCCCGCTTCCTACCCCCCCATCCTCAACGGACGATCCCACGCTCTCGGCACTCTGCCGCCGTATCCGAGCGTCAGATCGCGCGGCCTTCGCCGACTTGTTCCGTACCCTTCGCGTGTCGCTCGTTCGGTACGCCACCTCGTTCACGGGCGATGCCGCTGCGGCGCACGATCTCGTGCAGGATGTCTTCCTCAAGTTGTGGCAGATACGGACGAACCTCGACCCTAGCCAACCGATTCAGGGTTTGCTCTTTCGCATGGCACGCAACCGCGCCCTCAATCTCCAACGCAACCGCCGCCGCCGACGGGCCAAGCACGACAGCATCCGTCTTGAGAACGATTCCTCCTTGGCTCCAGTCGAGCGCGTTGACGCAGACCGGCTCGCCGCACGCCTTCGGTCATGGATGGCAGACTTACCTGACCGCCAGCGCGAGGCAATCTCGCTCACCCGCTTTCAGCATTTGAGCCATGACCAGGCTGCGGCTGTGATGGGCTGCGCGCCGCGGACTGTCAATAACCACATTGTCCGCGGCCTCGCGACGATCCAAGCCCGACTCGACGCCTTCAATGCTGCTGATCGAGCCTGACGACCATGCCCCCTGCCGAATGTGCAGTGCCCGACTTCGCACCTGCTGATCCCGTGTCTGTCGTTTCGATGAGACACCTCAGCGTACCGTGACCGCAATGAAGCCTGATCTCCCACCCGACCTTCGCGACGCCTACAACGATGCCGACGCAGCTGACCGAGCTGCGGGCCTGTGGCAGGCACTCGCTGCCGCCGCGCCCGATCTCAGCGGCATCCCCTCCACGGAAGACGCACTGGCCGACCTGGAGCGCCGCCTGGACGAGCCCGGCACAGCGTCCTCCTCAGCGACACGTGTTCGTGCGGACCGTCCGGCGATCCGCACCCCGCGTAGACGTAGGCGGGCCCGCTGGGGCGTCGGTATCGCGGCGATGCTACTCACGGCGCTGACCCTCGGGCAGTGGTGGGCTCAGCGAGCGGTCACGCTGCGCGCCTCCCTGGGCGAGCAGATCGCAGCCACGCTGCCCGACGGCTCGACGATCACGCTGAGCGGTGGGACGACGCTGACCTATGCGTCGGGCTTCCGGGCTCTCGGCTTCCGGCAGGCTGACACACGCGCCGTGCGTCTCAACGGTGAAGCGTTCTTCGAGGTCGAGTCTGGCGCGCGGCCATTCGTCGTATCGACCTTTAACGCGGAGGTAACTGTGCTGGGGACGCGCTTCAACGTGCAGGCACACGCCGACGATAGAGACGCTGCGACCCATGTCGTGCTAGAAGAGGGGTCGGTAGCTGTGAGCGCCGGCGAAATCGAGAGGGCGATTGTTCTCGCGCCCGGGGAAGCCACGGTGGTGCGCGCCTCCGAGGGCATCGTGGCTCCGACGGGACCCGTGCCCGTCGCGCTTGATCGGGCGCTTGCGTGGCGCGACGGCGGCTTCGTGGCCGAGGCGCAGCCGCTCGCCGATGTGCTCCGCGCGGTGGAGCGTCGCTACGGCGTCACGATCTCGACGGCGGCGAACGTCTCGCTTGACCGACAGCTGACGCTCTACCTCGGCCCGCGCTCGGCAGGAGCTCTCATGAACGACCTCGCCCTCGCAGCCGGGCTTCGCGTCGAACCTCGCCACGGTGGCTTCCACGTGTCTACGACAGTACGATGAGTCCGCGTCTCGCCCTCGCGCTCGTGGCTCTGCTGCTCGTCCCACCCGTCGCTGCGCAGGAGCATACATCCGACGGCAGGCGCTACTCGCTCACGATACGCGGCGCCGATGTGACGACGGCCCTGTCTGAGATCGTCCGTCTCACCGGCATTGACCTCGTCTACCCGTCGGCGCTGGCGTCGGATCAGTCCGTCTATTGCTCCGCGAGCGATGCCACGGCCGAGGACCTCCTTCGCTGCGTCCTCGACGGCAGCGGCCTGGATTTCGTGCGGACCTCGGCAGGTACCTACGTGCTTATCGAGGCGCCCGTCCAACAGCCTCTTTCGGGCCGACTCGCGGGGCGTGTGGTTGACGCTCGCACGGGTGCGCCCCTCCCCTTCGCGCATGTGCTCCTCGCCGATGCGTCAATCGCCACGGCTGCCGACGAGGACGGCCTTTTCGCGTTCGCCGACCTGCAGCCGGGTCGCTACGAAGTCGTAGCCACCCACGTCGCCTACGCACCGTCGGGACCGCAGGCCATCTTCGTAGAGCCTGGCATGGCTGCTCGCGTCGAAGTCGTGCTCGACGGGGCCCCCGCGGAGGCTGCACCCGTGGTCGTCGACGGGCTCGCCCAACGCATCCCGTCGGCGCTCCTCGGCCTTGGCGAGCGAGACCTAGCAGGAAATCCAATTGTATCCACCGGCGTGGGCACGTCCGATGTGATGGCGGGCGCGCGGGACTTCCTGGGCGTCGCTGCGGTGCCTGCCGTCGCCGACCTCCACGTGCAAGGGGGAAGCGCCACGGAGCACCTCGTCCTTCTCGACGGCGTGGCTGTGCGCGATCCCGTGGCGCTGGGCCGCCACCTCGGCGCATTCAGCCCGCTCGCCCTCGACCGCATGACGATCCACAAGGCAGGCTTCGGCGGGGCCTTAGGCAGCCAACTCACCGGCGTCGTGGAACTCACGCACCGCCTTGACACCGGCCCGGCCGTAGCCATGACTGCGGACCCGGTGAGCACGAATGCGCGCGTGAACACTCCCCTCGCGCTCCCGGGCCTCGGACCGGGCGCCTTGATGGTAGCCTTGCGACAGAGCCTATGGGACGTGCGCCAAGAAGCGGGGCTGCGCACGATGCTGCGCGAGTGGGGCGCGACCGACCCCGTGTTCACAAGCCTGTGGCTGGGCGAAGACGTACGTGCGGACGACCTTGCCGGGGTCGCCTATCGCCCCACCGTAGCCTTCACCGACCTACACGCTGCTGCACGTTTTCGCCCCGATGCCCTCTCCACTGTCCACGTTTCGGGCTACCACGCACGCAACCACGTCGATGCTGACCGCGCGGTGACCCGAACCGAGGCTGCCGAGGTGCTCGCGTTCCGCGACGAGTATGACTGGCGAAACTGGGCGGGCCAGGCACGTGCCCGTCGGCTTGTGGGAGCGCGCGGTGTGGTCGGCGTGCAGGCGCGCGGTGCGTACCACCGCTCAGGCTACGACTACCGCTTCAACCGCGGCGCCCTCGATCCTGCCGATGCGACCGCAACCGCTGAGGTGCTCTTTAACCGGGTTGCGGAGGGGCAAGGTGGGGACGCCGCCCACAGACTGACCGAGTTGGCGCTCGACGTGGATGGTAGCCTCAGCCTCGCGCCTGGCCGCGAGGTGCGGGCCATCCTCGGTGCCGCCTACACCCGGGCCCGCTTCGACGCGGGGCATGTCTTCATCGCGCCGCTCGCCCTTGCTTCTGACGCCTGGCACCTCTCCGGGACTGTGGAAGCTCGTTCCACGATCGGCTTCAGCACCACGTTGGAGGGTAGCACGCGGCTCACGTATGTGCCCGCCTCTCAGACGCTCTACGCGGAGCCGCGCGGTGCCATCCGCTACGACGGTACCGGCGCAGTGGGCGCCTATGCGCTCCGGCTAGCAGGCGGCCTCTATCGGCAGTTCGTGAACGGCTTTGCCTTCCGCAACCCAGGTCCGGCCGCCATCGCTCCTGAATTGCTGTTTTGGCTCCCCGTCTCCGAAGGCGCGCCACCCCGTGCGATCCACCTTTCCGCCGACGCCCTTGTGATGCCCAACGAGACGTGGACGCTCCGCGCCGAGGCCTTTGCGCGGTGGGAAGGCCTCGTGCTCACGCTGGACGTGCCTGCGCTGCAAGCTGCACGAGACGTAGACGGCCAACTCGTCACCGACGATCGCGACGCCCTTGCCAGCGCGACGGGGCGCACGGTTGGCGGCGGGCTGCGGCTCGACTATCACGGGTCGAGGCTGCGCGGAGGCGTGTCGTATGCCTTCGAGGATGCGCAACGTACCGTGCCCGGGCGCTATGACGGGCAACGCCTCGTCGTCCCTTGGTCAGCGCCCCACCGACTGCGCGGGGACGCTGACCTGCGCTTTGTCGGCCGGCTTGGGCTGGACGCGGTCGGTTTCCGTGCACTTGGTCAGGCCGCACTCGGGCGCACGTGGGGCTATCGCAGTGCCTACTACGACTATCTCCCCGACGTCTCGTCGCCCCTGCTGGATGCAGGCTTCCGCGCAGAGTTGGACGAGCCAGACGCCGCGCGCCTTCCGGCTGATGTCCGTGTCGACCTCGGCGTCTACGCCGAGCACGCGCTCGGACCCACCCAGCTACGCCTCGATGTGGGCGTCACGGACGTGCTCGACCGCACAAACGCCTACGACTGGACGCGATCCTCACCCAACACAGAAGGCCTCCCGCGCGAACGAGGCCTGCCTGGACGCCGGTGGACCGTCCAGCTTCGGATGTCGCTCTAGTCCAGAAATGGACGGAGGCCCACCGTCTTTTTTTACGAGCGAGACTGGTCACAGGAGGGATCACTGGGTCTGATGGGGAAACGGAGCGCGACTCCTCCCCTGTTCATCTCCCTACGAATCCATGCCCCGCCTACTTTCTCTGCGCCTGCTCGTCTTCCTCCTCGCCGTCGGCCTAGCCGCGTGCGACAGCTACGGCGACGACTACAACGACGACGATGCCACTGGCAACGCCTCACAGACGGGAAGCCAATTCGGCGACCCCTCCTCGTCCGGCACCACGCTCGCCTCGGTCTCAGGCGAAGTCAATTTTGCCCCACTCCAGGATCAGTTTCTCACAGCCGCCCTCACTGGCGAAGCGGAAGTTGGTGAAGGCGATCCCGATGGCTTGGGCAAAGCGCGGGTGCTGTTTTTCCCCACTCGCTCCCTCGCGTGCTTTCAACTGAACCTGACTAGGGTGGGTGAGCCGACGCGGGTGCATATCCACCAAGGCGCGGCTGGCGTTAACGGCCCCATCGCCATCTCCTTCTTCGACACCGTCGTCGAGAACCCCGTCCCTGCGCCGCCCAACCTCATCGGCTGCGTGACGGCCGAGCGCGACGTGATCGAGCGCATCCTCGCCAACCCGGCCAACTACTACGTCAACGTCCACACCGAGGCCTACCCCGCCGGTGCCGTCCGCGGCCAGCTTGGTGCCGGTCGCATCACGATCGACGAAGCGGCAATCGAGGAAGGACGGCTGAACGCGCGGCTCACCGGCGAAGCGGAAGTCGGCGAGGGCGACCCCGACGGGTACGGTCGCACGCGCGTTGTGCTGCTCGCCGACGCAGGGTTGGCCTGCTTCCAGATCGAGTTGACGAACGTGGGTGAGCCGACGCGGGTGCACATCCACCAAGGCGCGGCTGGCGTCAACGGCCCCATCGCCATCTCCTTCTTCGACACCGTCGTCGAGAACCCTGTCCCCGCGCCGCCCAACCTCATCGGCTGCGTGACGGCCGAGCGCGACGTGATCGAGCGCATCCTCGCCAACCCGGCCAACTACTACGTCAACGTCCACACTGAAGCCTACCCGGCTGGCGCCGTCCGCGGCCAACTCTACGACTGAGTCCAGACTCATCGACACCCTTGGCGGGGGCGTTGGCCGTAACCAGCGCCCCTAGCCTTTTCTGTCTGGTGGAGTTTGAGACCGCCAGGGCTCCCCCCGTTCCGCTCCTCCTGATGGGTCGCGAAACTGTCCCCCTCATGCTGTGAGGGGGACAGCCTGAAGAGCGCAAGCGATGGAGGGCAGGGAGAGCCGCCCTACCGCGATGTACAATCCTTCCCCGTAGTTGGTCTTAGCTCTCCGCCCGCAGACTGTCTACGGGGTTCGCACGCGCGGCGCGGACAGTGAGGAAGCTCACCGATGCCCAGGCGACTGCCAGTGCGAGGCCGCCAGCGACGAAGAACGTGAGCGGACTTATGGCAATGCGGTAGGCGAAACCGTCGAGCCAGCGGTCCATGCCAAACCACGCCAGCGGCGCCGCCACGACGACGGCCACGGCGATGAGCCGCGTGAAATCCTTCGTCAGCAGGACGACTACGCTCGACACCGACGCCCCGAGCACCTTGCGCACGCCTATCTCCTGCGTCCGTTGCTGCGTCGTGAACGAGACGAGGCCAAGGAGGCCAAGACACGCAATCGCAAGCGCGAGGCCGGTGAAGAGCTGCACCACCGCCGCGATGCGCCGCTCAGCACGGTACTGCCGGTCGAAGTCGTCGTCGAGGAAGACGTAGTCGAGCGGCCGGTCGGGGGCGAGGCGGGCCCACGCCGCTTCGAGCCCCGCGAGCGCGGCGGGGATCTCGCCGGTCTGCACGCGG
>JBCBEX010000086.1:0-17460 GCA_038528235.1 Bacteroidota bacterium
CATCCACACGCACGTCTTGGTCCGGGGTCACCTTGACGCCGAGGGTGTTCACCGTCTCGCCGTCGATGGTCACCCGACCTTCTGCGATCCAGACATCGGCCTCGCGACGCGAACACAGTCCAGCCTGGGCGATGAACTTGTTGAGCCGTACAGGCCCGTCCGAGTCCTTCCGCTCGTGGCGGTTGCCAGGTTGACCCTTCGGTGGCGATTCGTTGGACGAGGGGTCCCGGTGACGCCGCGCCTGCATTTTCCGGCGCTTCACCGAAGCGCCTCTTCCCTTCTTGCTCTTCGGCCGCTTCTTGCCTGTGGAGTCGGAACGGGAAGCGTCGGGGCGATGCGAATCGGGCACGATCAGGGATTGGCGGGTTCGGTGGGCGTTGCCTCGTCGGCAGTTGGGGTCTCGCTCTCGGCGTCTCCTGCCAGCAGCCCATCGGCGGAGAGCAGAGCGGCGCGCTCCGAGTTGAACGCGGGGTCGTTGAGGAGTTCTTCGATCTCGCGCGGCTTGGGAAGATCGTCTAACGCGTGGATGCCGAAGCGTTCCAGGAAGGCTTCCGTGGTGCCGTAGACGAGCGGCCGCCCCACGGCGTCCGAGCGCCCCACGATGGTCACAAAGTCGGCGTCGAGGAGCTTGCGCAGGGCATAGTCCGAATTGACGCCACGCACATGGTCGATCTCGGGCTTCGTGACGGGCTGCCGATAGGCGACGATGGCCAGCGTCTCCATCAGCGAGCGGCTCAGGCGGCGGGTGTCCGTCCGCTGAAAGTGGGCATGTAGGATCGGTGCCACCTCTTGGATCGTCGCCATGCGGTAGCCTTCGGCCCACGCGCGGATCCGGAAAACGCGACCCGCGTGCTGAAACTGTGTGTTTAGCGCAGCAACCGCCGCGTCCACCTCCTCAGGCGACACAGGCTCGCCGTAGACCTGAGCATGTAGCCCGGCGATGGCCTCGGGAGAGACTGGCTCATCGCTGGCAAAGACAATCGCCTCGACAGTGCGCTGGAGCGGCGTACTCGGAGTGACTTCCATGTGGGAGGGTGCGAATCGGGAATCCTTAGGGCCAGGTGCAGCGATGTGTCTACACGTCGAAGTCGGACCGTGCCGACAACGGCGCGCCGTTGTCGCCCTCAGGCACAAGTTCGACGCCGAAGTCCTCTGGCGAGACGCCGAGATGCACACGGAGCCGCTGCTGCTGCACGAGGTCGAGCAAAGCTAGGAAGGTGACGATGACAAACGCTTTCGTAGCAGCGGCGGCAGGCGGACCGCTGCGCACGATCTGACGGAAGGACCGCAGCCCCTGCGCGACCGCGCTGAGCAGGTGCGCGCGTTGCTCCTCGATCGAGAACTCGTAGCGCTCAACCTCGTGCCTGACTGGCTCCGGGGTTTGCGCGAGCACGTCTTTGAGCACCCGAACCAAGTCGAAGAGCGACACCCGGTAGTGCACGTCCTCGGTTTCGAAGCGGTTGCCCTCGGCAACGGTCCGGACGTACTGACGGCTGCGTGCCTCCTGGAGCGTCTCTAGGTGGAGCGCGGCTTCCTTGTAGCGCATGTATGCGAGGAGTCGCTCCACCAACTCTTGGCGCGGGTCGATCTCCTGTCCGTCCTCGTCAAGCTCAGGGCGCGGCAGCAGCATCTTCGCTTTGATGCTGATCAGTAGCGACGCCATGTAGATGAAGTCGGCGGCGGCGTCCAGATCTACCTGTTCGAGCACCGACACGTACGACAGATACTCGTCCGTAATCTGCGCGATGGGAATATCGAAGACGTCGAGCTCGTCGCGCCGGATGAAGAAGAGCAAGAGGTCGAGCGGCCCCTCGAATTGGTCGAGACGGACACGGTACATCGGCGCGGAGCGTCGGGCTGAGGGCCAACAAACAAGGCGAGGCGCAAGATACTGCGCCCCGCCCTGCTGGGATCATGGATCGTGAAGCGTCGCCGGGAGCCGCTACGCAGCCACGGCCTCGTGTCGTTCGCGGAACCAGGCCACCGTGCGCGCCAGTCCTTCTGTCACATCCACTTTCGGCGACCAGCCAAGCACGGCCTCAGACTTGGAGATATCGAGGACGCTGCGCTGCTGCTCGCCTGCCTTGGCGGCGCCGTGCTCTTCCGGTGTGGCGTTCCCTACGTGCTCGTTGATCGTGCGGAAGAGCATGTTGACATCTGTCTCGACACCCGTGCCGACGTTGAACACATCGGCTCCGTCGTAGGCGGCTCCGGCCATCACGGCCTCGACGACATCGCCGACGTAGACATAGTCGCGCGTCTGCGTGCCCGGCCCGTTGATGACTGGCTGTTCTCCGCGGAGCATCCGCTGCGCGAAGATGGCGACGACGCCAGCCTCCCCGTGCGGATTCTGCCGAGGTCCATAGACGTTGCCGAAGCGTAGCGCCACGTACGGAATCTTGTGCACGTTGTGGTAGAACCGGAGGTAGTGCTCGGAGACAAGCTTCGTAATCCCGTAGGGCGATAGCGGCCGCTGGGGGTGCTCCTCTGGCTGCGGACCTGCCCCGTTGAACGCCTCGTCTGGTTCGCCGTAGATCGCCCCCCCGGTCGAGGCAAAGACGACCTTTTCCAGCCCATGCTGCCGTCCTGCTTCCATGAGGTTGAGCAGACCGAGCACGTTAACCTTCGCGTCAAACTGCGGGTCGGCGACCGACTTGCGCACGTCCATCTGCGCCGCAAGGTGAAACAAGGCTGCGAAACGGTGCTGCGCGAAAAGCTCAGACACCGCTGCGGCTTGGATGTCTAGGTGATGAAACGTGGCAGCTGCGGGGACTTTCGAGCGCACGCCGCCGGACAGATCGTCCACGACGTGTACGTCACAACCACGAGCGAGCAGGGCGTCGACCACATGGGAGCCGATGAAACCCGCGCCGCCTGTGACGAGGACGGAACGGCCAGCAAAGGGAAAAGACATGGCGGGGATAGCTAATCCGAGGAACGGTACAGAGGCTTGGTCTAGCCAAATATGTGCCGTCCTCCTCGCTTGTGGCAAGGAGGTAGAATCAGCACGCCCACCGTGGCAGGCATGAGGGTGCGCGGCCTTGTCTAAGGACCGAAGGGTATCCAGGCTCTAACCTAGCGGTTAAAGCTCAACTGGACTGTAAAGTCTCCTTCTGCGGTCGCAGACGTTTGGGAGACTTCCGACGGCACCCGAAAGCGCGCCACCCCGATGGGGGTACACTTGGGAGTGCACGTATCCGCGTCAGCGATCACGAACAGCATCGCTGTCTCGCTTGGAATCGCAGCGGGCAGATCGTCCTGCGAGGCGTAGATCCGGCCCACGCTATTTTGGACCTCCCAGATGAGTGTACCGCCGCGATCTACGACCGCTTGGGCGTTTGCCGAGAGGTTGGTCAGAGTCGACACGTCGACGAGTTGTGCCGTCGAAACAGCTTCTGAGTCATCGCAGCCCGAAAGCGCGAAGGCTACAGCGAGCATGATGGTAAGTGCACGCATGGCCAAGGAAAGAACGACTTTGGAGGGTAAAGCGTAATCGCGAGTATAGCTCATTAGCCTAGTCGCTGTCAAAGGTTGGTATCCCATTACGGAATATGAACATAGACGGCACCCAGTTCTATCGCAGCGGCAACGTCCAAATCGTCCACCTCTTCAGATGCGCTCCCTGCTAGTCCTCTCCTTGCTGCTACCCGCTTTGCTGCGCTCAGCCAGCTGCGATTCGGCGTCGACGTTGCACACGCAGGCTCATCTAGAACCCGTCGCAGTCATTACGCTTCATTCGGAGCTCCGCGAACTTTCCGGGTTGACGCTGCTGAACGACACGACGTTGGGTGCTATCCAGGACGAGGAGGGCATTCTCTACGACATCAGCCTAGCCACGGGTCGCGTCACGGGCCGGTCGCGCTTCCACGGCGCCGGGGACTTCGAGGGCATCGAACGGGCCGGGGCAACGATCTACGCGCTCCAGAGCGATGGCGACGTGTTCGTCCTGGACGAAGACCGCAAGGACGCTCAGAAGTTCGAGACGCCGCTCGACTCCGATGCAGACACTGAGGGCCTCGCCTTCGATGCGGCCTCGAACAGCCTGTTCATCGCTTGTAAAGAAGAGCCAGGCGACGGGCTCGAAGATGTCCGGGCGGTCTATGCCTTCGACCTGTCGACGAACACGCTGCGCCCACGGCCCGTCTTGATCCTCCTGCTCGATCCCGATCTCGGGTTACGCAATTTCAAGCCCTCGGCGCTCACGTATCATTCCAAGACCGGCTGGTGGCTGATGACGTCGTCCACGACCCAACAACTCGCGGCCCTCGATTCCACTGGCCAACTGGTAGGGATCTGGGATCTTCCTGCCTCAGTCCTTCCCCAGCCCGAGGGCCTAGCCGTGCTGCCACGTGGAGATCTGCTCATCGGGTCGGAAGGACGTCCAGCCCGTATTGCGCGGTTCGCCTTTCCACTCCCCACTGCCCCTTGACGCCGCCACCATGGCTGCCACCTCCGACTCCACCGATCAAAAAGACTCCGATGCCAGCGCGGACCCCGCTGCGCCGTCGAATACGGCCAAGCAGGCAAGCAAGAAAAAGCGCAAGAAGCTCGGGTCGCGCAAGCGTGGCATCTCGGACATGTTCCGGTCGCTCTACCGCGTGCAGATGGACTTGTCCGCCCTCGCCGATACGAAGGCCAACATCATGATCTCGATCAACGGGATCATCGTATCGATCCTCCTAGCCTCGATTTCGCCTGGCATCGATAAGAACACCTTCTTGCTCTATCCGACGATTGCGCTCTTGGTTGGGTGCGTAATCTCGCTCGTGTTTGCGATCCTAGCTGCCCGTCCGCGCCTGAACACGGAGACGATAACGATGGAGGACGTGCGCGCCAACCGCAAGAACCTCCTCTTCTTCGGCAACTTTACAGGCCTGTCCCGCGCGGAGTTTGAGGATGGCCTGACCGACTTGATGCAAGACGGCGAACTGCTCTACGTGAACATGATTCGCGACATTTATGGCATCGGCCAGGTCCTGGAGAAGAAGTTTAAGCTGCTACGGTGGTCCTACACCCTGTTCATGCTTGGGCTCATCATCGGCGTTTCGCTCTTCATCCTCGCATACCTAACGGTGGAACCTATTGGAGCACCGACCACGCCGGGACTGATCTTGCCCGACTCGCTTCTGCTTCGTTAAGTCTACGCTGACCTATGAAGACGCTCTACTTGCTACGCCATGGCAAATCCGATTGGAGCGCAGACTATACGCGGGACTTTGACCGTCCCCTGGCCAAACGCGGGCGCAACGCGGCAGACCGCATGGGAGCGTTCTTTGTGGCCACGTTGCAGTCTGTCGACCGCGCAGTCTCGTCGCCCGCCGTGCGGGCACGACGCACCGCCGAGCGATTCCTAGTCGCCTCAGCGTCCAGCACCACCCTCCTGTTCGACGAGCGCCTCTATCATGGGGACGAACAGAGTCTACTCGAGGTCGCAGCAGAGCAGCCTTGCGAGGTCGAAGCGTTGCTTCTCGTCGGGCACGAGCCCACCTGGTCGGAAGCTACAGCCCACTTGATCGGCGGTGGCGACGTTCGCTTCCCGACGGCCGCGCTCGCTCGCATCGACCTGCACATCGACACCTGGGACGACATCGACGAGGACACAGGCGACCTCATCTGGTTTGTGACGCCTCGGCTCCTCAAACCGCTTCTGCGGCGGAGCTAGTAGTCGCCTCGGGTAGACTCCACGTCGTCGTCCGTAGCCGTTTCGTCCTCGGCACCGCGAGCCACGCGCTCCGCTCGGATCTTCGCGAAGAGGTCGTCCATGTGTGCCGCTTGCTGCTGGCGCTCGTCCAGGAAGAACCGCAACTCAGGGACGCGGCGCATCTGATGGCGCACACGGCTCGCGAGGGCCGCCCGCACCTGCGGTGTGATGTCTTCGAGGCGGCGGAATGCCACCTTGCGTTGCATTTCCGTCTCGCCGAGCACGCTCACGTCAAGGTAGACGATGCCGAGGTCCTTCGTGACCCGTGCGCCAGTGATGGTGAGCATCGACTGGGAGGTCTCGTGGAAGTCGTTGTTGAGTAGGTCCGCGACCTCTTTCTGGATGAGTTTGCTGACGCGTTCGGTTCGGATACTCATTTTTTGCAATAACAGATAAATGAAAGAGGCGGCGGCCGGTTTGCGTACCGACCGCCGCCTCGCAGGGTTTGGCTAGCTAGACTGCGAGTTGGCGCTTCTCCTCAACGATCTCGAACACCTCAATCTGGTCGCCCACCTTGATGTCGTTGAACCCGTCAATGTTGAGACCGCACTCATAGCCCGCTGCGACTTCACGGACGTCGTCCTTGAAGCGCTTCAGTGAGCCGATGTTGCCCGTGTAGACCACGACACCGTCGCGGATGAGACGGACGCGGTCCGAACGGCGGATCTTCCCGTCGAGCACGTAGCAGCCGGCAATGGTCCCCACTTTCGGAATGCGGAACGTCTCGCGGATTTCGACTGAGCCGAGGACGATTTCTTTCTCCTCTGGTGAGAGCAGGCCTTCGAGGGCGTCGCGGACGTCCTGGATGGCGTCGTATATGACCGAGTAGGTACGGATATCGATTTCTTCGCGCTCAGCAGCGAGCCGGGCGTTCGCCATCGGGCGCACCTGGAAGCCCAGGATGATCGCGTCCGAGGCTGCGGCGAGCATCACGTCGCTCTCTGAAATCGCACCGACGCCGGTGTGGATGATGTCTACCACGACCTCGTCGCTCTGGATCTTCATCAGCGAGTCGGCAAGCGCCTCGACGGAGCCGCCCACATCACCCTTGATGATGAGGTTGAGCGAGGTGAGCTGCCCGAGCGCCATGCGGCGCGACAGTTCGGCCAGCGAGACGTGCTTCGACTGGTGCATGGCCTGCTCCCGCTGGAGCTGCTGGCGCTTCGACGCGATATCGCGTGCCTCGCGCTCGTCCTCGCGAACGAGGAAACGGTCGCCCACGTCCGGCTGGCCGTCCCAGCCGAGTACGAGCACCGGCGTGCTGGGCCCGGCAATTTCGACACGTTGGTCACGCTCGTTGAACATCGCGCGGACGCGGCCTGAGTTGGTGCCCGCCACGTAGGCATCGCCCGTGCGGAGCGTCCCGTTCTGGACGAGCACCGTCGAGACGACGCCACGGCCCTTGTCGAGACGCGACTCGATGATGGTACCGAGAGCTTCGCGGTCCGGGTTCGCCTTTAGATCGAGTAGTTCGGCCTCGATCAGCACCTTCTCCAAAAGCGTGTCCACGCCTTCGCCGGTAATCGCCGAGACGTATTCGCACTGCACGCTGCCGCCGTACTGCTCCACGAGCACGTTCTGGTCGGACAGCTGCTGGAGGATCCGGTCAGGGTTCGCGTCCGGCTTGTCGATCTTGTTGAGCGCCACGACCAGGGGAACGCCTGCAGCGCGGGCGTGGCTGATGGCCTCGATGGTCTGCGGCATCACCTCGTCGTCGGCAGCGACCACGAGGATCACGATGTCCGTCACCTGCGCACCGCGCGCGCGCATGGCGGTAAAGGCTTCGTGACCGGGCGTGTCGAGGAACGCGATTTCGCGCCCGTCGCCCACCTCGCCCACATCCACCTTATAGGCGCCGATGTGCTGGGTGATGCCACCGGCCTCGCCCGCGACGACATTGGCGCTACGGATATAGTCGAGCAGGGACGTTTTGCCGTGATCGACGTGACCCATGATGGTCACGACCGGGGAACGGCCTTGCAGGTCCTCCTCGGCGTCCTCCTCGATATCCACGTCCACCTCGTCGAGGTCGGACAGGAACTCGACGTCCATGTCGAACTCGTCGGCGAGCAGCACGATCGTGTCAGCGTCGAGGCGCTGGTTGATCGAGATCATCAGGCCGTTCGAGAAGCCTTTCTGGATGACCTCGTTGACCGGCACACCCATCAGGTCGGCGAGTTCGCCCGTGGAGATGAACTCCATGAGGCGGAGCAGCGACTGCTCCTCCTCCATGCGTGCCTCGGCGGCCTCGCGCTCGGCGGCGCGCTGGTCGCGGCGCTCGCGGCGGCGCTTCTGACGCGCGCGGCTAGCACCCTGCTGAATCTGGTTGAGGGTCTCCTGGAGGTTTGACTCGACCTCGTCCTCGTTGACGACGGGTCCGCGCTTGCCGCGCTTCTTTGCCTTCGAC
This sequence comes from Bacteroidota bacterium, assembly GCA_038528235.1. Taxonomy (GTDB): domain Bacteria; phylum Bacteroidota; class Rhodothermia; order Rhodothermales; family Rubricoccaceae; genus JBCBEX01. Next base: position 8,109 of record JBCBEX010000086.1, read on the forward strand.
TTGGTCGAGGCGCTCTTTGCGTTGCGGTCGTCGCTGCTGGCCTCGGTGCCCCCTTTGCGCTTGCGCTTGCGGCGGCTGCGGCCGAGGTCCATCGACGAGAGATCGATCTTACCGATCACCTTGGTTCCAGTCAACTCGAATCGGTCGGCGCGGAGCACGCCTTGCTCGTCAAGCTCTCCGTCGAGTTCGCCTTCGCCCTCGACCTCTGCGTCGGGATCGGTGCCCACGTCGCTAGTCTCGGTCTCGCCGTCAGCTAGCTCAGCCTCAGGATCGACATCGGATGGGTCGTCAACCGTGGCAGCGGCGTCAGCCTCAGGTTCAGAAGTCGACGTGGGCTGGACATCGGTAGCCTCAGCAACAGACTGATCCGCTTCGGCAGCAGCCTCCGCTGTGGGAGCTTCGGCGACCACAGCGTCGGCATCGGCGTCAGCCACAGCCTCGTCAGTGTCACCCAGTGCCTCGGGTGTGGCCGCCTCGACGGCGGCGCCCTGCGACTCTTCGAGGGCCTCGTTCGCACTGGGCTCCTCGGCTGGCACCTCGGCATCAGACACTTCGTTCGACGACTCGACCGTCGGTGCCTCGACCGTCGGCACCTCAGCAGTCGGTGCCTCGGCGACGGGTGCCTCGGTGGCCGGCTCGGGCTCGGCAGGTGCTTCCTCTTGGACTGGTGGCGCAGCAGGCTCGTCGCCCCCTTCCTCGGCGCGAGCCTGGGCTTCACGCTGCTGCCGCTTGGCTTCCACGCGTGCCGCAGCCTCAGCGTCGTCGGAGTAGACCACCTTCAAGATGTCATACATCTCGGGCGTGAGCTTCCCGTTCGGGTCGCCCGCAGCCAGCTTGCCCTCCAACACGAACCCCTTGTCTTCCAGGGTTTCGATGAGGGTGCCGATGGCAACGTTAAACTCTTTGACCGCCTTAAACAGGCGAACGCCTTTGGCCTTTTTGGTTGTGGGCATACAGATGGTGTTGGTGAGCAGCGGGAGCTAGGCGGGCGACTTACGCCGGCATGGTCGTTTCGTCAGCGGAGGGCGTGGCCGTAGGTGCTTCACCGTCAGGCGCGCCGTTGGTTTCGTCGGCGGTGTTCTCGGTCGCTTCTTCTTTTGCTGCCTCGGCCTGCGCCGCGGCCTCTCGTTCCTCTGCGAACGCATCGCCGGAGTTACCGCCAGCAATCTTGGCGAGGGCTGCCGCCGCCTCTTCGTCGAACTCTGCCTTCATGATGAGCATGATCTTTTCGGCCGTCACGGTCTCAATTTCGGCACGACGGGCGAGCTCGGATGCGGAGAGTTCGAGCACGGCCTTGGCGCTGTCGCAGCCGATGTTGTGCAACCGCTGGATGATCTCGGAAGGGATGACATCGGCGAACTCTTCGATGTCGATGTCCTCCTCTTCCTCCTTGATGTCGCGGTATACGTCGATCTCGTAGCCGACGAGGCGGCTCGCGAGGCGGATGTTCTGCCCGCCACGGCCGATGGCCATGGAGACTTCGTCGGCGGCTACGGTCACGCGCGCGCGCGGCGGGTCGAGGTCGTCTTTGAGCTCGACTTTGATCGGATTTGCCGGGGCGAGGGAGCGCTTGATAAACTCGATCGTGTCAGGCGTCCACGGCACCACATCGATGTTCTCACCGCCAAGTTCGCGCACGACGGCGTGGATGCGGCTGCCCTTCACGCCAACGCATGCGCCGACGGGATCAACGCGGTCGTCGTGGCTGACAACGGCCACCTTAGCACGGTCGCCGGGCTCACGCACCACTTTCTTGATCTCGACGATGCCGTCGTAGATCTCAGGCACTTCCAGCTCAAAGAGCCGCTCGATGAAAACGGGCGCCGTCCGGGAGATGACGACCTGCGGGCCGGGACCTTCCTCACGCACTTCATGCACGACCGCGCGGAGCATGTCGCCCTTGCGGTAGCGGTCTTTGTGGTAGATCTGCTCGCCGCGGGGCAGCACGAGCTCCACCTTGTTGTGGATGATTAGCACCTCACGGCGGCGCGTCTGGTAGATCTCACCGACGACGATTTCGCCGACGAGTTGGCTGTACTCTTTGAAGACGTTCTCGCGCTCGATGTCGCGGATGCGCTGGCGGAACGTCTGGAGAGCGGTCTGGACCGCGCGGCGTCCAAAGTCGTCGATGGCGATGGTCTGGGCTACCTCCTCCTCAACCTCGTAGTCCTCGTCGATTTCGAGCGCGTCGGAAAGCTCGATCTGCGTGACGGGGTCTTCGAGATCCATGTCCTCGACTACCTCACGTATATGGATGATCTGGATGTCGCCGTTGTCGGGGTTCATGATGACCTCGAATGCTTCAGGGTCATCGGCCCCGTAGCGTTTGCGGATCATCGCCCGGAACACGTCCTCCACGATGAGTTGGAGCGAGTCGCGGTCGATGTCTTTTTCGCGAGCGATCTCGGCGAAGCTTGAAACGATGCTCTGCTGCATAAATGCGGGACGAAGGAGAGAGTCAGGTCGTCAGGGTGGGTGTGCGTGCCTACCAAGGTAGCTGGACCTTGGCATCGATCAGGTTCGCTGTGGAAATCTCAACAGCGCCGGCAGTACCGGCTGGCGCAAGGTGGAGCACGTTAGAGTCGGCGGCTGTCAGTTCGCCCGACACGGAGGCCGGCTCACCGTCGGCGCCGACATAGTTCACGGTCAAGGTCCGACCGACGTGCCGGGGAAATTGGCGCACCTGCGTCAGGGGGCGCTCTGCTCCAGGCGACGAGACGTCCAGGCGATAGCGGCCTTTGACGAGGTCATCGTGGTCTAGAGCAGCGGAGAGCGCACGGCTCACCGCGGCGGCCGCGTCGAGACTGATGCCCTCGTCGGTGTCAACGAAAACCGAGACGACGCGAGAGCCCTGGTAGCCACGCACCTCGACATCGACGACGTATGCGTCCGGCGCCGCCTCCGCAGCGGCAGCAACGGCCAGACGGTGGATCGCGTCGGTGAGGGAGTCAGTGGATGTGCTGGAAGGCACCGGCAAGCTCAATGTGAAAACAGGAGGCACGAAAAACGCCCGTTCGGGCGAACAGGCGTTTACGACAGGGTTGGAACGTAAACGTAGCCGAGGTGATCGCTTATCAGGCACGATCGGCTCGACGCACGCCCTTTTGGGCGGTCATGCTGTAGCGCCCAACGGGAGCCCTCAAGATAGGACGTTTCACCCCGGTGCGCTAGAAAGGACGGCGGAGAAAGTACCCTAGCTCCCGCTGCATGTTTCATCACGAAACCGTGCAGACCCACGCGCTAGTCCCGTCGCACGCCCTCTACTTCGACCCCGGCCAGGGCTGTTCGTCCTTGCGCCACGCGCTGGATGCCGTCCCATCCCCGCCCGGGATCCACCGGCCCCAGACGTGCCTGGTCGCCGATCAGCTCTCCGGCCACGCGGATCGCGGTACCCGCCCCCATGCTCAAGGTCGCGCCCGTTTTCAGTTCCAGGCGCCCGCCCGGTTCTATCTGGATACCGCCATGTACCGACACCGACACGTTTTCCTCCACGATGAGGACGCCTCCCTCGGCGACGACGAGGTGCCCCTCAAGCACGAGCCCATCGCTCCCATCGTCCATCCACGAGGACTCGCGCACCGTAAGCGTGTCGGCGGTTCGCACGTCCTGTACGTAGTCGAACGTGATGGAACCGACCGAGCGGTTCGCGTAGCGCATGCCTGTGAAGGCTGGCCACGCGCCCAGGCGCACTGCCTGCGGTACATCACGCTGAAAGGTGGTGCCGAAGCTGTTCGGGCGCGTCCAGGGCGTCAATTGTCGTACCTGGTCTGGGTCCCAGAGGTCGCCGTCGAAGACCTCGGCGGCCTCGACGCCCTCTCCCGCGGTGACCTGCTCGCAGGACTGGAGCCCTTCAAGACCGTTGTCCGCGGGGACCACGTCACGCCGAGCATTGTGTGGTGCCTCTAAGCGATGCACGACCCGCTCCACGAGCAAACCCGTATCGTGTGGCCCTCCCGTTTCGACAGGGCGACAGCCAGAACAGGTCTTCGATACCGTCGTGTTTGCCACAGTAGGCACCGAATAAAAGGTGGACTGTTGGAGATTCGAGAGATACAGGGCTTCGGCTAGGCGCTCGGGCCGTCCGCGTGGAGTCCTCCCTGGCGGGAGCGGGATCTCGCCCTGCGCGTAGTCGAGCCGCACACAATCGCCGGTTGTTACCACGTCACGGAGCGTCACCGTGGTGTCACGCTGCAGCGCGGGACAGTCGATCCATGCCGCCCCGTCCGGAGCTTTCTGCGAGAGCATCGCGCGCTCGAACGCCGACATCGAGACGGTCTTGATCGCCTCGTGCCGAGCAGCGCCGATGCCGAGCATCAGAGCGTAGCCGGTAGTCATGTCGGCGTAGTAGGTCCCCAGCGAGTCGGCACGAGGCACGTTGGGGACGAGGTTGCCTGCAATCGGAGATAGGTGGCCACCGTACCACTGGTGTGCGTTGAACAGGTCGTGTCCATACTCGTGCGCGAAGATTTTGATGAGCGCGCGCACGGGGTCCAAGCCCTGGTAGCGGTTGAACGAACCGGCACAGTCGCCACAGATGCCGACGCCGTCGAACGACGGGCCGCCGGGTGCTTCGCTGAACCCGAGCGTAGAGACGCCGTCGGCCCGCTCCAGGGCGATGAAGTCCGACCCCGTCGAGCGTACCACAAAGAACACTTGATCGAGGTGTCCGTCTCCGTCGCCGTCATACTGCTGGAAGTCGATCTGGTCGTCGAGCGCCAAGAGCGCTTCGCGTGTGACCCGTCCGTGGTCGATCACCCGGGATTGTGCCTGCCCCCGGGTAAAGCGATAGTGCGACCGCGGGTACTCGGTCACATAGCCGAAGGCGTCGCCCGTCAGGATATAGTGCCCGCCGGACTGGAGCAGGAAGTACTCCGTAAGCGAACTGTCCGGCACCACCGAGGCACGCGTCGAGGCCAGGAGCGAGTCGGCGAAGGACGGGCTGAGAGCCGACGAGGGCCACGCGAGCGATCCGCCTGCGCACGTGCCATCGGATGTGTCGTCCTCAAACCGAACAAAGATGACCAGCGAGCGCACTTCGCCTGTGAGCGGCGGTGGCCGGTTCCGGCAGCTACAGCGGTACCTCCGTGCCGAGCGGTCGCTGTTCGTGTCATCATCAAGCGCCTGGACGGCCCCACTCTGAGCGCGTGTAGGCGTCGTCGCGAGGACACACCCGAAGAGGAGCAACGCCGTGAAAAGACCGCGCGTGCCCAGGCGCAACAGAAGGCGCCACGACCGTGTGCTAAGCCACCTCTGAGGGCGCTGGGTAGAGCACCGTGTCATGCCGTTGGAGCGGGTCAGGGTCGGGATAGTCGGCCATGAAGTGCAGGCCGCGTGATTCGTGGCGGCGCTGCGCGCACTTGACGATAAGGTGAGCGACGGCCACGAGGTTTCGCAGTTCACACAGCGGACTCGTCACCCGGGTGCGCTGGTAAAAGTCTTCGGTCTCCTCGAAGATCAGCTCCAGTCGCCGCTGCGCTCGTTCCAAGCGCAACTCGGATCGCACGATGCCGACATAGTCCTGCATGATCCGCTTGACCTCACGGCGGTTGTGCTCAATGAGCACCCACTCGCGGGCGTTCTCGGTGCCCGATTCGTCCCAGTCCGGTACGCCGTCCGGGATCGCAGCGATTGCATGGTAGCGCATGGCCGCATCGACCGCGCGGTGGGCGAAGACAAGCGCTTCGAGCAGCGAGTTGGAGGCGAGCCGGTTGGCGCCATGCAGACCCGAGCAGGTCACCTCGCCACAGGCGAAGAGGCCGTGGATGCTCGTCTGTGCATGCGCGTCCACGACCAGCCCGCCGCAGGTGTAGTGCGCGGCTGGCACGACCGGGATCGACTCCTTCGTCATGTCGATCCCGAGCTTGTCCAGCAGCGTCGCGTGGATGTTCGGGAAGTGCGCCAGGACCTCATGCGACGGTTTGTGGCTGATGTCAAGCCAGACAAAGTCCTCGCCGCGCCGCTTCAGTTGGTCGTCGATCGCGCGGGCGACGATGTCGCGCGGGGCGAGTTCGGCGCGGTCGTCGTAGTCGGGCATGAAGCGTTCGCCCGCCTGGTTGCGCAAAATGCCGCCGTCGCCGCGTACGGCTTCGGTGATGAGGAAGCTGCGCCCGCCGAAGTCCGCGCCTGGCGCATACAGGCTCGTCGGGTGAAACTGGATGAACTCCATATTGCCGATGCGCGCCTTGGCTCGGTACGCCATCGCGATGCCGTCGCCTGTGGCCACCGTCGGGTTCGTCGTGTGGAGGTAGACCTGCCCCGCTCCGCCCGCAGCCAGGAGCGTCGCCTTCGCGAGCAGCGTCTCGACTTGCTCGGTCTCCTCGTTGAGCACGTAGGCGCCGAAGCAGTGCAGCTTGGGCCAGGCCACCGCCGCACGCCCGACGTGGTGCTCGGTGATGAGGTCGATGGCGAAGTGGTACTCGTACAGCTTGATGTTCGGATGGGCGTACACCTTCGCGAGCAAGGCCCGCTCGATTTCGCGGCCCGTCATGTCAGCAGCGTGTACGATGCGGTGGGCCGAGTGCCCGCCCTCGCGGCCCAGATGCAGGTCGCCGTCCTCCTCCCTGTCGAACTCAGCGCCCATCGCCATCAACTCGCGCACTCGCTCTGGGCCCTCGGTGATGACGATGCGTACGATGTCTTCGTCGCACAGCCCTGCCCCAGCAATGAGCGTGTCGCGGATGTGGTCCTCGACCGAGTCCGCCGGGTCCATCACCGCCGCGATGCCGCCCTGAGCGTAGTTCGTGTTCGACTCAGCCGACTGCTTCTTTGTGACGACCGCCACCGTGCCGCGCTCTGCCGCTCGAAGCGCAAAACTCAGCCCGGCGACGCCGCTGCCAATGACGAGGAATTCGTACCGCTCCTGCCGAGAGGTGGCCTGCATGACGACGGTGGTGGGGGTGGGAAATCGTGGCGTAATGTAGGCAGTACACTGCGATCCGTCCGATTGCTCCCCGGGGCTCTCCGCGCTAGTCGCTGCTTCCAGACTGCTGCAGCAGGTAGGCCCGGATGAACGGCTCCAGATCACCGCCCATCACGCCGTCCACGTCCGTGATCTTTGTCTCTGTGCGGAGGTCGTTGACCATCGTGTAGGGCTGGAAGACGTAGGAGCGGATCTGGCTGCCCCATTCGATCTTTTTCTTCGAGCCCTCCAGCGCGTCCTTCGCGGCCTCGCGAATCTGCTGCTCCATGCCATAGATGCGGCTCTTAAGGAGTTGCATCGCCCGCTCGCGGTTCTGCAGTTGGCTGCGCTCTTCGGTGCTCTCTGCGGCTACCTTCACATCCTCGCCGTTGGAAAGCGTCCCCGTCCAGACGTAGCGCACGCCCGTCTCCACCTTGTTGACGTTCTGTCCGCCTTTGCCGCCGGAGTGAAACCGCTGCATCTCGAGCTCGCCTGTCGAGAGGTCAACCTCAATCGAGTCGTCGATCTCGGGGTAGACAAACACAGACGCGAACGAGGTGTGACGGCGGCCCGACGAGTCGAACGGACTGATGCGCACGAGACGATGCACGCCGCTCTCAGCTTTGAGATAGCCGTAGGCGAACTGCCCTTGCACACGCAGCGTCGCCGACTTGATGCCGGCCCCCTCGCCGCGTTGGTACTCCACCAGTTCGACGCCCCAGCCCTGGCGCTCGGCGTACTTCGTGTACATGCCGAGGAGCATCTCAGCCCAGTCTTGCGCCTCCGTACCGCCAGCACCGGGGTTCACGTTCACGACGGCATCGCGCTGGTCGTCCTCGCCACCGAGCATGCCCCGCAGTTCTAGGGCTTCGAGTGACGCTTCTACCCCAGTTCGTTCACGGTCGATCTCGGCCGCCATGTCCTCGCCCTCTTCTTCAGCAAGTTCAACGAGCACATCGAGGTCCTGCGCTCGCTGCTCTAGCGTTTCATACGACGAGATCCAGTCGTCGAGCGCTGCCACCTCCTTCTCGACGACCCGTGCAGAGTCCGGGTCGTTCCAGTAGTCAGGGTCGAGGCGCTGCTGCTCTAAGTCGGCGCGGCGTGTCTTCTTTTGGGCGATGTCGAGGTAGCCGCCGAGCGTCTGAACGCGCTTCAGGAGGTCGGACATGAGGGCGGGGTGGGTTTGGTCGAGTGTCGTGCGTCGCGGAGGGTGGCGTCGATGAGGGAGGCTTCGAAGTCACTTAGCGGCGGCCACGCTTCCCATCAGTTCTTGCTTGAAGCGGATGGCAAGCGCATCGGCCGCTTCCTGTGATCCGGCCTCGGCGTAGACACGCACGATGGGTTCTGTGTTGGACGGGCGGAGGTGCACCCAGCCCTCGTTCAAGTCGAGCTTCACCCCGTCGAGCGTCGAGAGGCGCACGCCGTCGCGGTTGGCGTACTGGGCGGCGAGGGCTTCGAGCAACGCGTGAGGGTCGCCGAGGCCTTCGAGCGGAAGCTTGTGCTTGGCGATGACGTAGGTCGGGAAGCGCGCCTTGATTTGGGAGAGCGTCTCGCCAGTCTCAGCCAGGTGCTGGAGCGCCATCGCCACGCCCACGAGGCCATCGCGGCCGTAGTGCAGGGCGGGCAGGATGACCCCGCCGTTGCCCTCGCCGCCAAGGACGGCTCCCGTCTCCTTCATCACGCCGACTACGTTGATCTCCCCCACCTTCGAGCGGTGGACTCGGTGGCCAAACCCCGCCATCACATCCTCGATGGCACGGCTGGACGAGAGGTTCGTTGCGAACGGTCCCGGCGTCCTGCGCATCAGGAAGTCGGCCGCGAGCACCTGCGTCAGCTCCTCGCCGAAGAACACGCCGCCGTCGGTGACGAAGGCGAGGCGGTCCGCGTCAGGATCTACGACGATCCCGAGGTCGGCACCGCTCTCTGCAACGGCGCTGGTGATCTGCGTGAGGTGCGCTGGCAGCGGCTCCGGGTTGTGGGCGAAGCGTCCCGTCGGCTCGCCGTTGAGCACCGTCACGTCGGTAACGCCTAGGCGTTCGAGCAACGCCGGAATAGCGAAGCCTCCCACCGAGTTGATACCGTCGACCACGACGGTGAACTGCTGCTGCGCGATCACATCCGGGTCGATGAAGTCGAGGGCCAGGATCTGGTCGATGTGGTGATCGAGGAAATCTTGCTCGCGGTAGGTCCCCACGTGCTCGTAGGCAACCGCGTGCGTCGTGTCAGCGTCGAGCGTGAGGTCGGCCAGGGCGAGCACCTGGTCGGCTTCCTCCGGCGACAGGAACTCGCCCGCGCTGTTGAGGAGCTTGAGCGCGTTCCACTGCTCCGGGTTGTGCGAGGCGGAGAGGATGACGGCCCCGGCGGCGCCCACCTTCGGCACCGCCATCTCGACGGTCGGCGTGGTAGCGAGTCCCGCGTTCACGACATCGCACCCGGCCGCCTGCAACGTCGCCG
>JBCBEX010000087.1:0-17299 GCA_038528235.1 Bacteroidota bacterium
ATGAGCTTCGAGCCATGCCCGAACGTGCTGCGACGTGTTCTCCAGCGCAAACCCAATCTCGGGATGCTGATGGAGATACCGCCGCAACGGTTGCAACAGGTCGAGCAGGTCGCGGTCGCTCAGCGAAGGGGTGAGCTCAGCGCGCGGGGTGTCCAGTGTGGGAGCAACGGACATAAGGAAGGAGACGATCTACAGGGTATCGCCCGGGGATAGACGTTCTCGGGCATTCATCGGCATGGTCAAGCGGGACACCGCTCAGAGCGGGTGGCCGCTAAACCACGTCTGCCCGCAATTCGTTCGCCAGATTTGCGACGATCGCGGCGAGTCGGTCGAGCTCGTTGCCCGTAGCGCCGCTATGTACCACGCGCTGCCGCTCGTAGGAAGCCCCTCGTTGCAGGATGCGGCGGACCGTTTGCAACTCCGCGAAGCAGTGGAGACGGTGGGCATAGCTCTCCAACTCAGCGAGGAGAGCGGGGATCGATTCGCGGAGTGGCCGTTGGTCGCCTGTGTTGCTGGTGATGACGACCGCGTCGAGGCCGTTGCGGCACGCGCGCCACTTGTTCTCGCGGACGATCCACGGGCGCAAGATGGTCATCGGGTGTCCCTTGTCATAGCACTCCGACAGCCATACTACGAGGGACTGGACCAGAGCGACGAGCGCCATCGTCTCGGTGAGCGTGCTCGGGGCGTCACAGATGCGGATTTCGAGCGTGCCGAAGCCAGGGTGCGGGCGGATGTCCCACCAGATCTCGCGGATCGTCTGGATAGCCCCCGCGCGGATCAGCGTGTTCATGAACTGCTGGAACTCGCTGTAATTCGCCAGCCGGTAGGGGAGGCCGGCGGTAGGCATCCCCTCGAAGATTTTCGTGCGCGTCGACGCGAGGCCGCTATCCTCGTGGTCAGCGTATGGGGACGAGGCAGAGAGCGCAAGCAAGTGAGGGAGAAAGGTGGTCAGCCCGTTCATCACCGCAATGGCTTTCTCACCGCTTTCGACACCAACATGTACGTGCAGGCCGTAGATGAGGAGCCGCCGGGCAGGCCACTGAATGCGCTGGACGAGTTGCTCGTAGCGCTCGTTTGGGAAGATGTCCTGTTCGCGCCACTGCGCAAACGGGTGCATCGCCGCCGACGCGAATGTGAAGCCTAACTCGTCGCCGATGTCGTAGAGCGTACCAAACGTTTCAGAGAGGTCCGCGCGTGCGTCTGCAACGGTGTCACAGATGCCGGTGATGATCTCTACCGTCGACTGCGTCAACTCCTGCTTGATCTTAGGATGATCGCCAACGCGGTCCAGGATCTGTGTAGAGCCAGACGTGAGGTTGAAGGTGGTCGGATCGACGATCTGTACTTCCAACTCAACGCCCAAGGTGGGGCGAGGGGAGCCATTAAACGGGATTTCCGTGATGGAATCGAACGCAGTCAGGGCCATCGGTGGTAAGGCTGTAAGCGGGTGAACGTGCTGGAAAGTAGGCACGTCGCAGCGAATCGAAAAGCAGCGGGGTAGGGCGGATCGTGGCTCAAGAAAAACGCCCGGACGGCGAGTAGCCATCCGGGCGGGGTCAGCCTGTGCTTAGCTGCCGATTCCGACGCCAGAGTCTAGGCGTGAAACAAGTCGTCGTAGCGCGCCAGCATGCGTTCAGCTTCGGCGCGAAGTGCGGGCAGTTCGTCGTCGGCTGTCGCAAGCGTTGGAAGAAGCGCGGCGAGACGGTCCGCGCGATCAGGCTGCTGCGCGAGGGTCCAGTAGGCGTCGGCGCGGTGGAGCGCAGCTTCGAATCGGGAGGGGTCAGCTTGCACGACTGGGTCGTCGAGCAGCGGTAGTGCAAAGAGCGCGCGCGCATCGCACTCACGCCCCGGATCGAAGGCAGCGTCGGCAGTCGTGTCGAGCAGGGCCTCCAGCGAAAGCGTGGGGGCCTCAGTGGCTTCCGCCTCCTGACGTACGTCGGACGGCAGAGCCTCCCACGCCTCGCCCATGGCCGTGAGCAGGTCAGCAAAGTCCTCCCAAGCTTCGGCGTCAGCGTCGGGGCCGTAGCAGTGGGTTAGAAGGGTGCCGCGTTGTGCATCGCGTGCCGCAGCATCGAGGCTAAAGAAGGCCCAGAGCAGCCGTGCGGTTTCCAACAGCGTGACGACCGTCGCGTCGGCGCTGTCGCGTGCAGCCGTGAGCTCGTAGGCTTCCTGCTCGTCCACACCGTAGCGTTCGAGAAGGGGGCGCGCAAACGTGACGAGCGGGCTGAACTGCACACCAGATGCTCCAGTCAGGAGGGCGTCTACCCGCTCAGCGTCGACGCGCTGCTGAGTCGGATCGTCGAACCGTGTTGGCTCGTCGAGATCGATCGCGTTGAACGCAGCCCCGTCTCCTGCGTGCGCGTCGAGGTCGGTGAGTTCAGCGTCGTAGAGTGTGTCGTGGTCGAGACGGTAGTCAGCGTCGAGGCGATCGTCGTGCCAAGCGGTCATGGATGCAGGAGCAGTTGGGGGAGCGGGAGCAAGTGCCTCCGAGAGCGGCGTGCCGTCCAAGCCCATAGGTCGCCAAACGTTCCGGACAGCACGACCGTGCGACATTCTTCGCACGGTATCCGACACTTGTCACAGGGTATTTGAAACCGTGCCTTCCAGAGACGCAGACCGTGGCCTCAACCGCCAAGCAGGGCGGCCGCCTCGCACGAGCCATAGTGACCGTGCGAGGCGGTGTGAGATCGAGCCGTGTAGAGCCCGCAACAATGCGGTCTAGCTCTCCGCGAGAGGCTCAAGGACGGCATCGCCGGGCTTCACGCCTTCGGGTGCAAACTCCGCCCACACCTCCTCGATGGCGGTGAGCAAGCGATCGAGGTCCGCCGTGGTATGCGACGCCATCAAGCTGATCCGGAAACGTTGCTGGCTGACCTTGACGGCTGGATACTCAATGTGGTTGAGGAAAAGACCACGCTCGTGAAATGCGCGGGCGGCGGCCCGTAAATCCATGCCCACCGGGACGGGCAGTGGTAGGATGCCAGTGTTTCCGCTCGCCGCGAAGCCCAACGCTCGAAGACCCCGGGCGAGGTAGGCCGCGTTGTCGATGAGGCGGGTCTGCAATTCCGGTTCCTGATCCAGAAGATCGAGACCAGCGAGGACCGCCGCGACGGTGGTGGGCGGGAGCGAGGCGGAGAAGACATAGGCGCGAGACGCGAGGCGGAGGTAGTCCGCGATGGGCTTCGTCGTTGCTGCAAAGCCGCCCGAGACGCCGAACGCTTTGGAGAACGTGCCTACGATCACGTCTACGCGGCCCTCAACCCCGAACCGAGTGGCCGTGCCTCGCCCACCCGGCGCAGCGACACCCGTTCCGTGCGCATCGTCCAGGATGCTGATGGCCCCGTGGCGTTGACACGTGTCGATGATGTCTGCGAGCGGCGCGAAGTCGCCGTCCATCGAGTAGATCCCCTCGATGCCGACGTAGCGGTCTCCGGGTTGCTCGTGCATGGCTGCGAGCAACGCGTCCAACTCGTCGAGGTCGTTGTGCGGAAACGAGGTCATCGAGGTGCCGCCGAGCCGCACGCCGTCGATGAACGAGGCGTGGCTAAGGGCGTCGTACACAATGTGGTCTTGGGGCGTCGGGAGGGCACTCATCACGCCGACGTTAGCGCTGTAGCCACTGCCGTAGAGCACGCAGTCCTCGCACCCCTCAAACTCAGCGAGACGCTCTTCGAGTTCGCGGTGCAACAGCGAATAGCCGTTGAGCAGCGGCGGCCCGCCAACACCAACGCCGAACTGCCGGATGGCTTCGTGCACACGCTCGCGTACGTAGGGGTGGTTGGTGAGGCCGAGGTAGCTGTTCGAGCCAAACATGAGCATCGGCTGCGTGGCTCCGGTCCTGTCGGCCACGAGCACCTCGCGGTCGATTGGAGAGCAAACGATCCGGGAGCCGACCCCGCCCATGCTTTCCTGTTTTGCTCCGGCGAGCCATGTAGAGAAGAGCGCAGCGCGCTCATGGAGGGGAAGACGGCGGCCGCGAACGAGCACATCGCGAACCGTCAGCGACTTCCCCTTGGCGGATCCCAGGGTCGTCATCGAGAGAGTGGTGGTGAGTTGGTGGTGGACGCTAAGTAGCCATGAAATCGCGGAATGATTCCCAATAATTAGCGTGTGTGTAAAAAAGAAACAACACTGTGTCTAATTAATCCATAGGACATCCTTGTCAAGGCGTGTGGTTTCTTGGACTACAATTTGATAGGTCTGTGAAACCACGCATCGTCCCTTTTGCAGCAAGACCGTTATGAACCGAGGCTCTGAGGGTTCACCCGACATTTCTCACGAGTCGATCGGGCTCACGCTGGTCCGCCTTGCATGCGGGAGTGGTGCCCATTTGTCACTGTGGCACCAGCTTTTATGGGAGTCCTATCTCGACGCCGGCCAACCCTTCGGTGTCACAGAGGCAGACTGCCTGCGGTGGTGGGAAGCTCAGGTCAACGCGGAAGACTCCTTACTTCCGGACCCGCAGTAGCAACGAAATGGCGACGCCGGCGAAGAGCAGGTGGGCGAGCCAGGCTGCAAGGGCGGGCGGCAAGTTCTCTGAATAGCCAAAGGGCTCGATGACTTTCTGCAACGCCAGATAGACGAAGGCAACGCCAAGGCCTAGTGTCATTTGAGCCGCCTGCCCTCCGCGCCGTCGCACCGACGCAAGCGGGACGCCGAGGACAACCAGGATGAGATTCGCGAACGGGTAGGCGAACTTCGTGTAGTAGCCCACCTCTGGTCGTCCCGTCTTCTGGGCTCCGGCACGTTCGAGAGCCGCCAGATACGCGCGTGCTTCAGGAATCGTGAGCCGCTCTGCGTCCCGTTCGGTTCGGGCGAGGTCGCGCGGTTGCACGGTCAGCGCGGTGTCCAGTGCTTGCACAAAGCTCCGGGACTCAGACCCGTCCGGGTGAAACGTTCGACGAGTAGCCCCCTGCAGGGTCCACACGCCGAGGGAGTCGTTCCAGAGCGCCTCAGTGGCATCCAGACGGCGCACGATGCGCGTACCGTCGTCACCCTCCTCGAAGTCCTGCAGCGACACGCGGAAGCCGCGGGAGCGAGCGCGGTCATAGAAGCCCACCATCAAGAGCGAACCTGGTGCATTCTGCCGGTAAAGCTCCGTGACTTCGGCACCCTCCGGGGCAGACTTGTAGTACTGCTCCTGAAAATCGAGGACGGTCACGTTGGCTCGTGGCACCACGTAGCCATTGAACCACAACATGAAGCCGGTCACGAGTAGCCCTACCAGCATAAACGGCGCGAGAATGCGGTAGAGCGAGACGCCAGCCATGGTCATCGCCGCCAGCTGGAGCGACTGGCTAAGCCGCGCCGTGGTGTAGATCGTGGCAAGGAACAGCGCGAGCGGGCTCGTGAGCTTGACGATCTCCGGGATGTAATTCAGGTAGTACGTCCCGAAGACCTGCTTCTGCGTCGCGCCGCGGTCGATGAAGTCGTCGATGTACTCCACGTAGTCAAGCACCACGAAGAACACGATCAGCAGCGCGATCAAGAAGACGGACGCAATGCTGAAGCGCAGGATGATGTGGCGGTCGAACGTGGTCAAGCTCTAGCGGGTCGAAGGTCGAAGGTCGAAGGTCGAAGGTCGAAAGGTGCAGGGCGGGTTCGCTCTCGTCAAGCTGCAGCGTCGATCTCCCCAATATTCCCTCGGAGTGGGAGGCGTCTCGTCCCAGACTTCGCACTTCTTCCTTCTGCCGTCCCGCTTCCCAGGCGTAGCTTAACGCAACCGCTTTTCTATCCAGTCAGCCTCTCCGTCGTACATGAAGATCCACGAGTACCAGGCCAAGGACATCCTCGGTAAGTACGGTGTCGCCGTGCAGCGCGGTATCGTCGCCGACACGGTCAACGAGGCCGTCGCCGCTGCCAAGACGATGCAGGCCGACGGCGTCGAGCAGTTCGTCGTCAAGGCGCAGATCCACGCCGGCGGGCGTGGCAAGGGCGGTGGGGTGAAGTTCTGCCCGTCCATCGACGACGTGCAGGGGAAGGCCGAGGCCATCCTGGGTATGCAACTCGTGACGCCGCAGACGGGCGCCGAGGGGCAACTCGTACGTAAGGTGCTCGTGACTGCCGCCGAAGACATCGCGCATGAGTACTACGTCGGCGTCACGCTCGACCGCGGCAAGTCGATGAACGTCATCATGGCCTCGTCCGAAGGTGGCGTCGAGATTGAGGAAGTGGCGGCGACCAACCCCGAGAAGATCGTCAAGGTGTGGGTCGAGCCCGGTATGGGCCTGATGCCGTTCCAGGCCCGCGAGGTTGCGTTCCGGCTCGGCTTCGAGGGGAAGGCGTTCAAGCAGGCGGTCAAGTTCATCACCGCGCTCTACAAGGCCTATGAGGCCGAGGACGCGAGCATCGCCGAGATCAACCCGCTCATCCTCAACGAGGACGGCGACGTGATCGCCCTCGACGCGAAAATCAACATCGACGACAACGCGCTTTTCCGCCACAAAGACACCGCCGCGCTGCGAGATGTCCACGAGGAGGACCCGCTCGAAGTCGAAGCGTCGGAGAACCATCTCAACTACATCAAGCTCGATGGCAACGTCGGCTGCATGGTCAACGGTGCTGGCCTCGCCATGGCAACGATGGACATCATCAAGCTGGCGGGCGGCGAGCCGGCCAACTTCCTGGACGTGGGCGGTGGCGCGAACGCGCAGACCGTCGAGGCAGGCTTCCGCATCATCCTCAAGGACCCGAACGTGAAGGCGATCCTCGTCAACATCTTCGGCGGCATCGTCCGCTGCGACCGCGTGGCGAACGGCGTCGTGGAGGCCGCGAAGAACGTGGACATCAACGTGCCGCTGATCGTGCGTCTCCAGGGCACCAATGCCGAGGAAGGCATGGCGATCCTCAACGAGTCGGGCCTCGAACTCGAATCGGCGATCCGCCTCCAGGAAGCCGCCGACAAGGTCACGACGGCCCTCGCCTAAGAGGTATAAACGTGTGGACGTGTGATTGTGTGAAGGTGTCTCAGTGACCACCCGCCACGCTCATACGTCCACACCGGCACACACCCACACCGGCGAAGCCGCCGGCATCGTCGTGCAGAGCGTCACGAAGCGCTACGGCGATCTCCTGGCGGTGAACAACGTCTCGCTCGATGTGCCAGCGGGGTCGCTGGTCGCGCTTCTCGGACCGAGTGGCTGCGGCAAGACGACGCTGCTGCGCCTCGTCGGTGGCTTCGAGACGCCCGACGCTGGACAGATCACGGTCGGTGGGCGGGACGTGACGAGGCTGCCGCCTCAGCAGCGCCCCTCGGCGATGGTCTTCCAGAGCTACGCCCTCTTCCCGACAATGACGGTGGGCGAAAATGTCGAGTATGGCCTGCGCGTCCGCAAGGTGCCTCGATCGGAGCGCCGCCCCCGTGTCGCCGAGGCGCTGGGGCGTGTGGAGCTAGACGGCTTGGAAGCGAAGCCCGTGACACAGCTTTCGGGCGGGCAGCAACAGCGTGTGGCGCTCGCACGAGCGCTTGCAGTAGCGCCCGCCGTCCTGCTGTTCGACGAGCCTCTTTCGAACCTCGACCAAGCGCTCAGAGAGGCCACCCGGCGACAGCTCAAGACGCTCCTGCCAGACCTCGGCACGACGAGCCTCTACGTCACCCACGATCAGCAAGAAGCGCTCGCGCTCGCCGACCAAATCGCCGTCATGCAGTCCGGGCGGATCGTGGAGGTCGGCGCCCCGGAGGCTCTGTACCGCAAGCCGCGCACCGCCTACGTCGCTCGCTTCCTCGGAGGCAGCAACGTTGTCGAGGACCCGCGGCTCGCCGAGCGGTTCGCAGGAGAGGCCGTGCCGCCCGGTTGCGTACTCGCGGTCCGCCCTGAGCATCTCCGGCTCGTCGATGGCGCCACGCCTCAGGCTGTGCCCGTGCAGGTCCGATCCCGGCAGTTCCTCGGCACCTACAGCGAGTGGGAGGTCGAGACCGAGGGCTCGATGCTGCGTCTGTGGCTCGATCCGGACGTGACGGTGCCGGAGACGGTCGCCATCGCGGCAGAACGGTGGCGCTGGGTCGATGAAACCTGAACGGTGCCTACGATCGTGTACGTGCCAGAATATCTTGAACATACGCGGAATCACCGCGACGGACGATACCAACCGCCGAACGCTCGACAACCATGTCTGGAACGCTAACGACCATTGAGATTCGTGAAGGGCTTGATGGAATCACGCCCGCCCGCGTCGCCACACTCTACCGCCGCGCTCCGCTTCTACGGCCCGTTGGCTCTGCAGAGCAGCTTCGGCGCATGTTCGACGCTTCGTCCCTCGTGCTTTCGGCGTGGATGGGAGAGCGTCTAGTCGGCCTCGCGCGGGTGATGACGGACGGCGTCCAGTTTACCTTCCTGTGTGACCTAGCCGTCGAGCCCGATGTGCAAGGTGAGGGTCTTGGGCGGCAGCTCATCGAGGGCGTGATGGAACGGTGCCGAGGTACCGAACTCATCCTGCGCGACTCGGACATTTCAGCGGGCTTCTACCAGCGGCTCGGCTTTGTCAAGGTCACCAACGCTTGGATGCGGCGAGCCTAAGTTGGCTGGTCGGAGCACGTGCACGAGCAGGGCGTAGGGGATTGCATCCCCGCACATCCACCACGCCGCCATGCACGTCCGTACACTTCTTTTCGCTTCTGATCGGTCACTCACAACGGGCCTTGGCCTCCTCGTCTTGCGGCTCTTCGCGGGACTGGCGATGGCGTTCGCGCATGGCCTCGGCAAGGTCCCTCCACCGGAAGGATTCGTTCAGACGACGGCAGAGCTCGGATTCCCCGTGCCCGTGCTCTTCGCTTGGATGGCCGGGCTCAGTGAACTGGTCGGTGGCATCCTGCTCACGCTTGGCTTGCTCACGCGCCCGGCATCGTTCTTCTTGGCGGTCACGATGGCCGTCGCCGCATTCGGAGCGCACGGTGGGGACCCGTTCAGCGGCCAGGAGAAAGCCTTGCTTTTCGGGGCCGTCTACCTGTGCACTCTGATCACAGGAAGTGGCCGATTCGGCATCGACTACTACCTGGCGCCGCGCCGACGTACGCTGTCATTCTCCTGAGCAAAGCGAGGGGTACTCAGTAGCTCCAGTCGACGGTGACGAGTTTGAGCGCGCCATCGATCTGCGCCATGTCGAGTTCGCCGTAGTTGTAGGCGACAGCCAACTCGCCATTGTCGTGGAAGACCCACGTCGAGGGGATCCACGTGACGGGAAGCCCGAGGAAGGTGCGGCGGCGTTGGCTCTTGTCGCTGCTCGGCCCGAAGTCAGTCTGCGTGAGCACGGTGACTGACTCAGGGATGGCGTATTGGTCGAGGGTTTCTTGACCCGTCTCGCCATCGCTCCAGATGGTCACGAACGTGAACGTGACGTTCGGGTGGCGCTCGATGACCTCATACCAGCCCGCCCGCAGTTCGGCGAGTGAGTTGCCGCACCATGGTGCCCAAAAGTGCACCACGTGGACGCCGTCCTCCAAGATCTGCGCCCGAACCTGCTCCTCGGCCGCCGTTGGCGGTGTCACGTCGCCCACCATCCCAGTACGTTCGTCGATACAAGCGCCGTCTTCGCTGTCGGATACGACGCCCGTGAACGGCGTGAGCGTGGAGCCATCGTCCGCACAGCCGATTTCGTCGCTGGTGGACGTTGAACTGGCGGGCGACGCAACCTCTGTGTTAGCGGTATCGCCGTCAGGCGTTGTCTGAGCCAACGCAGTGGGAACGGCGAGCAGGAGCAGCAGGGGGAGCAAGCGGGTCAGCATCGGTGCGAAAGCTGGAGGGAACAGGCTGGCGTGACTGCCGACAACGGTAGCCAAGGGCCCACGTTCCAGACTCGCGACTGATCAGCACGCGGACGTGTCGGAGCGCCCAGCCGGGTGTGCGGATCCGCGCAGTCGGTGGCGATAGAGCGGTCGAATGAAGGGAAAAGAGGCCCTGGCACTGCTTTTTCGTGGGTGGTAGTCCACGTCTCTTCCAGCCTCTCGTTGCCGTGTTCCGTACCTACTTTCGCACTACCGTCCGCACATTTCGTCGCCAGCCTGGCTATGCGGCGCTCAACGTGGCAGGCCTCGCGCTCGGCCTCGCCGCGTGCTTGCTCATCGGAGCCTATGTGGTCGACGAACTGAGCTACGACCGCTTCCACGCCGACGCCGACCGCATCGTTCGGGTCGTGATTGACGAGGGGGGCGAGCCGGATGGGACCTTCACGGGCCCGCAGTTTGCGCTCACGCTGCCGGACGCGTTCCCGGAGATCGAGCAGACGGCCCGGGTGCTCCGAACCCGGGCGCTCGTCGCCTACACCGACCGAGAACTGGGCATCAACCAGCGCTACAACGAAGACCACGTGCTCTACGTCGACTCGTCGTTCTTCGACGTGTTCGACTTCGAGTTTGTCTCGGGCGATGCGGGTGCGTTTGCTGGCCGGGATGCGATCCTACTTAACGAGTCCGCCGTCCCGCGCTATTTCGACGATGCCGACCCGGTCGGGAAAACGATGACGCTCAGCAATGTCGCCGAGCGCTCCTACACGGTCGCGGGCGTCCTGGCAGACCCGCCCTCGACCTCGCACCTCGATTTCGACGTTGTCATCCCCTACGGTGCCTATTACGCCGAGCACGGCATCCCCTACGAGGTCTACTCGTTCTTCTGGCCGACGGGCTTGACGTACCTCCGCCTGGCGCCGGGGTCCGACATCGCCGCCATGGAGGCCCGCATGGAAGCCTACGAAGAGGAACTGCGCGAGGAGCAGTATGCCACCCAATTCGACGTGCGGTTGGAGCGGCTCAGCGACATCCGTCTGGTGGGCGGCTATGACGCGCCCGGTACCTTACCCCAAGTGCGCGCCTTCGGGGCCATCGCGGTCTTCATCCTGCTGCTCGCCTGCATCAACTTCATGAACCTAGCGACGGCGCGGGGCGCACAGCGGGCCAAAGAGGTGGGCGTCCGCAAGTCGATCGGCGCGCGGCGCGGCCAGGTGGCCGGGCAATTTCTCGGCGAGGCGCTCCTGATGAGCGGGCTCGCGCTCGTGCTAGCCATCGGGCTCGCGCAGGCAGCGCTGCCGTGGTTCAACGGAGTCGCGGCCAAAGAGCTCACGCTCGGGTATGGGACGCTGGGCTTTTGGGCGGCACTGGTGGGGATCGTCGCCCTGACGGGCCTTCTGGCAGGCAGCTATCCCGCGCTGGTGTTGAGTCGGTTCCAGCCCGCCGCGGTGCTGAAAGGGACGGTAAGCAGTGGTCAGGCGGGCGCGCGCCTCAGGCAAGGCCTTGTCGTGTTTCAGTTCACCGTCTCAGTCGCGCTCCTGATCGCCACAGCCGTCGCGTGGCAGCAGCTCACCTTCATGCGGGAGGCCAACCTGGGCTTCGACGATGAGCAGGTGGTGATGCTCCAAGGGACAGGCCTGGAAGGAAGCTGGGGAGAGGACGGCACGCCCTCACGCTACCCCATCCTGAAAGACCGCTTGGAGATGCTGCCGATGGTCCAGGCCGTGGCCGAGACGGGCACCGTCCCCGGCGTGAGCGACGGCGGCTCCTACACCACCGAGGTGCGTGGGACTCCCATCGGTCGCGACGGCACGCCTGTCGATTTCGTGGACGAGGACTACTTCGATTTGCTGGGCATCGAGTCGATTGCAGGGCGCACCTTTGGCGAGGCCTACGCCGCCGATGTGGGTGGCATGGAGACCGTCACCTACGACGACAACGACTTCGTGACGGTGCGCCACGTGGACCGTGGCTTTGTCGTCAACGAGTCATTCGCGCGTGAGTTGATCGGCGCTCCGGCGGCGGGTGAGCAGCTGTCCGAGGACCAGCTTGAGGAGGCCCTCGGGATCCCGCTACGGTTCTACATCACCGAAAACGACATCGTGTACAACGACTACCGGGGCACGGTCGTCGGTGTGGTGCCCGATGTGCACGGGGCAAGCCTACGCCGAGCGATCCGACCGCGTGCGTATCAGCTCGACCGGACGCCGAACGATACCTACTTCCTCCTCAGTCGTGTCCTCGTGAAATTGCAGCCCGGGCCCGCCGACGTGGCTCTCGCAGCGATCGAAGACGTCTGGAAGACCGTCGCGCCAGAGCGTCCGTTTGCTCCCGAATTCCTTGACGAGCGCGTGGAAGCCCTCTACCGCAGCGAGGCGCGGATGAGTGAGGTCATCGGCGTATTCGCGCTGCTGGCGGTGGCGGTGGCTTGTTTAGGGCTATTCGGGCTGGCGAGCTACACGGCCGAGCGGCGCCGCAAAGAGATCGGCGTGCGCAAGGTGCTCGGCGCGTCTGTGCCAGGCCTCGTTGTGCTCCTCGCCAAAGACTTCCTGCTGCTCGTAGCGCTTGCGTCCGTCCTCGCCGCGCCGCTCGCGTGGTGGGCGATGCGCGGGTGGCTCGCCGATTTCGCCTACCGCATCGACCTAGGACCTGGACTGTTCCTTGCCGCGATCAGCCTCGCCCTCGTGGTGGCGCTCGTAACGGTGGCTGGCCAGTCCCTCCGCGCCGCTCGCCTGGACCCCATCAAGAGCCTTCGGCACGAATGATCCGCTGCGCGGCGTCGCAGGTCGCCGATCCCAAGCCAAAGGTCTTGGGGTGCCGACCTGGGACCTGCGACCCTAGACCTGCAACCTATGCTCAAGAACTACTTCATCGTTGCGCTCCGGGCGCTGCGCCGCCAACCCGGGCACGCCGCGCTCAACATCACCGGCCTGGCCGTCGGCATCGCGGCAGCCGTGGTGTTGCTGCTCTTCGTGGACCACGAGCGTTCGTTCGACCAGCATCACGAGGGGGCGGGAGACCTCTACTTGGTTGCCGAACGCCACGTTACGCCGGAGGACACCTACGAGTGGGCCGCCACGAGGACCCCCGTGCTCCCGGTCATCGTGGACGAAGTGCCAGAGGTGGTCGCCGGGAGCCGCTGGGGCTGGTCGCAGGCGTGGTTTGCCCACGGCGACACCCGCCTGGAAGTCGCCATTCGTTATGCCGACCCCGGCCTCGAAGCGTCGCTGACGATTCCTGTGCTCGCGGGGGACTTGCGTGCCGCGCTCACCGAGCCGGGCCGCGTCGCCATAAGCGCGTCGACCGCAGCCAAACTGTTTGGGGACCGCTCGCCAGGAGCCGTACTTGGCGAAGTGATCGACATCGACTTCGGCGACGCCAGCTACACCGTTGCTGCGATCGTGGCCGATCCGCCCGAGTCGACCAACTTCGAGTTCGAAGCGTTGGGGCCCTATGCGACCTACATCGAGCAGCGCGGCGGGGCGCGCTTCGGCGACAACTGGGCGTCGGTGACAGCCAACGCGCTCGTCCGCCTCGTGCCCGGAACTGACCCGGCTGAGCTGGCAGGCAGCCTTGAGTCCATCAGGACGACGTACTTCCAGGACGCGGAGGGTAGCGACATCACGGTCTACCTCAACCCGATCACAACCATCCGAGCGGAGTGGGCAGGCAACGGA
The DNA here is from genome assembly GCA_038528235.1 of Bacteroidota bacterium. Classification (GTDB taxonomy): domain Bacteria; phylum Bacteroidota; class Rhodothermia; order Rhodothermales; family Rubricoccaceae; genus JBCBEX01. Next base: position 13,399 of record JBCBEX010000087.1, read on the forward strand.
ACGCTGCTCGTCCTCCTCGCTGTCATCGCTGGGATCACCCTGCTGGTGGCCGTCATCAACTTTACGAACCTCGCCACGGCGCAAGCGCTGCGCCGGTCGAAAGAGGTCGGCGTGCGTAAGGCGATCGGGGCGGGGCGGCGGCAGCTCGCAGCGCAGTTCCTCGGCGAAGCGCTGCTCACGGTCAGCTTCGCGCTCGTGCTCGCGCTCGTGTTGGTGTTGACGTTGGTGCCTACGTTCAACACGGTGTTCGAGACCGCCATTCATTTCAATGCGCTGCGCCATGGTCCGGGGCTGGTCGCGCTCGGAGGCGTGCTCGCAGTGATGGCCGGGGCCTACCCCGCTCTCGTGCTCTCGGGGTTGCGTCCGATCGAGACGCTCAAAGGGCGTGGCCCGCGACGCATGTCCGGGGCTGGTGTGCAGCGCGGACTCGTCGTCGTTCAGTTTGCGCTTGCCGTGGTCCTCATTGCGGGAACGACGACGGTGTGGCAGCAGGTGCAGCACCTCCGCAGCCAAGACGCGCGCTTCGACACCGCGAGCGTGCTCCGCGTCCCCGTGCTGACCGAACCTCTGCCTGAGGACGGTGCGGACGCTGCGCTCACGGCAGCCCGTGACCGGCTCCTGGCCGACTCGCGCATCGAGAGCGTCGCGTTCTCGACGGTGGTGCCCAGCCGCTACTATGTCAACTTCAACAGCTTCGGTCGCGAAGGTGCCTCGTTCGAAGAGCTCGTCCGCACGCGCCAGGCAACCATCGGGCTAGACTACGTCGAGGCCGTCGGGCTGTCGTTGCTCTCCGGCCGTGGCTTCCGCCCAAGCGATGCGCTCACGCGGGAAGAGACCGGTACGCGCGCGATTCCTGTACTCCTCAACGAGACGGCCGCCGCTGCATACGGGGGCGTGCAGCCTGGCGACCGCATCCAGAACAGCGGCGGGCAGGCGCACGAAGTCATCGGCATCGTGGCGGACTTCCAGTACCGGACGGCCGCTGAAGGCATCGAGCCACTACTGCACTATTTCGGTGACCCGGAACCGTCGGGCTACAGCTCGATGGTGGTGCGGACGCAGCCCGGCGAAGCGGAGGCTGGCATGGCGTTGCTGCGCGCCGTGTGGGCCGACCTCTACCCGTCGCTGGAGTTCGAGGGCGTGTTCATCGACGAGGCGTTCAATGAGTTCTACCAGGCGCAAGAGCGTGTCGGACTCATCGTGACGCTCTTCGCAGGCATCGCGCTTGCGTTGGCCTGCCTTGGGCTGCTCGCGCTCGCGGCGTACGCGGCCCAGCGGCGGACGAAGGAGGTCGGGGTGCGCAAGGTGCTTGGCGCCTCGGTGACCGCGCTCGTGCGATTGCTCGTGTGGGACTTCGCGCGGCTGGTCGTCGTCGGGGCTGTCGTCGCCATTCCCATTGCCTACGCCGGGCTCGACCGCTGGCTCGACGATTTCGCCACGCGCATCGACCTCGGCCCCGTGCTGTTCCTGCTCGCGGGCGGGACCGTGCTCATGGCTGCGTTGCTCACCATCGGCGGCCTTGCCTATCGGGCCGCCACCGCCGACCCTGCCCGGACGTTGCGCTACGAATAACCCGCTCTGCGGAGTCGCAGGTCGCAGGTCCCACGTCGCAGGTCGGGGCTTTCTGACCTGCGACCGTTGACCCTTGACCTGCGACCCCCAAGCCCATGGCCCAAGTCTGCATTCCCATCCCGCCCCTCCAAGAGGGCGACACGCTCGACGTGGAAGTCATCGTCAACGGCGAGCGACGACTGATGCAATACCGCGTCGAAGCGGTCGACATCGACCCGAGTGTCAACCGTGCTGAAGCGCTCCGGCTTTTCATTGATGCCTACGAGCCTGGCTGGCGGCTCATCAACATTGGCATGCCCTCGGGCATGGCCGATCGCAAGACCCGCATCCCGGTGATGTTCCGCCAGCAAGAGGCGCCCGCGGACGACTACGCGCCCGAAGCAATCGAGCCCGCATCTTAGTCACCCGGTCCAGGTCCGTCGTGACGGGTTGGCTCCGAGCCCCAGCCTCGTCCGATCACCATGGATCCAGGGCCACGGACCAGACCCCACCATGTTCAAAAACTACCTCCTCGTCGCGTGGCGTTCGCTGCGGCGGCAACGCAGCTACGCATTCATCAACATCGTTGGGCTGGCGCTCGGGCTGACGTGCTGCGTGCTCATCGCAGCCTACGTCTGGGACGAGTTGCGCTACGACCGCTTCCACGAGAACGCCGACCGCATCCAACGCCTCCGTGTGGAGCGCTTCGCTGGCGACGGCTCAGAGGAACTGACCGTCGGCTCCTCGCCGCCCATGGCGCCTGCCGCGATCGAGACGTTCCCCGAAATCGAGGCAGCCGTCCGGATTGCTGAGCGCACGTACTTCGTGGCGAGTGGCCAAACACGGCTCAATGAAGACGACTTTCTCTGGGCCGACGCGTCGTTCTTTGAGGTGTTTGACGGGTTCGCGCTCGTGCACGGCGATCCAGCCACGGTGCTGGCGGAGCCCTACAGCGTGGTCCTCACCGCAACGAGTGCCCGGCGCTACTTCGGCCAGGACGCCCCACTCGGTACGCTGGTCGGCAAAACCCTGGAGGTCGACGAGTTCGAACTCACCGTGCGTGGCATCGCCGCAGACCCGCCCGAGGCTTCCCACTTCTCGTTCGAGCTCGTTGGGTCGTTCGCCACGCTGGAGAGCGAGTACGGCGCGGACAACTACACGAACTGGTGGAATCTGGGCTACTACACGTACTTCCTCCTCCATCCTGAGGCAGACCCGGCAGCGCTCGCCGCGTCCATCCGCGAACTCCCGCGCCTCTACATCCCTGAGCAGGAAGATCGCAGCGGCTACCGGCAGTTCCTCTACCTCCAGCCACTCACCGACATCCACCTCACGTCGCACTACCAGGACGAACTCGGCGCAAACAGCTACACAGCCTATGTCTGGGCGTTCGGCGCAATCGCCGTGTTCATCTTGCTCCTGGCCGTCATCAACTTCATGAACCTCGCCACGGCTCGGAGTGCGCAGCGGGCGCGTGAAGTCGGGATGCGCAAAGCTCTTGGCGCGGAGCGCAGCCAACTTGCCTGGCAGTTCCTCGGCGAGTCGGTGCTCTACGCAATTGCGGCATTGCTCGTGGCGCTTGCACTCATCCAGATCGGGCTGCCGCTCTTCAACGGTCTGGCGGGTAAATCGCTCACGGTGCCCTACCTCTCGCCGCTGTTGCCCGCGCTCGTCGCATTCGCGCTCGGGGTGGGACTGCTCGCGGGGAGCTATCCCGCCTTCGTGCTGAGCGCGTTCCGTCCGGCGGCGGTCCTCAAAGGGCAGCGCACCCCGAAAGGGCAAGGCGAGGGGCTGCGTAAAGGCCTCGTGGTGTTCCAGTTCGCGGTGTCAATCGCGCTCGTCGTTGGTGCGTTGGTCGTCGGTCAGCAGTTGCGGTTCATGCAGACCCAAAACCTCGGCTTCGACAAAGACCGCCTCATCGCCGTCGACTTTGATGACGATGACGTAGTCGGCTCCCTGGACGTCTTCCGGGCCGCCTTGGAGGAGACGCCGGAAATCCGCTCGGTTACGTTTTCCAGCGCGGTCCCAGGCTATGAGATGCCCACGAACGTGATCGCGCGCGAGCCGGGCATGACCGAGGCCGGCCAGACGTTCATCGTGCTGCCCGTCGAACACGACTTCGTGGAGACGTATGGCCTCGACGTGATCGCGGGCCGTGCTTTCAGCCGAGCACGGGCCGACTCGGCGTCGTTTATCCTCAACGAGACGGCGTTGCGGCGCCTCGGCTGGGCCGATCCGCAGGAGGCGCTCGGCGTCGAGCTTACCCGTCAGTTTGGCGATACGCGAACCGTCGTGGGTGTGGTGAACGACTTCCACCTGAGCGGCCTCCAAGATGCGATCCCGCCGGTCG
>JBCBEX010000088.1:0-16864 GCA_038528235.1 Bacteroidota bacterium
GAAGTCCCCCACACCCGCGGCGACGACTGGGTCGGATCTAGCTTCCGCATCTACGTCCCCCGCGACACGGACCTCGACCTGGAAAGCAGCAACGGGGGCATCCGCATCACGGCCGTCTCCAGCACCATCCGCTTCGACACGTCGAACGGCGGCGTACGCCTGGTCGACCTCGGCGGCGATGTGCGGGGGCGTACCGGCAACGGCGCACTCCGGATCGAGTTGGGCGGGCAGTCCTGGGATGGCGAAGGTCTCGATGTCACCTCCGGCAACGGCGCCGTGAAACTCTACATCCCGGACAACTACTCCGGGCGTTTCGCCTCCGGCACGGGCAATGGGCGCCTCAACGTCGACTTCCCGATCACCGTCCAGGGCCGCATCGACAAGAACGTGGAGTTCACCCTCGGCGAGGGCGGCCCGCTCCTGCGCGCTCGCACGGGCAATGGCAGCGTTCGCATCGAGCGAAGCTAGCCACCGACGAGTGCTCGCAACGTCGATTCGCGCACGGCGCCTTCCCGGATGACGACCAGCGCATCATCCTTCACCTTCACCACGGTCGAAGGCGTGCCCCCGAGCGGACGCCCGGCATCGAAGGCGTAGTCGGCGGCATCGACCACGTGAGGGTCGAGGTCGGCGAACACCGAGGCGGGCGGCTCCCCCGCGCGGTTGGCACTCGTCGAGAGGAGTGCAGTGCCGCACGCGGCCACGAGTGCCTGCCCGAGCGGATCGTGCGTACGCCGGATGCCGATGAGTCCGACTTCGCTCACCAGGGCCGAGGGTGCCCCGTTGCCCGCCTCGAAGAGCAGCGTCACAGCCAGCGGGCGCCCCGCATCGTCGGTGGCGGCCATGAGTGTACGATGGGCGTCGGTCACGTTCGTGATCCAATCGGCGACACGGCCCCAGCGGTCGGTGATTGCGAGCATCGGCTTGTGGGCGTCGCGGCCCTTGATGGCGCGCACACGCTCCACCATCGCCGCATCGAAGGGGTCGCCGCCGATGCCGTAGACGGTTTCGGTGGGATAGACGAGCACGCCGCCGCGCTTGACTACGGACGCGGCGTGCGCGAGCGTCACGGCATGCGCGGTGGCCACAGCGTCTCGGGCGATGCTCATCGCTAGCGGCGGAGCGCCGCCTGCCAGTCGGGGCGCGACTCCTCGCCGGTCACGTCGGAGTGGATCAGCTCGAACGTGCCGAAGCCGTCCAGGTCAGCGAACACAAAGATCGAACGGCCCTCGCCGGGGAGGTTCTCGTATTCCCACACCTCGTGCGGTCGCAGCTCCGAGTTGGAGCGGCGGGGGTCGATGACGGACGGGATGCCATATTTGAGCATCACGCGCCCCTGATCGGTCTCGTAGGCCTCCCCGAAATTGGTGGAGTAGCGCTCCTCGATCTGGAGGAGCCGGTCGTAGAAATCGCGCCGGGCCTCGTTGATGGCCGTGGACGCGTTGGGGTCGCGGATGCGCCAGAACTCGGCGAGGTATTCGCGCTTAGCCTCTTCGTTGGGGAGGTCGTTGAGTCGGCTGCGCTCCCGGGCCGTCGCGATCACGAAGGCGTGCTTGATGTTCTCCTCGAGTTCGTCGGCCGGCATCGACGCGTAGAGCGTGGTCATGTAGTCCTCCGCGAGCGGATCCTCGACCAGCTCCTCGCGCACGACGTTCGGGTTGTAGACGAAGAACTTCTGGGACTGCTCGGCCAGCGCCTCGTTGTCGGCGTTGAGCAGCACGAGGCGCAGGAAGTAGGATCCGCTCGGAAGCGTGCTGATGTCGAACGCCCCAACGAGGACGTCCGGCGAACGAACCGACCGCGAGGTGCGGCGCTCCATCCCCTCGATGGGCTGCGTCAGGTTGGCCTCGGTGACGCGTGCCAGCAGCGTGTACTCGCCGCCAGTCACGGCGTCGTCGAGGCCGTATGCCTCGGTGTAGTAGAACACCCGCTCTGAGCCAATCCCGAAGAGTCGGCTAGGGCTCGGGCGGATGTCGAGCCCGTTCTTGATGAACCGGGGGTCCGCGTTGTCGGCGGCCCGCGTGATGGACGACGCGAGGGTGAGGTCGGCGAGGCGCGCGCGCCCGTCGGGGGCATAGTCCGGGACGAGGAGGTCACGGCGCAGGCTCATGGTGCCCTGGCCGTCGTCGGCCGTCGTCGGCACGTTCACATCGAGGACGTACTCCCCGGGCGCGACCGCCGTGCGTACTTGCTGGAGGAAATACTGGCCCTGCGCAAGCCCGGTCGTGTCGGCGACCTGGAACTGCAAGTTGAGCGTGTCGGCGAAGACCGCCGCCGTGGTCGCCGCATCCGGGGCGGCCGTAGCTGCAGGGCGCAGGGCGAGGTAGATCTCGACCTCATCCATGAAGCCGTCCTCGTTGGCTTCGAACGACAGCGAGGCCGCACCGATGGCGAGGTAGACCTCGACGAGCGTCTGGTTCTCGGCGTAGAAGAACGTCGCCGTGTCGAAGTTGAGGTCGAGCGGGAGTTCGGTCGGTTGCGCGCGCAGCGGCACGACATGCAACACCACAGCGGCCACAACGGCCTGGGTTAGCGTGCGCATGAAGCGGCGTTGGGCGAGGGAGCAAGAAGCCATGGACGCGTCGAGAAGTGAACGAGAGCGAGCAGGACGGTAGTCGGCCCCGGTGTCGCGGGCGAAATATACCCGTCGGCGCCGCGCGGTCTTTGGCCGGAGCGCCCAGCCGTTCCAGGGCATGCGGAATGGCCCTCCCTCCAGGGCGAACGGTTCGCCTTCTGCCCCAGCGGAGTCCGGTTGTGGACTCACTGAGCGCATCGGCTCTGCGCTCGGCGAGGCTTCCATTAAGGTAACCGCTTACACATCGCTGCCGGCTTGACCTAGACCCGCCCGCGGCTGTTTGTTGTAGCCCTTCCCTTCTATCTCGGCAACGCCCCGCGCCCGCATGAACGCCCCCGCGCCCGTCATTCAGCACATCACCGCGCTCGGCCTCGACCGCACGCAGACGCTCTTCTACAACATCTCGCCCGCCCGCCTCTACGAGATCGCCATCCGGCGGGGCGAGGCCCGCGTCGCCGACGGCGGCCCGCTCGTGACGCGCACGGACCCCCACACGGGCCGCAGCCCCAACGACCGCTTCATCGTCCACGAGTCCTCGACGGGCGACCTCGTCGGCTGGGGCGATGTCAACAAGGCCATCTCCGAGAAGACGTTCGACGGGCTGCTCGCCAAGATGGGCAACTACGTCACCGGCCGCGACCTCTTCGTCCGGGATGTCTACTCGGGCGCCGACCCGCGCTACCGCCTCAAGGTGCGCGTGGTCACCGAGCTGGCGTGGCACTCGTTCTTCGCGCACAACATGTTCATCCGCCCGCCGGTGGAGGACCTGCGCCCCGACGACCCCACGGCCGACTTCGCGCCCGACTTCACCGTCATCGACCTCCCGGGCTTCAAGGGCGACCGCTTCGGCGACGAGGGGCTCAACTCGGACACGTTCATCCTGCTCAACCTGGAGCGCGGCCTCGTGCTCATCGGCGGGACGAACTACGCGGGCGAGATCAAGAAGTCGATTTTCTCCGCGCTCAATTTCCTGCTACCGCAGCAGGGCGTGCTGCCGATGCACTGCTCAGCCAACCATGCCCTCGGCAACGAAAACGACGCCGCGGTCTTCTTCGGCCTCTCCGGCACAGGCAAGACGACGCTCTCCGCCGACCAGAGCAAGACGCTCATTGGCGACGACGAGCACGGCTGGTCCGACGACGGCGTGTTCAACTTCGAGGGCGGCTGCTACGCGAAGGCGATCCGCCTCTCCGAGGAGGGCGAGCCGGAAATCTTCGCCACGACGAAGCTCTTCGGCACCATCGCCGAGAACGTGGTTCTGGACGCCGACCGCTGCATCGACTTCGACGACGGGACCATCACCGAGAACACACGTCTCTCCTACCCGATCATTCATATCCCGAATGCGTCGGCAACGGGGATGGGCGGGCACCCGAAGACGATCGTGATGCTCACGGCTGACGCGTTCGGCGTGATGCCGCCCATCGCGCGGCTGACGCCGGAGCAGGCGATGTACCACTTCCTGAGCGGCTACACGGCGAAGGTCGCCGGCACTGAACGCGGCGTCACGGAGCCCAAGGCGACGTTCTCGGCCTGCTTCGGCGAGCCGTTCATGGTGCTCCCGCCCACTGCCTACGCGACGATGCTCGGCGAGAAGATCGAGCGGCACGGCGCCCGCGTCTTCCTCGTCAACACCGGATGGACCGGCGGGGCCTACGGCGTCGGCAGCCGCATGAAGCTCGCCTACACCCGCGCGATGGTCAACGCCGCCCTCCGCGGCCAGCTCGACTACACGGGCACGTTCACCGACCCGTTCTTCGGCCTCCACGTCCCGAAGGAAGTGCCGAACGTCCCGCATGGCGTGCTCAACCCCCGCGACACCTGGGCCGACCCGGTCGCCTACGACGAGAAGGCGCAGCAGCTCGCCGACATGTTCGCCGCGAACTTCGAGAAGTACGCCGACGCGGTTCCAGCTGAGGTACTTGCGGCCGGACCGTCGCGGCGCGTGGAAGTGTAGGAGCACGAGAGCCTCCCGGTGAGTTCCACGCTACTCTTCGAGCTCGGCGCGTGGCTAGACCAAGCGTTGCCGGGGGCTCCTCAGCCTAGAGCCGTCCTGCTCGCAATGAGTCTTGCGGAGGCGAACCGTCGTTTCCCGAACGGCAAGATGGCATGCTATTGGGCTGATCGTCGAGCGGGACATGACCCCTATCCTCGTATCGACCAGCGATTCGCCATCGTCGAGGTCATGCGTTGGCTTCGCATCGTCCACCGTGTCAAGGACCCCACGCGTGAGTTTGCGCTTCGTGACGCACAGAAAGCGACCAAAATCGGTCGCCGTCTCGGAGATCCCTGGTACGAACGAGTAGCCCTCGTTCTGGTAGACCGCAGGCTCGTCTCCCCGGACTCGCTTTCGGATCGCCACCTCCGCTCCTGATTTGTCATGCTGAACTTGATTCAGCATCTCAGCAGTGCAGCGGAACAGCGAGAACCGTCAGAGCTCCTGAAACGAGTTCAGGATGACACGCGCGATAGGAGCATTCATCACCCGGGCTTCTCGAACACGAGGAAGTGCTGCTGCGGGAGGAAGTCGCGGTTGGCGACAAACTGGAAGCCCGCCGCCTCAACCTCTAGGCGGACCTGCGCCTCGGTCATCTTGTGCAGCGGCTTGATCGGCACGGTCGGATCCTCGCCGCGGTACTCGATCAGGACGAGCTTGCCGCCGGGCTTCGTAGCAGCGAAAATCGCGGCGAGCATTTCTTTCGGGTACGCGAACTCGTGGTAGGCATCCACCAGCAGCGTCGCGTCGAGCGTGTCGGCGGGGAGTTCGGGGCTCGACTCGGTGCCCAGCACGCGCGTGATGTTGTCGACGCCGAGGTCCTCCTGCCGCTGCTCGATGATGGCGAGCATCTCCGGCTGGATGTCGACGGCGAAGACGCGGCCTTGCGGGACGGCCTCGGCGATGCGAAAGGTGAAGTAGCCCGTCCCCGCGCCCACGTCGGCGACGGTGTAGTTCGAGAGCAGCGCGAGGCCTTCGATGACGAGGTCGGGGCGCTCGGTGCGTTCGCGGTCGGGACGCTCCAGCCAGGCGGCCCCGCGGTGGCCCATCACGCGCGAGATCTCGCGGCCCATGTAGACTTTGCCGATTCCGTCGCGGCTGGGTGAACGGTAGACGTAGGCCGTGTCTGCCTCGCTCGCCCCCGTAGGCTGAGCCTGCGTGGCATCCGTCGGGGCGCCGCACCCTAGCAGGAGCGCGAGCAAGAGAACCGGGGCCACGCGGACCAGGGACCTCGCCACCGGCCAGCGAAGGGGCCGTCGGCGAGGCTGTTCGCGACGGCCGCGCCCAACGCTCGTACCAAACGCGCAACACGCAGCACACAACACGTTCTGGCTCATGACACTCATGGTTGACTAGGCTCTGTTTGGAAATTCGCTGCGCAGCCGAGCTTGAGCGCCGGATGGGGTGCGCAAGGCGCGCGAAGCAGGCGATGCCGAAGCATCGGCGATACAGCGCAACGCGGTGCACGCCATTTGGAGCCAAGCGTAGGCCGTATTGGGATTTTCAAGACAGAGCCTAGGCGTTGTCCTCCGGCATCTGCCCGGCGACGGGGTACTCGTCGTAGTTAATCCCGTGGAGTTGAACGGGCGCAGGCGGTGCTTTCTTCGCCCGCTTCGCGCGAAGATTGAGCACCTCGACGAAGAGCGAGAACGCCATGGCGGAGTAGATGTAGCCTTTCGGGATATGCTGCCCGAGCCCTTCTGCGATCAGCGTCACGCCGATCAGGATGAGGAACGCCAGGGCGAGCATCTTCACCGTCGGGTGCTTCTGGACAAAGTCCGACACCGGCCCAGCCGAGATCATCATAATGCCGACCGCGATAACGACGGCAATGACCATCACGGCAATGTCATCGGCCATGCCGACGGCGGTGATGACGGAATCGAGGGAAAACACGATGTCGAGAATCGCGATCTGGAGGAGGACCGAGCCGAAGCTGGCCGTCTTCTTGGCGGTGCCGTGCTGCTCGGCGTCGCCTTCGAGCTTGTTGTGGATCTCGTGCGTGGCCTTGCCGACCAAGAAAAAGCCGCCGACGAGCAGAATGAGGTCACGCCCGGTGATGGCGGCAGGCCCATCGGTCAGACCCGTCGCCTCGCCGAGGGCGGCCATGCCATGCCGCGCTGATTCGCCGAAGCCCGTGATCGCGTCGAGGAAGGGGATGGTGAAGAGCGGCGTGGTCAGGCTCATCACCCAGGCGATCGAGAAGAGCAGCGCGATGCGCATGCCCATCGCCAGCGCGAGGCCGATGAAGCGCGCGCGCGGCTGCTGGTCTTCGGGCAGCCGCCCCGTCAGGATCGAGATGAAAACGATGTTGTCGATCCCGAGGACGATCTCGAGCGAGGTGAGGGTGGCGAGGGCGACCCAAGCTTGGGGGTCGTAGATCCAATCGAACACGGCGGAGCGGGCGGGCAGACGAAGCGGTGGGTGAGTGCAGTGTACGGCACGGCTGTTGTCTCCGTCGCTGCTTTCGTACCGCGGCCTCGCTCGCTCGACCGGCACACACGCGCCTGGATGTAGTATCGTGGCGGCTGACGCCCCTTCTCCGGACCGCGCTCACTCTTGATCCGTCTGTATGCGCTCGCTCTTGCTCACCGCCCTGCTGTTCGTCCTCGGCGCCGACGCCGCCGCGCAGGGCTTCAGCTTCTTCAACGGCCGCAACCATCCGGAACTCGACTGGCAGGTCGCGGAGACCGAGCACTTTGAGATCGCCTACCCGGCCCGTCTCGCTGGCATCGAAGCGCACGCGGCGGCCATCGCCGAAGCGAGCTACGACTCGCTCTCCGTCGCGTTCGGCGGCCTCACCTTCGACCGGCGGCTGCGCATCTACCTCTCGGACGAGGACGAGATCGCCAACGGGATCGCCTTCAACTTCGGCGCTGCGGGCTTTACGACGATCTGGGTCCACGTCAACGACGTAGCCACGATCTGGACCGGCGACGTGAAATGGCTACGCAAGGTGCTCGCGCACGAATTGGCGCACCTCTTCCACTACCGCGCCATCCGCCCAAACCTAGGCCCGCTCCAGTCGCTGCAGTATGTCATCGCGAACCCGATTCCGAGCTTCTGGGCGGAGGGCGTGGCGCAGTACCTCACCGAAGAGTGGGACGCACAGCGCGGCGACCGCTGGCTCCGCACCGCCGTCTTCGAAGACCGGCTGAGCTACGCGGACGGCACGAGCGCGTGGAATGGCCGGCTGAAGTACGCCGTCGGCAACAGCCAGACGCGCTACCTCGCCGAGCGCTACGGCGACTCGACGATGGTCAACCTCCTCGCCCACCGCAAGCCCATCGCGCTCGGCCCGCTCGCCCTCCCCTTCTTCCGCGTCCACGATTTCTACGCGGCGTTTCAGGCTACGACCGGGCGGTCATACCGCAGCTTCTACAGCGAGTGGCGCAAGCACGTCAACGTCTACTACAACACGATGGCGAGCCAGATGGAGCGCCTCGACTCGCTGAGCACCGACCCACTGCCGTTGCCGGGGCAGTATCTCTACCAGGTCGCGGCGAGCCCGGACACGAGCCAGATCGCGGGCCTCACGCTCTCGACGCTCGCGCGGCCGGTGCGGCGGCTCTACGTGATGACCAACCCCGGCGACTCGCTCGCAATCGCCGAGCGCGGGCGTAACGTGAAGGTCATCGCCGAAGGTGCGGTGCAGGCGCCGTTCGCCTGGCACCCCGACGGCCAGCACATCGCCTACGCGCGGCGGCACCGGGGGCAGCATGGGTCGCTCATCAACGACCTCTACGTCACGAACACCGAGACGGAGCGCACGGTGCAGCTCACGCAGAATCGCCGCGCGCACAGCCCAACGTATGCCCCCGACGGCGACCGCCTGGCCTTCGTTGGGATCGGCGCGCAGGGCACCGCAAACGTGTTTGTGCTGGACCTGACCACCGATGTGGAGACGCCACTGACCAGCTTCGCAGGCGACGTGCAGTTGACGAGGCTGACGTGGAGCCCCGATGGCACCCGCCTCGCCGCTGCCCGCTTCGACGCAGACGGCACACGCGACCTCATCCTCATCGATGCAGAGACGGGGGACGTGACTTCGCTTGCCAACCTCGCGGACCAGGGCGTCGACAACCGCGGCCCCGTCTGGAGCCCCGACGGCCAGCGCCTCGCCTTCACGTCGATGCGCGACGACGTGCCGAACGTGTTCGTGGCGGACCTCAGTGCCGCGACGGATGCCCCCCCTGATCTCGCTGACGCTCGATCTGTCCCCCCCGCAAGCGAGGGGGACAGTTCAACAGGTATCCTCGCCCCGATAGATGTCAATCCGCCGCGGCCGACCGCCGACAGCCGAGCGCCCTCCGCCACCCGCCTCACCTACCTCTTCAACGGAGCCGACGTGGACGCCTGGCTCCCGGCCGACTCGACGCACCCTACCGGGCGTCTGCTGCTGCGGTCGACGGACACGAAGCAGCGCGACCGCGCCTACCTCGTCCCGGCGGACCGGGTGCTGACCGTCGAGCCTGCACCGAGCGTCGTACCCCCTGCCTACCGGGCCTGGACGACGCACCGGCCCGCAGCATCAGTACCCTACCGGATCGAACCCGACCCCGCACTCATCCGCGAACGCTACGCCTACAACGCGCTCGCCAACCTCACCCACGCGTTCAGCATTGCGTTTCCCTACTACAACAGCGCCGACGACTATGGTCTCTTCGGGACAACGTCGTGGACGGAACCGCTTGGCAAGCACCAGCTCGGCCTGATCGCTGGGATCTCGATTCCCGACTTCGCTGGGGAGACGTTCGCGCTCGGCACCTACGTCAACAACACGCAGGCGCCGAGCCTCGTCTTCCGCGGCTACCGCATCCCAGGCGCGTCGAAGTTCTACGGTGACGACGTACTCGTCGAGAACCTCAGCGGCGGCGACGTGGCGGCCATCTGGCCGCTCGACTGGCTGGACCAGCCCTACTCGGCGCTCTCGGCTGCCGTGCGACTGCGCCTCGCCTACGCCGAGCCGTTCGACGCCGAGGACTTCGCCAACATCGGCACGGTAGACGTAGCGGGGGGCTCGCTCCCAGTCCCCGAGGAGGGCATGCGCGCCGACGTGCGATTCGGGCTTGCCTACAAGAAGCTCCGCCCTTACCGCTTCAACGTGATTCACCCACTCGACGGCCTCGGCGTGCGTGCTCGGCTGACGGTCGGCGTACCCGAGGTGAACACCGGCGGCACGTTTGCACTCCCCGACCTCGCGGCCTACTCAGTCCTGCCTGACCCGCTAAGCTTCGGGCGACTCTACGCCTACGGCCGCGCCCAGGCTCGCTTCGGCGGCGGCTTCGCGCAGGACGTGCTCGGCCTCGCCCGGTTCGACGACCTCGACCTCTTCGTCCCGATCTACGGCTCGCTTACCAACGACGAACTGGAGCGCGTGCGCGGCTACCGGCGACCTGCGCTCGGCGACCGCGTCCTCTTCGGCACGCTCGAATACCGCCTGCCGCCCTCGTTCGACCTCCAGACAGCCATCCTGGGCTTCCTCGGCTTCGGCCGCACGGGCTTCTCGCTCTTTACCGATGCCGCCCTCGTCTGGACGGGGACCGACCTGGACAATGCGATCCGGCGGACGGGTGTTGGCGCTGAAGCCAAGAACGTCCTCTCGATTGGGGGATTCGAACTGCTCCACAGCTTCGGCATGGCTGCGCCGTGGGGCGAGATCGACGCCGACCTCACGTGGGGCGACCTCGACATCTATTACCGCATCCAAGCAGCGCTCGCGTTTTGACCGACGACATCGACACACTCGACCTACTCTGGCAGCGGATCGCAACCATCCGCTCGCTGTACTTCGACGCGAAATCAACGAGTTCGACCGGCTGGACGGGCCGGGGCAAGGGCCAGGTCATCGTGTCCCAACCGTCCGACGACGCACTTGGCTTCGAAGAAAGCGGTCTGTTTACACCAGGACGAGGCGAGCCCTTCGTCTTCCACAACGTCTACCGCTGGACCAGGAACGCGGACACGTCGCCGCTCATCCAGCTTGAGCATCTGCGCTTCGGGGTCAATCACCCCGTCCTGCTCTTCGACCTCGCTCCAGAGACGCCGACCCTGTGGCGTTCGACAGCCCCCCACGTCTGCGGCGACGACCGCTACACCGCACGGCTCGACATTGAGCCCGACCACCTTAGGCTCACGTGGATCATCAAGGGACCGGCCAAGGCCGAGTCACTCGTGTACCGCTACGAAAGCTGAGTGGCACCGGCGCGGTATGTTGCGGGCAACTCCTCGTGCTTATCCCGCAGCGCCATGCTCCGCTACCTCCTCCTCGTCGTTCTATTCCTCGTCGCGCCGCTCGCGATTGCTCAGCCCGCGACGAACGTCGATCTCGACGCGCTAGACGCCTACATCGAGACAGCGTTGGGCGACTGGCCTGTGCCAGGGCTCGCCGTTGCCATCGTGAAGGACGGCGAGGTGGTGCACGCCAAGGGCTACGGGACGCGGACGGTCGGCGAGGATCAGCCTGTTGACGAGCACACGCTGTTTGCCATCGCCTCGAACACGAAGGCGTTCACGGCGGCGCTCCTGGCAATGCTCGTGGACGAAGGGCGGCTGAGTTGGGACGACCGGGTGGTGGACCACCTCCCCTACTTCGAGCTCTACGATCCCTACGTAACCGAGGCAATGCGGGTACGCGACCTGCTCAGCCACGGCAGTGGCCTCGGCACCTACAGCGGCGATCTGCTGTGGTACGACAGCGACTACACCGCTGAGGAGGTCGTCCGTCGTGCGCGCCACCTCGACCCGGCGGGGCCGTTCCGCGCGTCATATGGCTACTCGAACCTCATGGTCATCACTGCCGGTGAGGTGATCCGCGCCGTGACAGGCCAGCCGTGGGCCGAGGTCGTCCAGGAACGCATCCTCGACCCGCTCGGCATGGACCGCACGGTCACGAGCACGAACGCGCTGCCGGCCCTCGACAACGTCGCGACGCCGCACAAGCCGTTTCCAGATTCGCTCATCACCGTCGAATGGATGAACTGGGACGCGATGGGCGCGGCGGGCGCGCTCATCAGCAGCGTGGACGACATCGCGCTGTGGATGCGGCTGCAACTCGGCGGCGGCACGCTCGTCCGTGATTCGGGCGCGGAGACGCTGCTCTTCTCCGAGGCCCAGCAGCACACGATGTGGTCGCCGCACACGCTCCTCCCGATCAGCCAGGCCGCCCGCGCGCGCAACCCGCACACGCATTTCCGCGCGGCAGCGCTCGGCTGGTTCGTCCGCGACTACCACGGGCGGCGGCTCATCGACCACGGCGGCGGCTACGACGGGATGTTCTCGCGCACCGTGCTCGTGCCCGAGGAGAACCTGGGCGTGGTCGTCCTCACCAACAGCATGACGGCGCTGGCCTCGGCGCTCACGAGCCGCGTCGTGGACGCCTACCTCGGCGTGACGGACGACGCCGGCCAGGTCCGGGACTATGCGGCCGACTACCGCTCCTTCGACCGCGGCAACCGCGAGCAGTTCTATGCCCGGATCGACAGCGCGACCGTCGACCGGGGCGATCTGCCCCCTACGTTGGCACTCGACGACTACGCGGCGACGTTCGAGAGCGACCTCTACGGCGGTGCTTCCGTCGTTTTCGAAGACGCAGGCCTCGTGCTGCGGTTCGACGCCGCTGCGTGGGTTGCTGACCTCACGCACCTCCACGGCGACGTCTTCCGCGTCGACTGGCGCGAGGAATACGCGTGGTTCGGCCCCGGCAACGCGCAGTTCGTTCTCAGCCCCGCCAACGACATCGAAGAGCTTCGCCTCGACGTGCCGAACGACGACCTCTGGTTCTACGAACTCGAACTGATGCGCGTGGATGACTAACGCTCGTCCGCCGTCGGTCCGTAGAGGCCCGGCACGGGCACGTCGAGCAGCCGGAGGTAGACGGTCAGTTGCGCGCGGTGATGGATGAGATGGTTCAGGCACCAATGCCGAAGGACCTCCAAGCGCGGAGCTTGATCGAGCACGTGATCGCGGTGCTGAAGCGACCAGGTGCCTCGTAGCATCGCTTCCGTTGCCTCAGCCAGTTCCTCTTGCCACGACGCAGCGTGCTCGTCGAAGGCGTCCAGCATGCGCTCACGTGACGGCAACGCCTGCTTCGGCGAGGGACGTGCGGCGAGATCCATCACGTCGGCACGGAGGATATCGACGGCGATGCCAGGCAAGGTGGCGACATGCGTGGCCAGCGCGCCTAGCGTGAACGATTTCGGATGCGGTCGCCAGTCGAGGTGCGCATCGGGCACGCGTTCGAGCACGCGCCGCGTGGCAACCAGTTCGCGGTCCAGATCGCCGAAGGTGTACGTGACGATCCGCGTCATGCCTCGACGGTCTGCGCCGTTCGTCCGTTTTCGGTACGCTCGGCCATCTGCCCATCGACACGGACGACCACCATCGTCATGTCATCGCGGAGGCCGTCCTCGGCGGCGAAGCCCCGCACGTCGGCGACGAGGCTGCCAAGTAGCTGCGCGGCGGCGCGGTCACCCACCTCGTGCATCGCGTCGGCGGTCACCTCGGCGAGGCGCGCGTCGGTGTAGAGCGCGCGGTCGTCGTCCACGGCCTCGGAGAATCCGTCGGTGTAGAAGACCAGCGTGTCGCCCGGCAGCAGGTCGAGCGTGTGGTCGATGAGCGTGTCGTCGAAGAGCGGCCCGTGCGCAAGGCCGATGGCGAGGCCTGAGGGCTGCAGGAGGTCAGCGCGCGTGTGGTCGGCGCGCTTCAGGATGAGCGGGTTGTGCCCAGCGCGCGCGAAGGTGAACGTGCCCGCGTCGAGGTCGAAGATGCCGTAGATCATCGAGATGAACGCGCCGCGCGGGACGTTCTCGCAGAAGAGCCGGTTGAGCCGCGTGAGCACGTCTGAAGGGCGTTCGTGCGTGCGGCAGAGCGTGCGCAGGAATCCCTTCACGAGCGTCATGTAGAACGCAGCCTGGATGCCCTTCCCGCTCACGTCGCCCACCACGACGGCAAGGCGGCGGCCCGAGTCGTCGAGCGGAACGAGGTCGTAGTAGTCGCCGCCGACCTCCTCGGCGGGCACGCACGTCGCGGCGAGATCGAGGCCGGGCACGTTGGGCATGGTCGCTGGGAGGAACGAGCGCTGCACCTCCCGGGCGATTTCGACCTCGCGTTCGAGGCGTTCTTTCGCGGCCAGCTCGGTGAGGTAGCTCGGCTCGGGTCGCTGCACGGCGCGGCCGGTGCGATCCATGCGCAACGCGAGCCCGCCCATGACCACGATGACGGCGAGGACGAGCACCACGATGCCGACTTCGTTCATCGCCGGGGAGGCCTCCGCCATCGCATAGATCACGAACCGATAGAGCCAGGTGCTCACGACGATCGCCCAAAAGGCCGTCAGGGCATCCGTCCGCCAGAAGAGCGCGGCGGCGGCCACCGCGTAGCCTCCGGCGAACACCCACCGCACCCAAGGCGGGTCGACGCCATTGCTGACGGGTCCAACCACCGCGAAGGCCCCGATGAACGTCAGCCCTGTGACCACGACGGCCGCATGCGGCTTCCATCGGGCCAGCAACGACCCCGCGCCGAGCAGACCATAGTGCAGCAGCATGAAGGCCCCCCAGAGCGTTGAGAGGAACAGGTGCGGCGCGATCAGGATGCCTGGCTGGACGAACGCAAACGCGTCCGTGCCGTAGGCAGCCTGCACGTCGGGGAGCAGCCAGAACAAGACCGGAACCCCTGCGAGCGCCGCGCCGCCAAGGACGCCGCGCAGAAGTGACAAGCCGACCGGCCGATTCATCCAAGCGCCCGAGCGCACGAGCACGAGCGCATCGAGCTTCTCGACGAAGACAGCGCGCGCGAGCGAATCCGTGGTCGCCGCACCCAGGAACACGATGAGCCCCAGCGCCGCCGCCCACAGCAGCGCTCCGATCAGCGTGAAGAGCAGGGCCGTCGTGAGCGACGCGCCAAACTGCAGGTAGTAGTTCGGATAGACGAGGAACCCCCAGATCAGCGTGGCGACCGCAACGATGCCTGCATCGATGAGGGCCGCGCGCGCGTCGACGGCCCGGGCTGCGAGGCGGCGCAAGAAGAGCACTGCGATCACGAGCATGATGAGCACGACCAGCCCCCACCGGATGAGCGGCACCATCGTTGTCGGGTCAATCTGCACGTTGAGCGCCGTGGCGGCCGTGCGATCTGTCGCCTCCAGCGGAGGTCCGTCGGGACTTGCCCCGGGTGCAAATCGTATCGCGCGCAACCCTCCGTAGGCCGTCACCTCGACATCGGCTACTAGGCTCTGACCGAGCAGGGCTTCCGCTGCCACGAAACGGACGAGTGCCACCTCACTTCCGCCATTGTCTACGGGCCGAACCGAATGGGGCGTGAGGTCGAGCGCAGCCTGGAGCGTTCCACCCAGATGCACCTCGGCGATGGACACGGCAGCAGCGACGCTCAGGGGCACACGGGCGGCTGCTAGGTCGTCCCGCGACGCAGCATACTGCTCCTCGAAGGCATAGCCGAGTAGGTCGCGGTCGCGCGCACGGGTCTCCGCGTCATAGGCGGCGGGTGCCCCTACCCCGCTGTCGGGCAGCATCTCGAACTGCAGTGCCGCGGCGGGAAGCGAGTCGAGTGGGGTTCGAGAAGCCGCATCGCCATAGAGCACTTCCGTGAGCGTGCGTTGGTTGAGCACCCCGCGTTGTTGCCCTGAGGCGTAGACATTCAGGGCAAAGGGGCGCCCGTCCTGATCGAGCCAGACCGTGTAGCGCACCGAGCTTGGCCCGCGTTCGATGCCGCCCTCCTCGCCGAAGGCACCACGCCAGTCAACCTGCCAGCGAAACGCTGGGAGCGTCGGGCCCGCGTCGAGGAGCGCCTCTCTCGTGCCCAGCCGCGACAGATCCCGTTGGAGCGTGTCGAGCAGGTCGTGGTCCGCGCCGAAAAAGACTTGTGGGACGAGGTCGTCCGTCGGAAAGCCACGGTCCGCGAGAAACTGCGCCGCGGCCGTTTCAGCTCCGGCCCGCCCCAATTCGTACGACGCCGCAGCGTTCGGGTGAAGTCGAGGCAGCACCCCCACGAGCAAGCCCAGCCCGAGGAGCGCCAACGCAGCCAGCAGGCCGTCGAAGGCGGAGAGCCGGGCGTACCGGACAGGCTGCATGGGGACGAGGGGCGACGTGGGGCGGGCTCGTGCGCGAAGCTACTGGCTCGCGGCACTGCAGGGCTAGACGAGCCGGAAGATGCGGTAGTTGCGGACACTCCACACCACCTCGCGTACGAGCACCCGCACGACCGTCAGCAGCGGAATCGCCACGAGCATCCCCACGATGCCCCCGAGCCGCGCGCCGACGAGCACGGCTACGAGGATCACGAGCGGGTGCGTCCCGGCCGCGCGCGAGAAGTAGAGCGGCTGCAGCAGCACGTTGTCCGAGGCCTGCGTAATCGCCATCGCCACGAAGACGCCAGGCACGAGCGAGAGGTCGCCCGTCTGCGCGATGCCGACGAGGGAACCCGCCGCCAGCCCGAGAACCGGGCCGAAGTACGGAATCGAGTTGGCGAGGCCCGTGAAGAGGCCGATCACGACCGCACCGTCGAGACCCACGATCATCAGCAGCACCGTCGCGATGGCGCCGACGGAAAGGCACTGCAGGGCAAGCGCGCGGAAGTAGCGCCCGAGCGTCCGTTCGAGCGTCCCCACGAGCGAGAGCGTCATCTCGAAGTAGCGGTTCGGCACGAGGTCGAGGGCTTTGTCTTCGAGCGCCTCGCCGTCCTTGAGCACGAAGAACGCCACAAACGGGACGATGACAACGGCATAGAACACGTTGGCGAAGAAGCCGACCACGCTCGTTGCCATGGCCGTGATGCGCTCTTGCTGCACGAGGCTCTCTAGTCCCTCGCTCACCCGCGCCTCCACCGTGCCTGGCGGCAGCGGCGTGATGCGGCTGAGCGACCGCTCCAGCGACGCCGCCACGGCCTCGATGCGCTCGGGGGTGAGCAGTTGCCCGAGCCGCCCCACCTGTTCCCCGACGTACGGGGCCAGCACCAGCAGCCCAAGCGCGACGCCGCCGATGACCGTCACGAACGCCGCAACGATGGCCGCGACGGGAGCGAGACCCGCCCGCTCGTACCGCCCCACGATGGGCCGGAGCAGAAACGCCACCACCACGCCAACGAGCAGGTAGAGCAGGATGTCGGCGAAGACGTAAGCGAGCCATACCGCAAGCCCGAGCGCCGCTGCCGCCAGCAGCCACCGGATGGTTCGTTCAAGGGAGAAGCGACGTGGCATGCAGGTCGAAGGTCGAAGGTCGAAGGTCGAAGGTCGAAGGTCGAAGGTCGAAGGTCGAAGGTCGAAGGTCGAAGGTCGA
>JBCBEX010000089.1:0-16864 GCA_038528235.1 Bacteroidota bacterium
CCCTGATCGCGGTGGCCGTCGAAGCCGACCCGTCCACCGATCCGGGTACCGTCGCGTTCTACGACGCCCTCGGTCGCTTCGTCAACCAGGTTGAGGTAGGTGCGCTGCCCGACGGCCTCGCGTTCGCACCGGACGGCCAAGCCCTCGTCGTCGCCAACGAAGGCGAGGAGGACGGCGGCGTCGATCCCCGAGGCTCGATCAGCATCATCACGGGGATGCAGCAAGGCACGGGCCTGAGCGGCATCGTCTTCGACGTGACGACGCTCGACTTCGTCGATTTCAACGAGGGCGGTCCGCGCAACAGCGAACTCGCCGACGACTTCTACCTCGTGACGCCGGATGTCTCGGTCGCGCAGGATATCGAGCCGGAGTTCGTGACCATCGCGCCGAATAGCCAAGAAGCCTACGTCTCGCTTCAGGAGAACAACGCCATCGCGGTGGTGGACCTCCAGACACAGACCATCGCGTCGGTCTTCACGCTGGGCTTGCAGGACTTCCGGACGGGTCCGGGCCTCGACGCCTCGAACCGCGACGACGCGATCAACATCCAGAACTGGCCTTTGCTCGCGCTGCGCCACCCCGACGGCATGGCGATGCTGAATGCGTTCGGTCAAGACTACATCCTCACCGCCAACGAAGGCGACGGACGTGGCTTCGACGAGCTGCGCGGCGCCGACCTGCCGCTGGACCCGGACTCGGACTTTTTCAACGGGTTCGACACCGCCACGCTGCAGGACGACGCCAACCTCGGCCGCATCGAGGTCTCCGAGGCCTTCAGCGACACCGACGGTGACGGCGACTTCGACCGACTGGTTGCCTTCGGCACCCGCTCCTTCTCAGCGTTCACGCCCGACGGCGACCTCGTCTACGACTCGGGCGACGATATCGAGCGCGCCATCGCTTCTCTGATTGATGAAGGCGAACTGCCGATGGAGGCGTTCAACGCCAACAACGACGACAACGACTCCTTCGACAACCGCTCCGACGATGGCGGCCCCGAGCCGGAAGGCATTGTCACGGGCCGCGTGGACCGCACCAACTACATCTTTGTCGGGCTGGAGCGGGTGAGCGCCGTCGCCGTGTTCCGCGTGCAGGCGGATCGCACCAATCCGGTTGTCTTCGAGACGCTGCTCATCAACCGCAACTTCGACGCCGAGGCAGAGGCACCAGGGCAGGACCTCGGCCCGGAAGGCTTGGTCTTCATTCCGGCTGGCGACAGCCCCGTCGGACAGGCTCTGCTCGTCGTCTCGAACGAAGTCAGCGGCTCCATCGCGATCTGGGCGCTCGGCGAAGGTGTGCCGGCGTTCACGCTGCAACTGCTCCACGCAAGCGACCTCGAAGGCAACGTCAACACCATCGAGGACGCCCCACGCTTCTCGGCAGTCGTGAATGCGCTGCGGCCAGAGTTCGAGAACTCGCTGCTGATCTCATCGGGCGACAACTACATCCCCGGTCCGTTCTTCGCGGCGGGCTCGGACCGCACGGTCGGCGCCGTCGTTGGCGAGGAAGGACGCGGTTTCGCCGACATCGCGCTGATGAACGCCATCGGCTTCGACGCCTCGGCCATTGGCAACCACGAGTTCGACGAAGGAACGGACCGCTTCGAGGACATCATCGAGCCCGACTCGGACGGCTACGACGGAACCCTCTTCCCCTACCTGAGCGCCAACCTCGATGTCTCTCCCAACGGGGACCTCGCAGACCTAGCCGTACCCGGTGCTGAGCCTGCACAGCCCAACAGCATCGCGCCCAGCGTCATCCTCGACGTGAACGGCACCCAGGTCGGGGTGGTCGGTGCCACGACGCCGCTCCTACCGATCATCACGTCGCCGGAGAATGTTGTCGTGAAGCCCGAGGACCCGAACGATTTCGACGCGCTCGCGGCGATCGTCCAGGCCGAGGTCGATGCGCTCACCGCGGCGGGGGTCGACAAGATCATCGTCGTCTCGCACCTGCAGGAGTTCAACATCGACCAGGAACTCGTCTCGCGTCTCTCCGACGTGGACATTGCCATTGCGGGCGGCTCCGACCGGCTCCTGGCCGATGAGACGGACATCCTGCGCGCAGGCGACGTGGCAGCTGGGCCGTATCCCACGCTCTTCCACGATGCGGAGGGTAAGGACGTGCCGGTGGTCTCAACCGACGGGCAGTACACCTACGTCGGCCGCCTCGTGATCGCGTTCGATGCCTTCGGCAACGTACTCCCGGGCAGCGTCGACGCGGGCGTGAGTGGCGCTTTTGCCACCGACGACGACGGCGTAGCGCGCCTCGGCGACCCCGCACCGGATGCCCAGGTGGTCGCGATCGTCGACGCCGTAGACACGGTGCTCGACGCCAAGCTCTCTAACATCTTCGGCTCCACAGAGGTGTTCCTGGATGGCCTGCGCGGCGAGGTACGCACCGAGGAGACCAACTTCGGCAACCTCACGGCCGACGCCAACCTCGACTTCGCTCGCACCGTTGACCCAGGCGTCCAGGTGTCGTTTAAGAACGGCGGCGGCATCCGCGCTCCTATTGGGGAGATTGACTCGGAGACAGGTGAGCGCCTCCCGCCGCAAGAAATCCCCGGCCTTCGCGCGGAAGGCGAAATCGCGCAGCTCGACATCGAGGCCGCGCTCTCGTTCAACAACGGACTCTCGATTCTCGAATTGACGGCCGAGCAGTTCGTCAGCGCACTCGAAAATGGCGTCAGCCTCGTCGAGTTCGTTGGCGGACGCTTCCCGCAGGTCGCGGGCGTGCAGTTCAGCTTCGACCCCGCTGCTGCAGCTGAGAGCCGGGTTCGGACGGTCGCGCTCGTCGACGACGACGGGGCCGTGATCGACGTGATCGCACAGGACGGCGTGATCCAGGGTGACCCCAACCGTGTGGTCAAGATCGTCACGCTCGACTTCCTAGCCGGCGGCGGTGATGGCTACGAAGAGTTTGCCAACCCGCTCAGCCGCGTCGATCTCGAAGACGAGACAGACTTCGGCGGGCTTGCGGGCTTTGCACCGACTGGGACGGAGCAGGACGCCCTCGCGGAGTTCCTCGTGGCCAACTTCTCAGAGACGCCGTTTGCCGTGGCCGACACGCCGGTCGCTGAGGACACGCGCATCCAGAACCTCGGCGAGCGGGACGAGGATATCCTCACGGGCGATGGCGTCCAGGGTAGCCTCGCGTCGTCCGCGGTGGAACTGCCAGACGCCTTTGCGCTGGTGGGGGCCTACCCGAACCCGTTCTCGTCGGGAACGCAGATCGCGTTCGACCTGCCCGAGCGTGCCGACGTGTCCGTGCGCGTCTTTGACATGCTCGGGCGCGAAGTCCTCGCTGTCGAGCGTCACGACCTCGCCCCGGGCTTCGGTCAGACGTTGCGCGTCGACGGGCGGGCTCTGGCGTCTGGCTTGTATGTCTTCCAGGTCCGCGCCGATTTAGAGTCGGACTCGGCGTTGGCTTCGGGCCGGATCGTCCTCGTGAAGTGACCGGGCCTGTCGTGGCCCTTTAGCCGCCTTCGCAATAACGCCCTGCTTTCCTTCGTGGAGGGCAGGGCGTTCATGTTGGGTGCAAGCGGCAAGCAGGACCACTTCGACGTAGTAATCAGGTCGGTACCCCAATAGGCTCTGTTTGGCCTGCTCCTGCCCCACTTTCTACCACACGATGAATCGCAGGGATGAGCATCGACCGGGAGCGACGCAGCGGCGCAGCGGGGACGAAGTCGGGGTAGCTCGCGTCTCGCTCCTTGATAACCCGGACGGGCTGTGGCCAGTGGATGTTGAACGCAGGGTCGTCCCAGCGCACACCGCGAGCTGCCTCAGGCTCGTGGAACGTGTTCATCTGGTAATACACCTCGCTGCGATCCTTCAGCGTGAGGAAGCCGTGGGCGATGCCTTCAGGAACGTAGAGCGCGTGCCCGTTGTCTGCGGAGAGGACCGCTCCGAAGTGTTGGCCGTAGGTATCCGAGTCGGGGCGCAAGTCGATGATGACATCGTAGACGGCTCCGCGCGTGCAGCGCACGAGCTTAGCCTCGCCATGCGGGGCCGCCTGGTAGTGCATCCCGCGTAGAGTCCCTGCGGCATCGTTGAACGACACACTGCACTGGGCCACGATAGGCTCCAACCCATGCGCCTCAAACTCGCGGCGGCAGAAGGTGCGGGCGAAGTGCCCACGCTCATCGGCGTGCCGCTCAGGGCGCAGGAGAAACGCGCCGGCGAGGGTCGTCTCGTCGAAAATCATGGAAGGGCGATGTTTGGTGGTGGAGCATAGCCGTGTCAACCTACACGCCAGCGCCTCACCCTGGTCCTTCGACGCCCCTATTCGACCACCTCGGTTTCCGGGATCGGCACAACGAACCGCCCTCCCCAATGACGGATATCGCTCATCTGTCGCATAATCTCGCGTTTGAGATTCCATGGCAAGATGAGGACATAGTCGGGCTTCGTCTCACGAATACGGTTCGGCGCAAACACAGGGATGCGGCTTCCGGGCAGATACGTGCCTTGCTTGTGGGGATTGCGATCCACGGTGTACGCGACGAGATCGGGTCCGATGCCGCTGTAGTTGAGCAGCGTGTTGCCTTTCCCCGGCGCGCCATACCCGACGACCGTTTTCCCAGCTTCGTTGGCCTCCACGAGGAAGCGGAGGAGGCTGCGCTTCGTCGCCTTGACGCGTTCTGCAAAGGCCGCGTAGGCACCCGTGCTCGACGTATCGTCCAACCCATAGGCACGCTCTCGTGCTTTCAGGTCGTGAATGCGAGCCGTGACGGGCAGCGCCGCGTGCTCTCGGTGCCGGGCGAAGATGCGCAGGCTTCCTCCGTGAGAGGGCAGTTCCTCTACATCGAAGAGCACCAGTCCAAAGTGCGCGAACACGCGCTCGACTGCCAGCAGCGAAAAGTAGCTGTAGTGCTCGTGGTAGATGGTGTCGAATTGGTTCTCACCGATGAGCCGCAGCAGGTGGGGAAACTCGATGGTGGCCACGCCCTCGGGCTTCAGGATCCGCCGAATGCCCTCCACGAAGCTGTTGAGGTACGGCGTGTGAGCCAGCACGTTGTTCGCAGCCAGGAGGTCGCACTGGAGGCCTTCCGAGGCCAACGCCGCCGCCGTGTCACGGCCGAAGAACAGCTCGCGCGTATCGACCCCCTTCTCCCGAGCCGCGGCCGCCACGCTCGCCGACGGCTCAATGCCCAGTGCCGGAATGCCACGCTTTACGACATACTGCAGCAGGTATCCGTCGTTGGACGCGATCTCCATGACAAGGCTGTCCGCATCCAGGTCGAACCGCTCGACCATGTCGCTGACATAGCGCTCGGCATGCGCCAGCCAGGACGTTGAGTAGGACGAGAAATAGGCGTACTGTTCCGAGAAAATGGCCTCCGGTGGTACGTCCGTGTCGAGCTGCACAAGTAGGCATGCGTCGCACACCATCGCGCGCAGGGGGTACATCGTCTCGGGCGCCGTGAGGTCTTCCTCACGCACAACGTTCTGACACGGTGGATGTACCCCGAGGTCGACCACGGGTGTGCGGAGTGGCGCCTCGCAATGGCGACACCTCAGCGTCACGGGTCGCAGGCCTTGCGTCGCGGGTTCGACTTCGGGAACAGCAATCATCGTCGGTTGGGAATGCGAGACTGTGGAATCGGAAAAGAAGGCTCAGGCGGAGCCAGCGACTGCCTGTGTGCGCGGTTCGCCATGCGTCGCCCGGTATTCGAGTAGCTCGTCCATGAACACGCGCCAATGGCTCCACGCCCACGGGCGTGCGCGCAAGCGGCGTTCTACGTAGCGGCGCACGTCTTCGTCGTCGTCGAACGAGAGCGGTCCGTCCTGATGCAGCCGCCACCGTCCTCGTTCGTAACGCACCTCGGTGAAGAATATGGGCGAGCCTGTGCGAGCAGCTAGCACATGTGCGCCGACGGGCCAATTGACGGGGACGCCGAACAGCGAAGCGGTTGGCGCGCGGTCTTCGTCGGGCAGCCACACTGCGTCTTGACACAGGAAAACGGGCCGCCCCAGGGACAAGGTCGGGGCGAGCTTGCGGAAGGCTCCGCCCGGAGCTACGTGGTGGCGACGCAGAATCTGATGGTGCACGTCGTGGGTCCAGTAGGGCCACTTGAGCGTGGGCGGGACGCCGCCCGGCCCCCCCGCATGCTCAAGCGGGTCGGCGATGTAGACGATGTTGCCTTCGCGCTGCTTTACCCAGACCCCGAGGTAGCGCATTCCCGCATGGAGCGTCGTGAGCATGATGCCCGGCTTGGCTGTTTTCTCCCCCTCTACAGGTCTTGCTTCACGTTTGGGATCGAGGAAGAAGTAGGTGGCCCGCCATCGTTCGCGCAGTTCGAGGTAGGTGAACCTCAGGAGAACCGCAAACGAGGGTGCTTCACCGAGGAGTTCGAGGTAGGCCCGTGTTCGCTTCAAGGCAAGGACCGCTGAGGCCAAGGCGATGGGTGCAAGGCCGACCCCTCCGAGTCCATCGAGCAGGCGCAACGGGAGCACCCGGGCGCACGGGCGCGCAACGTAGTACAATGCCAGGTTGATGACAGCGCGGGCAGGCGAAGCCATGGCGAAAAGGCGTGAGGTCGATTACTTCGATGCTGGGACGTGCTCCTCATTCGGCGCAACCGTCGAGAAGTTGATCCCGAAGTAGTTGTTAGGCCCGGGGAGAAGAAGCCGACGGATTTGCTGCGGCCGTACTGCAAAACGCATCCAGGCTGCCGCGGCGCGGCGCTTCTGCAGAGCCGTGAGCGGGGCACTGTGCAGGGCTCGCAGGAAGTTGAACGCTCTGCGATACGAGGCGCTCTCCGCCCCTGCCCCCTCCCCGCCCTCGTACGCCATGTATTCCTCGCGGGTCATGTGGTGTGTGCTGCCGCCGTGCATCCGCATCGCGAAATGCGGAGCGTCCACCCGCACGAATGGGCCGCGCAAGGCCAGTTCGGCCATGAGCACATCTTCCACGCCGTGGAGCTGATAGCCCCGGGTTGCAGCGAGGGCGCGCGTCCGAATCAGCCCATGCGTGACGTACACGGCAGGGCCGCTGCCGAGGCTGGCAGCGTAGCGCGCAACCGGATCCAGGTCACCCAAGGCATCGGTGTCAGAACGGCGATAGGGCCAGAACCCGCCACCAGGCAACAGAAAGCCTCCCTGCTGCACGTCGTAGGGTAGGTCGCAGCCCCGTTCGTCTATGAGGCGGACGGCTGAGTGCACGAGCACGGCCTCTGGCGCCGTCTCCATCGCAGACAACGCAGCGGCCAGGTAGTCCGGATGCACGAGGTCATCGTAGGCTGCCCAGCGGAAGAACGGGGCCTGGAAGCGTCGACAGGCGTCGAACGCGTGGTTGTGGTTCTCGGACGCGCCGAGATTCCGGTCATTGCGCACGTAGTGCACGCGGCTGTCACGGCTCATCACGGACAGCACAAGGTCCTTCGTCCCGTCGGTCGATGCGTTGTCTACCACGACGAGCACGAAGTCCTCCATCGTCTGCGCAAGCAGGCTGCGCAGCGTCTCTTCGAGGAAGCGCTCGCCGTTGTACACAGGCAAGCCGATGGCGACGGTTGGAGCCATGGAGGGGGAAGGTCGAACGCGTCCAGCGGATTCAGGCGGGTGCGGTGACCATTTCGGGCTGCACGGTCCAGCGCAGCTCACGATCGATTGCTCCGGCCTCCATGAGTCGTTCGAGCCGCTTGAGGCGGCGGAATTCGGGGCCTTCGAACGCCTCAGGGGTGAGCCCCGCGTGGCGGAAGGCCGCGTAGAGTTGTTCGACACCCCGCTGCACCGTCCATTGCGGAGCGAAGCTGGGCAGATGCCGCTGAATCTTGGCAAAGTCGACCTGATAGGAGCGTGTATCCGGGCTAGCGCCGCCCGCGAACGCTACGGCACAATTCGGCACGACCTGGCCCACGATCTCGGCAACGTCGCGGATTTGGTAGTTCTCGCCCGGGCACCCGACGTTGAACGCCTCGTTGTGAACCGCCTCACGGGGCGCGGCGAGCACCGCTTCCACCGCGCGGCAGACGTCCTCGACATGAACCAGGGGGCGCCAAGGCGTACCGTCGCTCTTGAGGAGGATCTGCCCGGTTGTCACCGCCCACGCCGTCAGGTTGTTGACGACGAGGTCGAAGCGCAGCCGTGGCGAGACGCCGTAGACTGTCGCGTTGCGCAGGAAGACTGGGCTGAAGTCGTCGGTGGCGAGCGGCGCGAGGTCTCGCTCGGCGAGCACCTTGGCCTCGCCATAGGGCGTCTGTGGGTTGAACGCAGCCTCTTCCGTCACGGCATCTTGCCCGGCCGCTCCGTAGAGGCTGCACGACGATGCGAACAGGAACCGTGAGACCCCAGCCTCCCGAGCGCGTTCGCCCAGCCGCACGGTCGCGGCGTGATTGATCTCGTAGGTAAGTCCAGGGTTGAGATTGCCGAGCGGGTCGTTCGAGAGATTGGCTAGGTGCACCACCGCGTCGAACCCTTCCAGGTCGGCCCGCCCAACGTCGCGAATGTCTTTCTGGACGCTGGGAATCGATGCCACCTCATCGGGCAAGAACGTGCTCGCTGCGAAGAAGTCGCTGTCGAGGCCGCGTACGTCATAGCCCAACGAGAGGAGGCGCGGCGTGAGAACGGAGCCGATGTAGCCGCTGTGGCCGGTGACGAGGACGCGCATGGTAGCGAGGCGTGGGTCGAGGAGATAATTTAGGAGGCTGTTTCTGCGTGCTGCGTAGCCGACGTCCAAGGCCAGCGCTTGAGGCCGAAGTAGTTGTCAATGCCCGGCACGACGAGACGTCGCAGCGCCGTCCCGCGGAGGGCATACCGAAGCACAGCGCGGCGAGCACGACGGCGTTGGTCGATCGTAAGGCCTGGCGCCGTGCGCGTCGCTCGTAGGTAATTCCGTAGCGTCTGCACGGGAAGTCGAGCCCGCGCGGTCTTCTCCCCTGTTTCCCGCTGGGTCCAGGCCGTCCGGTCTAGATGTAGCGTACTCGCCGCATGAATCCGGTAGAGGAACTGCATCGACGGCACGAATCGGAAACGACCGAGCAGCGCCGCCTCGGCGAGCAACAGGTTGTCAGATCCGTGCGGGGTATGCAAAGACGTGCGTGCAAGCGCGCTCCGCCGGAAGACGCCGTGGATCGGAGCATTGACGCCGTTGCTACCGAGCACCGCTTTAAAGCGAGCGACCGGAGCCTCGTCGAGATCCCGTTCGAGCAAGCGGTCGTCATGGACGAGCGTGCCGTCGGCCGTGCGGTAGGCTTGCACGGCGTCATCGTAGGCAAGCAGCCGGCTGTTCTCGTCGATCATGCGGCATGCGCCGTAGGCGAGGACCGCTCCGGGGTCAGCGTCCAGGGCCGCGAGGGCGGCTTCGATAAAGTCAGGCGAGCGCACGTCGTCGTATGCTGCCCATACGAAGTAGGGCGTGGACGGCGCTAGTTCGTAGACCCGGTTGAAGTTGGCCAGCGCACCGATGTTGCGAGCGTTGCGATGGTAGAGCACCCGAGGGTCCCGCTTAGCCGCCGCCTGGCATATTGATGGGGTCGCGTCAGTGGAAGCGTTGTCGGCGATGACCAACACGAGGCTTCGGTGCGTCTGCTTTAGCACGTTCTCGATGGCCGCCTCGATGAATGCCGCCCCGTTGTAGACCGGCATTCCGACCGCGACCTGGGGCCACGACTTAGTGAACTTGGAAAGTGAATTAGGGCACATGATCAGAAGCGTGCAGACTGGCGGGGTACTAGCACTGGGAGCATAGCCTACGCCGAAGAAAGCCCTGTGCCAATACCTGTCCGTATTGGAACTGCCATGGTCCTGTGGCGACAACCGATTGGGCGCTTTGTCTTACAGACCAGCCGATCTATCGCGCTCTAGCGTGACGCCGGGAGGCCCAATATGGCGCCAGCCCGTCGACCTGGAGGGTGGTCGATCGGGCTGGCTGACCGGCGGCCGGGAGGGCCGTCCGGATTTCGTGGGCACGAGGCCCGAAGCGTAAACCTAGTGGGCGAGTGCGGCTTCTGCCTGTGCCCCATCCCCTGAGGCTGAGAGCACACCTTCCCGGACGAGCTTCGCGCGGACCTCTTGCTCAATCCAGGCATAGGTGCGCGCGATGCCATCCTCCAGGGCGATTTTAGGCTCCCAGCCAAGAGTCTGGCGTAGAAGATCGTTGTCGGAGTTGCGCCCGCGTACACCCATCGGTCCGTCCACGTGCACGTGTTCGATGTCGATGCCAGCCGCGTCCGCCGCTATGTCAGCGAGCTTGTTGATCGTGACCATGCGGTCGCGGCCGAGGTTCAGCGGCTCGGCGTAGTCTCCCATCATGATGCGATAGACGCCTTCGACACAGTCGTCCACGTGCATGAAGGAGCGGGTCTGTTCACCATCGCCCCAGATCTCTACCTGTGGCTCGCCACCAGGCTGACCTTCGCGACCCCCGAGCAGCTTCGCATGAGCGACCTTCCGCATCATCGCCGCGGGTGCTTTTTCGCGACCGCCTTCCCACGTCCCAAGTTCGCCATAGACGTTGTGGAAGCGTACCGTGCGCGTCTCGATGCCGTACTGCTTGCGGTAGTGGAAGGCCAACTGCTCTGTAATGAGCTTCTCCCAGCCGTAGGCGTCCTGCGGCTGCGCAGGGTAGGCGTCGTCTTCCTTGAGCGGCGTCACCTCAGCCTCCGTCTGGAGATACTCTGGATAGACGCACGCCGACGACGTGTAGAGGTAGCGCGTCACGCCCGCCTGTTTGGCGGCCTCCATCGTGTGGGTGTTGATGAGGATGTTGTTGTGCAGAATCTCGGCGTGATACTTTGAGATGAAGCCCATACCGCCCATGTCTGCTGCGAGCGCATAGACGTGCTGGATCGGCTGGCGCTCGCCGCCGATGTCGGCAGGGCGTACGGCTTCGAGGCAGTTGGCCCAGCGGCGGAGATCGAGCAACTCGAACTCGTCTGCGTCCGACGCCTCGAACTCTGGCTGCTTGATGTCAACGCCTCGGACCCAGTAGCCTTTGGCTTTCAGAAACTTGACCAGGTGGTGGCCGATGAAGCCACCAGCGCCGGTGACGAGGACGGGAATGGGCTGCGACATAGGAGGGGACTGTGTCGAATGAACGAGTTCAGGTACCGAGCAGGTCGGCGTGTTTCAAGAAGGAAGAGCGTTGGGGCGACCCCCCACGCGCTCGCGAGCGAGTTGCAACAAATAGCCCGCCATAAACTGGGGGACGCATTTAGCGTAGCGTTTCCACAACCGACGCGGCTCTTTGGCAAGACGATAGGCCCACTCGAGTCCCATTGTCTGCAAACGGGATGGGGCCTGGTCGAGCTTGCCCGCGTGGAAATCGAAGGCAGCCCCGACGGCCACGAGAACCGCAGGGATGTGCGGGCTCTGCTTCGCGCACCACGTTTCCTGCTTTGGGCAGCCAAGACCTACGAACACGATGCGCGCGCCAGACGCCGTGATTTCTTCCGCGAACGCGGCATCCTCTTCCGGCGTGAGCGACCGGTACGGCGGCGAGATCTCACTAACGATTTTAAGCCCAGGTGCTTTTCGCGGTAGCTGCTCGCACAGCGCATCCAGCCGGTCCTGGGACGACCCATAGAGTCCAACCGGGACGCCAGCGCGCGCTGCCGCCTGGCAGAGGTACAGCATCAGGTCTGGGCCATAGACGCGATCTTGAATCTGAACGCCAAGGCCGCGCAGGCCCCATACCGCCGCGATGCCGTCGGGCACGTTGAGATCGGCGCCGTTGAGGATCGCCTGGAACGCTGGGTTGTCCGTCGCCTCCACGAGCCCATGAGCGCCCGAGGTGCAGAGGTACCGAGCCTCCCCATGCGTTGCCCAGTCAAGGACGATCTGGGTTGCCTGCTCGTAGGTCGTGCCATCTACCCGTGTCCCAAGCACGTAACGCGCAGGCACGCCAGGCGGAGCCGCCTTCGGTTGGGGCGACAGTGCGACAGGGGTCGGGGCGGGAGCGACGTCGGTCACGGGGGTGTACGGTGTGGCGTTGGGATCGGGTTAGGGCCAAGAGCCGCGCCAAGCCTCCCCTCCGTTGCTATGCTTCACGCCAACAGCGCTACAGCGTTACACTGGCCAAGACTAAATGCGCAGCGAGGCTCCCGCGAGGACCCCGCTTCCGGTGCGAGACACAGACCGAGCGGTCTCGTCCCTCCAGAGCGCGAAACGATACCGCTTGGCATGTGATCAAACCGCGAAGGCTGGACAGTATTTCTCCACAGTGCATCCACACCGCGAGACCCCAAACGCAACGAGGCCGCTGCGGGTGAACGCAGCGGCCTCGTCGAGCGGATGTGCGACGCACCTAGATGGCTTCCTGCATCGGGACGACCTGCACCTTCACGTCGGCCGTGAACTCAGGGTGGAGGCGGACGGTCGCACCGTAGACTCCGGTCATGCGGATGTCTTCCTTCAGCGCGATCTTTTTGCGATCGATGTCGACGCCCTGCTCCTGGAGCAGTTCTTCGATCTGCTGCGTTGTGACGGTGCCGAAGATGCGGTTCTCTTCGCCCGTGCGCATTGGGATGACGAGCGCGGGCATGCCTTCGAGCTTGGCCTTGAGCGCCTCGGCGTCTGAGCGGCGCTGCTCGACCTTGTGGGCCTGCTGGCGGCGTTCCTCGGCGAAGCGCTTCAGCGTACCCTCTGTGGCAACGACGGCCATCCCCTGCGGGATGAGATAGTTGCGGCCGTAGCCGTTCTTGACCTCGACCACGTCGCCTCGGATGCCGAGCGTGTCGATGTCTTGCGTGAGAATGATTTTCATAGCGATGGGGGCTTCAGGGGCATGCGCAGCATGCGGGTCACGCCAAGGCTGGCGGGGCGATGCGCAGCATGCTCCTGTCGATTACCGGACATTTTCAGCGACGAAGGGCAGCAGCGCCACGTGGCGCGCGCGCTTCACGGCGATGGTGAGCTGGCGCTGGAACTTCGCCGAGACGCCCGTGAGGCGGCGCGGGAGCAGCTTGCCCTGCTCGTTGATGTAGCGCTCCAGCGTGTCGATGTCCTTGTAGTCGATGTACTCGATGCCAGCGGCGACGAAGGGGCAGCGCGTGCGGCGGCGGTTGGCGCCAGGCGCGGCGGTGCGGGTGATCGTCGGCTGGTCGGCAGCGGCGGCCTTCTGCTCGGGCGTCTGCTGGCTCTCGGTGGAGCTGCTCGCCGCGGGCGCAGCGCTCGCTTCGGTGGTCGTGGTTTCGGTCGTGGCTTCAGCCATGGGAGTTGGAGTCCAGAGTGAGAGATCGGTTACGCGTCGGCCTCGACGGGCTGCTCGGCGGCCTTGGCGCGCTGCTGCTCGAAGTAGCGCTGCATCTTGGCGTCGTAGCGGAGCACGAGGTGGCGGAGGATGTCGTCGTTGATCTGGAGCGCACGCTCCAGCTTGGCGATGAAGGTCCCGTCTCCTCGGAAGTTGGTCACGACGTAATAGCCGTTGCGCTTCTTCTGGATCGGGTAGGCGAGCCGCTGGCTCCCCATCTCCTCGGTGTGGACGACGTCCGCGTCGTTTTCGCGGAGGTAGTTCTGGACGCGCTCGACCATGTTCTTCGTCTGGTCGTCGCTGAGTACGGGGTTGATGACGTACATCAACTCGTACATGGGTCGTGATTCAGCCATGTAGTCCCTATGGAATACGTGATTGGGGGCGTATGCCCGACATCGAAAAGCCCACGCCGAAACGCAGGCCGTGCCGAGCAGGGAGAAGGAAAAGTATGAAGGGCGACGTGAGAAGTTTGAACGCTGGGGAGGTTTTGCGGAAAGCTCACGCCTTCCCGTCGTCGCCCCTCGTCTCAGCGACCTCTCTCGGTGGCGAAACCAGACACCTCCGGCCAGAGCGACACAAAGTCTGGAGTCGCGTGCACGCGGGCCTAGAAATCGAGCCCAATGGAGAAGTAGATCGTGCGGTCGCCGAAGCGTTGGCCGTCGTAGGGCCACGCCCAATCGACGCGGATCGGGTAGCCTAGGAAAATCGTCCGCAGCCCGAAGCCCGTGCCCACGAGGAGGTCGTCGAAGACGCGCTCGCCGTCGGCGTTCGTGCGGAAGGCGGCGTAGCCATTGTTCGAGATTGCGCCTGCATCGACGAAGCCAACGCCCTGGATGTTGTAGAGCGGAAACACGGGCAGCGGACCGGGTAAGATCGCCGCGAACAACGGGAAGCGGAACTCGGCATTCGCCAGCGCGAATCGGTCGCCGGAGCCGCCGTCGGGGCCGTTGCCCTCGTTGAACCCGTACCCACGCAGCGGCAAGACCGGTGTCCCGAACACGAAGTCGTCCTCGTCCTCAATGGGGATGCGGTTGAACTGGGGATTGACCCAGTTCTGGACACCGGCCGCGTAGAAGCGCTGCGGGTTCGGCCCGACCGACAGGCCACCCGACAGCCTGAACGCGAAGCCGTAGCCGAATCCGAACCCCACGTACTGCCGCGCGTCGGCGAGGAGCGTCGCGAAGGTGACGGACAGTCCGGGACTGCCTGCCAAGCTCACCGCATAGCGTCGGCCCGAGCTCGGGAAGAGGAAGCCCGGCACCGTCGTGTCATGGGTGAACGTCACGCTCGGGTAGAGGAATGTGCGCGTGCGGCTGCGCGCCCCGAGGTCGGTGAGGTCGGTAAGCTGCACGCCGAGCACCGCCATCGAGGCGTCGACGCGGCGGAACTTGGAGATCGGGTAACTTGCCCCGAGCGTCGCGCCGTAGTTGCGGTAACGAAAGACGCGGCGGGTGTTGAAGTCAGGCAGTTCGCGCGCGAGGTGGAAGCCCGTGAACGCCCAGTCGGTGCGCCGCGGCCGGTAGCGGTAGCTCAGCAGGTAGTCCGAGTTGCGCAGGTCCACGAGCAGGTTCGTGGCAAGCGCGAGTTGGTGGTTGCCGAGCACGTCCGAGAAGAGCATCTGGGTGACGCTCTGGACACCAAAGACGGTGTCGTAGCCCACGTTGCCGTAGACAAGGTCGGGCGAGAACCGCAGCTTGTAGGAGCGAGGCACATAGGCGCTGTCCTCGTCCATGTGATCGCGCGGCGTGAACTGCTCCTGCGCGGTGAGATCACGTTCGCGCGCATTTGCTTCGTCAAACGCAGCGCTGAACGAGTAGCTGCGGAAGTCGATAGGGTCCGCTACCTCAATCGAGTCGCGGGGCGACGCATTCCGCGTAGCGACGGCGCCTAGCTGATCTTGTCGTGCCACGCCTGTCGCTGGGTCTTCGTCCTCCGCTTCCTGGTCGCCCGCATCCGGTGCGTAGAAAAAGCCACTGCTGGCCAGCTGCGCCGTGTCTGTCTGTGCGATATGCGTGGGCGCTTGTACTGGTCCCCCTTCATGCGGGCGCGCATCGTAAGGCGTCCCGTCGGCGGCGTCACGGAGGAGCGGATTTCCCTCGACCGTCGACGTAGCAGCGATGGCGAGCGTCGGCGCTTGCCGCTTCGGCTGCACCCGCTGCGCCCACACGTTCGGCGCCAGCGAGTCGCGTCCCACCGTGCGCTCAAACGGGCGGGCGAGCAGGTAGAGCGAAGGCACGCCTTCTTTGAGCGACATGACGACGGCGCGCGTCCCGTTCGCAGCAGCAGAAACCTGCGTGACTCCAACTGCAAGATCCGTGACCGGCCTCACCTGCCCCGTCGAGCGCGTAAGTGCGTGGAGGTTGTAGATACCGTTCTGGTCGGAGATGAAGAGAACGTCGTCGCTGTCCGGTCCGAACGTGGCGCTCGTCTCATCCCAGATTGGGTCGTTGGTCAACTGCTCCAGGTCCGTTGCCCAGGTGCCGCTCACCGAATCACGCTCAAGCAAGTAGAGATCGTACTGCCCATAGGCGTGGTCCCTGATCGCAAAGGAGTCTGGGAGCGCAGCCTTCAGCCTCGTATGTGGGCCGCGTTCTGAATGGAAGACGAGGCCGCTGCCATCGGGTGTCCACGCGGGTTCGTGCTCGGTCCACAGATCGTCGGTCAGGTTGGTGAGCCCTTCCGTTTCTAGATCGAGCAAATAGAGATCAGACTGCGGCCCCTTGGTGCCTGTGAGCGCAACCCAGTGACCTTGTGGATGCCATGCGACGTTGTGCACGGCGTCGATGCCGTCGAGTGGAATGTGGCGCGCGTTCCCCGTCGCCACCTCGACGAGCGCGACTGTCTCGTTCGGACCACTCGACGCGGCCACGGCGATGTGGGTGCCTTCCGGACTCCACGACAGTCCCGGGGTAAGGATGCGGAGGCTCTCGAACTGCGGAGTCGTCTGCCCATCGATGAGCTTCTGGGGCCGGGCACCCCGCCGTGCCTCCACGACGTAGACATCGAACAGCCCGTCCTTGGCGGTGAGAAACGCGACGCGATCGCCCTGCGGCGAGATGGCGGGCGAGGTATTGTAGTAGCCTCCGTTGTCTGTCGTCACGAGCGCCCGCCCGATGGCGTCGAGGTGCTCACGAGCAGCGACTTCCGGGAAATACACGGCGCGCAGTGCATCGCTCCATCGCTCGGATAGCTCCACAACACCGAGTCCTGTCGCCCGCCGAAACGCGCCATCGACGGAGCGGCTGACCCGGATGCGCTGCAGGATCTCGCCGATCTTTTCGCGTCCGTACTGCTCGGCGATGTAGTCGAAGACGGACTGCCCGCCGCGGTAGGCGAAGTAGCCACCTAGGTATTGAATCGGCGGGAGGTAGTCTTCCAACACGGCATCGCGGACCCACATGTCGGAGTTGGTGTCCCACCCCTGCGCGGCGTACTCGGCCAAGCCCTCGTTAAACCAGAGCGGGATGCGCAGCTGGATGTTGTTGCGGAGCACGCTCTGGAGCGAACCGCCGTAAAACATGTCGTTGACGACCGCATGCACGAGTTCGTGGTGGATCACGCGGCGGAAGTCGCGCCAGTCGCCGGTGAAGGGGATGGCGATGCGGTTCTTGAACAACTCGGTGACTCCGCCGATGCCCTCGGCGTAGACGGGCAGCTGCTGCCCGTC
>JBCBEX010000090.1:0-16612 GCA_038528235.1 Bacteroidota bacterium
GTGAACCTCTTCTTCGAGCCGAGCACGCGCACGCGGATCTCGTTCGAGCTCGCGGAAAAGCGCCTCTCGGCCGACACGGTCAACTTCTCGGCGTCGGGCTCGTCCGTGTCGAAGGGCGAGACCCTCAAGGACACCGCGCGCAACATCGAGGCGATGAAGATCGACCTCGTCGTGATCCGGCATAAGTCGGCGGGCGCGCCGCACTTCCTCACCCGCTGCATCGACTCCGCCGTGGTGAACGCGGGCGACGGCGCGCACGAGCATCCCACGCAGGCGCTCCTCGACGCCTACACCATTGCCGACCTCGACCTCCCGAAGTTTCGCGACGATGACGGAACGAGTCGGCTGGCACGCGGCGACTTCTCAGGCCTCCGCGTCTCGATCCTCGGCGACGTGGCGCACAGCCGTGTGGCGCGCTCCAACGCCCACGCGCTCACCAAGCTCGGCGCCGAGGTGACGTTCTGCGGCCCGCGCACGATGCTGCCCGTCGAGGCCGAAACGCTGGGCGTCCGCGTCACCGACCGGCTCGACGAGGCCCTCGACGGCTGCGACGTGGCGATGGCGCTCCGCATCCAGTTGGAGCGGCAGGCGGGCGCGCTCTTCCCGAGCCTCCGCGAGTACCACGCGCGCTACGGCATCGGCCTCCACCACCTCGACCGGCACCCCGACCTGATCGTGATGCACCCCGGCCCCGTCAACCGCGGCGTCGAACTCGCGACGGAGGTCGTCGATCACGAGCGTGCCGTCATCCTCGACCAGGTCACCAACGGCGTCGCCGTGCGCATGGCCGTGCTGTTCCTCCTCGCACCAGGCGTGCGGGAATGAGCGACCCCAACCCAAACCTCACGGTTGGTTGGCGCGAGTGGGTGGCGCTGCCGGACCTGGGGCTCCTCGGCGTTGAGGCGAAGGTGGACACCGGGGCCGAGTTTGCGGTGCTGCATGCGGTTGGCCTGGAACGCTTCACCGATGGTGGGGCGCCGCATGTGCGCTTCGAGACGCACCCGCTGCAGGACGATGTGCGCACGACTGTCGCGTGCGAGGCGGCCGTGGTGGACGAGCACGAGGTTACGTCGTCGAACGGACAGACCGAGACGCGCCTCGCCATTGAAACAACGCTCCGGCTTGGGCCGCAGATCGATGCGCCGTCGTGGCCGATCCTCGTCACGCTCACCGACCGCCGCACGATGCAGTTTCGGATGCTCCTCGGCCGCGCCTCGCTCAAAGGTGGGGTGCTCGTGGACCCCGCCGCGTCGTACCTCCAGGGTCGCATCCCGGATGCTCGCGTGCTCTACAGCTGAGACGAGACGGTGGGGCGGGGAGACGAAGAGCCGGGGAGATATGCGCCAAGGGGTTGACGGACTGCCGCACTGCCGCCACCTTTTCGACCTTCGACCTTCGACCTTCGACCTTCGACCTTCGACCACCTCGCCATGTCCGCTGCGCTCGACGACTTCCTCGAACTCCTCGACCTTGAAGCCATCGAGGTGAACATCTTCCGGGGGCAGAACCGCTTCCTCGGGTGGAACCGCGTCTTCGGCGGGCAGGTGCTCGCACAGGCGCTCGTGGCCGCCAGCCGCACCGTGCCCGAGGACCGGCCGTGCCACTCGATGCACGCCTACTTCATCCTCCCGGGCGACGTGAAAGCGCCCATCGTCTACGAGGTGGACCGCATCCGCGATGGCGGCTCGTTCACGACGCGGCGCGTGGTCGCCATCCAGCACGGACGTCCCATCTTCAACATGTCGGCGTCGTTCCAGCGCGTCGAGGAGGGCATCGAGCACCAGGACACGATGCCAGACGTGCCTGGCCCGGAGGGCTTGCCGACGGAGCTCGAACTACTCACTGAGCGGGCGGATCGTCTTCCAGCGTCGGTGCGCGATGTCTACCTCCAGCCGCGCCCGTTCGAGTTCCGGCCGGTCAACTACCACGAGCCGTTCGCGCCCGAGGCGAGCCCGCCGGTCCACGACATCTGGTTTCGCACGACGGGCACGGTCACCGACGCGGAGGGTCCCGAGGCATTGCTCGCGCAGCAGGCCGTCCTGGCCTACGTCTCCGACCACAACCTGCTCGGGTCGGCGATCCGTCCGCACGCGCTGACGTTCTTCGACCCCAACCTCCAGGCGGCCAGCCTCGACCACGCGCTCTGGTTCCACCGCCCGTTCCGCGTCGACGAGTGGCTCTTGTACCACGTCGAGAGCCCGTCGGCGGCGGGCGCGCGAGGCCTCGCGCTCGGCCAGATCTACACGCAAGACGGGAGGCTGGTGGCGTCGGTAGCGCAGGAAGGGCTGCTGCGTCAGAAGGCGGGCAAGAACGCGCGGGTGGGCGTCAAGTGACTGCGCGGGCCTGACGCGACCGGGGGGTGACAACACAGGTGGCACCGGGCCGCTCGACGTTGTATGGGAACGGTGCGGCCTGCACCGGCGTCCGATGACCGTTATCCGGTACCACCCCGTCTCCCTGCCATGCCTGACTCTGCGCCCATCGGTGGCGGCACTGCGCTCCCCGGCCTCGCGCTCTCCCTTGGCGATCTCGAAGCGCGCCTCGACGGCTTCGTGACGGAATATCTCGCGGGCAAGAGCAAGGAAACCATCGGCACGTACCGCCGCTCGCTCAACGAGTTCGAGCGCTACTTCGCGGTCCTCCAGCAGCGTCCGGTCATGGAGCGCTTCCGCTTCCGCACCGCCGATGTGGAGGAGTACAAGACCTACCTGATGAAGGAGCGCGGCCTCAGCCAGGTCAGCGTCTCCACCTACCTGACGGCGCTGCGGCGGCTCTGCCAATACCTCGTCGAGCGCGGCGAGCTCGCCGAGAATCCGGCGAAGGCGGTCAAGGGCAACCGCCGCCCCACGGACCACTCGCGCAAGGTGCTCACCGTCGAGCAGGTGCGCCACCTCCTCGACCACGTCGAGACGGACACCACCATCGGCAAGCGCGACCACGCGATCATGATGCTGATGCTCTACGCGGGCCTCGCCGAGATCGAGATCGTGCGCTCCGACCTCGAAGACCTGGAGCAGACGCTCATGGGCTGGACCCTCCGCGTGCAAGGCAAAGGGCACACCGAGAAAGACCAGGAGGTGCCCATCGACCCGCCCGTGATGGACGCGATCCGCCTCTACCTCGACGCGCGCGGCCGCATCCGCCCCGCCGACCCGCTCTTCGTCAGCCACGGCCACCGCTCCGACGGCGAGCGCCTCAACACGCGCTCGGTCCGTAGCCGCATCAACCAGCACCTCAAGGCCGCCGACCTCAAGAAGCCCGGCATCACGCCGCACTCGCTCACGCACACCGCCGCGCTGATCTGGCTCAACGACGGCATGAGCGTCCACGAGGTCAAGCAGCGCATGCGCCACGGTACGCTGGACACGACGATGATCTACTTCAAGAAGCAGGGGCTCCTCACGCGGGAGCAGGACGACGCCTAGCCGATGCCCAAGCTCTGCCCGCACCTCATCCTCGAAGGCACACGGCTGACGCACAAGACCGATCTCGCCTTCGCACTCAACCGGCACCCGCGTGTGGTCGGGCCGCGGAAGTATGAATACCACTCGCCGCTCGTCTCGGGCGAGTGGTGCGCATTCACCAACCACCCGTGGGGGCGCGGCCTCATCAACTTCGCGCCCGAGGAGGAGGCCTTGGCGATGGAAACCTATCGCACGTGGGTCCACCTCTTCGAACTCCAGCGGTTCTACTCGTGGGTGGTGGACCGCTTTCACCTCTCGACGCAACTCGTTCAGCAGCAGCACGGCCGGCACTACGATTTCGGCTGGCTGGAAGACCGGCTGCGCCCGCTCAACTTCCGCATCATCCTCTGCACGCGGCACCCCGACTCGTTCGAGGCGGCGCGCGCTGAGCGGCTGAAGGTGTCCGGCAACCCGTCGCAGTACGACGACCTCGCGCCGTTCATCCGCGACCAGGAGGTGCTGCGAGAGCTTGCCGCGGCGTCCTCCCTCCCGGTGTTCGAGGTCGATGTCTCCGACGATGACGTGCCCCGTGCCGCCGAAGCTGTTGCCGACTGGCTCGTTGCCACGGATGGGCTATCCATGCCCGACGTTCCGCACCCGCTAGCACCAGCCGCCGTGACGCCATGACCATTCTCCTCGCTGGCGCGTCCGGCCTCGTCGGTCGGCATGCGCTCGATATGCTCCTCGGCACGCCCGAGTACACCCGCATCCTCATCCCGACGCGCCGCGACCTGGCAGGCTCGGACCGGCTCGGGCTCCTCGTCCAGCACCCGAACGTACGGCAGGTGATCGTCGATTTTGCAAGACTGGAGGACGATGCCGACGCCCTCCGCGCCGATCACGTCCTCTGTGCGCTCGGCACGACCATCAAGCAGGCCGGGTCACAGGCGCGCTTCTTGGAAATCGACCGCGACATGCCCGTCGCGCTCGCGCGGGTGACAAAAGCGGCAGGCGCGACGCGCTTCGCCTACGTGAGTTCGCTCGGAGCTGATGAGGACGCGCGCACGTTCTACCTCCGGTCGAAGGGCGAGACGGAGGCGCTCCTGCAGTCCGTCGCCTTCGAGAGCGTGACGCTGCTGCGCCCGTCGCTGCTGCTCGGGGACCGCGGCGAGTTTCGGCTGGGCGAGCGGATCGGGCAGGGCCTGGGTGCGCTCGTGCGCCCGCTGCTGCCCGCGCGCGTCAAGCCCGTCCACGCGGCGACGGTCGCGGCTGCGCTCATCCAGGCCGTGCGCCAGAACCACGTCGGGGCACGGGTGGCCGAGGGCGGCGCGCTGTTTGAACTCGCTGAAGGGTGGCGTCGCGAAGTCCGGGACTGAGGAGAAGGGAGAAGTACGAAGTGAGCCTTAGCCTGCTACCGGTTCCGCCTGCGGAGTTGGGGTAAAGGTGTGAACGTATGGACGTGCGAAGGTGCTTGGTCTCGTTTCTACGTTCACACGTTCATACCTGCGCACGTTCACCTACTCCGCGCGAAGCACGCGGGCGGGATCGGCGGCGGCAGCGCGGTAGGTGCGGATGCCCACCGTGGCGAGGGCGAGCGTGAGCGAGACGCCCAGCCCAAGCGCAAACAGTCCTGGCCCGAGGTCGATGCGGTAGGCGAAGTCGCCGAGCCATGCCCGCAGCGCGAAAAACGCCACCGGTGCCGCCACGGCGAACCCGAGCAGGACCAGCAGCACGAACTCGCGTGCGAACCGCCCCACGATGTGCCCCGTGCTCGCGCCGAGCACCTTGCGGACGCCCACCTCCTTGGCCCGCCGCGCCGTCGTGTAGCTCACGAGTCCGAAGAGCCCGATGCAGCCGATCAGGATGGCGACCAGCGCAAAGGCGTTGATGCTGCGCTGGAACGCCTCCTCGCCTTGGTAGAACTCCGCGATGGCGTCGTCCAGGAACTCATAGTTGTAGACGAACGCCGGGAACGTGTCGCCCCAGGCGGCTTCGAGCATCTCCAGGGCTTCGGCGCGCTGGTTCATCTGGATGCGCGCCGCGCCCACGTAGGCATAGTCCGGAGCCACCACGATCACCGTCGGGTCGATCTCGTGACGCAGCGAGTTGGTGTTGAAGTCGCGCACGACGCCCGTCACGACGCCCTCCCAGTTCCATACGTCCAGCGGCGTGTCGAGCGCGTCGGC
Source organism: Bacteroidota bacterium (assembly GCA_038528235.1). Classification (GTDB taxonomy): domain Bacteria; phylum Bacteroidota; class Rhodothermia; order Rhodothermales; family Rubricoccaceae; genus JBCBEX01. The sequence goes on from JBCBEX010000090.1 coordinate 5,591, forward strand.
GGGGTTCTCGAAGCCCATCAGCTGCGCCAGCGCTTCGTTGACGATGATGCTGCTGCTGTCGCCCCGCACGAAGTCGCGCCCGGCCACGAGGGACATGCGGTAGGTCTCGAGGTAGTCCTCCTCGACGAGCTTGATCTGCGCGTTGTTCTCGAAGCGCGTGGTGTCCTTCTCGTAGTGGAAGTTGCCCGCCCACGTGCTGCCGGAGGTGGCGCCGGAGTTGGAGAAGGTCACCTGCTCGATGGCGCTGTGCGCTTCAAGGCGTGTGGCGAGCGTGGCGAGGTCCGCCTGCTGGTCCGGCACTTCGAACTCGACGACGGCGCTCGTGTCGTAGCCCAGCGGTGCCGAGCGGAGGTGCTGCGTCTGGTAGACGGCGGCGAGCGTGCCGATGATGAGGATCTGCGAGATGGCGAACTGCACCACCACGAGCCCGCGCCGCACCGAGAGGAAGCCGCCGGGCGCATTGAGTTGGCCCTTGACGACCTCACTCACGCGCAGGCGACTCATCAGCCACGCCGGGTAGAGGCCTGAGGCGAGCGTGAGGAGCGCCCCCGCGCCCAGCACAAACGCGAGGAGGAGCAGGTCAGTGAATGGGTTGATCACCAGGCTCTCGCCGAAGAAGTCGCGGATGAGGAGGCGGGCGGGGTTGGCGAGTAGCAGCGCCACGACCAGGGCGATGGCTGTGAGCAGCGCCGTCTCTGTCATGAAGTAGCCTCGGATCTCGCGCGGGGTGCCGCCGAGCGCCTTCCGGACGCCGACCTCTTTCGACCGGCGGAAGACGAGGGTCGTGTTGAGGTTGACGAAGTTGATGCACGCCGTGAGCAGCAGCAGCAGGCCGATCAGACCGAGCGTGACCATGTCCTCGCGCGTGATGATGCCGCCGTACTCGCTGCCGAAGCGCTCGTCGAAGTGGAGGGCGGTGAGCGGCTGGAGGAAGTAGGTCAGCTCCGCGTCGTCCTCGATCTCGAAGTGGCGGTCCACGAAGTCGACGAGCTTGGCGTTGACCGTCTCAGGATCGACGCCTTCGGGGAGCCGCACAAAGGTCTGCACGCCCGACGAGACGCTGCCCCAGTTGTCGGTGATGCGCGAGTGCTCCTCGCCGAGGTTGGCCGACATCGCGCCGTGGATGGGCAGCGAACTCGTCTCGACGGGATCGCTCACGATGCCCGACACCGTGAGGTCGAAGGTATTGTCGAAGGTGACGAGGCGCCCGATCACGTCCGCTGGGGCCGCATCGTCGCCGAAGTACTTCGCCAGGAGCGTCTCGGAGAGCACGATCGTGTAGGGCCCGTCGAGCGCCGTCGCGGGATCGCCCGCGAGCCAGTCATAAGCGAAGAGGTCGAAGAAGCCGGGCTGCACGAACGCCATCCCTTCCTCCTCGCGGAACCGCTTGACCTCGCCGCCCTCCTGCTCGATGGCCATTACCGGCCGGCCGAAGTTGCGGTCGATCAGTACCACGCGGTCGGCCTCGGGGATTTCCTCGCGGAACGCCTCGGCGAACGGGTAGGGGATGCCGCGCTGGTGGCCCGTGTCGCCGAACTCGGTGCTCTCGTGGACGATGCGAAATGTCCGCTCGGGGTTCGGGTGGTGCCGGTCGAAGCTCGCCTCGTAGCGGATCTTCTGGAAGATGAGCGTCGCACAGAGCAGGCCGAGCGTGAGGCCGAGCAGGTTGACGAACGTGTGCGTCTTGGTTCGGCGGAAGGCGCGGAGGCTGGTCTTGAGGTAGTGCGAGAGCATAGCGCGGCGAGACGACGGGAAGCGGCAGCAGAACGACGAGCGGCGGACGAGAACCGCCCTACGGGGCGCCTGGCCTGGAAGTTGCCCTGGCTTTTCGCTCTGTTCGAGGGTAGCGCGGGCGTAAGTTGCCCGCCGCACACGTCGCGCCCTCTCGCGTTCCTCACCCGCGTTTCCCGATGCTCCTCCGACGTCTGCTCTGCTGTGCTGTGCCGCTCCTCGGCGCGCTCCTCTTCTGCATGCTAGTCGCGGCGCCCGTGCTCGCGCAGCCCTGGTCGTCCCCGCTCGCCGCGCCCGACGCCGACGGGCGTCTGACCTATGCGCCCGACGCCGATGGCTTCGTTCTGCCCGACTTCAGCCATGCCGGCTACCGCGGCGGCCTCGTCCCGCTGCCCGACGTCCCGACCGTCGTGACTGTAGCACCAGGGCCGGGCGACGACACCAACCGCATTCAGGCGGCGATGGACGAAGCTGGGGCGCGGCCACTCGGAGCAGATGGCTTCCGTGGCGCGGTGCAACTGGCGGCGGGCACCTACGACATCGCGGGGCAGCTCTGGCTCCAGCACGGCGGCGTGGTGCTGCGCGGCGCAGGCAGCGGCGACGACCCCGCGACGGCCTCGATCCTGCGCGTCACCGGCAACGAGCCCGCGCAGCGCATCCTGCTGCGCGTCGGGGCGCGGCGCAACACGCTCTGGGGCGGCGAGGTGAGCGGCACCCGCACCGCCGTCACGTCCGAGCGCATCCCCATTGGTGCGCGCAGCTTCACCGTCGCCGACGCCTCGGCGCTGTCGGTCGGCGACAACCTGATCCTCGTCCACCCGAGCACCCAGACCTGGCTCGACGCCATCGACGGCGGCGGGGTGGACCTCGACCCAGCCTGGGCTCCCGGCGACGACGACATCGTCTTCAACCGCATCGTCACGGCCCTCGACGGCAACCGCGTGACGGTGGACGTGCCGGTGTTCTACACGCTCGACCGCCGCCGCAGCGAGTCCTACGTCTACGTCCACAACCGCAACAACCTCGTGACGCAGGTCGGCGTCGAGCAGCTCCGCATCGACATACAGCCGGGCGATGCGATCGAGGACCACGCGTGGATCGGGGTCAACCTCGTGACGGTCGAGGACGCCTGGGTGCGCGACGTGGCGGTGAAGGGCTACGGCGGCTCGGCGATCCGCACGCGGACGACCACGCGCGCGACGATCACCAACAGCCAGGCGCTCGACCCGCTCGCGCAGATCGCGGGCGAGCGGATGTACGGTTTCAACCTCGACGTGGCCTCGCAGCACGTCCTCGTGCGCGACAGCTACGCGAGCAACGGGCGGCACCACTACGCCACCGTCGGCGGCGCGCTTACCTCCGGCAACGTCTTCCTCGACAACCGCTCCGAGGGCGCGCTCTTCGCCAGCGAGCCGCACCGCCGCTGGAGCATGGGCATCCTCTACGACAACCACCGCGAGCTCTCCGCGCCGGTCATCGACAGCCGCCTCCTCTGGATCGGCAACCGCGGCGACTTCGGCGAGGCGCACGGCTGGTCGGCGGCGCACTCGGTCGCGTGGAACGTGGACCTCGGCGCGGGCTGGCTGCTCTGCCAGCAGCCGCCGACGGCGCAGAACTACAGCATCGGCACAGACGCCGCGTTCGTGATCCACGACGGCCCGTCGGTGCCGTACGCCGGGGCCGCCTGCTACGAGGAGGGCACCAACCGCGCCGGGACGCTGGAGCCCCGCTCGCTCTACCTCGCCCAACTCGACGACCGCCGCCGCGCCGTCAGCACCGAGGCCACGCCGGAAACGGCTGCGCTCGAAGTCGAGGTGTTTCCGAATCCGGTTGTCCAGGTCGCTACGGTGCGTCTCATGGTGCCCACCGCAGCAGAGGCACGGGTGAGCGTCTACGATGTGCTCGGCCGTCGCGTGGCCGCGCTGCACGACGGGCCGCTCGCGGCGGGGGCACACGCGTTGTCGTGGACGCCGAATCGTGCCAGCGCGGGCGTCTACGTGCTCGTCGCCGAGGTGGACGGCCAGCGCACGACGCAGCGGCTTTCGGTAGTGCGATGAGGATTGAAGCTGGCCCGGCTCCCCCCGCTTGTACGCCTGCGACGGCGCACAAGCTGTCCCCCTCGAACTCGAGGGGGACAGTTTTTGGTGAATGGGGAGCGCAGCGACCGTCGCCAAAAACGGGGGAGCCGCATGTAGCATAGGAGCGAAATGAGTGAAGTTCGAGGCCGCTTTGCCCCCTCGCCGACCGGGTTGCTGCACGTCGGCAGCGCGCGGACGGCGCTCGTGGCGTGGCTCTCGGCGCGGAGCCAGGGCGGCGCGTTCGTGTGGCGGCTCGAAGACCTCGACGGGCCGCGCGTGGTGCCGGGTGTCGCCGCCGAGCAGATGCGCGACCTCGCCTGGCTGGGCCTCGACTGGGACGAAGGCCCCGCGCTTGCCACGGACGACGGCGTGCGCTTCCCCGAGCGCGGCGACCTCGGCCCCTACGCGCAGTCCGAGCGCTTCGACCGCTACGAGGCCGCCCTCGACCGCCTTGCTGCTGATGGGCATCTTTTTCCGTGCGACCGCTCGCGCAAGGACCTCCTCCGACTCGCCTCCGCGCCACATGCCGGAGTTGGTATGCCCGCCTACCCGAAGGCGCTGCGCCCGGCTGACCTCGCGCCGGACTGGTACGCCCGCTACCGCTCCGACCCTCCGACCCCGCGCGACGTGGGCTCCGCGCTCCGCTTCCGCGTGGACGACGTGCCCGTCTCGTTCCACGACCGCGTCCAGGGACCGCTCACGCAGGACGTGGCGGCCGAGACGGGCGACTTCGTGCTCAAGCGCCGCGATGGCGTCTACGCCTACCAACTCGCCGTCGTCGTGGACGATATCGCGATGGGCGTTACCGAGGTCGTGCGCGGCGCCGACCTGCTCGACTCGACGGGGCGGCAGATCCAACTCATCCGGGCGCTCGAGGGCACGATACCGACTTACGCTCACGTGCCCATCGTGGTGAACTCGGACGGCGAGAAGCTCTCCAAGCGCGACGAGGCGCTCACGCTGGCCAGCCTCCGCGACGCGGGCGTCGAGCCCCAGCAACTCGTCGGGGCGCTGGCGCAGTCGCTGGGGCTGGTCGAGACGGACGCACCTGTCACGCCGAAGGCCTTGGTTGACACCTTCGCGTGGACACGAATACGTCGGGACGATTGGCGGCTTCCCGAGGCGTTCTCGGCCCGACTGGGTGCCTGAGAAAGGGCCCCGTGCGGCAGGGTAGGGCACCGGGCGACATAGTGTTTACCCCGATAGTGGACTTTGGTCCGAGGTATCGTTACCCTCGGACTCCGCACACCCGCTTCATACTCGCGGGACTCCTTCGTCATGGCGTACACGCGCTGCGCTCCCTCCTCCTTCCATCTAGGTAGCTCTATGCCCCATCGTCTGTGTGTCCTCGCCGTGCTAGCGCTTCTGCTCGGCACGCTGACACCGTCTCTCCATGCGCAAGCTCCGCGTGTCAGCGCTGCGCAACTCCAACAGGTCGTGCCCGAGTTCGACCGCCTCGCCGCCATCGCTCAGGAGCGCGGTGTCGTCCCGGTGCTCGTGCGGCTCGACGTCGCGTTTCTTCCCGAAGGCCGCCTGCTCGATGCCGACGTGCGGCGCCAGCGTGCCCGCCTCGCTGAGCGGCGCGACCAGGTGCTCCGCACCCTCACCGCCAACGGGGTGGCCGTCGAGCGTGTGACGCGCTTCGAGACGGTCCCGGTGGTCGCGCTGAGCGTCACCGACGAGGGCCTCCGCTTCCTCGCCGCGAGCCCGCTCGTCCGCTTTGTCGAGGAAGACGAGGTGGTCCGCCTCAACCTCGCCGAGAGCACCCAAATCGTCGGCGCGCCGGCGGCGTGGTCCTCGGGCTACCGCGGGGCTGGCCAGGCCGTCGCCGTGCTCGACACGGGCGTCGATGGCACTCACCCGTTCCTTCAGGGCAAGGTCGTCGCCGAGGCGTGCTATTCGGCGAGCGGTGGCGGCACCTCGGTGTGCCCCAACGGCCAGCGATCGCAGACCGGCCCCGGCGCAGGCGACCACTGCCCCCGCGGTACTTCTGGCTGTGACCACGGCACGCACGTCGCCGGGATCGCGGCGGGGCGCGGCTCCAGCTTCTCCGGCGTCGCGCCGGACGCTGACGTCATCGCGGTGCAGGTCTTCACCCAGTTCGAGGGCTTCTCCTCGTGCTTCCCCAGCCCCTCGCCGTGCGTGGGCGCCTACACCTCGGACATCATCAGCGGCCTCGAGTTCGTCTACGCGCAGCGGACCACGCTCAACGTGGCCGCGGCCAACATGAGCCTCGGCGGCGGGACGAGCACCGTCCCCTGCGACAGCGACCCGACCAAGCCCATCATCGACAACCTGCGTAGCGCGGGCATCGCCACGGTGATCTCCTCGGGCAACGGCGGCAACAGCAACGGCATCGGCGCGCCCGGCTGCATCTCGACGGCCATCACGGTCGGCTCGACCGACGACGGCTCGCTGGGCACCGGAACCGACGTGGTGTCCAGCTTCTCCAACAGCGACACCTTCCTCGACCTGCTCGCGCCGGGCCGGTGGATCGAATCGTCGATTCCGGACGGCGGCTACTCGAACTACTCGGGCACGTCGATGTCGGCCCCGCACGTGGCGGGCGCCTGGGCCCTCTTGAAAGGCAAGAAGCCCGACGCCACGGTCGACGAGGTCTTCAACGCGCTCGCCAACACGGGCGTGCCGATCTTTGACAGCCGCAACGGGCTCACGAAGCCGCGCATCCAGGTCGACGCCGCCCTCGCCGCCCTCGATGGCGGTGGCCCGCCGGTCGACACCGCCGCGCCGGTCATCACTGGCTCCACGACGGGCACGGCCTTCAACGGCACGGTCGCCGACAACGGCGCGGCCGATTCGGGCGTCGCCTCGGTGTCGCTCGAACCGGGCTCCGTCAACGTCGCGCTGACCGTCGATCCGTTCTCCTCGGGCGACGCCACCGTCGGCTTCGCACTCGCGCTCATCGACCCAACGCTCGACGGCAACGGCACGGTCGCCGCAACCGACGTGGCAGGCAACGGCTCGGATCGGGCTATCAGCCTGACGGGGACCGGCAGCGGTGGGGGCGACGACACGACCCCGCCTGCGCTCTCCGGCTCGATCCGTGGCGCGCAGTACGAGGGCACGGCTTCCGACTCCGGGTCGGGCATCGCCGCCATCGAACTCACCGAGGCCACCAACCTCGACCTCGACGTGGACGGCTTTGCCTCGGGCGCTGGTAGCGTGGACTTCACGGTCACGCTCCAGAATCGCGGCCAGCAAGGCAAAGGCTACGTGGTCGCCACCGACGTCGCGGGCAACACCGCCGACCTCTGGGTCTGCTCCGACGGCTGCGACCCGCCCGGCACCGGCGGCGGCGACCCCGACACCACGCCTCCCAGCGTCACCGGCTCCATCCGCGGCAACCGCTTCGACGGCACCGCCTCCGACTCCGGCTCCGGTATCGCCTCGGTCACGCTCGGCAGCGACGCCGTCAACCTCGTCCTCGACGTGGACAACTTCTCCGCGGGCGCGTCGAGCGTCGGCTTCGACGTGCGGCTCTCGAACCGGAGCCAGCCGGGCTCGGGCACGGTCATCGCGACCGACGTGGAGGGCAACGTGGGCGAGCTCTTCATCGATTCGGAGAACAGCGCGCAGTTCGCGCCGACGGCGAGCAGCGCGGCGCTGCCCGAGGCGGTGGTGCTGGCGGGCAGCTACCCGAACCCGTTCGCGACCACGACGACGGTGCGCTACGGGGTGCCGGCGGCGATGCCGGTGCAGCTTGCCGTCTACGACGTGACGGGCCGTGAGGTGGCGCGGTTGGTGGACGGCGTGGTGGAGGCGGGGTACCACGTGGCGGCGTTCGAGGCGAGCGGTCTGCCGAGCGGGGTGTACGTGGTGCGTTTGAGCGCCGACGGGCGGGCGGAGACGCGCCGGATGGTGCTCGCGCGCTAGCCCACGACTTCCTGCTCCGCTCTCAGGTTCAATCCCTGCGCCCCGTTCGGCTTCGGCTGGACGGGGCGTTCTGTTGGATGACGCCGGCTAGCGGGAGATCGCTTCGGAGGATGTTGGGGTCCTCCCAGGCTATTCAAGCGGAGTCCTAAATCCGTCTCCAGACTCGCACTCCACGACGCGTTCCGTGTCCGTTTGGTCTATAGAGTCAACGCCGCCGTTGGCTTGGCAAAAGTAGTGTGCATGGATGCGAGCCTCAATCTCTCCCTGGAAGGCAAAGACCGAGGCTCCGAGGATGCCAAACAGGAGAAGAGTTGCGCTGATAAAGCGTCGCATGGCGACGTGGGTCTGTGCTGAGTTGGGACGAAGGAGCCTGAATACCTGTATGCTATCAGCTAATCTTCTGAATGACTTAAGCATTCCATTACACTCGGTATTTTGGAACGCTCTTGCCACCTCCGATGCGGTTGTCTAACCCGAGGCAGATAACCCGTTGGTTTGTCAGGTCTGCCCCAACCTACACGTCTCTATGGCTGCGCGTCAGGTCCTAGGAGGCAACGGACGGCCGCTTCCTGACATTGACAGACATGGCGGTAGAGGGGCGGCCTCCTGTGCACATCGTTCGCACCAAAGAAGTTGAAGGATAGATTTGCGATACGCCTAGCTGGACCGTATCTCTACGCGCTTTCCTAGCGGCGATTCCCCCACCAAAACCCGTGCGGGCGGGAGGTCCCCGGTGTCGCCGCTTCCCCCTGCTCGCCCGTGGCTCTCTCGATCCCCTTACTCGATGCGCCTCCTTGTTTGCGCGGCTGCGCTGTGTCTAGCGTTACCGCTTACTGCCCCTGCTGCAGCCCAATCGCTTGCCTCCGCTGACGCGGTCGATGCGGCTGTAGACGCCGCCCTACGCCACGTCGCTCAGCAGGCTGCTTCGCTCGGGGTCACCGACGCCGACGTGGCCGACCTCGTAGTCACGGACGCCGTCCCGAGCCGCCGCAGCGGTCTCACCTACGTCTACGTCCGGCAGGCCGTGGGCGGGATCGAAGTGCTGGGCACCGAGCTGACGGTAGCCGTCGACCGCAACGGCGCGGTCGTGAACCGTGCTGGGACGTTCACGCGCGACCTCGCCGCGAAGGTGCCGTCGGTGCGCCTCCGCCTCGACGCGCCAGAGTCGGTGCGCCGCGCTGCGGGCCACCTCGGCGTGGACAGCCCGCGCCTCCGGAAACTCGCCCAGGCGATGGGCGCTGGCCGCGCGACGACGTTCGCCCAGGCCGACGCCGTGCTGACGCGCATCCTCAGCCGCCTCGTCTTCGTGCAGCCCGAGTTCGTACGGTCTGGCGGCGACGCGGCCTACCAGCTTGCCTGGCGCGTTGAACTCGCGCCGCGCTCGGCAGGTCGCCTCTACCACATCTACGTGGACGCCGCGACGGGCGCCGAAGTCCGCCGCGACGACCTCACCGTGGATGAGCACGCCGGGCTCCCCTCGACGGGCCGTGCGTCCTCGCTTGCACCGCTGGCCGCAGCTCCCGCGCCGAGCTTGCTGAGCGCGACCGCGCCCATTCCCATGAGCGTCAACGACGGGAGCAGCTACAACGTCTACGCGCTGCCGCTCGAAAGCCCCAACCACGGCAACCGCTCCATCGCCACGAACCCCGCTGACGCCATCGCCTCGCCCTTCGGTTGGCACGACACCAATGGCGCGACCGGCCCCGAGTTCACAATCACGCGCGGTAACAACGTCCACGCCTACCTCGACCGCGACGGCAGCGCCAACGTGCCGGATCCGGGCAGCGAGCCGGACGGCGGCGCGAGCCTCGACTTCGACTATCCGATCAACCTCAGCCAGGACCCGGTCAACTACCAGGATGCGGCGGTCACCAACCTCTTCTACTGGAACAACGTCACCCACGACCTACTCTACCGCTACGGCTTCGACGAGGTGAGCGGCAACTTCCAGGTCAACAGCTACGGCAACGGCGGCCAAGGCGGTGACGCCGTGCGCGCCGAGGCGCAGGATGGCGGCGGCATCAACAACGCCAACATGTTCACCCCGTCCGACGGTAGCGAGCCGCGCATGCAGATGTTCCTCTGGCAGGACACCAACCCCCGCCGCGACGGCGACCTCGACGCGGGCATCGTCATCCACGAGTACGTCCACGGCCTCTCCAACCGCCTCACCGGTGGCCCGAACAACGTCGGCTGCCTCAACGGCAACGAGCGCATGGGCGAGGGCTGGAGTGACTACTACGCCGCCATGTTCACGATGCGCCCCGGCGACACGCGCACGACCAACCGCGGCATCGGCACCTACTCCATCGGCGAGCCGATCACGGGCGACGGCATCCGCCCCGCGCCCTACAACACCAGCTTCGCCGTCAACGACTTCACCTACGGCGACACGCGCGACGCGTGCTTCCTCTTCTGCTCGCTCTCGGTCCCGCACGGCGTCGGCTTCGTCTGGGCGACGATGCTCTGGGACATGACCTGGGACCTCATCGACCAGTTCGGCTTCAGCGAGGACTTCTACGATGCCGACGGTACTGCCGGCAACCAGATCGCGCTCAACCTCGTCACCGAGGGCATGAAGCTCCAGCGCTGCAACCCCGGCTTCGTGGACGGCCGCGACGCCATCCTCGCGGCGGACGACGCGCTCTACGGCGGCGTGCACAAAGACCTCATCTGGGCCGCCTTTGCGCGGCGCGGCCTCGGCTTCTCGGCCGTCCAGGGCACCTCGTCCAGCGTGACCGACAACCGGGAGGCGTTTGACCTCCCACCGGGCGGCGGCAACGTCGACCCAGTGGCGGGCTTCGTTGCCGACTGCGACGGACTCACCTGCGACTTCACCGACACCAGCTCCGACGCCGACGGCAGCATCACGGGCCGCTCATGGGACTTCGGCGACGGCGCGACCTCGTCGGCGACCAACCCGCGTCACATCTACGCGTCGGACGGCACCTACACCGTCACGCTGACCGTCACAGACAACGGCGGCGCGACCGACGAGGCCTCGCAGGCCGTAGCCGTCTCCGACGGTGGGGGTGTGGAAGACACGACGCCGCCCGCGCTCTCCGGCTCGATCCGCGGCAGCAAGTACGAGGGCACGGCCTCAGATGCAGGCTCCGGCATCGCCTCGGTCACGCTGCGCGATGCGACCAACCTCGACCTCGACGTGGACGGCTTCCCGGCAGGGGCGAGTAGCGTCAACTTCGACATCACGCTCGTCAACAACCGTGACCAGGGCAAGGGCTACGTCGTTGCCACTGACGTCGCGGGCAACACCGCCGACCTCTGGGTCTGCTCCGACGGCTGCGACCCGCCCGGCACC
>JBCBEX010000091.1:0-16612 GCA_038528235.1 Bacteroidota bacterium
GGGCTCGTCCGGCTGGCACCGGCGGAATCTGGAACGCCGCGCACGGTCACCCGCTACGGTACCGACGAGGGGCTGCCCGCCGACGCTGTGCTTGCGCTGCACGAGGACGCAACCGGCGCGCTCTGGATCGGCACGATGGGCGGTGGCCTCGCCCGCTACCGTCCCGACGCGGCCGTAGGCGCGCCGCAGTTCGACACGTTCGGCGTCGCCGAGTGCTTACCGAGCGCGTCCGTGATGGCCGTGCTCAGCACCGACGAGGCGCTGTGGCTGACCTCCAACCGCGGTGTGGCGCGCATCACGCGCGCGTCGCTCGACGCCCACGCCTTCAACCCCGACGCCGCGCTCGGCATCACGCTCTACGGCCTCGCTGACGGCCTGCGCAGCGTCGAGGCCAACGGTGGCCAGCAGCCAGCCGCCTGGGCCGCCCGCGACGGGACGTTCTGGTTCCCGACCACCGAGGGCCTTGCCGGCATCGCTCCGGCGCGCATCCGGCGCAACACCCTGCCACCGACGGTCACCGTGGAAATGCTGCGCGTGGACGGCGCAGACGTCCCGGTGGGCGCTCCGATCGCGCTCCCGCCGGGCAGCGACAAGATCGAGGTGCGCTACACCGCGCCCAGCTTCCCCGCGCCTGAGACGGTCCGCTTCCGCTACCGCCTCGACGGCCACGACGACGCCTGGTACGACGCCGGTACCCGACGCGAGGCCTACTACACCAACCTCGGACCCGGCGATTACTCCCTCCGCATTCAGGCCGCGAACAACGACGGCGTGTGGAGCCCGGCCGGGACCACGCTCGCCTTCCGCGTCGAGCCGTTTTTCTGGCAGACCGGGTGGTTCCTCGTCCTGTGCGTGCTGCTCACGCTGGCCCTCGGCTACGCTGCCTACGCGACCCGCGTGGCCCGCCTGAAGGCTCGCCAGCGCCACCTCGAACAGGTCGTGGACGAGCGCACGCGCGCCCTCCGCGATGAGAAGGAGAAGGTGGAGGACGCCCACGCCACCATCCAGGCGCAGGCCGACCAGCTTCTCGAACTGGACCGCTTCAAGACGCGCTTCTTCGCCAACATCTCCCACGAGTTCAGGACCCCGCTCACGCTCATGCTGGGGCCGCTCGACAACCTCCTCGGCGGAAGCCAGGGACCGCTCGCCACGCCCGTGCGCACGCAGCTGGGCATCATGCAGCGCAACGCGAAGCGCCTCCTGCGCCTCATCAACCAGTTGCTCGACCTCGCGCGCCTGGAGTCGGGCCGGATGGAGCTACGCGCCCGTCCACGCAACGTTGTCCAGCTTGCCGAGGGCATCGTCGCCTCGTTCCAGACCTACACCGAGCAGAAGGGCATCGCGCTCACCCTCGACACGCCCGACGAGGCCGTGTGGCTCTCGTACGAGCCCGACAAGCTCGAAAAGGTGGTGTTCAACCTGCTTTCCAACGCGGTCAAGTTCACGCCTGCCGACGGCGCCATCGCCGTGGCGGTGGAAGAACACCCGGCCGACGCCGACGCGCCCGACGGATGGGTGCACCTGCGCGTATCCGACACGGGCCGCGGCATCCCGCCGGAGAAGCTGCCGCTCATCTTCGACCGCTTTCGGCAGGTCGAGGACAGCGATGCACGCGAGCACGAAGGCTCGGGCATCGGCCTCTCGATGGTCCACGAGCTCGTCCAGCTTCACCGCGGCGAGATCGACGTCGAGAGCACCGTTGGCGAGGGCACCACGTTCACCGTGCGGCTCAAGAAGGGCACCGCCCACCTCCACCCGGACGAGATCGACGCCACCTCGGACATCGACGCGGACGACAGCACTGACGGCACCGCGCACGGCCTCGAAGGCTGGATGGTGGACCAAGCGCCAGCCGACGCGCCCGTGCCGGTCGACGCCGCCAATTTCCCCGCCGTCCCCAACAGGGGCGCGTTCGCACCCGTGGGCGCGCCGATCGTCACCGACCCGGACGCCCCGACGGTGCTCATCGTGGACGACAATGCCGACATCCGCGCCTACATCGCCAGTTGCCTCGCTGGACGCTACCACATCGGCGAGGCTGTGGACGGGCTCGACGGGCTCGACAAGGCGCGTGCGCTCCGGCCCGACATCATCGTCTCCGACATCATGATGCCGCGGCTCGACGGCAACGGCTTCGTCCAGCGCCTCAAGACCGACGACGCCCTCCGGCACATCCCGGTCATCCTGCTCTCGGCCAAGACCTCGCAGGACACCATCGAGACGGGCCTGGCACACGGCGCCGACGAGTACCTCGCCAAGCCGTTCAGCGCCCGCGAATTGCTGCTGCGGCTGCGCAACCTGCGGCGGCTGCGCGACCAGGAGCGTGCCCTCAAACAGCTCAACGACCACCTGGAGCAGCGCGTCCAGGACCAGGTGCAGGTCATCCTTCGAGAGCGGCAGGCGCACGTGGAAGCCCTGGAGACCGAGAAGGCTCGGACCGAGCAGGCGCTCGCCTTCCGGTCCATGCTCATGGACAACATGAGCCACGAGTTCCGGACGCCGCTGACCTCGATCATTGGCTATGCCGAGATCCTCGAGATCGAGACCGACGCGCACCTGCGCGAGTTTGCCGCCTTCATCCTGAAGGGCGGACGGCGGCTGCTTCGCACCCTCACGGCGCTCATCGAGTATGCCCGCATCGAGTCTGAGACGCCTGAGGAGGGCGGGCTCCTGCTTGCGCTCAACCGGGAGACCGAACGCGTCACAGAGCACTACCGGGCTCAAGCCGCCCAGCGCGGGCTGCGCCTCGCCCTCCATCTCCCCACGACGCCAGCGTGGGTGCTCGGCGACAGCGGGGCGCTCCAGTTTGTTCTCGCCACCCTCCTCGACAACGCGGTCAAGTTCACTGAGGCGGGAGCGATCGAGGTGTCGGTCGAGGCCGAGGGCCGCGACGCCGTCCTGCGTGTCCGCGACACGGGGATCGGGATCGGCCAGGCGTTCCTACCTCGTCTCTTCGAGCCGTTTCAGCAGGAGAGCACTGGGATCAGTAGGGCCTACGAAGGCAACGGGCTCAGCCTTGCCATTGCCCACCGCTACGTCCAGCTCATGCACGGGGAGATCACGGTCGAGTCGGTCCCGGGGGCCGGGAGCACGTTCACCGTACGATGGCCCCTGGCGTCGTGGCCCAAAGGCATGACGCCCATCGACACGGCCAGAGCGCAGCCGTCTCAGGTCCGGACCAACTAGTCTACGTGCCATGCTTGCCGGGCTCAGCGCTGAGCCTGCAGCAACGCATCGAGCAGGTCGTCGAGCGTGAATAGGCCGTGGCGCTCCTCAGCGCACAGCCACTCGGCCGCGCGGACGGCCCCCTCGGCGAAGACCGCGCGACTCTTGGCGACGTGCCGGAACGCGAGGTGCTCAGCCTCGCTGTCGAAGCCGACCGTGTGCTCGCCAAAAACCGCCCCTACGCGCGTGGACGTGACGTGCAGCGCCGCCGCGTCGATGCGCCCGTGCTGCGCCTCGGGCTCGATGTGGGTCTTGCGAGCAAGGCCGCTCAGCACGTCGTCCGCGAGGAGGAGCGCAGTGCCCGAGGGGCTGTCCTGCTTGCCGATGTGGTGTAGTTCGTGGACGTAGGCGTCGAAGCCGGAGAGGTGGTCGAGGAGCGGGAGCGCGGCCTGGAGCGCGCGGCGCAGCACCGCCACCCCGAGCGAGAAGTTGGGCGCGTGGAGCACCGCGTTCTGCCCTTCCTCGACCCAGCCGCGCACCTTGGACACATCGTCCTGCCAGCCCGTGGTCCCCACGACGGCGTCGAGGCCGAGCGCGGCGTAGCGGTGGAGGTTGTCGAGCGCCGCGTCGGGCGTCGAGAAGTCGATGGCGAGGTCGGCGTCGTGCAGGTCCGCGTCGTCGCGGAGGTCGGCGATGGGGTTCGCCGAGCCGAAGCGCGCCACGACAGCGTGCCCGGCAGCCTCGGCGGCGACCTCGACAGCGGCTCCCATGCGACCGGTCCCAACGAGCGCAATACGAAGTGGCATGGTTCGACGTGTGGACGTGTGCGGGTGTGAACGTGCGGAAGGTCGTCCTTGGGAAAAGACGGATGCAACGGCACGGCCGCACGTTTTCGGGTTCGGTGAGGCCTCCCCAGTTCTGGGGAGCGCGCACGTCGACGCGGCATCCCTAAGTTGAAGGCTACACCCCACCAGATCCGTTGCCTATGCGCTGCCTCGCGCTCCTGCTCGCTGTCCTTGCGGCTCCCGCCGCCCTTGCCGTCGCCCTGCCCCCGTCCGCGGCGCCCGATGCACCGACGAAGCGCGCGCTCGTCGTGGCCGTGGCCGACTACCCGGACGCGAGTGGCTACAGCGACCTCAACGCCGACAACGACGTGCCGCTGATCGTGCAGGCGCTCGGCAGCCAGGGCTTCGCCGAGGACGACATCGTCGTTCTGCAAGACGCGGCGGCCACGCGCACTGGCATTCTCGACGCGCTCGACGCTCTCATCACTGCAAGTGGGCCCGGCGACGTGGTCGTGCTGCACTACTCCGGCCACGGCGTTCGCATCTCTGACGACGACGGCGACGAACTCGACGGCTACGACGAGGCGCTCGCGCCGTACGACGCTGTCACGGCCCCGCTCGACCGCGCCACGGCCACGCACCTCCGCGACGACGACCTCGGCGCCGTGCTCGGCCGCCTCCGCCGCAACGTCGGCCCGACTGGCAGCGTCACCGTCTGGCTCGACGCCTGCTACTCCGGCACCGCCACGCGCAGCGACGCCCCGCAGCGCGGCCACCCGACTCCCATCGGCCCGCCCGCCGATGCGGATGGCGACGGCGTGCCGGACGAGGCGACGCCACTCCTCGACGCGCCGTCGTCGAGGACCCGCGGAGCCCCGGCGGCCGACGACGCCGCGCTCGCGCCGATCGTCGTGCTCAGCGCGGCCAGCCCCAACGAGCCGAACTGGGAGTACAAGCACTTCTACACCGAGGGCGGCCGCCGCCGCGCCAAGCTCTACGGCTCGCTGTCGTACGCGCTCAGCCAGGCACTCCGCGAGGTCGAGCCCGGGGAGACCGTGCGCGCCTTCTTCGACCGCCTCGCAGTGCGGATGAGCACGCTCGCCGCGCAGCAGACGCCCCAGGCCGAGGGCACCCTCGACGCGTTGCTCTTCAGCGGCCAGACCGTCACCCAGACGCCGTTCTACCGCGTGCGCACCGTCGGTGAAGCCGCCGATGTTGCTACTGCCACACTCGACGGCGGCACGCTGAACGGGCTCCTCGCCGATGCACAGGTCGCGTTCTATCCGCGCGGTACCCCCTCGCCGGACGACGCCGACGGACCGCCGCTCGCCACGGGCCGTGTCACCCAGGCCACGCCCACCGAGGCCACCGTCACGCTCGACGCCCCCTCGGACAACGCGCTGGGCGACGCGTGGGTCTTCGTCACCGCGCCCGGCTTCGGACCGCTGCGGCTCTACGTTGAACTCGACCCCACGCTGGATGCCTACACGCGCGCGGACCTCGCGCTTGTCTTCGAAGACACCCCAGCGCTCGTGGCTGTCGAGGACGGCGAGACGGGCGGCCAAACGGGCGGCCAGGTGCGGCTCGCGCAAGAGGGCAACGCCTTCGTGCTCACGGCGACGCAGAGCGGTATCCCCATCGGCGACCCGATCCCCGCCGGGCCAACGGCGCTCCGCGACGTGCAGCAGCGGCTCCTCGGCTACGCGCGCAACGCCTACCTCAAGCAGGTCGAGCTCACCCACGACGGCATCGACGTGACGCTGGAGCTGGTGCCGGGCCGCTTCTACCGCGACGCCCAGAGCGTGTGGCGCATGGACACCTCGGCCGCCGTCGCCAAGAATGCGGGCGGGCTGTGGCAGTTCACGCCCGCCGTCGAGGACGCGGGCGGCACGCCGGGCTTCGTCTTCCGCCTCCACAACCGCGGCGACACCGACGCGCACGTCGCGCTCCTCGAACTCTACCCCGACGGCCGCGTCGAGCAGATCGCGCCCGCCGTGGAGGGCGGCGAATACCTCCTCACCGCCGGACAGACGAAGCTGCTCTCCGTCGAGGAGGCGCTCGGCCACGCGCGCATCCCCGAGGCGCCGTTCGGCACCTACGTCTTCAAGCTCTTCGCCACCGAGCAGCCCATCGACTTCACGCCTGTGCTCACCGACCTCGCCCGGACGCGCTCGGCTAGCCCTCCCAGTGGCGGCCCGCTCGACGCACTCATGGCAGGCGCGCACTACGGCACCCGCTCCGGCGGCCTCGCGCCGCCCCCGCAGACGGGCGCCACCGCCACGCTCGTGATGGAGGTCGTCGAGGAGTGACGCCGTGCACAACCGCCCCGCTGGCTTTTCTCCTCACTCGTGACTCATCCTTCTTCGCTTTGTTGGACCAACCCGCCAGACCCATGAATCGACTGCTTTCTCTCGCTCTCGTGCTTCTGCTCGCGGTGCCCGCGCTCGCGCAAGACGCCGACTCCACGATGACGGACCGCAAGGGCGTCAACGGCAAGGCCGAACCGATGGCCGCGATGACGAGCCCGCAGGCGCTCGCCGTGCAGCTCGCGCAGTATGGCCGCGCCACCGACGACGCGCAGGCGCTCGCGACCGCCGCCCAGCTGCTCCTCGACCACCCCGCCGCCCCGCTCGACGGCGAAGTCGATACAGAGACGATGACGGAGACGATGGACGACGGTGGCCCGGTGGGCGACAAGGCCGACAACAGGATGTCCGACTTCACGGCTGTGGCGCTTCTCGCCGAAGCCGCGGCCCTCGTCGAGGCCGACTCGCCGCTCGCAGGCGTAATCGAAGATTTACAGGCCCGGGCCGCGCAGCCCGTGCCCTATGGCCGCGTCGGCGGCTCGCTGCTCGGCGTCTACCGCGTCTCCGCCTACGGCACCAACACGCACTACCTCTCCTTCCGCGGCGGCCAGCGCGCCACCATCGCCATCACCGGCGACCACGACACCGACCTCGACTTCTACCTCTACGACGAGAACGGCAACCTCGTCGCCTCCGACACAGACTACACCGACGTAGGCTACTTCTCCTTCCGACCGCTCTGGACGGGACCTTTCCGGCTTCGTGTTCGCAACCTCGGCAACGTCTACAACGAGTACGTCCTCTCGACGAATTAGATAAGACGTGAGAGAACGCTCTGCACGGGCTATCCGGCAGGATTTCGCACGCGCTCCGTCCGACTAGACGGGGCGCGTGGTACGTTTTGGGACCAACCCACTGCCTGCGCTTCATCGACCGCGCTCCACCGACTGCCTACCGCCATGCGCTTCGCTGCTTCGTTCGTGCTCGCTGCGTCCCTCGTCGTCCTCGCCGCGTGCGGGGGCACCGGGGGCGACCCACTCACGCCCCCTGAGGGCTGGACCTCCAACGGCGCCGACGCCGCGCTCGCGGCGTGGTGGCACGCCGATGTCGACACCGCCGTGGCCTTCCGCGACCTCTCCACGCTGGAGACGATGGGCGTCGACGAGGGCGAGGGCCTCGTTGCCCAGGTCAAGCGCGGCCGTCTCGACGGCGCGGAGGAGGCCGACCCAGACGGCGGGCTGATCGGGCTCTTCCGCAACAACCCGGAGGCCATGGACTCAGTCTTCAACGCGGTCGCTGTGCCGCTCATCCAGCAGGAAAACGCGAGCAGCGTCGAGGACGTGCGCAGCCTCCGCACCGATGTCTACTACCGCGTGTCGCGCGAGTACCGCAAGTCGGGCCCGCTCGGCCAGATCGACCCGAGCCTGGTGATCTACCCGGACAGCCTCCGCCAGAACCGCGTGGAGGGCCGCGTGACGATGCAGGTGCACGTCGACCGCCAGGGCCAAGCCGTCGCGGCGAAGGTACTGGAGCCCGCGCACCCGACGCTCGACCGCCTCGCGCTCAACGTGGCTGCCAACCGGCGCTACAATCCCGCCACAGCCGGCCAGGACTCCGTGGCCTCGTGGCTACGCATCTCGATCCCGTACTACGTGCCGGGCGGCTGAGCCTGAGCGTCCAGCCCGACGCCTGAGCCTGGCTGGCGCGAGCTTTGCGGGACGCCGCCGTGTTCACTCACGAATCGGTGTCCTGGTGTCCTCCTTCGCCTTGTCTGCTGACGCGGCTGACCGCCTCCGCCTGTGGGGGCCAACGGCGCTCTTTGCCCTCGCGGCCGTCTACGTCCTCGCCACCTGGGGGTCGTACATCCGCATCGTGGACGACTTCAACCTGATCGTCCATGAGTCCGGGCACTGGTTCTTCGGCTTCTTCGGCGACTTCGTGACGGCGCTCGGCGGCTCGCTGATGCAGCTCATCCTGCCCGCGATCTTTGTCTGGTCGGCGCTTCGCTACGACAGCCGGCTCGGCACACAGGTATCGCTGCTGTGGTTCGGCCAGAACGCCATCAGCGTCTCCGTCTACGCCGCCGATGCCCAGGAGCGCGCGCTGCCGCTCATCGGCGGGCTGGGCGAGACGGCGCACGACTGGTGGTGGATCCTGCTCAAGCTCGGCTGGCTCCAGCACGACGACCTCGTGGCGGCGGGCTTCGTGGCGCTTGCCGTGAGCGCGTTCGTACTGATGGTGCTCACCCCGCGCTGGATGCCGCACTGAAGGCATCCGGGATACCCGCTGCATTCGAGGCACGATTCTCGCCAGGAGGTTCGTGGTTGCCGCAAGGCTCGTGTGGGACGCCAGAGGGGCCTTGTGCGACCGGCTTGCCCCACGCCTGCGTGTTAAAACGACTACTCCTGCTTACCCTTGGTATGGCCTGCGCCTGGATTGGTGCAGGAGAGAGCGTTGCGCAGCCGTCTGCGGACGACCTGCGCACCGTTGGGCGATTTCCCCTGCGCTACTACGCGCCTGCCGAGCACGGCCTCGCCCGCAGCAACAGCCACGTCACGCAGACGCCCGACGGGCTGATCTACGTCGCCAACGCGCGGGGCATCCTGGTCTACGATGGCCACAGCTGGACCCCCATCGAAGACCCGCTGCTCACGGGAGTGCAGGCGATCTCGTACGGCTTCGACGACCACCTCTACGTCGCCGCGGAGGGCCACCCGGGCTACCTCGCCCCCGACGAGGAGGGGCAGCTCCGGTTCCATTCCCTGGCCGAGCACCTGCCCGCCGGCTACCGGGCGCTCTCGACGCTCTGGGACGTGTCCGCGACGGCGCACGGCGTCTACTTCACCGCACACGAGGGCTGGCTTCTGCGGTGGGACGGGCAGGCGCTTCAGCTCATCGAAGAGGGCGGGCCCTTCTTCTACCACACCGTCATCGACGGGCGGGTCTACGCATCCGATCTGGACGGCCGCGTGCTCGAAGTAGCACCGACGGGCATGGTCGAGGTGCTCTACGAAACAGGAGGATCGGTGATCGAAATCGTCCCAGACGGGGCCGACGGGCTGACCGTGCTGGGGCGAGACGAGGGGCTTCTGCGCTGCAGGCGGGAGGCGGGCAGCCCCTGCGAGGCCTGGCCGACGGAGGTGGACCCCTGGATTGCCGAGGGCAAGCTCTACGCAGGCCTGCGCCTCGCCGACGGCACGCTGGCGCTCGGCTTCGACGGCGAGGGCGTAGTGCTCCTGGACAACGACGGGCAGGTCCTGCGCCACCTCGACGTGGAGGCGGGCCTCCTCAACACCGAGGTCATGGAGCTCAACCAGACCGCCGACGGCGCGCTCTGGATCTCGCTCTTCGGCGGCATCGCGCGGGTCGACGTGTCTCGGCAACGCACCCACTTCGCCCGCGCCGAGGGGGTCGAGTCGGCCGTGAACGAAGTCTACCGCTACGACGGACAACTCTACGCCGCCACCGAGGTCGGCTTCGCCGTGCTGGACGAGGGCGCGCACCCGGCCCGGTTTGTCCCGGTACGCACCGCATCGCGGCACGTCGAGTGCGCGCAGTTCATAGAGGTCAGCGGCGTGCTCATGGGCGTGTGCAGCTCGGCTCTGCTCCGCCTCGACGGGCGGGCTGCGACCGTTGCCTGGGCACCGCATGGCGGCACGAGGGTAGGCACCGGGATGGTGCGCTCGCCTCGCACTCCGAACCGACTCTACGTGCCCGGCGAGTCCACGCTCTACGAGTTGGAGGTCGACGAGCGGGGCGCGGTCACCCTGATCGACTCGCTCGTCACTGACCATGTGCTGTTCGGCCTCGACCTCGCCCCGCAGACCGCGGGTGACTCTGAGGTCGTGCTCTGGGGCAGCACCACCAACCAGCGCGCCGTCGTCGTCTCGATCTCCGAGGAGTCGGCGCTGCGCGACGCTCGCGTGTGGCCTGCTCTTCAGCACGACGAACTCGGCATCCACAGCAGCCTCGTGCAGACGGAGAGCGGCCTACACGTCGTCGGACGCACAGCAACCTACCAGGCCCGGCTCACAGAGACCGGCCCCCAACTCGTCCCTGACCCGACGGTACAGGTCTGGTCGGGCGAGGTGGACGTCCCCGCGTTCCTCGCGGACGGTCCCGACGGGGCTCGCTGGTTCACGGGCGCCGACAACGCGCTCTACGTCGCCCCCCCGAACGGCTCGGGGGGGTATGAGCCAGCCAAACGCATGCTCGTGCCCGAGACGGCGCGCACCCTCGACGGCCTCGTCTTCGATGAGGACGGGACGGGCTGGCTGGCTACCGAGACGGGCGTCGTACGCCTCGCCCCTGCCCTGACGCGCCCGCCGCCCCCGGCCCTTCGCCTGCGGCGCGTGACGACCCTCGCCCCCGACTCGGTCATGGCCGATGGCTTCGGCCAAGCGCTGCAGCGGAGCCACACGCTGGACGCCGGCCACAATGCCTTGCGCTTCAGCTTCGCTGCGCTGGCCTACGAGCAGCCATCGGGCTCCACCTACCGCGTGCGCCTCGATGGCCTCGCGCCGCGCTGGTCCGACTGGACCCAGGAGACCCAGAAGGACTACACGAACCTCGACCCCGGCGCCTACACCTTCCGCGTCCAGGCTCGCGACGGCTATGGCCAACTCACCGACGAGGTGACCTTCGACTTCCGCGTCCTCCCTGCCTGGTACCAGACCTGGTGGGCATCGCTACTCTGGGCGTGCCTCGCCATAGCCAGCATCGTCGTGGTGACTGCCAGCTACAACCGGCGGCGCTCGCGGCGAATGCATGCTCGCGACGCTTTGCTGGAGACCGCCGTGGCCGAGCGCACCGCAGAGCTCCGGCAGCAGAAGCAGGAAGCCGAGCGCCAGCGCAGGGCGCTGCAAGAGGCCAACGACGAGCTTCACCAGCTCAACCACACACTCGAGGGCCGCACCGTCGAACTGCGCGACGCGCTGGAGCAAAACAAGGAGTTCCTAGGCATCGCCGCCCACGACCTCAAGAACCCGCTGGGTGGCATCGCCGGCCTGGCCGACCTCCTCCTCGAAGGGCGGGAGGCGATGAGCGTTGTCGAGCAGGCCGAGAGCCTCGCCACCATCCGCTCGGAGGCGCTGCGGGCCGCCGACCTCATCACCGACCTGCTCGACGATGCGCGGCGCGAGTCGGACGACGGGATCCGCTTGCGAACCCGGAAGACAAACCTGTCTGAAGTAGCTCAAAGCGTGGTGCGCTGGAACCGGGCGCAGGCCACGCAGAAGCGCATCGCGTTGGAGGTCGCCTTGCCGGAGCGGCTCATGGCGCGCGTGGACGTGTCGGCCGTGCAACGGGCGATGGACAACCTGGTGTCGAACGCGGTCAAGTACAGCCCCCGTGGGCGGTGCGTGTGGATCTCGCTGATCGTCGAATCGACGCCCTCGGAGGGCGACGGCCAGCGCGTGACGTGGGCGCGGTTCGCGGTCGCCGACCAGGGACCAGGGCTCACGGAGGACGACAAGGCCAAGGTGTTCGGCAAGCTGGAGCGGCTCAGCGCCCAGCCCACCGGCGGGGAGCACTCGACCGGCCTCGGGCTCTACATCGCCAAGGGCCTCGTTGAAGCCCACGGCGGCACGGTGGGCGTGCACAGCGAGCCCGGCGCGGGTGCGACGTTCTGGTTCCGCCTCCCGCTGGAGCCGCAGCAGGGCCGCCCGACCGTTCCAGACGCGATGGTTTCGACACCGGCAGCGCCCTGACAGCGTGTCTGGGCTCGGCCTCGTCGCTCACCCTGAAAACCGGGGCGTGGGCAGGCGGCGTAGGTTGTGCCGCCCGGTTGTGCCACCCCGTCCTCCCCCTCGTGCCTCGCCCTTCGACCGCGCCTACCACTCCCGATGCGCGCCTCCGCGCCGAACTCGTTGCGGTCCTGCGCGGCGGGCACGCGCACGTCGCCACAGCCGATGCGCTCGCGGCAGTCCCGCTCGACCGCATCAATGACCGGATCGACGGCGTGGCGCACTCGCTGTGGGACCTACTGGAGCACCTCCGCATCGCACAGGCCGACATCCTCGACTTCACTCGCGCGCGCGGCGGTCCGGCGTACGTCGAGCGCGCCTGGCCCGACGACTTTTGGCCTGAGGCCCCTGGCACACCCGGCTTGTGGCACGCTGCCCTCGACGCATTCTTCTCGGACCTCGACGCCTGCGTGGCGCTCGCCCAGGACCTGAGCGTGGACCTCTTCGCGTCGTTCGAGCAAGCGCCCGGCTACACGGTCTTGCGGGAGCTACTCCTCGTGGCCGACCACAACGCGCACCACCTCGGCCAGGTCATCACGCTGCGGCGTCACCTGGGCTGCTGGCCGCCGGACGCGTAGGCGCGGTGTAGATTCTGCCGCGCCGCGCTAGTCCGTTCGTTTCTTCCTGCTCGTCTCCCGTCCTGTGGCTCCGTTTGACCTGATCGACCCCGAGTCCCCTGGCGCGTTTGGGAGCGCGCCGAAGCGCAACGCCTACGTGGAGCTGCACAACATGGTCGCGGCGGCGACGAGCGTCTACGAGTTCGGCCCTGCCGACACGATCCGCATCGGGCGCGACCACGACGTCGACTTCCTGGGCGACGGGACGGACGGCGCGGGCGACTTCGCCACGGAGCGCGGCGACCTCTACGCCGACTTCCTCCGGCATCACATCGCCGATGGCGACCTCACACCCGCCGAGCGCGCCGACGCCGCGTACCTCGCCCGGACGCTCTTCCTCGAACGCGCGGCGCTCAAGCGCATCCACGCGCGCGTCTTCGGCCACACCGTCGCGCAGGTCATCTCCGACGACTGCCTCGACGCGGACGAGCAGTTGCTTCTCTTCACGCTCCAGCACACGCTCGGCCTCGACCCCGGCGACGCCGAGGCGTCCTACGAGCGCGCCGCCCGCGAGCGGCTCCTCCAGCGCATCGCCCACGCGCTCTGCGACGGCGAACTCGACCCCGACGAGGCCGCGGAAATCCGTGCCATGGAGACCAACCTCGGCGTGACTGTCCCGGAGCGGGTCGCGGCGATGCTCGCTACGGCGGCCGAGCGCCATCGCCTGCTTCGGGGCACCCTCCGCCCACTCGCAACGCCGCCCCCAGTGCCCGTCCGCGACGACGAGCAGGTTTTCTGGACCGGCTTCGGACATTGGACGGAGACGCAGAAACCTCTCGGAGTACAGGCCAACCGAGTCCCCTTCCTCCGGCGCTCGTCGCTCCAGCGCGTCATTGGCAAACTCCGCCGGCGCCGTAGCAACGCCGCCGGGCGCCTCGTTCTCACCGACGAGCGGCTCCTACTCTCTCGCCATCGTAGCGGCAAGAGGCCCCGCAAGGTCGCCCTGCGCAAGGTCGTCGATGTCACGCACGAGGACGGCTTCGTGCTGCTCGTCCGCGACGGCAAGATCGACTGGCTGCTGCGCCTAGACGACGAAGCCCCCGTCTTCGCCACAATGATCCAGCGGATGATCGCCGACCGCGCCGTCCGCCACCAGGCCAAGATCGAACGCGACCGCGCTGTGCGGCGCGCGGAGGAAGCGCAATGGAAACGGGGCGACCGTTCCACCTCCGCTGACGTGCAGGCGCGGCTACGTGAGCACGAGGCGTATGCTGAACAGGTGCGCGCGCGCATCGCCGAGCGAGAGCAGCAGGCAAGCCCGTCGCTCGACAGCCTCTCCCGCTACCGCGGCCCCCTCCTCTTCCAGCCCGACCGCGACGAGACGGTCTATTTCTCCGCCACCGCCCGCTGGCACGCCGACGAGGCCGTCCGCCGAGCCGTCGCCTCAGACCCCCGCGTGCCCGGCGACACCATCGACCAGCAACGCGCCATCCTCGACCGCCAGCACGACGCCCGCGGCGAGGGCACGCTCTACCTCACCAACAAGCGCCTGCTGCTCATCGACCCGCGGCGCGATACGGTGCTCTTTCCGGTGCCCACGATCTCGGGCGTCATCGTGCGCAACGACAGCGTCGAGGTCGAGCGCCACGGCGCCATGGGCCGGGTGATCGTGCTCGGCGACCGCATGGAGCTTGCCACGCTGCTCCGTCGCCTGGTCTGGGAGGCGACGTGAGAAGGTGTGAACGTATGGATGTTTGAACGTGTGAAGGTGACCTAGGTCCACACCTTCATACCTGCATACGTCCACATACGATGTCAGCCGTCCGTGCCGGTGCGGCGCGGCGTGGCGGGGCGCGGGACGTTCACGAGGCGCTGCATCAGCCCGAGCACGTCCTCGGCGGCCTCCGGGTCGAGGGCACCGCTGCGGACGGCGAGGCGCGTCGTCTCGACGGTGAGCGCCGAGTAGACCGGGATCAGGTGCGGGAGGTGCTGCCGGAGCGCGAGCGCGTGGCGACGCAGCGTGTCGAGGTCGCCGCGCACGACGGGCCCGGTGAGCGCGTCTTCCGGCGTCGAGGCGGCCAAGTTGGCGAGCGTGCCCTGCACGAGCGGCTCGATGACGGCGAAGCTGTCCGCGCGGTCGATGTCGAGCGAGAGCAGCGTCTCCTGGACGAGGCCCATCAGCGTGACGAAGAAGTTGGACGCCATCGACGCCGCGAGGTGGTAGCGCGCCTTAGCCTCGGCGGAGAGCACGAGATAGCGCATGCCGAGGCCAACGGCCAGTTCGATGCCCGCCGCAACCGCCTTGGCCTGGCCTTCGAGGCCGACGTAGATATCGTCGAGCGCAGCGGGATCACTCTGGCGGGTGATCGTCTGGAGTGGGTGGAAGCTGAGCACATCCGCGCCGAGGTCGGCGAGCGGGTCGAGGACGGAGGCTGCGAGCGCACCCGAGACGTGGGCGACGACGGTGCCCTGCCAATCGTGGCGCACCTGAGCGAGGTCGTCGGCGACGCGCGGCAGCTCGTCGTCGGGCACGCAAACCAGGAGGAGGCGCGTGGTGTCGGGCAGGTCGCGGAGGCTGTCCGAGGCGCGGGCGGCCTCGACCTCCCGGGCGAGGGCGTCGGCGCTGGAGCGCGTGCGGCTCAGGACGGCGCGGATCGGGTAGCCATGCGCCCGCAGCCGGAGCGCGAGCGTGCGACCTACAGCGCCTGCGCCGACGACGGTGACGCCGGGCCGGGCCTCCTTAAAAACTGAGGCATAGACCGCCATGGAGGGGGTGAGTAGTGGGCGGGTTTATGAGCCTCGGAGAGTACGCACACCGCTCCTTCCGATGCCATGAAAAGTGCCAAGAAGTACGCGGGTTTACACCGTCGGAAATGCTCGTACCCTGTCGTCTCTGGGACTAACAGCCGCTAGCTCTGACACGCGCGCGCGCCGCCACCCCTGAACGCGGAGTCGGCCCTCGACCGCACTCCTTGATGGGGCGTCAGTCGCGCCAGAGGGCGCAGGCGAAGGCGCCGATCTCGGTGTCGGTAGGCGGGTCATAGCGCAGCACCTCAGCCCGGCTTGCGCCCCGGTGCAGCGCCGCGATGATCGCCACGATCACAGCGCCCATGCCCTCGATCGCTAGCCGCTCGCCGCCGAGCAAGTGAAGCAGTTCCGTCTCGTCGAACGCCTTCAGTGCCTCCTGGAACTCTTCGAACGCGGTGCCTTCCACGCGCAGCACATCGGCTGTGGCGATGAGGAGGGCCTGCTGCCCATACATCACCTCGCCGATGGCGACGCCGAGTTCACGGCAGAACGCGGGCGTCTCCTCGCCCATCACGATCGGTACGATGTCGAAGGCACGGTTCGGGAAGAGCACCTGAAGGAACGGCAACTGCGCGCCAACGCCCTCGGTGTGGTAGTGCCCAGCGTCGTCGAGGAAGATGTCGTCGTCCTCGTCGCAAAACTCGTGGCGGAGACGGTCGTTGACGGGCACGCCGCCGAGCGGGCTGTGGTACGTGTCGGCGCGGCAGATGGAGAGCCGCCCGAACTCGCCTTCGTGGCTCGGCGAGATGAAGATGACCGTGTTGAAGTCCTGACCTTTGAGCAGCCGGTACGCCTCGGCGGCGACGGCGCCGCCCGTCAGCCGGTTGGAGTCCGGGACGATGAGCGCGAAGAGTTGCCCCTCCGTGGGCGTCGCGACAGCCTGGTCCAGGGCGTCGGTGACCTGCTTGCGCAGTTGCGCGGGCTGCGTGGCGTAGACCGCGCGGCGAGGAAGCGTCATGGTTCGGATACGTCGAGGGAGAGGACGACTCCGCCATCGCGCGGAGCCGGACGATTACGCAGTTTACGAAAAGCGCTTTCGAGATGGCCAAGGGTGCACTTGGCCGTCGCTGTCAACGAGCCGCACGAGTGCTCTTGGCCCCGCTGCGTGCTTCCCAGGCATGTCGCGTGCTTCCCCGGCCCCATCGCGTACCTCAAAGCAGCGTCCCGCCTAGCCGAAGCCGAACGGGGCGCAGGGATTGAACCTGAGAGCGGAGCAGGAAGTCGTGGGCTAGCGCGCGAGCACCATC
>JBCBEX010000092.1:0-16333 GCA_038528235.1 Bacteroidota bacterium
AGCAGCAGCACGGGCAGGTTGCGCTCTGTCTCCGCTCGATGTCAGCGGGGACGACACGCACGGAGGCCGACGTGCTCCGTGCCTTCTTCGGAGGGCTTGCAAAGCGGCAGCCGCAGTTGGTCGGGTTCAACTCACGCGGATCCGACCTTCCTATTCTCGTGCAACGCGGAGTCGTGCTCGGCGTGCCCGCCCCGGGCCTCTGCGCTCGCCCAGCGCGTCCGTGGGACGGCCCCGATTACTTCTGGGGACGCTCCGAGTGGCACCTCGACCTCATGGTGGTTCTTGGCGGGCGCGGGGCCGCCTGCCCCTCGCTCAAGGCGCTAGCCCTGCTCTCGGGCCTACCAGCGAAGGCCAACCTCGACGGCGGCCGCGTTGCCGACACCTGGCTGGCGGGTGACTACGAATCCATCAGGATGTACAACGAGGCCGATGCCGTGACGACGTACCTGCTGTGGCTCCGGGCGGCCTATTTTGCGGGGCACTTCGATGCGGAGGCGTATGCCAGGGAGGAAGCGCGGGTCGAGGTGCTACTGGAGCGGCAGGCCGAGGCGGGCGCGGTCCATCTCGCAGACTTCCTGGATCGCTGGCGCGTCCTTGACCCCGTCGGAAAGACGACACCGACCATTGCCGACGCCGATGCGTCCTAGCCGCCCGCCGTCCTATGTCGAGCCCCGTCGAACCCGTCACCGTCGAGTGCCCCGCATGCGGAGAGCTGTACAAGGACGGGTAGCGTCCGTCGGTCAACCTCGCCCTCGACGACTACGACCAAGCCTGCGTAGAGGCCTGTGCCACGGCGAGGTGCCCTGCCTGCGGGCGCACCGTCCGGTTCGCGGTGTTGGTTGCCGAGGACCGCGTGCTCCGGGCACCGTGAGCAGGCGTTGGGGAACGGCCGAGCCGGAAGGGCCGAAATGCGAGACGCCGCCCCCCTGGATAGGAAGCGGCGTCCTTTGAGGCGTGCCCGGGAGGATTCGAACCCCCGACCTTCTGATCCGTAGTCAGACGCTCTATCCAGCTGAGCTACGGGCACGTCGCGGCGCACGGCGATGCGTGCGACACAGGACGACAAATATAGAACGCGGCGGGCGGGCTCCCCAAGTGAAGACTCGGCAGAGCAGCTAGGCGGCCTAGATGGCCCGCTCCGGATCGAGGTGCCAGAAGTGATGCACAGGGCCATGGCCGTGGCCCAGAGACAGCGCCTGGCGGATCGCCTCGGTGAGGTAGGCCTTCGCACGCCCCACCGCCGTCGCGAGATCGAACCCCCGCGCCAGGCCTGCGGCAATGGCGCTCGCATAGGTGCAGCCCGTGCCGTGCGTGTTCGGCGTGTCGATGCGCGGGCTGCGCAAAAAGGCGAACGTGGTCCCGTCGTACAGCACATCCACGGCGTCCGCCTCCCCGTCGAGGTGGCCGCCTTTGACGAGCACGGCCCGCGGCCCCATCGCGTGGATGGCGGCGGCCGCCGCCTGCGCCTCGTCGAGCGTGCCGATCGCCTGGCCCGTCAGCGCCTCGGCTTCGTGGATGTTGGGCGTGGCGAGCCGTGCCAACGGCAGCATCCGCGCCTTGACGGCCTCGACGGCATCCGGCTTCAGCAGTGCAAACCCGCTCTTCGAAATCATCACGGGATCGACCACGACCGGCCCCAGTCCATGCCGCTCGATCCCATCCGCCACGGCGTCGATGAGCACGCGGGAGGAGAGCATCCCGGTCTTGACGGCGTGGACCTGGAAGTCGCCCGCCACGGCGTCGATCTGCGCCTGGACGAGGTCGGCCGGGAGGTCGAGTGCGGCGGTGACGGCCTGCGAGTTTTGCGCGGTGATGGCGGTGACGACGCTCATGCCGAAGACGCCGTGCGCGTGCATCGCCTTGAGGTCGGCCTGGAGGCCCGCGCCGCCGCCGGAGTCACTGCCAGCGATGGTGAGGGCGACGGGGTGCGTCGATGCGTGGGGGACGGACACGGGCGTGGGGGGTGAGGTCAGGCGACGAGGGAGGCGTAGGCGTGGGCTGCCGCGGCCGGATCGGCAGCGTGCAGGATCCCGGAGAGGACGGCGATCCCGTGCGCCCCAGCGTCGAGGCAGGCGGGCGCGGTAGCGGGCGTGACGCCACCGAGCGCGACGACGGGCACGGCGACCGCCTGGCAGACGGCACGGAGCGCGTCGAGCCCTGCGCCCGGATGGCCGGGCTTGCTGGCCGTGGGAAAGATCGGGCTGAAGAAGACGTAGGCGGCTCCGTTGGCTTGCGCCTGCTGGGTCTCGTCGAGGCTGTGCGCGGAGTAGCCGACCGTGGCGTCCGGTAGCATCGCACGCGCGTCCACCACCGCTGGCCCACGCGTCCCTACGTGCACATCGAGGCCTAGCGCTCGCGCGACGTCGACACGGGTGTTCACGCTGAGGCGCACATCGGGCGCGGCACCGCGCAGGCGCTCCGTGAGTCGCCGCGCCGCGGATGCGAACGCGCTCGGAGAGGCCACATGATCGCGCAGGTGCACCCAGCGGACGCCCCCGCGCACCGCCTCGACCGCCGCGTGGGCGTAGGAGGGCTCCGTGAACCGATCAGCGATCAGCGCCAGACGTGGGAGGTTCGCCCCAGGCTCGCCGTTCTGTCGCCCTGCGGCTTCACGCTCGTGCTTCGCTACCACGCCGTGTCCACCGCGATGCGCCCGTCTTCGGGGCTCGACGCCTGCGCGTAGAGGCGGCGCGGGATGCGGCCGGCCCGGTAGGCGAGCCGTCCGGCCTCGGTGGCAAGGCGAAAGGCGTGCGCCATCTGCACGGGGTGCTGCGCCTGGGCGATGGCCGTGTTGAGCAGAATGCCATCGTAGCCGAGTTCCATCGCGCGCGCCGCGTCGGAGGCCGTGCCGAGGCCCGCGTCTACGATCAGCGGCGTGTCGGGGAGGATCTCGCGGATGATGCGCAGCGCGTACGGGTTGACGACGCCCATCCCGCTGCCGATCGGGGCCGCGAGCGGCATCACGGCGGCGCAGCCGAGGTCGGCCAGCTTGCGCGCGGTGATCGGGTCGTCGCCGCAGTAGGCCCACACCTCGAAGCCATCGCCCACGAGCGTCTCGGCGGCGCGGAGCGTCTGCACGGCGTCGGGATAGAGCGTCTCGTCGTCGCCGATGACTTCGAGCTTGACGCGGTTCGTCTCCAGCGCCTCGCGCGCGAGTTGGGCGGTGAGGACAGCTTCGCGCGCGGTGTAGCAGCCGGCGGTGTTGGGCAACAGGGCGAGGCCGCGCTGGCGCAGGTGGCCGAGCAGGCTCTCGCCATCGGTGCTGCCGAGATCGACGCGCCGGATCGAGACGGTAGCCAGTTCGGTGCCGGAGGCGTCGAGGGCGTCTAGGAGCGCCTGGAGGCTCGGATAGCGGCTCGTGCCGACGAGCACGCGCGAGGCGAGCGTCGTGCTGCCGACCACGAGCGGGTCTCCCCCGTGCGGGTTCTGGGGTGCTTGCATCGTCAGCCCCCGGCGGTGGCAGTGATGACCTCGATGCGCGCGCCGTCCTCGACCGGCGTCTCGGCCCATAGGCTCCGACGGACGACGGCATCGCCCAGCGCCACGGCCACGCCGCGCGCCACCGCGCCCACGCCCAGGTGGTCGAGCAGGCCCGCGACGGTCAGGCCAGCGGGCACCGTGCGCGCCTCGCCGTTGACAGTGATCTGAATGGTGGTGAGCGTGTCGGACATGACAGCAGGCGCGTGGATCATGGATAGCCGGTTGTGAACGAAACGAGTCGGCAAACGATCCGGTGCACCCATTCTCCCTAGACGAACCCGGCCGTTGGCGCGATCTTTCGGCTGCACCACCACTCAGCACCGTCTGCCATGCGCCGCTTCCTACTCGTCCTGCCCCTCCTCCTGCTCACGCTTCCCGCCTGCGACTCCAGCGAGTCCGACGACGTGGAGATCACGATCGCAGCCGCGAACAGCTTCGTCGTCGTGTCCTACGTGGGGAGCCTGGAGGACGGTACTGTCTTCGACCAGAGCAACAGCGCCGCGTTCGAGTTGGCACGCACCATTCCTGGCTTCCGCGACGGCGTAGTCGGCATGGAAGTCGGCGAGACGAAGACCATCGTCGTACCCCCCGAGCAAGGCTACGGCGCCAACCCCGTGCTGGATAGCCAGAACAACGTTCTCATCCCGGCCAACTCGACGCTGACGTTCGTCGTGACACTGCTCGACATCATCGAGTAGCGCCTGCCATCGCGCAGGGCCCGCAGCACGCTCGCTCAGAGCCGCTGCTCAGGCGTGCTCCGGGCCCGTACGGTGCTGCCCACGACGAGCGCCGCCGCGATGATGACGAGGTTCTTGACGATGTACTGCCCCTCCATGGTGAGGCCGAACGGGAACGCGGTGAAGCAGACCTCGGGTAGCAGTATGAGCGGCAGGAACGTGCCCGGCATCTGAAGCGCGAGCAGGAACAGCGCGCCGCGCACCAACGGCCGCCACAGCAGCCCAACGCCGATCAGCACTTCCCACACGCCGAGGATGGGGAAAAAGATGTCCGGGTTGACCCAGTAGACGGTCGCCTTGACGAGGTCTTCGGCGGGGCTGAGGCCCTCGACTAGCTTGAGCCCGCCGAACCAGATAAACACGAGCGCGACGGCGATGCGCAGCGTCGCGATGCCGACGTGGCCCATCAGGGCGGAGACGCGGCGGTCGAATCGGTCGAGTGCGGGATACCGGGCGAGGAGCGCGTACATGGCACTGGGCAGTCTGATGAGACAGCGGAATCTGGCGGGACAACCGACGCTTGCACGTACGCGACCGCGAGCGCTGGGATAGGCCCCGCAGCCGTCTTCACACGATCCGATCACCCTGTCCGCGCGCCGTTCATGCGGGGCCGTGGCTGCCCAGCGCCCTTTGACCTCCTGGCGGTACGTTATGTACGTTTATCAAAACGCTTTACTCATCCAATCCTGTCCGTTCCTGCCATGCCGATTGTCTTCGTCCACGGCGTCAACGTCCGTGAAAGCGCCGCCTACAAGGCTGGCACACTCACCACGGAAGCGTTTTTCCACAAGCACCTGGCGGGTGCCGTCATCGACGGAAAAGCCCTGCCCACCGAGCCGTCGGTGTG
This sequence comes from Bacteroidota bacterium, assembly GCA_038528235.1. Taxonomy (GTDB): domain Bacteria; phylum Bacteroidota; class Rhodothermia; order Rhodothermales; family Rubricoccaceae; genus JBCBEX01. The sequence goes on from JBCBEX010000092.1 coordinate 5,065, forward strand.
GTTCCCCTATTGGGGCGACCTCGCGACCACGTTTGCCTGGAACATGGCGTCGCTTCCGCAGGGCGAGATGCAAGCGCTCGGGTCGGCCGGCGACCTCACGCTGGAGCCGCTCGCGGCCCACATCCGCGATGCGCTCGATGGACCGATTGGGGACGAGCCGCTCGTGCAGTTGGCGAAGGAAGACTTTGGCGCGGCCGTAGACCTGCTGGTCTTCCTGGCGCTTGAGCGCACCGAGGAAGGCGACGAGGCCGCCACGGCGGCGTTCGTGCTTGAGGCCTCCACCTATGCCGATGCCCACCCCGCCCCCGACTGGGTAGCCGCTCTGGAAACGGACAGCCAGTTTCTGAGCAAGCTCCAGCGCGAGCTCGACACCAGCGACGGCATCCAGTCGATGGGAGGCCTCGGCGGCCTCTTCAGCAAGATCCGGCGCGGGTCGTCTCGGCTGAAGGCGGCGGTGCTCAAGCTCGCCGAGCGGCTGACGGACAACGCCGGGGACCTCCTCTCCACGAAGCTGCTTGCGGCCTCACGGACCTCGCTCAACGCCACGCTCGGGCGCTTCTTCGGCGATGTCTTCGTCTACCTACACGAGCGCGGCGATGCGCAGCACCCCGGTGCGATCCCGAAGCGCATCCTCGCGACCTTCGACGAGGCCCGCGCGGCAAGCCCTGACGACGAGCCCCTCATCGTCGTTGGTCACAGCCTGGGCGGCGTTGTCACCTTCGACCTCCTGAGCCACTTCCGCCCGGATCTGCAGGTGGACCTCTTCGTCTCGGTCGGCTCGCAGGTCGCGCACTTCGAGGAGATGAAGCGCTTCCGCTCCAGCGACAAGAGCATCAAGCACCCCAACAAGGCGCCGCGCCCGGACAACATCCGGCGCTGGATCAACATCTACGACGAGGTCGATGTCTTCGCCTACACAGCCGAGCGGGTGTTCGACGGGGTGGACATAGACGCGCGCTACGACACCGGCACCTACGTGATCAAGGCGCACGGGGCCTACTTCAAGCAGAACCGCTTCTACACGCGCCTACGTGCCCGCATCGACGAACTCGCCTAAACGCCTGCTGCCATGAGCCTCTACTGGTCCGCCGACGACGGGCTTGCTGCTGACCCTGCTGTCCCTGCTGACGACGCAGCGTCACCTCCTGGGCAACTGCACGCGCTCGTGATCGGCGTCGGCACCTATGACCATCTTGAGGACGGCACCGGTACGCTGGCCCCGATCCTCACCGACCTGAGCCAACTCACCACCAGCCGCCTCTCGGCGATCCGCATCGCGCGGTGGCTCGTAGAGAGCTACACGAACCCCGAGTGCCCGCTTGGCTCGGTCGAGCTGCTACTCTCCGACGCGGGCGACGTGGCGCTCCCCGACGGCACGACAGTCGCCGTCGAGAAGGCTACGATGGCCGCGATCAAGGCCGCCGCGTTGCGCTGGGATACGCGGTGCGGCACGGCCAAAGAGAACACGAGCTTCTTCTACTTCGCAGGACACGGGGTCAATGCAGCGGGGTACAAGCAGCTGCTGCTCCCTGCCGACTTCGGAGCCCACAAACGCACGCTCTGGGACAACTGCATCCACTTTGAGGGGCTGCGCACCGGCATGCGTGCCAACGCGGCCGACACGCAGCTCTTCTTCATTGACGCCTGCAACGAACTCCACCTCGACCTCGCGGAATCGCTCGACGTTGACGGTGACAGCCTGCTCTCGGGCGCGAAGACCTACGACACCGTCACATCGGCGGGGACCTATCGCGCGGCCAGCCTCGGGCAGACGGCCTACGGTCCGGACGACGACATCACGTTTTTCGCCCAGGCCCTGCTGGAGACCCTCGACGGGGTAGACGCCCACGCCCCCAAAGGGCGGCCTCTCCACGACAACTACTCGCTCGGTCGGCCGCTCAGCATGATCATGGAGGACCTGGGCCGGATCCATCGCCGGCCTCTGCGTCCTGCGCCTCACCCCGATGGCGCACGCGCCGTCTTCCACTACCCTGCCTCGATCCTCGTGCGCACCTCGGTGACGTGCGCCTCGCTGGCGGCGAGTCAGGCCGCGGCCTTCGCCTGGGAACGGGACGGGGTGCTTCACGAGTCGCCTGCGGGCGAGCCGCGTCCCTGGACCCACCTCCTGCCCCGCGGCCCCTGGACCATCCGCGCTCGCCTGGCCGACGGGCAGGTCAAGGAGGACCAGACCGAGCTCTCGCCACCCACCACGCACATCACCTTCTGAGCCCCCACGGCCATGAGCGAGAAGCTACGCCTGACCTTCGCCAACGACATGCCACCTGCGTCGGTGTCGGTCCTCACGCCCGACTACCGCACCGTAGCGCAGGTGTGGCTCGGCCCCGGCGAGACGCGCGAGGTCGAGGCGCCCTCGACCGATGCGCTCGTGCAGGTACGCATGCCCTCGGGCGAGACGGCGACGCTCCACGACCCCGCGCAGCACGACCTCTACATCAGCCGTGCCGCCCTCGCCTCCCCTCCTCCGCGCTCCCTGACCGATGAAGCGGAAAGCCTACCCCGATCGGCGCATCCTCAAGAGATAGGCATGTGGCGCGCCCTTCAGACGTCAGCGCCCCCCTTCCGCTTGACGACCGAGGCGCCCTCCAGCGACACGGATCTCCACGTCGCACTCACCTCGGAGGGCACGCTGGAGCAGGCCGAGCGCAGCCCCGGCGGCGAAGGGATGCTCTTCACGTACTACGGCAACGCCGACGCCTGCGACCTCACCGTCACCCGGGGCACAGACCCACCCACCACGCTCCGCGTCCGCCTCCCCGGCTCACTCACCCACCTCGCCGTCAGCCTCCACGGGACGGACGCCAAGGCCACGCTGCGACTCCGCGCGGCGACACGGCACGATGTGGCCGACACCCTGGGCGCCTACCTCGTGCGAGGTGACCTGCACGCGGCGGAGACCATGACGGGCTGGGTGGAGCGGGCCGAGCAGATGCTCTTCGACAAGCGCCGCGACCCCAGCGCGGCCACGATGGGCGCCTACCTCCTGCTCCGGCTTCGCCGCTTCGACCTCATGCGCACCTGGACGCGCAACCTGGCCGATGGCTGGCCCGACCTCGCCGATGGCAGCGTCCTCTGGGCCTGGCAACTCATCCACAGCCAGCAGACCCCAGACGGGGCTGAGCGCTACCTGTTGCAAGCCGCCCACTGCAACGACCTCCCCGTTTTCACCGAGGGCCTCCGTCTCCTCTTCGACGGGCTACGGCTGCTCGGAGACGAGGGCAAGGCCGCGCTCAAGCAGCTCGCGCGCCGCGCGGGGGCCGTCGTCTGGACTTCTCCATTTACCGCCTCCCTGCCCCAGGGCCCGCTCGCCCCCCGTCTCGCCATCGACGCCGGGTACATGACCGAGCGCCTCCCCGTCGACTCGTCCGCGCTGGACGCCGTGGGCTATGACGACACCACAGGCACGCTCGAAGTCACCTTCGACGACGGCAGCGCCTACGCCTACTACAACGTGCCGCCCACCCTCTTCGACGCGCTCCTGAACGCGGGATCGAAAGGGGCCTACTTCAACGAGCACATCAAGCCGATCGGGTTCGAGTACCGTCGGCTGGCCGACAAGAACTGACCCGGCACAGGCTCTCCCTCCGATGCCTCCGGCCTACCGCACGCGGCCAGCGGTGACCGGATTCGCAGCGCGCGGTTCGTCCCAGCAGGCGAGTCCTACTGCTTCGCCACGAGGCGCGTGGTGAGAATGCCGTCGCGGGTGCGGAGACGGACGAGGTAGGTGCCTGTGACATGACCTGCGAGCGGCACGGCGTACTGCTCGGTGCCGGGCTGCACGACCCGATCCGATGCGTAGAGCTGCCGCCCGAGCACGTCGTAGACCTCGATGGTGACACGCGCGCCCTGCACGTGCTCGAACACCAGCGTGGCGTCGTCGGCGGTCGGGTTGGGGTAGACGCTCGCGAGCGACGGGTCGCCTGGCAGCACGGTCGCCTCAGGGCAGGGACGCGTGCTGCAGTAGTCGGCGAACCACGCGACCATCTCGCTCGCCGGGGCGGGGTCCTGCATCCACGCGACGAGGCCATCCATCGTGATCGCCCACACGTCGCGCTGCGCGAGCGCGGCTTCGAGGACACGGCGCACCTCGTCCTGGCGGCCGGCGTCGGTGATGGTGGAGGCGTGGAGGTAGACGTTGAACGGCGCGCGGTTGCCGTCGTAGCGCGCGCGGAAGTTAGCGACGTAGAGGTCGCGGAGGCGGTCGCCGCTGATCGGGAAGACGCCGCCGAGCGGGGTGCCGATGTCGAACGCGCCGTAGTAGATTGCGGAGTCGGCGGCGAGCCCGGCGGGGTCGGCGAACATCCACGCGGGAATGGTCCAGAGGCCCGGCAGCGGTTCGTCCGGGCAGTCGTTGGCGAGGAAGAAGCCACAGGCCACGCCCGCGCCGTAGTCGAGCGTGTGCGGCCAGACGTAGGCGGCGGGGTCGGTAGAGACGGGCGGCTCGCCGAACGGTGCGATGGCAGCGTAGGGGTGTTCTAGGAGCGACGCCTCGTAGCGGAAGCCAAGCGCGTCCACGGTGCGGAAGAGCGCCGGGTTGGTGCGCAGAAACGGCGCCCGGAAGCCGGTCATGGCGCTCGACGGGAGACCGGCCTCGTCGATGAGAAAGCGTTGCTGCGCCTCAATGGCTGCAGTCCAGTCGTCATCGGAGAGCGTCTCGTCGGTGTCGTGGCGCTCGGTGTGGTTGGCGATCTCGTGCCCGGCGAGGTAGAGCTCGCGCACGAGCGCCGCGTCCGTGCTGTCGGTGTTCGACGTGGGGCAGTTGGTGCGGCTGACGAAGTAGGTGCGCACCAGGTCCCGGCCGTCGGGATTCGTGAGGCCGTCAACGATGGGCCGGAGGCGCGCCTCGGTGGACGGCAGCACGCAGTCGTCGAAGGTGAGCAGGACGAACTGCGGCGTCTCGGCCAGCGCAAGGCCGCCCGGCGGCGCGGTGCTCGCGCAGTGGCACGCCGGCAGCGTGCACGTCGCGGGGCAGTCGTACTGCGCCCATGCCACCTCGGCGACGGGCGCGACAGCCAACGCGAGGACGGCGGCGAAGGAAAGCGAACGGAGCAACATGGCGAGGCAGGGTTCCGTGAGGGTATCGCCTGCGGAACGGTACAGCTTAACGCAGCGGCATGGGGCTTCTCAGTGAATCGAACGCCGTCCGTTGAGACTGTCCCGTAGTTTTCGGTACCCACACGTGAGAACGAAGCGGCTTGAGCGTGCACGGCACCACTTCTGCCTTCTCACTTCTGCCTTCTCACTTCGTCGTATGTCTGACCGCCGCCTGCTCCGCCTCGCCGTCTGGTGCAACCTGATCGCCGCGGCGTGCTCGCTCGGGATCGCGCTGCTCGACTACAGCGACGGGCGCCAGAACCTCCCCGCGCTGGCGCTCGCGGTGCTCTTTGGCGGCTTCGGGCTGTTCCTCCGCCGCCTTGCCCAGCAGGCGAGCTAGGCGATGGGTCGCACGTTGCTCGTCAGCCTCCTTCTCCTGAGCGTGCTCCCGGCGCGCGCGCAGCTTGCCGACCTGCGCCCGGAGGGCCGCGTCGAGCTGTATTCGGCGACCCGCGCGGGCGGCGACGCCGACTACCTCGCCCTCCGTAGCCGCGCCCGCGTCGGCCTCACAGCAGGCTACGACGGCGGCGAGTTGTACGTCGAGAGCGAGTGGACCTACGACGTGCTCACCGACGCCGTGCGCGTAGACCTGCGCCGCGCCTACCTCGACGTGTTCTTCGACGCCGTCGACCTCCGGCTCGGACGGCAGGAGCTCATCTGGGGCCAGGCCGACGGCGCGTTCGTAACGGACGTGCTGATGCCACTCGACCTCTCGGAATTCCTCGCGCAGGACATCGAGGACGTGCGATTGGGCGTGGTGGCCGCCCGCGCGACAGCCTACGTCGGCGATGCCACTCTGGACGCCGTGTGGATTCCGCGCACGCCCGCGAGCGTGCTGCCAGCGCCTGCCTCGCCGTGGTATCCGCTCCCCGAGTCGGTACTGGGCATCCCCGTGGTGATCGGCGAGGCTGACCGCCCCGCCCCCACGCTCAGCAACAGCGAGGTCGCGGCACGGCTGACGTGGCAGGGCCTCCCGCGCACTGACGTGGCGCTCATCGGCCTCTATGCGGCAAACCGCCTACCGACGTTCCGCAAGCAGCTCACGTTCGACCTTGCGCGTCTCTTCGGCAGCACGCCCTTCGACCTCGCGTTCACGGCCACGCCTGTCTACGAGCGTCGCACGCTGGCTGGGCTGACCTTTGAGACGACGCTCGCCGACCCCGTCGTGCTGCGCGGCGAGGTCGCGTTCGAGTTCGGTGCGCTCGTCGACGAGGCGCTTCCGGCGGACTCGGCGGCGCTGGTGCAGGGCCTCCAAGACGGGACGTTGCAGGCGTCCATTGAGCAAGGCTTTCTGACGGAGCGCTCGGGGGTGCAGGCCGCGCTGGTGGCCGAGCGCGCGTTCGGCAGCCAGACGGTGCGGCTCCAGAGCCTCGTCCGCCACGTCTTCGACCACGATGATCGCCTGGCAGTGGAGGCCTGGGAGGGCGCCGCGACCGCAATCTGGGTAGGGCGCTTCCGCCGCGATCTGCTCACGCTGCGCCTCTTCGCCACCGTCGAGACGACGGGTAGCTACTGGCTCAACCCTCAGCTTGACTATGCCCTGCGCGACGCACTCACGCTGCGCCTCGGCGGCCAGGTCTTCGGCGGCCCGCAACCCGACGACGCCACCGCGCTAGCTGGCCTCCGCAGCGCCCAGCGCCTCTCCTTCGCCACCTACGACGCCAACGACCTCGTCTTTATCCAGGCGATCTACGGGTTTTAGATTGGAGATTTGCGATTTTTGATTCTGACCAATGCAGATTGACTTAGACCCAAATCGGAAATCATAAATCGATAATGGTACATCTATATCGCCACCGCGTCCGCTATCGGGAGTGTGACCCGATGGGCGTGGTCTACCACGCGCACTACCTCGACTACTTCGAAGCGGCGCGCACCGAGGCGCTGCGGTCGTGGGGCGTGCCCTACCGACGCCTCGAAGAAACCGGCGTCATCATGCCTGTCGTCGACGTGCAGCTACGCTACCACCGCCCCGGGCGCTACGACGACCTCCTCGCTATTGAGACGGCCTTCCCGGAGCCGCCAGGCGTGCGCGTACCCATCGACTACACCGTCCGCCGCGAACTTGCCAACGGCACCATCGAGGAGGCGCCGCTCGTGACCGGCCGCGTCACGCTCTGCTTCGTCGACCCGCAGCGCAATCGCCCCATCACAGCTCCGCCGATGATCCGCGACGCGTTCGGACAAGTGACAAGTGACAAGTGACAAGTGACAAGAAGCTGCCCTCGAAACGCGCGCAGGACCACGTCATTCCGTGCGTTCCTCTGACGCGCCCCACCGCATCCCAACTCCTCCATGTCCTTCACGGCCCCCATCGATCTCGACAGCCTCATCGCGCGTGCCCTTGCTGAGGACGTGGCCTCGGGCGACGTCACCACGCTCGCCACCATCCCCGCCGACCGGCACGCCACCGCCACGTTCCTCGTCAAAGAAGACGGCGTACTGGCGGGCTGCCGCGTCGCCGAGCGCGTGTTCGACGCGGTGGACCCGGCGCTCGCGGTGGCATGGGCGGCGCACGACGGCGACCGCGTTGTGGCAGGCACCCGGGCAGGCGAGGTGACGGGCGCGGCGCGGTCGATCCTGACAGCGGAGCGGCTCGCGCTGAACCTGATGCAACGCATGAGCGGCATCGCCACAGCCACCCGGCAGATGGTAGACGCCGCGCGGACGACCAACCCGGCGGTCGAGATCCTCGACACGCGCAAGACGGCGCCGGGCCTACGCCTGCTGGACAAAGAAGCGGTTCGGCTGGGCGGCGGCACTAACCACCGCGTCGGTCTCTACGACATGGTGCTCATCAAAGACAACCACATCGAGGCCGCCGGCGGTTTGGCCGAGGCGCTGCGCGCGGCGCACGCCTACTTGCACGCGCAGTCCCTCGACCTAGAGGTCGAAGTGGAAGTACGCACACTCGACGAGGTAGACGCGCTCGTCGCCCTCATCGACGGTGGGCTACGCGTGGACCGGGCCTTGCTCGACAACCTCGTTGTCCGGCACGACGACGGGTCGTTCGACACGACACACCTGGCCAAGGCCGTGCAGCGCATGGCCGGAAGAACACACACCGAAGCCTCAGGAAATGTTACGCTCGCCTCGGTTGCCCAGATTGCTGCGACGGGTGTGACACATATCTCAAGTGGAGCCCTTACTCATTCCGTCAGGGCGCTCGACGTGTCGCTCAAGGTTGGTTTACAGTAGCTGACACACATCGACCCGAAGGTCGGCACCATAGCCGACCTCTTTCTGTTGCCTGCAGCATGTAGGCGTCAGGAACGACGCTACCGGGAACACTTCTTGATAACGGGCCTAAGGCTTCGCTGCTGTACCCTGTTTCCTTTAGCGTCCGTATGGACCTCGACCAAGCTCACTACACAGTAACCGGCGACTGGCTCTCGCACCGCGACGACGGCGTCGGGGCCGACGCGCACCTGGTGTTGGCCTTCGGCACGCGCGAGCGGATCGACCGTGCCCTCTACGACCTGCTGAGCGGGCGCTATCCACAGGCCCACGTTGCGCTGTGCTCCACGGCGGGTAACATCCTGGGAACGCACGTGAGCGACCCACGCGTCTCGGTGACCGCCGTCCGGTTCTCCGCTACGCCGGTGCAGGCCGTCCAGGTCACCCTCACAGAGGCCGGCGATGCCTACAACGCAGGATGCACCCTCGCTGAACGATTGGCCGCCCACGCAACCGCCGACGTGCCGCTGGTCCACGTACTCGTCCTGTCTGACGGACAGGTCGTCAATGCGACCCGCCTCGTGGCTGGGTTCAACCATGCACTCCCCGCTCGCACAACCCTCTCCGGTGGCTTGGCTGGAGACGGCGACCGATTCGAAGAGACGCTCGTGGGCCTCAACGCGTGTCCAGCTTCCGGCGTGGTCGCGGCGCTGGGCTTCTACGGCACCGCACTGCGCGTAGGCTGCGGCTCGGCGGGGGGCTGGGCTCCCTTCGGGCCGTCGCGCCGTGTCACTCGCGCTGAAGGGACGAACCTCTTCGAATTGGACGGGACCTCGGCGCTCGAACTCTACCGCCGCTACCTCGGCCCCTTCGCCGGAGCGCTGCCGGGCGCCGCGCTCCGCTTCCCGCTCGAACTCACCGACGGGGACGCTGAGCCCGTCGTACGCACGATTCTCCACATCGACGACGACGCCGGCACGATGACGTTCGCGGGCAGCATCCCCGAGGGCGTCAACGTCCGCCTCATGCGCGCCTCATACGAGAACCTGGTTGACGGTGCGGTCGACGCGGCGGAAGAGACCCGGAGGACTCCGAATGAAGCCGACTTCGCCCTCTGCATTTCGTGCGTTGGTCGCCGCATCGTGCTCGGCCAGCGCATCGAAGACGAGACGGAGGGCGTGCGTGCCCTCCTCGGGGACAACGTGGCGCTGGCGGGCTTCTATTCCTACGGAGAACTCGCCCCGAGCCGCACCGGAGCGGCCTGTGCGCTCCACAACCAGACCATGACGATCACGACGTTTGCAGAGCAGGGCTGAGTGCCCTGCCTACCGTTCCGGAGCCCCATGCACCGCCTTCTCGCCCGCCAGATTCGCAAGCATCTCAGCAGTCCCCCGCCGCCAGGCACGGAGGCGCTGATTGCGGCTATCGAGGCAACCTACATCCAGCACGACGAGGACCGCGCCCTGCTACAGCGCTCGATGGCCCTCTCCTCCGAGGAGCTCGTCAACGCCAACACAGCACTCAAGACCCGCGCCGACGAGCACGCGCGCGCGGTGGCCACCCTGAAGGAGACGGTGCAGGCCTTGGGATTCTGCCCAGGGGCATCGCCCGACCAAGACACGCAAGCCGAGACCTTGCTCGGAGTCGCGGACCTGCTCGCACAGCAGGTCCGCCTCCGCAACGAGATCGAGCAGCAACTCAGCGCACGCGAGACACGCCTCCGGATGCTCATGCGGTCCGCCAGCGACGCCATTCTGGTCGTCGACGGCCGCACGGGGATGGTGATCGACGCCAACGAGGCGGCGTCGCGCCTCCTCGGCTACCCGATCGATACGATCCTGACCTTGCATCACACGGCGGTTCATCCTGCCGCCCACCGGGAGGCCTATGCGGACGGCCTCCGTCGTATCGTCGCCGAGAAAGAGGCCTACAGCCAAGGTGAGGTGTGGGTCCTCCACCGCGATGGACGCGAGATCCCCGTCGATGTCACGAGCACCGTCCAAGAGGTGGACGGCGTCGTGCTGGTCCAGGGCATCTTCCGCGACGCTACGCAGCGCCGCCAGCACGAGACGATGCTCACCGAGGCCCGCGACGACGCCGAGGCCGCAAGCCGACTCAAGAGCAGCCTGCTGGCCAACATGAGCCACGAGCTTCGCACGCCGCTGACAGCCATCATCGGGTTCGCGGAGGTCGTGTCCGAGGCGCTCGCCGACCGAGGCGACGCGGACCTGACGGAGTACATCCATCTCATCAGCCAGGGCGGCGAGCGGCTGCTCAACACCCTCAACTCCGTCCTTGAATTTGCCCGCCTAGAGGCCGGCCGCGACCCGCTCCAGCCGGAGCCGTTCGACCTGCATGCCCGCCTGCACTCCATCGTGGCGTTCTTCTCCCAGCAGGCGACCGAGAAGGGCCTCGCGATCCGGTTCGAATCGTCCACGCCTGCCCCCTGCCCCGTCGTGCTCGATCCGAGCGGCTTGGAGCGCGCGGTCATCAACCTGGTCTCCAACGCCATCAAGTTCACCCAGCGCGGCGAGGTGCGCCTCGATCTCGCGGCCGAGAAGGAGCGTGTGCAGATCACGGTCCACGACACCGGCATCGGCATCAGCCCGGCGTTTATGGAGCGGCTGTTCGAAGAGTTCGAGCAGGAGTCGGCGGGGATGTCGCGGCGGCACGAGGGCTCGGGGCTGGGCCTCGCGATCACAAAGCGCTTGGTCGAGATGATGGGCGGCGCCATCGCTGTCGGGAGTGAACCAGGCGTCGGCACCTGGTTCAAGCTCGACCTCCCTCGCGTTCTAACGCGCCCGGAACCGGCCCCAGACCTCGGGTACCTTCGCCCGGTGCCACCTGCCGACGCATTGCCTGCCGACGCATTGCCTGCCGACGCATTGCCTGCCGACGCATTGCCTGCCGACGCATTGCCTGCCGACGCATTGCCTGCCGAGCAACCTCGTCCTGCGACGCGCGTGCTGCTTGCTGACGC
>JBCBEX010000093.1:0-15978 GCA_038528235.1 Bacteroidota bacterium
GCGCAAGGCGCGCGAAGCAGGCGATGCCGAAGCATCGGCGATACAGCGCAACGCGGTGCACGCCATTCGGAGCCAAGCGTAGGCCGTATTGGGATTTTCAAGACAGAGCCTAGCAGCACCAGCACGCCGAGGCGTTGGGCTTCGCGATGCACGATACGGACCGGATGGTAGCCGACCTCTCAACGTCAGGCACAATGCGTGACGCCTTCGGGCAAACTGACGAAACGCTGACGGCAGCACCGACAGCAGCACCGACACGCGTGCCTGCCCGTGCTCTGGAACGGCCAGACGAAGGCCCAGCGGTGTAGTTTGCGCGCTCTGGTGTTTCTCCCCCCTTTTTCCCGCACGGTTCGATGGAATTCAGCGACTCGGTGTGGTCGGCGGCACTCGTGCTGCTCTTCATCATGGACCCGCTGGGCAACATCCCGCTCTTTCTCTCGCTGCTGCGCGACGTAGACGACAAGCGGCGGCGGTGGGTGCTCGCGCGCGAGCTGCTGATCGCGCTCGCTGTGCTCTTCGCGTTCCTCCTCGGCGGACAGGCGATCCTCGACCTCCTGCACCTCCAGCAGGAATCCGTGACGATTGCAGGCGGGCTCGTGCTGCTTGTGATCGGCCTCCGGATGGTGTTTCCCACGCCGGATGGCGTGATGGGGCCTCAACCCGATGGCGAGCCATTCATCGTCCCGTTGGCGATCCCACTCATTGCGGGGCCATCGGTGCTCGCCACGCTGATTCTCATGGTCAACGCGGCTCCGGACCGCACGGGGACGTGGGCGCTGGCGCTGCTGATGGCCTGGGGCGCGACTGCGGCCCTGCTGATGGCAGCGCCCCTTCTCTACCGCCTCCTGCGCGAACGGGGCCTCATTGCCCTCGAAAGGCTCATGGGTATGCTGCTCCTGATGATCGCCGTGCAGATGCTCGTCAACGGCATCAAGGCAGTGCTCTAGCGCCCACACACGTCGCCGAGGCACACCGTCCCCACGGCTACGTCAACGCTTCAGCCGCGCTTCATTGCCGGTCGATGAGGGAGGCGCTGGACTGCGCGACGGGCGTGAGAATCACCTCGGCGATGTTGACGTGGGCGGGTCGGGTGACGACAAAGACGACCGCATCGGCGATGTCGGAGGCTTGCAGCGGCGTCGTCGTTGCGTAGACGGCATCGGCACGGGTGGCGTCGCCCTCGAAGCGGACGAGCGAGAAGTCGGTCTCGGTGAGGCCTGGGTCGACGGTCGAGACACGGAGGGGCGTGCCGTGGAGGTCCATCTTGAGCCCACGCGTGATGGCGCCGACTGCGTGCTTTGTGGCGCAGTACACGGTGCCACCGCGGTAGACCTCGTGCCCGGCCGTGGAGCCGATGTTGACGATGTGGCCGCGCCCACGCTCCAGCATCCCAGGCACGACGGCGCGCGTGACGTAGAGCAGCCCCTTCACGTTCGTGTCCACCATGTCGTCGATGTGGCGCACCTCGTTGGCGTAGGCTGGGTCGAGTGCCCGTGACAGCCCGGCGTTGTTGACCAACACGTCGATGTCGGCGTATGCCTCCGGGAGCGCCGCCACGGTCTCAGAGACGGCCTCGGCATCGCGCACGTCGAGCGCAAACGCGTGCACTGCGACGCCGTAGGTGTCACGCAGGCCCTGCGCAACGCGCTGCATGTTGTTGAGGCGGCGAGCGCACAGCACGAGGCGCGCCCCGCGCTGCGCAAACGCCTCAGCGCATGCCTCGCCAATCCCTGAGGAGGCTCCCGTGATGAAAACGGTAGGGAGTGTCGGGTCCTGAGTCATGCGTCCAGGGGCGTAGGCTTAAAACTTCGAGTTCAACCCGAATATCCGACGCATCACCAACTCCCCACTTCCCGCTTCGGAATCACCAGCCGCCGCGTAGGACGTAGCCCAGAATCACGTAGTAGTGGCACGCGCTGCCAGCGAGCACGAAAACGTGCCAGATGGCATGGCTGAACGGCAGTTTCTCCCACGCAAAGAAGAGCGTGCCGACCGTGTAGAACACGCCGCCCGCCACGATCCAGATCAGCGCTTCGAGCGGCATTGCGGCGATGAGTGGCTTCGCGATCAGCACCGCAGACCAGCCCAGCAGGAGGTAGAGGATGAGCGAGAAGCGCTTGAATCGCCCCGTGTAGAACAGCTTGTAGACGATGCCGAACACCGAGAGCGTCCAGACGAGCGTGAGTAGCGTCCAGCCGACCGGGCCTGGCACGCTCAGGAGCACGATCGGCGTGTAGGTGCCTGCGATCAGCAGATAGATCGCCATATGGTCCAGCACATGGAACGTGTCCTTCCAGGGCTTATCGAAGAACGCATGGAAGAGCGTAGATGTCGTGTAGACCGCGATGAGCGCGCCGCCGTAGATCGAGAACGTGGTCACGTGTACGAAATCGCCACGCATGACGCCGAGGACGATCAGCACCGGGACGAAGATGAGCGCGAGCACCATGCCCAGCCCGTGCGTCAGCGAGTTCGCGATCTCCTCTCGCAGCCGCTTCTGGTGCGCCTCGACCACCCGCCGAGCACGCCACTGCACGACGGTGCGGGTGCGTGCGAGCCGACTCGGCGGCGCATTTTGGCGCCGGATCGCCTGGATGCGTGCGGCACGTCGACGGACGGAGCGCGGTCGGACAGCTCGGCGGCGCATGGCGAGCAGGAGAGCAGGTGGAGAGAGAGCGAGCGGTGGTGGTGGTAGTCAATAGCATACCGCCACTAGCTACCGCTTGATACGACGCAACGGTGTTAAGAAATCGTTCCCACGAAAGCCGCTATAGACCAAATTTAATGAAGGCCCTATGAATGTACGGCCTCCGTCTCAACCTGCCGATGCCCTAGGACCGGACCGTGCGGCGCGCGTCGGGGTTGATCGAGTCCGGGGCCTGCCGGGCCTCATCGATGAGGCGAATCTGCTCGACGACGTACGCGCGGTCGAGCGGGAGCGGGAGCCACTGCACGGTGTAGAGCACCGCGAGCGCGAGCACGAGGCTGGACAGCAACGCCGGCCCCCAGCCGGGAGCGAGGTGGCGGACGAGCATCGTGAAGCGTAGCAGACACAGCACGGTCACCGGCACGAACGCGAGCGCGAAGAGCCACTCGGCACCGGCCGTGGAGATCAGCAAGGCAGCACCCGATGCAGCACCAGCGAAGAAGATCGCGAGCCGCCACAGCGACCGCCGACGCGTCGCACCTGTGAGCCGCCCCGTGCGCGCCTCGTAGATCATGAGCCCGCCGCCGAGGACGAGCAGCGAGACAGCGAGGACGACAGCAGAAAACACGACGGCGGCGGTAGGGTTACTCGAAGTCGGCAGACGGGGCGGGCTGGAAGCGACCGAGTGCGTAGCTCAGGCCCACACGCACCGCCTGGTTGCCCGCAGCGCGCATGCCTTCGCGGAAGAGCGTGCGCCTCTGCTTCGGCGTAGTGCTCACCTCCGTATCGCCATAGACGATCACCGGCGGGCGCTTGCGAAAGGCGAGGTCGAGCGCTTCGTCGGCGCTCTTCCCGCGCGCCATTCGGGCCGAGGCGTCGTTGATGACCGTGCGGAGGTAGGCCGTCACGAGCTGCTGTTGGTCGTTGGGAGCCGGGCGGCTCTTGCGCTTCTTACGCATCCCTAGCACAAACGACGCCAACGCGGTCAGCGCCACGGCACCCGCTGCAACCGCGAGCGGGTTCTCACGCACGACCCGAGCCAGTGCACCCGGCTCGGACGATGTGCCACCGACAAAGGGCAGCGCCTTGAGCGGACGCGTGACTTCGTGCTGGAGGGTGTCGAAGCGCGCCTTCATGCTGGCCTCCTGCGCGGCCAGACGCGCCCGTAGTGCGTCCTGCTCAGGCGTGTCGGAGGCGACTGGCTTCGAAACGTCGGTACTCACGAGTCAGGCAGGGGTCTTGGGAGAGGTAGCGGAGGATGCAGCCTTCGCCTTCTGAAATTGCGCGTTGAACACTAAGGCCGCGATCCCGAGTAGCGCCGTCGTGGTCAAAAAGCCCAGCAACAGGCCTGCATGGAGCGAGGCGAACCCCCACACGTACAGCGCAGTGAATCCGAAGCTCAGCGTCAGTAGGGAGAAGAACCCGGCGAGCAGCCCCACGACGACCAGCAGCACCAGCGGCTGCCCCATCGCCTTGGCGCCCTCCACGCGGCCTTTGACCTCGTCTCGCACCTCCTGCTTTGCCAGCGCGATGCGCAGATCGACCCATGTCTTGACGTCGTCCACGATGCCCTTTGTCTGATCAGAGATCCGGGCAACTTTTCCTTTGGGTTCGATGCGAGCAGGCGTCCCGGCGACCGCTGGACTGGGCTGGGAGACCGGCCGGACTGGCGGTGGTGCCAAGCGTGACGGCTCGATGACTGGGGACGTAGCGGTGCCAGCGGGCACTTGGGCGCCGTCGCCTGAGCGCGAGGACGGCGGTGCAAGGGTCGTGGTCGGGTCGGCCATGCCGAGTGCAGGCGTGTGGACGTGCGGTGCTGGGTGGTAGACTACGCACTTGGACGCCGCAATCCAATCAGCGATCCAGGCGCCGGCCCATTCGACCGGAAGGAACCTGCTGGCGCGGCCAGGTGGTACGACCCGCCGTTGTCCCTCCCGCCTCCCCCACTCGATGTCGACGCTCCAAACCCAAGCAACGCCGAACCCGAACGCGCTCAAGTTCTCGCTCGACGGCCAGAAACTCCTCGACGCCGGCATCCTCGTCTTCAACTCCAGCGCGGAAGCAGAGACGAACGCGTTTGCGAACGCCCTCTTCAGCGTACGTGGCGTGGCCAACGTCTTCATCACACCTGATTTCGCCACGATCACGAAGCATCCTGCCGCCGACTGGGCGGAGATGTTGCCAAGCCTCCGCGACGCGTTCGACGATCACGCCCAAGACTTGGCTTGACCGAGTGCGCAGCCCTACAGGCTGCGCACGAAGGCCATCAGCGCACGATCGGCCGCTGTGCCGAGCCGGGAGCGATGCGCGTCGCCTGGCTTGATGTGCAGCGTCGGGGGGATCTGCACGCGCCTGACGACGGCTTCGGTGGCCACGACCCCGCCGAGTGCGTTCTCGTGCGCGTCGATCCAGGTTACCACCGCGTCGACGGAGCCGTATTCGGCCCAGCGGAGATGCCCAGCCGTCTGCACGTCGGGGTGGCCGCGACTGACCAGAACGCCGTCACCCCAGGCGTAGGGCTGTTTCGCGGCCTTCAGGAACGCCCGCGGCATTTCGAGGACGCCGTCGGTATCCGCATGCGCGGGCATGACCTGTCGGAAGCCCGAGAACGCCTCAAAGTAGGGGTCCGCATCGAGGCCGTGTGGGGCCCACAAGAGCACTACGTTGCCCTCGGCGAGCCCCTCGTGCAGCAGAATGTCTTCCGCAAGCCCGATGCGAGCGTCGAAGTCTTCGGAGCCGTCGATGACCGCCACGGTGATCCGTCGCGGGCGCAGATGCAATCGCTCGGCAGGGAGTCCGGCTGCGGTGGCTCGGTCTCGCCATGCGTCAACAGCACCTTGAGTGCCTGCCACGAGCAGGGCATCGGCTTGGCGGAGAACGTGCCCGGCGTCCACGGCGAAGTCCGTCGCCGGGCCGCCCTCCGACGCCACCGACGCGGCGAACGCCGGAAGCAAGTGGGGCGACGATGTGGGCAACGCCACGACGGGCTCGTGCCCGGCCAACCACACAGCAACCAGGGCACGTACCCCATCGAGCGGCACCGTTCCCTCGGGGACGATCCCGACGCGCGCCAACCCGGAAGACCCCTCGTCACCGCCGAGCCACGTGCGCAGCTTGTTGGGTGACGCGAGGTGGTGCATCTGCTGGTTGACAGCGAACGCGACGGCTTCCTCAGTGAACCGATTCGGCGCCGACAGCGTGGCCTGAGCAGCCTTGGCGCGTGCCGCGAACTCCGGGTCCTGCCATGCTTTGGCGGCAGCGGCGATGGCGGCGATGCGAGCGTCGAGGGCGGAAGACATGCTGGACAATGACAAAGACGAGGCGGGACGCTCGAACGAACGCCCCGCCCCTGGGATTGGTGCCTCTGGAACAGGTGCCTGCGGGATCAAGGCCCCAGGACTGGGACGTGCTACACTCCTGTGACGCGCACGGTAGGCTCAGCGATCATCCCGTCGCCGGAAATGCGCGCGGCCGTTTCGCGCGCCTCCCCGTAGCGGATCAGGTCGGCAACGCGCTCGGCGATCATCACCGTTGGGGCGTGGGTGTTGCCCCCCGGCACGTCAGGCATCACGGAGGCATCGACCACGCGGAGCCCGCCGAGGCCATGCACACGGCATTCGGCATCCACGACCGCCGCGCCCTGCTCAGCCTGCGACGCGGTGCCGATGCGGCAGGTGCTCGTCGGGTGATAGAGCGTCTCCGCCGTCTCGCGGAGGTAGCGCCGGAGGTCCTCGTTGGAGGTCATGCTCGCGCCCGGGTCCGTCTCCGCGCCGCGGAAGCGGTCGAAGGCCTTCTGTGCGGCGATCTTGCGCGCGACACGGACGCCCTCCACCAGCGAGGCAAGGTCGCGCGGGTCGGCGAAGTAGTTCGGGTCGATGGCCGGCTTCGCAAACGGGTCGTCGGAGCGCAGCGTGACCCGCCCAACGCTGTGGGGCCGCACCAGTGTCGGGCCGATCGAGAACTTGTGGGCCGACGGCGGGGTGAGCCCGTGCGCAGCAAAGTCGACGGGACCGAAGTGGTACTGGATGTCGGGCTGGCTCTCGTCTGCGCGGGTGCGGATGAAGGCGCCCCCCTCGGCTACGTTCGAGGCGAGCATACCCGAGCGGTTGAAGAGGTAGCGCGCCACGTTGGTCGGGCTCTCGGCCTTCAGCATCGAGACGGGCTTGGTGCAATGGTAGCGCACGCCCGCGACGGGATGGTCTTGGAGGTTACGCCCCACGCCTGGCAGGTCGTGTTGAGCGGGAATGCCCAGCGCAAGCAGCTCGTCGGCATCGCCGACACCCGAGTGGAGGAGCAACTGCGGCGAGTTGATCGCCCCCCCTGCCAAGATCACCTCACGGTCGGCCTGCGCACGATGGAGGTGGCCGTCCATGACATATTCAACGCCGACGGCACGCCCGTGCTCGATGAGCACCTGTGAGGCCTGTGCCCCTGTGTGGACGGTGAGATTGGCGCGGCGCAGCGCGGGCTTGAGGTAGGCATCGGCTGCGGACCAGCGCCGCCCGCCCTTCGTGTTCGTCTGGTAGAACCCGGCCCCCTCTTGCTGGGCGCCGTTGAAGTCGTCGTTGGCAGGGATGCCAGCCTGGACGCACGCGGTCACGAACGCTTCCGTGAGCACGTTGGGCGCTGGCTGATCCTCCACGCGCAGCGGTCCGCCTTCGCCGTGGTAGGCACTGGCACCGCGAGCTTGGTCTTCGGCCTTCTTGAAGTAGGGTAGCACGCTCGCAAAGTCCCAGCCCTCAGCGCCACCGTCGGCCCAGCGGTCGTAGTCGTCGCGGTGGCCGCGGATATAGATCATCGCGTTGATTGACGACGAGCCGCCGAGCACCTTGCCACGGGGCCAGTACCACGCCCGCTCGGCAGCGTGCGCCTGCGGTTCGGTGCTGTAGTCCCAGTCGTGCTCCGTCTTGAAGAGCTTCGAGAAGGCCGCCGGAATGTGAATCGCAGCAGCGGTGTCGGGGCCGCCCGCTTCCAGCAGCAGGACGCGCACGTGCGGGTCCTCGGACAGGCGCGCCGCGAGCACACACCCGGCCGAGCCGGCGCCGACGATGATATAGTCGTACATGGGGGAGGTCGCTAGGAGAGGATGCCTCCGGAAGGGCTTCCGGGCGAGTTCAGGCGAGAGCCCGCTGTGCGGCCGTGCCGCGGCATCACGTGGGTGGGGGGAGCGTTTACCCAGGCTGGCCAAGGCCGTACCCGTAGCGGTTGGTGAACGCTGTTAAATGAATATAACGGGGAGTAAACGCCAGCGCGCGCTTTTTCCGTGCGTTGCCCTCGCGGCGTCTCTCCTCCCCGCCCGGCACCGGCCCGTTGCTTCTTCGGTTTTTCCCGGTCTTTGCCCTCACTGACCGCCTAGTTTTCGCTGCTTTTTGCGTCACCATCTTTCCCCACCATGCCTTTTCGTTTTTCGCGCGCCCTCACGCTGTGTGTGTGCACCGCCGCCCTCGCCTTCTTCGCCGGCTGCCAACCCAGCAGCGCTGACTTCTCTGACGTCGAAGAACGTCCGCTCGACGAGCAAGTCGCCTACATCGTCGGCTTCTCTCAAGGCGAGGGCATCCGCCAGCAGTTCATCGCCGACAGCACGCTCGATGTCAGCCTCGACCCGGCGCTCCTGCTCGCAGCCTACCGTGCGGGCCTCGACGGCGACACGATGCTCGTCTCGCAGCAGCGCGCCCAGGAGATCTTCACCGCGTTCCAGGACACCGTGATGGCCCGCGCATCCCGCAAGCAACTCGCCGAGGCGGACAGCTTCCTCACGGCTAACGCGGCCCGCGACAGCGTCTCGGTGACCGAGTCAGGCCTCCAGTATCAGGTGCTCGCTTCCGGCGAGGGCGACTCCCCCGTGATGGGCGACCGCGTCACGGTCCACTACACCGGCACCCTCATCAACGGCACCGTCTTCGACTCGTCCTACAACCGCGGAGAACCCACGGAGTTTGTGATTGGCGAGGTCGTCCCTGGCTGGAACGAAGCCCTCTCGCTGATGCAAGTCGGCGATCGGTGGCGCCTCTTCATCCCGCCCGACCTCGGCTACGGTGCGAACCCGAACCCGCGCGGCCCCATTCCGCCCAACGCCGTGCTGATCTTCGAACTCGAACTGCTCGGCTTCGAGTCGGCCGAAGGCTAGAAGCCCAGCCGGCACGCACGCAGCGCGGAGGCGGTCCTGGGGCCGCCTCCGCGTTTTTTCTTTCGGCTTGTTTGTAGAGGCCGGGCTTGCCTGTCGAGGCGCGTCCGATCTGGCGCCGCTGCCAACACGTCTACGCAGCCTTCGCTGCCAACACGTCGAGGATGCGCTGGTGGACGTCGTCCATCGTACCCGTGCCGTCGACCTGCACGACGAGGCCGCGCTGAGCAAAGACCTCTTCGACGGGCGCGGTGTCGGCGTGATAGACGGTGAGGCGGTTCTGGATGGCCTCGGGCTGGTCGTCCGCGCGGTGCAGGAGGTGCTCGGCGGGCAAGTCGGCGGGCGGCGGCTTGAACTCGAGGTGGTAGATCGCGCCCGTCTCTTTGTCCATGCGGCGCTTGCTCAGCCGGTCTACGATCATCGAGTCCGGCACCTGCAGGCTCACGACGGCGTCGAGCGGCGCCTCGTGTTCATCGAGGAGGTCGAGGAGGAACTCGGCTTGCGGCACCGTGCGCGGGTAGCCGTCGAAGATCACGTCGCCGTAGTTGATGCGGGCGAGGTACTCGTCCACGATGCCGTTCGTCACCCGGTCTGGCACGAGGTCGCCAGCGTCGATGAAGCGCTTGGCTTCCATCCCCACGGGCGTCTGGTTCTTGATAGCCGCACGGAAGGCATCGCCGGTCGAGAGATGGGTGAGGGCTTGGCCCTCGGCGAGCAGTTTGGCCTGGGTGCCCTTGCCCGCGCCTGGCGGGCCGAAGAGGACGAGACGCATCGGGGGTGTCGGTTGCGTTGGAAGGAGGACGAGCGACGGGTCAGGACGGGGAAGATAGGCGGCGGGCAGGCACGGCTCAAGGCGCCGTGTGCGGGGGGTTCCCTGACGTAGCTGTCGGCGTTTGGCGATCCGGAAGCGCCCCAGTGGCCCCATCGCCCTCCAGCACCATGACGGCCGCATGGAGGCGGATCCGGAAACACGTCCCCACCCCCGGCTTGGTGTCGAGCAGCGTGAGCGTGCCGCCGTGGTAGTCCTCGACGATGCGCTTGGCGAGGCTCAGACCCAGCCCCCAGCCCCGCTTCTTGGTCGAGAAGCCAGGGCGAAAGACGTGGCGGGCGGTGGCGCGGTCCATACCCTTGCCTGTGTCGCGCACGTCGAGCACGACCGCGTCACCCACTCGGCTTCCCGTGACGGAGATCGTCCCATCGCCCGGCATCGCATCGAGGGCGTTCTTGAGCAGGTTCTCGATCACCCACTCGAAGAGGTCCGGATTGAGTTCAGCGACGAGGTCGTCGGGGACGGCGGTCTCGACGGTCACGCTCCGGCCCTGCTGCGGGACGCGGCGGCGCACGTAGGCCGCCACGTTTTCCACCACCGGCGCGACCACCTGCGGACGTACCTCCGGAACGGAGCCAATTTTCTGGAACCGATCGGCCACCCGTTTGAGTCGCTCCACATCCTTATCGAGTTCGTCGGCGGCCATCAGGGTCGCCTCGTCCTCGTCGTTCTGGAGCCGCAAGAGTTCGATCCAGCCCATCATGCTGGAGAGCGGTGTGCCGAGTTGGTGAGCCGCCTCTTTCGCCATGCCGACCCAGAGGCTGGACTGCTCGTTGCGCCGCACGTAGCTGAAGCCGAGATAGCCCACGAGAATGAACAGCCCCACGACGACGAGTTGCACGTAGGGGAAGCTGCGCAGCACGCGCACCAAGTCCGACTCGCCGTAGTGCACGAGTTGCTCGACGCCCCCGCCGAGGCTCATGCGGATCGGCTCGTGGACGGCGTCGAACGCGGCGGCGCGGCGCAGGAGTTCGGCCTGCACGGCAGCATCCCCGCGCGCCGAGTCCACGCGCACGTTGTTCGCGACGTAGACGACCGTCGTGGCCGTGTCGGTGATGATGGCCGGGACGGAGAAGCGCTGGGGCTCGATCACCTCGTTGAACACGAAGTTGAGTTCTTCGCTCGTCGGCTGGCTGCGCGCCCAGGCGACGGCCGCCGCGAGCGAGTCGCGCTCCGCTGTGTCGTCGAGGCCCAGGCGCCCCTCGCGCACCATCTCAGCCAGGTCGCGCAATTCGGCGGCATACGGGTTGCCCGAGGTACTCGCCGTGCCCTGGTACTCGATGGCCGACGCCCAAAGCTGGATCGCGCCGCGCTCCCGCTCCATGATGCGCTCGGCGAGGTTGTTGGTGTAGACCAGCGACCCCACCGCAATCGCCACCGCCGCCACGATCAGCCCGAGCTTGATCTTGACAGAGGTGCGGTAGGCTTTCATTTTCGATTGGTGATTTATGATTTCCGATTGGTCGCGGGGTGCAACACCCATCATAAATCGAACATCGCAAATCTTAAATCGCTCTAGCTCATGAGTTCCGCCGCGCGAATCACGTCGGCGAGGACGACGGCGGCCGTGACCGCAGGCCCCGCGCCGGGCCCCTGGACGACGAGCGGGCGATCGAGGTAGCGGTCGGTTGTGTAGACGATGAGGTTGTCGGTGCCGCGCAGCGTGTAGAGCGCCGAGTCCGGCCCGACGGCCTGGACCCCCACGCACAGCGAGCAGCCGTTGCCGTCTTCGATGATCTGCCCGACGAACTGTAGGCGCTTGCCCTCCGCCCGCGTCGCGTCGAGGCGCTCAGCCCAGGCCGCATCGTCCGCGGCGATGCCGTCGAGATAGGCCTCGACCGAGACGCCGCGGAGCCGCTCGGGCACGAGCGATTCCACCTGTACGTCCGCCATCTCGGCGTCGAGGCCCATTTCTCGGGCGAGGATGAGCAGCTTGCGCGCCACGTCCTCCCCGCCGAGGTCGTCGCGCGGGTCAGGCTCGGTCAACCCACGCGCCTTTGCCTCACGAACTGCCTCGGAGAAGGCCATGCCGTCGGCGAGCGCGTTGAACAGGAAGGCCATCGTGCCCGAGAACACACCCTCGATGCGGCGCACCCGGTCGCCGGAGCGGAGTTGATCGCGCAGCGTCGAGATGACAGGCAGTCCTGCACCCACCGTTGTCTCGTAGAGGTACGGCGCCCGGTGGAGCCGCGCCGCGCGGCGGATGTCGGCGTAGAAGTCCGCGTCAAGCGTGTTGCCGCGCTTGTTCGGCGTCACCACGGCGATTCCCGCTTCGAGGAGGTGCGGGTAGCGCCGCGCCACATCGGCCGAGGCCGTCGCGTCCACCAGAATCTTGCGTTCGAGCCGCGCGTCCAGAAACGCATCAACGAGGGAGTCTACGCCGCTCCCGCTGCCAGCTTCGAGTGCTGTTTGCCACTCGGCCGCGTCGAACCCCGCCGCGTCGAAAGCCGACCGCTTCGACGACGAGAGCCCCACCAGCTTGAGGTTGAGATCGACGTGTTCGAGCAGCGGGACCGTCTGGGCGGCGAGTTGGTCGAGGAGTTCGGCCCCAACGACGCCCACGCCCACGACGGCGAGATGGGCGCGCAGGCGGTTCATAGGAAACGCCTCGTGGAGCGCCCTCACCGCTGCCGGCGTGTCGGCATCGGCGACGGCCACCGAGATGTTGAGTTCGCTCGACCCCTGGGCGATGGCCGTGATGTTGATGCCCGCCTTGCCGAGCGTGGCCATCATGCGCCCCGCCACGCCTACCTGGCGCCGCATCGCCTCGCCGACGACCGCGACGAGCGCATGTGGCTGCTCCAGCGCCGACACCAGCACGTCGCCCTGAGCCACTTCGGCAGCGAACGCGCGGCGCAGCGCCACGAGCCCCTTTTCTCGGTCCGCCCCGAAGACGACCACGCACAAGCTCTGCTCGCTCGACGCCTGCGAGAGCATCAGCACGGGCACCGACGCCTCCGTGAGCGCTGCCAACGCCTCGCTTGACGCGCGCGGGTGCTGGTAGAGCGCCGCCCCTTCGAGGACCAGCACCGCCACGTCGCGAATCGACGTGACAGCTTTCACGGTGTCGCGTCCCGTGGGCGGCTGTGACGGCCCGATGACGGTGCTTGGCGCGGCCGGGTCCATCGTGTTGCGCGTGATGAGGCGGATCGCCTTGCGCGCGACCGGCTGCATGGTGCGAGGGTGGAGCACCTTCGCGCCGAAGTAGGCCAGCTCGGCCGCTTCTTTGTAGCTGAGGTAGTTCAGCGTCTGTGCCTCAGAGACCAGCCCCGGGTCGGCTGTCAGCACGCCGTCGACGTCGGTCCAGATCGTCACCTCGTCTGCGTCGAGGGCATCGGCGAGGATCGTGGCGGTGTAGTCGCTGCCGGAGCGTCCGAGGGTGGTCGTGACACCGTTGGAGTCTGTTGCGATGAAGCCGGTTACGACCGCCACCGCGTCAGTAGGCATTCCTGCAAACGCCGCCTGGGTGAGGTCGCGCGTGATCTCGAAGTCGACGGCAGCGTGGCCGAAGCGGCTGTCTGTGCGGATGAGTGCGCGCGCGTCGAGGGCTTGCGCGGCGACGCCAGACTCGCGGAGCGCCGCGGCGGTGAGGGGCGCGTTGGCGCGCTCGCCGAAGCTGAGAATGGCGTCGCGGGTGCGCGGGGTGCACTCGCGTAGGAGCCACACGCCGTCGAGGAGGTCGCCCGCCTCGCCCCAGAGCGCGTTCTGTTCGGCGCGCAGCTCAGCCCGCTCCTCCAACGGTGCCAGCGCGGCTACCGCGTCGAGGTAGCGCCGCCGGATCGCTTCGAGGCGCGCACGGTGCTCGCCGGTGCGGTCGAGCGCTGCTGCGATTGCCTCTAGGAGCGTGTCCGTGACGCCGCGCTGCCCAGCCGATGCACGCCCCATCGCCGAGACTACGACCACGCGCCGTGCCGCGGACGGCATCGTGTCCCGGACGAGGGCAACCGCGTGGCGGATGCGTTCGGGCGTGGCGACGGACGTGCCGCCAAACTTGGCGACGAGCAGGCGGGACATCGGGCAGCAGGCTGGGCCGGGAAAGAGGAAGCCAGAAGCTAGGGATGCCTCGCCTCTGAATTAGCCTACCAAGGGGTCGCCACGCGATCTTCGCAGACGGTAGGCTTGCCCGGCCCGGCCCGGCCGCCCTATCTTTGTCGTCCTGCCCGGGGCATTAGCTCAGTTGGTAGAGCGCTACAATGGCATTGTAGAGGTCAGCGGTTCGAATCCGCTATGCTCCACCCCGAAAACGGCCCGTACATCGCGTACGGGCCGTTTTTTCGTTGCAACGTCCCGTAGCCTGTTGCCGACCTCTTTGAGGCTGCATCGTGGTTTTTCGGGGAGCATCCCCCCTGGTTGTGCGGGCCCGCACCGACGCAGCGGTTCGCTGGCACGCTTCCTTCTAAGCGTGGATAGCCCAGTCCCATGCGCTCGATGCCTGTCTGAAGCCGCCATCGACTCCGTCTGTGTCGTGACGTGCGCATGCGACGGGTAGTGTTACGGAATCCTACGAGGTCGACGACGGGCACCCTTCGGGTAGGCCCCCACTAAATCGACGCTTCCACTTTTCCCGTTTGCCCGCGTGCAAACCTAGGCCGTTTCTTTCCTGCTCTAGGCGGCGCCACAGATCGCCTCGACCCACTCCAGCGGCCCTACCCACCCCGTCCTCATGGACAAGGAGACGTTCGATCACCTCATGAGCCTGGCCTACGAGGAACTCACCCGCCTGGCCCGAACGGTGCGCCGAGGCGAAGCCAACGCCACCCTCAGCACCGGGTCGCTCGTCCACGAAGCCTACCTCCGGCTGATCCAGGCGGAAGACCTCGACGTCGAGTCGCAGGTCCACCTCAAACACCTGCTCGCCCAGGTGATGCGGCGCATCCTGGTAGACGCCGCCCGGCAGCGCGCAACGAGACGCAAAGGAGGCGACCTCCACCGCGTCACGCTCGACCGCGACCTCGTGGCTTCTGGCATCCACCTCGATGAGACGCTGGCCTTCGACGAGGCGTTGAAGGCGCTCGAACGTGATCATCCTCGCTGGGCCCGGACCGTCGAAATGCGCTTCTTCGGGGGCTACACGATCCCTGAAACCGCGCACCTGCTCGGCGTCGGCGAGCGTACGGTGTCGCGCGAGTGGACGCAGGCCAAAGGCTGGCTCAACGCCTGGCAACGCAAGCATTCCTGACGCACACGCTGCTCTCTCATGCCACCCCCACCGGAGCGTCTACGCACCTTTCTTCACGACACCCAGGCGCTCTCTCCCAAAGAACAAGCCCGCGAGTTGGAGGCGGCGGCCGAACACGACCCGGCATTGGAGCAGGCGCTTCGTACGCTCGCCGCTACCCGCGACATCGACCTGGACGCGCCGGGAGGCTTTGGCGCGCTCATGGAGGCAGGCCTGCCCATGATGGCCCAGAATGTCTTCGGGTATGACGCCGCGATGCCGGACTACGTGGGCCCGTACGCCCTGCTTCGGGTGTTGGGCGAGGGCGGCATGGGAACGGTGTATCTCGGTGAACGCACCGACCCCGACCGCATCGTCGCAGTCAAGATGCTCCGCGACGCGACGCTCTCACCGGCACGGCTCGCCCAGTTTGAGCGCGAGCAGCAGACACTAGCGGATCTCTCTCACCCTTCTATCGCACACCTGTACGACGCGGGAGTGCACAACACCGGAGGCGTCGCGGACGACGATGAGACCGCACCGCAGGGCACGCCGTTTTTCGTCATGGAGTACGTCGAGGGCGCACCGATCACGGCGGTTTGTGCCGAGCGACGCTCCTCGGTCCAGGAACGCTTGCGCCTGTTCCGCGCCGTGTGCGAGGCCGTCCGCTACGCGCACCGGCAGGCGATTCTCCATCGGGACCTGAAGCCCTCCAACGTCTACGTCTCACCGGGCCCCGACGGGAACCCCACGGTCAAGCTGCTCGACTTCGGCATCGCCCGGCATCTCGACTCGCTCGGCCACGAGGGCGACGAATCTGGGGCGGTCGACGACCTTCGGCTCATGACGCCCGCGTACGCGGCACCCGAACAGCTTCGCGGCGACGCGCTCGGCACCTACACCGACGTCTATGCCCTCGGCGTGTTGCTCTATGAGTTGCTAGCCGGGCGACACCCGTATGACTTGAACGGTACGGCGGCTGAGGTGAAACGGGCGCTGCTCGAAGCCGAGCCGCCGCCGCCATCCCGGCCGGCTAGGACAGCCTCCGAGGACGCGGCACCGCCTGACGCAGCTTCGCTGAGTGCTGCCGCGTGGGCCGATCTCGATGCGATCTGCCTGATGGCGATGGAGCGGGACCCAACCCGGCGCTATGCTTCGGTGGAAGCGCTCCTGCGTGACCTCGACCAGTTCGCGTCCAACCGCCCTCTTGACGCTCGGCC
>JBCBEX010000094.1:0-15915 GCA_038528235.1 Bacteroidota bacterium
CCGGCGGCGGGCCTCGTGGTCGCGGAGCACCCGAAGCGCGGCGCGTACAGGGTCGGGCGAGGCGTTGTAGGTGTCGTCGATGAGCGTGCTGCCGTTGATGCCGCGTAGGCGGTTGAGGCGGCCCTTCTCGGGCTTGATCTTCGCGAGCCCGGCGTTGATCTGCGCGTCGGTCATGCCGAGGGCCTGCCCGGCACCGTAGGCGGCCAGCGCCGTCAGGACAGCGTGATCCCCGAGGAGCGGAAGGTCGGCGCTGATGAGGGCCGGGCGGAGGTCGTTGTCCTCGCCCGTCCCGTAGTAGACGCTGCGGCCGTTGTTGACGGCGGCCATCTGGCGCACGCGGGGGTCGTCGCCGTTGAGGATCGCCGTGCCGTCGCGGTCGAGGGCGCGGACCAGTTCCGACTTCTCGCGCTGCACGCCCTCGATGCTGCCGAACGTCTCGACGTGGACGCCGCGCACGTTGGTGATGACCGAGACGGTAGGCGGGAAGTAGGCACACAGTTCCTTCAGGTCACCCTTGAGCCGTGCGCCCATCTCCAGCACCATCACCGTGTCGGGCGTGATGGTGCGGTTGAGAATGAGCAGTGCCAGGCCGAGCGGCGTGTTGCGGTTGCCCTCCGATGCCACGACGGGGAACGCTTCCGCTAGCACCGCTTCGAGCGCGGCTCGCGTGGTCGTCTTGCCGACGGAGCCTGTGATCGCCACGATGGCGGGCCGCACCGCGGCGATTTTCGCCTGTGCCTCCGCAACGAGGTAGGCGACGCTGTCCTCGACGTGCGTCACCGTGACGCCTTCGGGTACCTCCACTGCGCGCTCGGCGACCACGCCGATTGCACCCTTCGCTGCGGCCTGGGCTACGAAGTCGTGGCCGTCGTGCGTCTCGCCGCGAATGGCGACGAAGGTGTCACCGGGCTGGATCGTCCGTGTGTCGGTGGAGAAGGCCATAGCTATCGGTTCGTAGAGAGCGCATCGTCGCGCGTGTGGCGCTGAAGCGCAAGATCGATCAGTGTGGTGAGGAGGTCGGGGAGCGGGAGGCCGCTCTCGGCCCACATCACGGGATACATGCTCCGCGCGGTGAAGCCGGGGATCGTGTTGATCTCGTTGACGAACAGGGCGCCATCGTCGGCGAGGAAGCAGTCGACGCGGGCGAGGCCTTCGCAGCCGAGGGTGCGCGCGGCGTCGAGGGCGAGCTCGCGAATCTGCTCGGCGGTCGTTGCGGGAAGGTCGGCGGGGACCTGCATCCGCGCCGCAACGGGGTCGAGGTACTTCGCCTCGTAGGTATAGAACTGGGCAGTGTTGACGATCTCGCCCGGGACTGAAGCGCGCAGCGGGCTGCCTTCGCCGTGGAGGTTGCCGAGGACGGCGACCTCGATCTCCCGACCGTGGATCGCCGTTTCGACGAGCACCTTGTGGTCGTACTGCAGCGCGTCGTCGAGGGCAGCCTGGAAGTCACCAGCGTCCGTGACCTTCGAGGTGCCGACCGAGGAGCCGGAGTTTGCGGGCTTCACGAACAGAGTCGGGCCGAGTTCGTCCGCGACCTGGTCATAGTCGACAACGTCGCCGCGCCGGACGAGGTGGAACGGTACAATGGGAAGTCCTGCGTCGCGGAGCATGCGCTTGGTGACTTCCTTGTCCATGCACGCCGCCGAAGCAAGCACGTCAGGGCCGACGTACGGCAGCCCACGCGTCTGGAGAAAGCCCTGCACGCGCCCATCCTCGCCGTTCTGCCCGTGCAGCATCGGGATCACCACGTCCAGCTTCCACGTGCCGACGTGCCCGATGTCGTTGCTTAGGGACACCTCTGAGTCGCTGGCCACCGTCTCTGTACGATGCCACCGTCCTGCGTGGTCGATGCGAATCGGGAGGACGGAGAAGCGGCTGGGCTGGGCCGCGAGTGCCTCGTGGACGTTGCGAGCGGAGAGGATCGAGACGTCGTGCTCGGAGGAGCGGCCGCCGTAGAGGAGGCCGACCCGGAGGGGGCCGTCGGTAGCAGGGGGCATCGAGGGGTGAGCGAAGCGCGGAGACAGCGAGCCGAAAACTACGCGCAACGAAAAGCGGTCCGCCGGATGTACCAGCGGACCGCTTGGGGGAACAGACGGGGCTTAGCGCCAGCCCGGACAGCCAGCAGGCTCGTCGGGGACCGGGCCGTCGGGCACCCAGAAGCCTTCGAGGCGACGGATCGTGCGGAACGTCATGCACTCCTCGTCGGCCCCGTAGACGTGTGACTGCACCATCAAGTCGGGGTACCGCTTGGACGCAATTTGGACATAGGGTCGGGCTGAGTTTTCACCCCGGATCCAGCGGTAGGCATCGTCGTCGTGAAAGTCGAGCGGCGTGCCGTTCTGGTAGCGCTCGAAGCCGAGGGCTTCCGCCGTGACGCCGTTGAGGTACTGCGCGCTGTTGCCCCCGGCCATCGCGCTCGGGGAAGCGCGCCAGGCAAAGGCCTTCGCCGCCACCGAGACCGCTTCCTGAGCCATGTTGTCGTAGGCGTTGCGCTCGCCCAGCTCATCGAACAAGTTCAACCCCGTGTTGATCGCCAGCAACGTGGCGATGATGCCGAGGACGATGAGGAGCAGTTGTTGTTTGCCCATGGGAGGTTGCGAAACGGAAGATGGAGAATCGTATTCAATTGGCGGGCGAACCGCCGTGTGCACGCGGCTACGGTTCTCCGCGCAAGGTGCGTGCCGTTCCTCGGACCAGCGAAAAGTCGGGACGCCGCGTCTTCGCATGAGGTAGACAACCCAGGGACCTCGAAGACGTACGCCGTACTATTCGCGTTCATGGGCCCCACCCAACAACCAGGTACACAGCCGCAACGTCATGGCAACAATCGCTACCGCCATCCGCAGCACCGACGGACAGCTCAGCGCCGAGGGCTTGGTCCACCGGCCCCGCATCGTTGTCATTGGCTCGGGCCACGCGGGACTTGAAGCGTGCAAGGCCCTCAGTGGCGAGGACGTGGACGTGCTTATGGTGGACCGAAACAACTACCACAAATTCCAGCCGCTCCTCTATCAGGTTGCCACATCAGGCCTGCAGACCGGACACATCTGCATGCCGGTTCGCCACATCTTCCAGCAGCAGGACAACTTCGACTTCCGTCTCGCCACCGTCCTCGGCGTCGATCTAGAAACGCAGCTCGTGCACGTCGAAGAGGGGCCGCCGATCCACTACGACTCGCTCATCGTTGGGGCGGGCGCTTCGGTGGCCTACTACGGCGTCGAGGGTGCCGAGGAACACGGCTTCCCCCTGAAAAACGTTGCCGATGCCGTCGAACTGCGCGCGCATGTGCTGCGCTGCTTCGAGGAAGCGAATCGGAATCCGGCGCTGATCGAGGGCGGGGTGCTCAACTTCGTCATCGTCGGCGGCGGCCCCACGGGCGTGGAGATGGCCGGGGGCCTACGCGAGCTATTCGACCAGGTACTGCGCAAGGACTTTCCGGGACTCGACCTCAACCGCGTCCGCGTGATTCTACTTGAGCGTGCGGATGCGCTGATGCTGCCCTATAAGGCGGACCTGCAGGCCTACACAAAGGATGCCCTCGAATATATCGGCGTGGACGTGCGCTTAGAGACGGCTGTGACAGAGGTCACGCCCACCGAGGTGCGTCTCGCGGATGGGACGGCCATTCCGACGCAGACGCTCATCTGGGCCGCAGGCGTGCGGGCGAATCCACTCGCAGATGTACTGTCAGAGACGGAGGGCATCGAACAGACGCGGGGAGGACGGCTGGTCACCGACGAATACCTCCGGCTTCCGGCGCACCCCAATGTCTTCGTGGCCGGCGATATTGCGGGAGCGGCCGACCCTCAGGGCGTGCTCTATCCACAGGTTGCGCAGGTGGCCATCCAACAGGGTATCCAGGCAGCGGGGAACGCCATCCGCGCGCACCGCGGCCTCGACCCGGAGGCCTTCGTCTACAACGACCTTGGCATGATGGCCACGATCGGACGCAACCGGGCGATCCTCGAACTGCCCAACGGGACGGGCATGAAGGGCTTCATCGCGTGGTGCGCGTGGGTGTTCGTCCACGTGGTCAAGCTGGCAGGCTTCCGCAATCAACTCGCGGTCTTCTTCTCCTGGGTCTACTCCTACTTTACCTGGGACCGGACACCTCGCCTGATCATTGACGTGGAGCCTGAGACGGACGAGATCCAGGAGCCTGTACTCCCTGTCTCGGCCTAAACCTGGAGAGGCGGTCAATTCGCGCGGGCTGCCAGGTGAAACCGTGGAATCTGCGCGCGGAAGCGCTCACCGTTCTCGCGCTGCATCAGGTAGCAACCTTCCATCGTGCCCGTGAAGGTCTCCAGCACGCAAAACGATTGGTACTCGTGGACATCGCCGGGGGCGAGGACGGGCTGCTCGCCGACAACCCCTTCGCCTTCCACCTCGGTGCGCTTCCCCGTGCTGTCGGTGATGATCCAGTGGCGACGCAGCAATTGGACCTCGCCGTGCGCGTCATTCTCGATCCGAACGAAGTAGGCGAACACAAACCTCCCACCTAGCGCCTCGGACTCGCCGTCGAGGTAGACCGGGCGGACGGCAATGGTGATGCCTTCCGTCGTGGCGGCGTAGGACACCATCAGCGGAGGTCACGCACGGCGGCGTTCTCACGCCCGCGGACGTACTCGATGGTGCCGATGAGGCTGCGCACGCGGTCCTCGCACACCGGGGCGTTCCAGCGACCGCCTTCCTTGAAGGCACTGCCGATGATAAAGCCGTCGGCGAGGCGCGCGTAGTCTTCGAAGTTGTCGCGGTCGAGGCCCGAGCCGATGAAAACGGGGAGGTCCGACACTGCGCGCACCTCTTCGAGGTCGCTTACGTCAGGAGCCAGGCCCGTCGAAGAGCCAGTGACCACGAGGCCGTCGGCACGGTGGAGCGCCATCGTCTGTGCGATGTCTGCGATCGAGAGGTCGGCCGTCCACGCGTGGGCCGCATGCTTTTTCTTGATGTCGCACAAGACCGGGATGTGGTCGGCCCCGATGGCGCGTCGGTAGCGGAGCACGCGTCCTGCCTGCGCATCGGCGATGCCTTTGTCGGACACGTGCGCGTACGTCCAGCCCTCGGCGCGGACGAAATCGCAGCCTGCGGCGCGGGCGACAGCCAGCGCGGTCTTGTTGGCCTGGAAGAGGACCTGGATGCCGACGGGCATGTCGCGAACGCGGCGCTTGACCTCGGAGGCGACGCGCGTCATGAACGCCGCTACCTCCGGCCCGTGCTCGCGCTCGTGCACGCATGGAAAGTCGTGCATGTTTTCCACCAGCAGCGCATCGACGCCGAGCTCTTGGTAGACCATCGCCTCCATGAGCGCGCGCTCGACAGCACAATCGACGGAGCGGCAACCGCACGTGTCAGACCCAGGAGCGCCGGGCGTCGGCCCGGTGTGGATCATGCCGATGACGGGCTTGGGCCGGGGGAAGAGGTCGAGCACCGGATGCGACATAGGAGGGCGTGTGTTGGCCAGGGTAGCAGGGGCAGCATGCGTAGGCGGACGCAGAGCGGTGATATGAGTTAAATAGGGGCTCGATGCCGCTGTTCCGTGAAGCTCGATGCACTCGGAGCTCATCAGTGCAGCCGGTTCCTACCAATCCAGCCGTGTTGTACCGGCATCGACGAGGTGGACCGTGGCAACTGAAAGAGGACGACCCGCGCACGGCTTGCGCCGGTCTCGCGCCAGCAGCGCGACCGCAACGAGTTGATGGGGATACGATACCTTGACAGCGACTCGCCATCCCTCCGTCTGCCACGCACGCTGTGAAGTCCCAAGTCATCGCCGGTCGCAACCCCGTTCGGGAAGCCCTCGCCCTAGACGACGGTCGGATCGAGAAGGTGTATGTCCAAAAGGGTGCCCAGGTCGGCGATGTGCGCGCCGCGGCGAAGGCCGTCCGTGTCCCTGTTCAAACGGTCCCGATTCAGAAGCTGGACCGCCTCGCCCCGCATGCCGTCCACCAAGGCGTGGTGGCGGTGGCCGCGCCGGTGTCCTATGCCGATGTCGCCGAGATGCTGCACGGCATTGCCCCTGATCGGGATGCTGTGAAGGCGACGAAGCCGATGCTCGTGGCGCTAGACGAGGTCGAGGACCCGCACAACTACGGCGCGATCCTCCGCAGCGCTGTGGCGGCAGGTGCAGCCGGGGTCCTCGTTCCGGAGCGGCGCATGGCTCCGCTCTCGGCCGTGACCGTGAAGGCAAGCGCTGGGGGGGCGTTGCGCTTGCCGATCGCACGCGTACCCAACCTAGCTGAAACGCTCCTCGGGCTCAAGGAACGGAGCTACTGGGTCGCTGGGTTGGCAGGCGATCCGCAACCGGGTGAGCAAGCGGCTACGGTGTGGGCGTACGACTGGGACCGGCCGCTGTGCCTCGTGGTTGGCAACGAAGGGCGCGGCCTGCGGGACCGCGTTCGTAGCGTGTGCGACACGCTCGTTTCGATCCCGATGCCCGGGCCGATGGAGTCACTTAACGCCTCCGTTGCCGCAGGCATCGCCCTGTTTGCAGCAACCCGGGTGCGCGTCTAGCCTTCGCGTACCTAGCGCTTGCGCAACCCATAGACGATCTTGCGGATCGTGTCAAACTGGAGGTACGGGTACTCCTCGCGGAGCTCTTCGATGGCTTCGTAGGCGGGCACATCCTCGGCACGCATAGCACGGAAGCGGCGGCGGATCTGGAAGTCCCGGACGCCCTTCTCGCTTAGCAACTGGTGCTCGCTCAGCAGCGCAAAGACTTCGGCGCTGATCAGGCCTTCGAGAGGATTCCGGGAAGCGTCGTGGGGCATCATGACGGATGGTGAGAATGGTGGCAGGAGGGCACCAGCGGACTGGTCGACGATGGGCGGCTAGCAGGGAACGAGCCGCAACAGACGATAGGCAGAGTCGCACGGCCGCTCCTGTCATTGCTTGGTGAACGGTGAAAACCCTGGCTGAACGGGCATCGTCTGTGTCCGAACGGGGCCACGTTCTGCCCTAAGGCTGGCGTTCTACCTCGCCGTGGTATCACCCCGGAAAGAGAAAGGATCTAGGTCGCTGGCGTCGTAGACCCACTCTAGCGCACGTACGCGCACGCTGTCTCGACGGCGTTGCACGACGGCACGAACACCAACGGGACCAACTCCGATATCAGGCATCGCAGTCGTGGCTTCGACCCACACCTGGCCAGTCCCGTCGGAGAGCAGCACGTGCAAATCCACCTGCGCCTCGACGCGTCCGGTCAGGGACACGAGCGCAGGCCGCTCCGCAAACGCTGGCACCTCCGCAATAGACGCGACGGTCACAGGCCACTCGTCGACATCAGGTGGAAGTTCATCGACGCAGCCGGTGCACAGGCACAGGAAAGCGCCGTGGGCACAAGCCAAAAGCACGATCCGCCACGGCTTCATTCCGGTTTGGCTGTGACACGCTGCGGGAGTGTGCCCTCCGGAGTCGCGCGTGCGTCAGCCTCACTGGGCGGAGCGATGGAGGCGCCCTGAGCGAGGAGACACAAAGCGCCAACGACCACCAGGAAGACGAGCTGCACCGCGTGCGTGAGGAGGGCGTAGGTCGCGGCAGGCGTCTCGGGAACGCCCAACAGCAGCGTCATGGTGACGATGATGGCGTAGTGGTACGACCCCGTCCCGCCCGGCGACGGAAGTGCCATTCCAACCGCACCGAGCGCCACCATCGCCCAGGCGTCTAACAGGGTCAGCCCATAGGTGGAAGCGATCCCGATCATCTGGAGCGGGATATAGGTCATCACAGTGTAGCAGATCCAGATCGCAGCGGTGGACCAGACGAGGCCAATTTTGTTGCGGACACGCACCAGGCTGCGCAGCCCCTCGCCGAAGCCGAGGAGCATCGCCTGGATCTTGCCGCCCGTCCCAGCGCGTTGCCTCGCGCGCCACCACCAGACGGCTCCGAGTGCCGCCACGAAGGCAAGCCCACCGAGCGCCAGAAGCACGCCGCTCTGGGCACGCAGCCCCTCAACAACGATCCGGGCGGCCCCTGCAAACTCGCCCAGTAGAGCGCCAAGTCGGCTCCAGAACAGAACCAGCACGCTGGCGAGCGCTGCCAGCAACACCACCACGTCCACCAGGCGCTCCACGACGACCGTGCCGAAGACCGACGAAAATCGATGGCGGGTCACGGCGGCCAGGTTCGCCGCACGCGCCGGTTCGCCGAGACGCGGGGCAGCCTGATTTACCATGTAGCCGATCATCGTGGCGTAGAACGCCTGAAGCGTCGAGGCTCGGGGCTTGGCTATGTAAGTCAGCGTGCTGTCAGAAGACGTGTCGGGTTCGTCGGGGAGCACGTCGAGGAGCAGGCGCCAGCGCCAGGCACGGGCGTAGTGCGAGAGCAACGACACCGCTAGCAGGGGGACGAGCCACGCGTAGTCGGCCGTCCTCAGCGCTTCGCCAACGGCGCTGAAGTCGACACCGCGCAACGCTACGAAAAGAAGGCCGCCTCCCAACACCAGGCTGCCGCCGAACGTGAGGACAGTCTTTAGGCGGGGTGACATGGACCGGGTGTAGGTGTCAGAGGGGAGAGGCAGCGCTCCGGGCGCAAGTCGGGCTAAGAGCGCACGTCGGGCTAGGAGCGCAAATCGATGACATCGACCCCGCGCGGCACTCGGAAGCGGAACTGGGTGTCGTCGAGGCGCGGGTTGAGTCGGATGTCGGCAAGGGTGATCGTCACAGACTGGCCGAGGCTCTGTACTTCAACGCGGACGGGGACGCCATCTGACGCCCGGACGTAGAGCGTCGCAGCTTCGACCTCGTCCGCCGGGTTCTTCGGCGAGAGTGCGAGCACGTCCATGAGCACCTGGTTCCACGTTGTGCGCTCGGTAACTTCGATATCGAAGCGCTCGGGGTAGCGAAGGAAGAGTTCGCCAGGGGAGAAGAAGGCCGGGTCGTCGGCCACACGGCTGATCAGCACCGTGTTGTCGGCCTCGGAGAAGGACCACGCGGTCTCGCCGTCGCTGACGATGGTTTGGCCGGGCAGTTCCACACGGAACTGATCCCCTTGCACCGTGAGGGTCCCCTCTAGCGTCTGGCCTCCGATTTCCTGGGAAAACGAGGCGCGTACCGCCGTGAGCGTCTGATACGTCCGGTCGATCCGATCCAAGACAGCCTGTGCGTCTGGAATCTGCGAGGATGTCTGCCCAAAGGCAGGCGCCATCGTGAAGAGAAAAATGCCGACGAGCAGTCGCATGGAGACGCTAGGAAATGGAAAAACCGCAACGCCGCAAAAAACGCACGAACGCCCCGCCGGATTGCTCCGGTCAGGGCGTTCGCAGCGAATTCGACAGACCGCGCAGATAGACGGCAGCGTCGTATTCGGCTCGGTGCCTACTTCACCTCGATGCGGCGCGGCTTGCGCTCCTCTGCTTTTGGCAGGGTGACAGTCAGCACACCGTTCACGAATGAGGCGTCGATGCCTTCGGGATTGACGGCATTGCCGACGCGAAAGGCGCGGAAGAACTTCCCGTAGGTCCGCTCGATGCGGTGGAACTGACCTGCTTCCTCGTTCTCAAACTGGCGCTCGCCGCTGATCTTGAGTTGCCCTTCGTCAAGGGTAATCGTCAGCGTGTCCTTGTCGATGCCGGGGAGGTCTAGCGAGAGGACGAACGCGTTGTCGTTCTCGGCGAGGTCTGCGCGTGGGCTCCACACAGCCGAGTCCGCCTCGGAGGAGTCGGCGCGGCGGTTGGGGTAGAAGTCGTCGAGCAGACGGCTCATCTCGCGACGAAAGCTGTCGAACTCGCGGGGCTGGGCGTAGCGTAGAAGCGTACTCATGGCTTAGCTTGATCGTGGCTAGTGGTGTAAGTGAGCACATGGGTGGATTGAGGCGTATTGAAGCATATATCCATCCATATGGGTTGATTGTGCGGTTTCTCCTAGCTAAGCCCGTGCCAGCATAGTTCGCGTGCCAACCTGTCAGTCCAAACCTAACTACAGTCAAGCCTGTGATTCATCATGTCATGTCGGGCGGACAATCCGGCGTAGACCGTGCGGCCTTGGATGCCGCGATGGCAGCCGGGCTGCATGTGGGTGGGTGGTGTCCGGCCGGGCGCCGCGCCGAAGACGGAGCCATCCCAGCGCAGTACCCGCTTCGTGAGACACCCTCCACAGCCTACCGCGTCCGCACCCGCCTCAACGTGCGCGACGCCGAGGCAACGCTTATCGTGGCGCCCTTGCCTCTCGTAGGAGGGACAGCGTACACCGCCCGCGTTGCACAGAGGCTCAATGTGCCGGTGTTCCACTTGGCTATCAACGCCGCTTCCAACCCGCGATTACTGAGTCTTGCCCCTGTGCGTGCTTGGTTGACCGAGCGACAGGTTAGCGTGCTCAACGTAGCCGGCCCGCGAGAGAGCACGGTGCCAGGGATCTATGCGGTGGCGCGCGTTGTGCTCGCACGCCTGTTCGAGGAGCAACATGTCGGGCCGAGCCCTGCCGCTTTCCACACGCGGGGCGGCGTGTAAGCCGAATTCTGTACCGGCGGCCCTGGTAGAGAGCCGTCGGCGACCGTCATCTATCTGCGACGCCCGTCGCCGGACGCCTGTAGCAGCCTACCCGCCACGCTGCGCACAGAGGCGCTCCCGCGAGCCGCGGTCGAAGCGTGGCTGTTTGGCCTTGCACCCCGTGAGGTTTGCCTAGCCGCCCCTGTCGCCAGGGACGCTGGTGGGCGCTTACCCCACCGTTTCACCCATCACCTGTGCGTGCAGGATCGTTGCCGATCCCGGGCACGCCATCGGCTGGTCTGTTCTCTGTTGCACGTGCTGTCGAGCCAGGCCCGGAGGCGCGGCCCGCCTTCCTGTTAGGAAGCACGGCGCTCTGCGGTGTTCGGACTTTCCTCCCCGGCGTCGCACGGGTCCCCGAAGGGGTCGGCTCGCCGAGGCGACGGTCCCGCCGCCCCGCGTGTGGAAAACGCCCTCGAAATGAGAGCGGGCAGGCTCCTCAACGAAGCCTACCCGCCGTTCGTTTCACCGTCGGTTCTCTCTAGAAGTCCAGTTCAGCGACCGTTTCCTGGAAGAGGGCATCGTCGACGATGATGCGGCCGGTGTGCTCGCAGGGGATGATGCGGTTACGCTGGCGGATCTCCACCTGGCGCTGCGGCGGCACCTGGAAGCCACCGGCGGCCCCGCGCTCGAGCGGTACCACGGCGCGGCCGTCGCGCAGGCGGCCGCGTAGGCGCTCGTAGGCTTGGAAATAGCGCCCCTCAATGGCCTCGGCGGCCTCGTCGCGCTTCGCCTGGAAGCCCTCTTGCTCCTTCTTGGTGTCCTCGACGACCTGTTCGAGGTCGGCCTGCTTCTCCTTGAGGATGGACACCAGTTCTCCGAGGCGCTCTTCGGCACCGACGATGGCCTCCCTGTCGCGCTCAATCGTGGCGGTGAGTTCTTCCGTCTCCAGGTGGGCGGCGGTGATCTTCTGGCGCTGAGCTTCGATCTCCTTCGTGAGCGCGTCGTACTCGCGGTTGTTGCGGACTTGGAGCTGCTGCTCCTCGTACTTCTTGATCATCGCCTCACTTTCAACGACATCGAGCGCAAGCTTTTTCTGGCGGGCCTCGCCCTCCATGATCTCACGCTTGGCCTTGTCGATGCGCGTGGCAAGACCCGCTCGCTCGTCTTCGAGGTCGCGAATCTCTTCAGGGAGGTCACCGCGCAGCTTCTCGATTTGATCGATGCGGCTGTCGATGTACTGGAGGCGGATGAGCGCCTTCAACTGGTCCAGGATCGTGCTGGGGGCGTCGGTAGTCGCGGGCATGCGTGGGCAGGGTAAGCGGGAACAGCGATTGCAGCAAAGTTGCACGCGGCACTCTCCGGCAAGATTCGCTAAGGACGTGCGAAGCCGTTCGTTGTAAGGGAGTCGGGTGCTCGCACGTGTCTAGGTCGTAGTGACATGCAAGCCGATGGCCGCTCCCAGCTTCGATTTCGCCCCGGCTGCGTTCGACTCGTCGCCCGATCCCACAGGATCGCACTCCTCCTCCGCCTTGCGGGAACGTAATCGCTGCGGCGTGCGCGTCTGACCTGCTGAATGTTATTTCTCCCTAGCGAACCAGCACCATCGTGATGTGGGGGATACCGACCTCGTCGAACTCGGAGCCGACACGCTGGAACCCCATCGAGGCGTAGAAGTCGGCGAGGTGTGCCTGCGCGTGCATCGCAAAACGGCGGTGCCCAGCGGCTTCAGCATCGGCGAGCGTTTGGGCGACGAGACCGCGCCCCAAACCGCGTCCACGGTGCGAGGCGAGCACAGCAAACCGCTCCAGCTTCGCTGTAGGACCGTCGGCCGTCTCCACCGTGCGCCACCGTGCTGTGGCCACCGGCTCGTCGTCGAGAACGCCGAGCAGGTGCGCGGCCTCGATGTCGAAGGCGTCCCACTCCTCTTCAGGGGGGCATGCCTGCTCGACGACGAACACCGCATGGCGGATCTGTCGTGCGGCGTCCCAGAGAGGCGAAGGCAAACGAAATCGAGCGAAGTGCACAGTATCAGCGTCGAGCGATCGTGTATCAAACAGCCAAGATCGGGAAGAGACAGGGATTCGTCCTCAATCGTGCAGCGGCCGACCCCGAGCCCGAGCCTGCGCTCCGCCGTATCACATACAAAGCTGTCTGACTTCGCCCGGCTGAAGACGCAACTCCAGACAACATGAGCGGGCGGCAGCCTTATGCACAGGCTGATCGCTTGGGTTGGTGGTCGTGCTCACGCTATCGAAATACCGCAGTGGGCCTCGCTGCGTATACTTGCGTTCGCCTCGCGAATAGAGGCGCCACCCACTCGAACGCACTCCCTCATCAATCCTGTAGGTAGCCCCATGGGTCTGCTCGACTTCCTCAAAGACACCGGCGAGAAGCTCTTCGGCAAGGACAATCCGCAGCCGGAAGACGTAAAGAAGATGCTCAACGACGACCTCCCCGGCGTCGAGATTACCGGCGTCATGATCAACGACGGGACCGTGTCGCTTCACGGCACGGCGGATTCCTATTCGACCAAGAACAAAGCGGTCCTCATGGCCGGCAACGTCAAGGGCATCGACAAGGTCAATGACGACAATCTCAAGGTGGATACCGGCGAGCCCGAGGCCCCGCCCGAGCCGGTCGTGGAGTACTACACCATCCAGAGTGGCGACTCACTCTCGAAGATCGCCAAGGCGAAGTATGGCGATGCGATGAAGTACCCGACCATCTTCGAGGCCAACAAGGAGGTGATCAAGGACCCAAACAAGATCTACCCCGGCCAGAAGATTGTCATCCCGAAGCTCGATGCGTAAGCGCCGGGCATGACCGCCGTACTGGCTATCAGTACAGCTTTTCGAGCCGCTCCCGTTCGCTCAGCGTCGGGGGCGGCTTTTTAATCCAGTAGCTCTCCGCCTGTGGGTCTGGCCGCGTGAGGATGGGGCTGTCCGAGAACGTCCGGCGTCCCCAGCCAATCGGTAAGACGCCGAGGAAGAAGACCAGCGTCAGCAGGATCCGTGAGACGACGGCGCCGAGCGCGAGGGCTAGCAGCATCCACGCCTGGTAGACCGGCCGGAGCAGCATCGGTGTGAGTTGGCCGAGGACCACGAGCGCGCCGCCGAGGCTCGTGAGCGTAACGACGGCCGGGGTCCATGCCCAGCCACGGCGCCACGCCACGACCAGTGCGATGCCGAGGACAACGGTGCCCACCACGCGTCCGAACGATCGTAGTGTGGCGCGGCCCGTGTCGAGCGAGCGCCACTCGGCGAGCAGAGCGCGGAGGACAGCCATGCGTAGAGGCGGTGCTGTGCTAGTTACTTGCTACGTCGTCTGCGAAGGGCAGGCCCGCTTCAGCGCCCATCACCGTGCTCACCGAGCCAACGAGGTCACGCCAAGCGCGGGTGCCCCAAACCTGGCTGTGGATGCGGATGATCTCTGCCTGGCGCTGGCGATACGCCGTCGGGGTGGCCTCCGCGAGGGCATAGAACTGGCCCCGCAGCGTACGCAGCCGCGCCAGGTTAGACTCCGTGAAGCCGAACGCCGCGATGTCGGCAACGAGGCGGTCGTAGGCGTCGTCGGCCGCCGTTCGGTCGGCAGCGCTCGTGCGGAAGGCGTTCCGGTCGAAGACAAACGTGGCGGCCGGGTCGAGGAGGGTGCGGCCGGTCCGTGCGAGCAGGTCGGACGCGCCAAGCGGGAGGAAGAACTGCACCGGCGCCTCGCCGACGGCGGCGGTCAAGCTCAGGTTGCCCCGCGGGGGAACAGCGCCATCGTCCGAAGCCGGAAGGTCGATGTGCGGGTTGAGCGCGCGGAATCGTTCGTAGGACGAGCCCAGGTCGGCGACCGTACTCCAGTCGAGGCGGTCGCTGTGCGCGTCGAGGCGGGCGAGTAAGTCCGCGAGGGTGATGCGCTCGCCGGCGATCAAGCGTACACGCTCCGCTTCTAGCGTCTGTGTAGGATCGATCAGTTCGTCCTCGGTGGCGCGGAGCGAGCCGTATGCCTGTAGGACATAGGCCCGCGAGTGGTTGCCGAAGCTCGATTGCCGCTTCACGCGCTCGAAGCCGTCAGTCACGCCCCACATGTACGCATCGACGACCGACTTGTGGTCGAGGGACCGACCCGCCTGCGACTGCATGTAGGCTTGATAGAGCCGAAAGATGTTGCCCGGACCAGTGTGGTAGGCCGAGATGCCCGGGATTTCATGCCCGACGCTGTTGACGTAGCCGCGCAGGAAGACGAATGCCGGTTCGAGCGTGAGCAGCGGATGGTGCTCCTCGCGCACATCAACACGGCCCTCGCCCGCGGGTAACTGATAGCGCCGGACATCGAAGCGCCGCAGCACATCTGGCATCATCTGATACCGAGAGCGTGCCCCGGCAGGGGAGACGAGCATGTCCTGGTTGAATGTCTCCACCGTGCCGATCTCCGTCGCGAGCAGGCTCAGCCCGAGTTGGTCGGCAAGGGCTATCTCATACTGGATCGTGCTCAACTCGCGCGCCCGCGCCTCGGCGACCTGGTTGGCGTAGCCCCACCGGATCTTGACCTCCTCGCGCGGGATGCCCCGGCGGACATATTTGTCTACGAGCCGGCGCGTCTCGGTGCGACGCACCTGGTTGATGCGGTCCCAGTTTGCCCAGCCGCTGTCTTCGTAGCGGGTCCGCTCGGCAACGAGTTCGTGCAGCTCCAACGTCTCATTCGAGCGTCCATCGAAGACACGGATTGTAAAGTTGTCGTCCTGGCCCTGGCGCTTTTCGTACAGGTCGAGCAATTGCCGAAACTCACGCACCGACCGTGGTTGCTGGGCGAAGGATGCTTCGTTGGGGTCGGCGAGAAAGACACTCGCAGCTACCGCCGGGTACATCTGGTCCGGATGCTGGGGTAGGCCGCTAAACATGAACGGACTGTCCGGGGCGAAACCGATCAGCGGGAGAGGCTCCTCGTCGTCGTCCTCGAAGATGCCATCCTCGCCCAGGTTCGCAGCGAGGGCCGCGCTCAGGTCAAACTGGCCGAAGTGCGCCGCGAAGGCCCCGATGCCGACCAGCAGCCCCAGCACGATGAGCACCAGAGGCAGGCCAATCGAGGGAGCCGATGCAGAGGGGTCCGGGG
Organism: Bacteroidota bacterium; assembly: GCA_038528235.1. Lineage (GTDB taxonomy): Bacteria > Bacteroidota > Rhodothermia > Rhodothermales > Rubricoccaceae > JBCBEX01. The sequence goes on from JBCBEX010000094.1 coordinate 15,518, forward strand.
ACGCAGCGGACGAAGGGACGGAAGCGTCAGGAGATGGGGCGTCCGAGGGCGCGGGAGCGTCGTGGTGCATGCGGAAGAAGAAGGAAAGGGCAGGCGAGCGGGTCGGGAGGGCTATCCTGCTGGCAGAAATCTACGCGAATCCTCCAGCGTTCGTACACGCAAATTCAATACCGAGCCGAAAAAACGGAGCCGAAACGGCGTGCTCTGCAAGGTGAGTCGTGGACGGCAGAGCGACCCAGTCCGTTCCCGCGCTCTGTGGGGCTGCACGGCGGGCTAGACAGCACCCGCAGCGCGCCGGACCACGTGTGCGAAGAGTGGGGCCCCGACCGCGCCGAGCCGCTCGGGATGGTACTGGACGCCGAGCAGCCGCCCGTCGTCTCCTTCCAACGCTTCAACGA
>JBCBEX010000095.1:0-15832 GCA_038528235.1 Bacteroidota bacterium
CCCGTGAAGGGATTGGTCTCGTAGCCGACGAACTCGACGGGCGTGTAGCGCTGGCCGCTGCGGAACGTGCCCGAGAGGAACGCGCGGAAGCGGTTGAGGCCGGGCACGCCGAAGAGCGGGTTCGCCTCGTCGTAGCGGTAGGTCACGCTGCCCTTGAGGTCGATCGGGCGGTCCCAGGCGAGCGGCGTCTCGACGGTGTTGTCGACGTTGCCCTGCTGGAGAAACTGCTGGAGGGCGTCGTTGTTGGTCGAGGAGAGGCCGGTGGCGCGGCTGTAGGCGGCGTTGATCTGGCCGGTGAAGCGGCGGCCGATGCGCTTGGTGTAGCTCGCTTCGAGGCCGCGCACGCGGGCGAAGTCACCGTTGATGCGCAGCGCGCGCGTCGTCTGGCGGCCCGTCTGATCCTGAATCTCGATGTCCTGGACGGTGATGAAGTCGTACTTGTCGCGCCAGAAGGCCGTCACCGTGAGCGCGTCGTTGGAGGTGATCTGGTTGCGGACGCCGAGCTCGTAGGAGATGTCCACCTCGGGATTGAGGTTCGGGTTGCCGAGGTCGGCGAAGAACGAGCGGTCCTGGTAGACGGGGTTGAGGCCGGCGTAGAGGAACGTCGGGTGCGGCAGACGGGTCGAGCGGCCGTAGTTGAAGAACAGCACCTGGTTTTCGCGGACGGGGAAGCTCACGCGCACCTTCGGCAGCAGGCGCGTCTTCCAGCGCGTGCCGAGGAAGCCGAACGTCTCGCTCTCGTAGGACCGCGCGACTTCCTCCAAGATGGGCAGGCGGATGCGGTCGCTGACGTCCTCGCCCGCGTCCTCGGCGTCGTAGAACGCAACGGCGTCGTCCACCAGGTCGTCCACGAAGCCGCCCGGCGCCCAGAACTCCCAGCGGAGTCCCACATTGGCGATGAGGCCGCGGTAGCGGAACTGGTTCTCGGCATAGAACGCCGTCTGGCGCGGCTTCACCCGCCACACGTCGCTCGACTCGCCGAGGCGGTTGGTCTGCGTCGTCGTACCGTCGCCGAGCGTGATCGGGGCGCCGATCCACGGGCGCTCGATGTCGATCCACTGGTAGTCGTTGAACTTGACCTCGAAGCCGGTCGAGATCTGGTAGCCGCGGTTGGCCGTGAAGCGGCTGAAGGCGCCCTTGACGGTGACTTCCTCCGCGAAGTGATCGTGCCAGCGCGTGGCGATGCCGCCGTTGTTGATGAGCCCCGGCCCCGGCAGCACGAAGATAGGCGTGCCCGGCGGGATGTTCTCCGGGTCGACGCCGCCGGGGAGAAAGAGGTCGCCGGGGTAGTCGACGATGCTCTCGGGGTCGAGTTCGGAGTCGACGTTTTCGGGGCGCCAGTCGCGGCCGTTGGCGTCGGCGCGGAGGCGCGTGAAGAGGCGCGAGACCTGGAGTTCGTAGTAGGCCTGCGAGCCAATCACGTGGCTCCAGCGCAGCGTCGAGAGGTTGCTGTCGTGGGCGTAGGAGTTGGCGAGGTCGGGCTGCAGCGCGAAGCCGTACTGGAAGCCGGGGCGCACAGCGGCGTCGTTGCCCGTGACGCGGAGCATGTTCTCGTTCTGGTTCACCGTCAGCGAGCGCGAGTAGCTACCGGTGAGCTTCATGCCGGGGCGCGGGAGGAAGGTCAGCTTCGCGACGCCGTTCCAGCGGTTGTCGGTGCGCGGCATCCAGAAGTCGCTCCCGACGATGCTGTTGCGGACCTGGTCAGGGTCCGAGGTGAAACGGTAGAACTCGTCCGAGACCTGGGCCTGGGCGCTCACGAAGAAGCGGAGCTTGCCAGGCAGGATCGGCCCCGAGAGCGACGCCTCGAACGTCTCCTCCATGAAGGTGCTCTCCCAGTCCTGGTTGAAGCCGAGGTTGTCGCGCTTGTGGCTGAGCGTGCCTCGGAACTCGTCGGTGCCCTCCTGAAGCGCAACGGCCACCACGCCCGAGGTCACGTCGCCCACGTCGGCACCGACGCCGCCGGTCGTGACTTCGACTTCGGAGAAGGCGTTCGTGCCGAGATCGAGTCCGAAGCCGGTGCCCGCGAGCGGGTCTTTCGCCGAGACGCCGTCCACGAGGAACGCCGTCTCGTCAGCGCGTCCGCCGCGGATGTAGAGGCCCGTGGGATCGCTCACGACGCCGGCCTGGCTAGCCACGACCTCCGTGACTTCGCGCACGGGGGCCGCCTCCATCTGGTCGCGCGAGATCGTGAAGGTGCTCGACGACTCCTCGACGTCTACGAGGGGCGCGTCGCCCACGATCACGACCTCGTTCTCTGTCGAGAGCACCGCCTCGCCAATCTCGATGTCGAGCCGCGTCGTCTCGCCGTTGTTCACGCGGATGCCGGTGAACTGCTTCGTCTCGTAGCCGACGAAGCTGACCTGGATGGTGTACTCGCCCGCACGAATGCTCGGGATGACGTAGTTGCCGTCGAAGTCGGTCGCCGAGCCGAACTGCGTGCCGAGGATGAACACGTTCACGCCGGGCAGCGTCTCGCTGGTGTTGGCGTCGGTGACCGTCCCAGCAATGCGGCCCTGGGCGAAGACCGTGGAGGTGACGCTGAGGAGGCCGAACAGGGCCAGCGCCGAGAACACCCGAAGCATCGAGGTCTGTGTTACGTGTTGCGTGGTGCGTGTTTTGGCATCCGTACGCGCAGCACGCGACACGCAACACAAAGCAGAGAAGGCACGCACGGAGCGACGTAGGTTGGTGGTGGCGGACGAGCGGGACATGGCGCCTTACCGCGGGAATTCGAGGCCGTCGAGGATGAGGTTGATGGCGTCGCAGAGCGTTTCCGGCTCAGCGGCCCCACTGAAGTCTTCGACCGTGCAGTAGGTCAGCGGATCGTCCCCGTCGCCAGCGTCGAGCGGGGCGAGGACGGGGACGCCCGTGCTCGTAGAGACGACTTCCAGGCCGAAGAGTGCCACGCGGGCGTCCTGGCTCATCGCCACCGACGTGAACGGCCCGTCGAAGCTGCCGCCGCCCGGCGCGAAGAACGGGGTGTCGTAGAGCGGGATGTCGCTGCCGCCGACCTGGAAGGGTACCGTGTTGGTGAGCGTTCGCGTCACCTCCAGCGGCGGAAGCGGGCGACCTAGCCCCGGTACGTTGTCGCGGATGGTGAGCGGGTCGCGCCGCACGCGCAGCGTCACGCCCGTAACCAGGGCGTCGAGCGGGAGCACGTTGATGGCGGCGTTGCCGTCGTTGAGCGTTGGGTCGGCGGCGAGCGGCTGCGTCACCGGCGTCTGCACGAAGAGGCGGCCGCCGTTGGTGAAGAAGAGGTCCATCACCGAGGCTGCGGGCGGGAGATTGTTGCCGATGGGCGAGTTCGTCGCGGCGTTCGTGACCCAGTAGATCCGGTCCCACTGCGCGAGCGTCTGCCGCAGCGTCGGGTCGACCGGCGCAGGCAGCGCTGCCGAAAAGTCAGCGGCGTCGGAGCGGAGGATCGTCTCGGAGAGGTCCCACTCGTCCCACGCGACGGCGTCGCCCGTCAGGCCGAGGCGGTCCCGAAGCACCGCGCGGTGGAAGTCCATCACCGTCTCGTCGTTGGTCGTGGGGAGGTTGGCCGAGCGGTAGTCGTTGACGAGGAGCAGGTCGCTCGTGATCGGCTGCACGAAGATCGACGGGAAGATCGTGGGCGTCGCGTCGTCGCCGTCGTCGATGGGCTCTGGGTAGCGGATCAGCGGCGAGGTTGCGCCCGCGTCGTCCACGGACCGGATGAAGAAGACGTTGTCCCCGCCCACTTCCAAGCCGGGCAGCGTCAGCGCGGTTCGCTGGAAGCCACGCCCCAGGTAGATCTCGGCGTTGGTCACGCCCGCCTCCGGGGCCTGCGCCACGAGCGTGATGAACGTCGCGTCGGCCGGGAGTTGTACGAAGGTCGTGCTGTCGTTGAGGCTCACCTCGATAGCCGCGAGGTTGCTCTCACCGTCGGGGTCGCCTGCGGTCCAGCCGAATGAGAGCAGCGGGAAGGTGGTGTCGGGCGGCACGTCGGAGGTGCTGAGCCGCAGCGTCGGGTCGGAGTTCCGGATCGGGAAGACGGTGCGGGCCGGGCTCGGGTCGCGCACGCCCTCGTTGTCGATAGCGCGGACCTCCAGCGCTACGTCGGCCTGGGCCTCGCCGAACGGGATCGGGAGCAGCACGAGCGAGTCGGTGCGCTCGGTGAAGCGCCAGCCCTCTTCATCGCCGAGGGGCTCGCTGAGCGCGAAGAAACGCAGCTCGTAGCCGTCCACGAAGCCGTCGGGATCGGTGCCGGTCCAGGCGATCGGGACGGTGCTCGTGAGCCGCAGCGTGTCGCGGAAGAGCACGGTGCCGTCGTCCCCCACGATCAGCGTGTCGCTGCCGATGAAGATGGAGTCGCCGGGTGTGCCCGTGAACGTCTCCTCAAAGGCGAGCGGGCCGCGCAGGTCGTCGGAGCGGACGGCGAGGTCGGTCTCGGGCGGCTGGTTGCCGAGGAAATCGCCCTCGAAGCCCGTGTCGCAGGCCGCGAGCGCGAGGAGCGCGGCAAACACCAGAGCCACGACGACTCCCCCCGTCCTCATCGACTCCCTTTGGTCGCTCTTCGGACTGTCCCCCTCACCCGTGAGGGGGACAGCTTGACCACCGCCCTGCCACCTCGTCGGGGGGTGCGTCAAGCGGGGGGAGCCATCAGGCTGCCGAGCGGCCGAAGCAGATGAGGAGTAGCGCACGGAACGCGGGAAGGCGGGCGAAGGGAATCGAAAAGACCCACGCGGTCCGGTCAGAAACCGCGCGGGAGGGGTTCGGGAGCAGGCGTCAGCCTGCGGGGCTTAGCGCGCGAGGATGAGCTTGCCCGTCTCGACGCGGTCCGCCGCAGCGAGGCGGTAGACGTAGACGCCCGGCGCGAGGTCGCTCGCGTCGAAGCGCACGCGCTGCTCGCCGGTCTGGACGGCGTCGACGAGGAGCGCCACGCGGCGGCCCGTCACGTCGTAGACGGCGAGCTGCACGTCGGTGGCGGCGTCGAGCGTGTAGACGAACGTCGCGGCGTCGGTGGTCGGGTTCGGGTAAGCCTCGATGAGGCGGCTACCCTGCACGAGGTCGTCCTCGCCAGCGACGGCCATGCCCACGTCCGCGGCGTCGGTCGGGATGAGCTTGAAGTTGCCGAAGCTGAAGTAGAGGAAGCCCTGCACGAAGTCGCGCTGCTGGCCAACCGTAAGGTTGTTGATGTTATAGTCCGTCTCGAAGGCCTCGGCGAGGTCGTCGACGCGGAGCTCTTCGGCCTCGGTGCCGGTCGTGAACTGCCACTCGCCGAAGCCGTCGTCGGTGTCGTCGCCGTCGGCGTTGACATCCGTGATCGTGACGCTCTCGAAGCGGAGGAGCATGCTCTCGAACTTCTCGGCGTCGTCCGGATTGGCGATCGAGCCGCTCGGGATCGTGAAGTAGCCGTAGGCCCCGGCTCCCGCGTTGGTCACCGTGTAGGTGAGGTTTTCGAGGCGGGTGAAGCCGAAGTTCTCGTTGATGTTCGCCTCGGTGATCGTGATCTCGTCACCGACCTGCACGGCCGCGGCGATGTCCACGAAGGCTGCGATGCCGGTGAACTGGCCGAAGTTGGGGTCCTCCTGGAGGATGAGCGTACGGTTGCCCGCGTCGTCCACGAAGTCGTCGTTGACGATGGCGACGATGTTCATCGCGACCGCGTCGATGTCGCCGACGGGGCTATCGCCCTCGCCGCCGTTGGCCGTCTCCTGGATCTGCGTGATCGAGGTGAGCGGGCCGTCGAAGACGCGGTAGGAGGTGGTCGCGAAGGCATTGATGCCGTTCGAGTCGGTCACCGTGTAGGTGAGGTTGACGAACTCCCCAGCCGAGGCGAAGGGCGGGATCGTGCCGGTGAAGGTGCCGTCGCCGTCGCCGTCTTCGAGCGTGACCGCGCCGCCACCGCTCGGGCTGCCGTAGTTGACCACCACCGCGGCGATGGTGGCGTCGCCGTTAGCCTGTACCGAGGCTTCGACGGGGAACGGGTCGTTCGGCGAGAGGATGCCCTCCGGACCTGCCGTGAAGAAGTTGATGGTCGGCGGGGCGCCCGTGATCTCGAGGTCCTCGGGGAGGATCGGGTTGATCACGAAGTTGGCCGCGTCGGGCGTGGCGTAGTCGAACGCGCCGTCGTCACCCTGGTAGATCAGGAACCCCTGCAGGTTGGCGAAGCCGGTCGCCGGGACGTTGAATGGACCGTCGGTGACACACTCCGGCGTAGTGCCCGCCGGGAAGTAGTCTGCCTGGCGGTCGTTGCGGTAGCACACGGAGACGTCGTACTGGTTGATGAACGGTGCGTCGCCGCTTGCGCCTGCGAAGAGCACGTCGGGGCGGTTGGCGTCCGGGACGCCCTGCACGATCTGGATGCCCTCCATGCGGACGTAGTTGCCGACGAAGGCCGTGTAGTTGTTCCAGTTGATCTGGGTCTCGGCACCCGCCGGGGCACCCGCGACCGTGGTGTGGAGGTCGCCGATGGAGATGCCGATGGGTGCGAGGCGCGGGTCGTCGAGCGCGATCGGGTCGTCGTCGGTGAGCTGGATGGCGTTGGCGTCGACCGGGTTGATCTGCATCGAGTAGCCGCCGGTGCCCGTGAACGGAGCGACAACGCCGCAGATGGTGACGATGTCGCCCACGAAGAACTGCGCCGAGAGGCCGGAGCCGGTGTTGTCGACGATCTGCGCACCGTAGCCCTGCGGGCCCTCGTCGAACGCCGTCACGTCACGGACGAAGTAGTGCACGCGGTTCGGGATGCCGGCGTCGTTGGTGCTGGCGAGGCCCGAGAGCTTGGGGTCGCTCAGGATGACCGCCGTGAACTCGATCGTCTCGCCGACGAGGTCGTTCGCGAGCAGGTCTTGGATCTGGCTGGTTTCGAGGTTCGCCCCACCCCCGTTGAGCGCGGCGAGGCTCCCGTCGGGCAGGGTGTTAACGTCGAGAAGGGTGACGCGCTGGAAGTCGGTGCCTTCGGTGCCGGAGCAAACCTGCTGGGCCGAGGCCGCAGGCAGACCGAGCACGAACGCAAGCGCGAGCGTAGCAAGAAGTCGCATGGTGTGTGAGGTGTTGTTGGTGGAGCAGTGTTGCGGAGTTGTGGGAGCCGAGGTCGTGGGCGGCACTGCATCACCGCCGCACAGTTCCCTATCGGATAATCACGAACTTGCCGGTCTGGACGTCGCCGGTGTCTTCGTCCTGGACGGAGAAGAAGTAGAGCCCGGAGGCCAGGCGAAGGTTGTTCTCGGAGAGCACGTCCCAGGCATGCTCGCCGCTGGCCACGACGCGGTTGTCGGCGCTGAAGGTGTCGTACCACCGGATGTCGCCGCGGTAGGTCGCCGCGTCGTGGTTGAGTTCGGTGACGATCTCGCCGGCCATCGTGTAGATGCGGATGACGGCGCGCGGCGGCAGGTTGAAGAAGTAGAGCTTGCGCTGGGTGGCCAGTTCGCCGTCCCAGGCGGCTTCGAGGCGGAACGGGTTCGGGTAGACGCCCACTTCGCCGTTGTTGGGCAGCCCCTCGGCGCTGGGATCTTCGACGGCCGAGGTGCCGGGGAAGACACGCACCGCGCCGAGCGTCCGGCTCGACTCCAGCGGCTCCAGCCCCACGTCGGGGTCGCCCTGGTCGAAGGCGGTCACGGAGAACGCATACTGCCAGCCGTTGAGTAGCCCCTCGGCCACGAAGCGGTAGCGGTAGACGTTGTCGTCGCCCGGGAACGTGACCGGGTCCTGGAGGCGGATGTCCTGGAACCCGTTGTTGAAGCCGACGCGGTTGCCTGCCTCGTCGTACTGTGCGATGAGGCCCGCTTCGCCGATGATGTTGCCCGCGGCGTCGTCGCCCGGATCGGAGCGGTAGACGCGGTAGCCCTCGAAGTCGGCGCGCCCGCTCACCGGGTCGATGGCGTTCTCGGCGAAGTCGTCCCAATAGAGGATCGCGCGGCCGGACTCGACCTCGACGCGCACGTTCGGGCCAGGCGGCGGCTCGGGGATGAGGTAGCGGTCGAGCGTGCCGTTGCCGTTGAGGTCTTCGCCGGTGTCGAGGCGCCCGTTGTAGTTGGCGTCTTCACCGGCAAAGGTGCGCTGGGCGAAGAAGGCGTTGGTGCGCAGGAGCGCACGCGTCTCGTCCGTGTCGAGGCGGCGCCCGCCGAGGTCCTGGAAGCGATCCGGCTTGAGGGCCGCCACCCACGCGAACGTCGCCGTGAGCGATTCGCCCGCTTCGAGGCGCGGGAACGGGCCGATGCTGTAGAGGCCAATCCAGTTGCCCTGCGACACGAGGCCGTCGGACGACAGCCGGTCGGCGAGCGAGCCCTGTCCCTCCTGGCCGGGAATGGGCTGGTCGAGCGGGAGCGGCGTCGCCATGCGGAAGTAGCGGTCGTCGTCGCTGCCGGGGCGCGCCAGCGTGGGGTTGGCGTCAGCGAACTTCCAGTAGCGCGTGTGGACGAGCGGGACGGAGAGGCCGTCGGCCACGTACTCGTCGGCCACGAACGGGTGGAAGAAGCGCTCGGCCCCCGCGTCGTTCCAGGTCGCGCCGAGGAAGCTGACGGAGCCGTAGGTGTTGAGGCTCTCCTCGTCGCCGCCGAGGTTGTAGGCGTAGGACACGAAGAGCGAGTCGTCGGGGGTGTAGGAAACGGCCCCGTCCTCGCCGACGGTCGGGTAGCCGAGCACACCGCGGCCGTTCTTGTTGAAGAAGTCGCCGCCGCCCTCCTGCGTCGTGAACACGTTGCGGACGACGAGGTCCTCCCAGATGCCGACGTAGACCGAGTCGAGCGGGCCGCCGGAGACGTTTTCGACCTCGAACTCCATCACTACGAAGGCCTCGGCGAAGGGGAAGCTGTAGGCGTAGGAGCGCTGGCGCACCACGATGCCGAGGCTGCCCTGGGGGTCTGGCGTCGGCGTGGAGGTGCCGGGGATGACGGCAAAGGTGTCGGCGTAGGCCGTGAGGAAGTCCTGCTGGCTGACGGCGAGCGGCGAGAAGGCAGGCGAGCCGAGCAGCGTGGAGCGCTCCTGGAAGGGCTCGGCCTGCACGAACTCGAAGCCGCCCGCGCCGGGCGAATAGCCCCCGCCGGAGGTGATGGAGCCCGTGCGCACCGAGATGGTGCCGTCCGGCCGCACCGCGCCGACCCACAGGCCCGCCTCGAAGAGGTGCTCGATGCCGGAGTCGAGCGGGTACTCGAACGACGGCGCGCCGGAGGGCGCGTTGCGGATGTTGTTGTTGCCGACGTAGCCCGCGTTGGTGACGGTCAGCCCCACGTTGCCGATGTCTACGACGCGCTCCTCGAACGGCTGGGCAGCCGCGCGGTCGGCCGCGCCCGGGAGGACGAGCAGGAGGGAGAAGACCAGAAGCGGGACCCGAGACAGGCGGGCTCCAAGCGTAGTGGTGGCGGCCATGCAGACCCGAGAAATGGCGGAGAGAGGTACAAAAATGTACGCTGCCCGGCGGACTTGACAAAGCTCGCAGCTTCGGGCTTTACGCTGGCTTAACCAGCCAATGCGGTCCGGCGCACCTGTGCAACCCTCGGACTGCACGCGCCTTAGCGGGTTCGCAACCGCCGAACGCTTCGCTGTGTATTCAAAGTGCGCGCCGCCACTTGTCTGACTCCCGCACCTGCAGGGTCACGGCGAGTTCAGCAGATCGCCTCGCGTGGATCGCTCATGGCATCAACCGCTCAAGGCAACAAGCCAGATCCTTACGGCACCTTCAATCGTCGGGCCAGGCAGGCAAGCGTTGGGGCGGGACCTCACCGCTCGCCGTCGGTGACTGCGCCACGGACTGGCGGCACACGCATCACGGACCAGCGCATGCTTTGGTACTCAGACAAGCACCCCCTGCCTAGGGGTAAGCCAGGAAAAGGTCGGACCACTTTACCCCTCCCTGGGCCCGTCGCTTGGAGCGTCTTGCCTTCCACCCGTCGCACCGCTGGTGCTTGAGGAACGGTCTGGTTCTCCCACGCGGCAGAGCGCGCTGGAGGCCGCAAGAAGAGAATTTTTGTTAATGCCCCGCCCAAAATCGACCAACGGACTCCATATGGACGTTTTGACCGTTCGCAAGGTTGTAGTCGGGTCAGAAAAATCGGCCGACTGTTTGGAAATCCCGGCGTAACCCTGTATTGTTTTTGTGGCACGGTGCTGTACCAGCGTTCGCATTTCCTTGCTGGTTGCCCCACCACGCTGAGCGTGCCCTGCGCTCCCGACACTTCCTCCTAGACGGCCCTTCTCTCTTACGACCGCCTACCGAGAGCCTGCTCGGAAGCGCTTTGTGCGCTGCTCATCACATCACCTCACACACAGGCAGGGTTCCCATGTTCGACCTACCTAGTTTGACCGCCGGGCAGTACAGCCTCGCGTTCAACATGTTTTCCTTCACGATCGCGTCCATGCTGGCGACGTTCGTGTTCCTCCTCGTGGCTCAGGGCCGTGTGGCTCCCAAGTACCGCATCTCGCTGATCGTCTCGGCGCTTGTGGTCGGGATCGCGGCCTACCACTACATCCGCATCCTCGGCAGCTGGCAGGGCGCCTACATGCTCGACCAAGCTACCGAGATGTACAACGCAAGTGGCAAGCCGTTCAACGACGCTTACCGCTACGTGGACTGGCTCCTCACGGTGCCGCTTCTCGTGGTTGAGCTCGTGCTCGTGCTCGCGCTGCCGAAAGAGAAGAGCGGCTCGCTCATCGCGCGTCTCTCCATCGCGGCCGTGTTCATGATTGGCCTGGGCTACCCAGGTGAGATCGCACCGGACGACGCCAATGGCACGCGCGCGCTCTGGGGCTTCCTCTCCTCGGTTCCGTTCGCCTACATCCTCTACGTCCTCTGGTCGGAGTTGGGCTCGGCAATGGACCGGCAGTCGGCCCGGGTCCAGAAGCTCTTCAGCAACATCCGCCTTCTCCTGCTGGCGACGTGGGGCTTCTACCCGATCGTGTACATGGCTCCGTTCCTCGGCATCTCTGGTGCTGGTGCGGAAATCGCCATCCAGGTTGGCTACAGCATCGCTGACGTGGCTGCCAAGGCAGGCTACGGCCTCATGATCTATGCCATCGCACGTGCCAAGTCTGACGACGAAGGCTACGTGGTCGGCGAAACCATGGTGGCACAGCGCGCTGCGGCGTAACTGCCTGTGGCGCCTCCAGGGCGCCGCTGTCACCGACACCGCGTGGGGAGGCTCGCCGCCAGAGCCTCCCCATGCGGCTGTCCTGTCTCCGCTGTCCCCCGTCTTGGGACACGGCCTATGCCAGGTCTCACCCACCTGCAGGGCGCTCACTCCCGCTCTGCTCCTCCGGACGAAACGATGTCGAATGTGCTCATGGCTAAATCGACCGAGCGGCCTCTCTTGACCACCTTGCTCCTCGCGCTCTGCATTGGCACCGCCGCGGGTGCAGCCTTCGGTGTGTTCTTCGGGGCATTCGCCTCGGTCTTCCACAACGGTCCCGAACTGTGGACCGGAATCCGCGAGTCGTGGGGCTTCTTTGCCCTCATCGGCGCAGCGATGGGCCTCGCCTATGGGTACGCGCGCCACGCGCGGCCAGGCACACGCCCGTGACCTCCTAAGCTTCGCTCGCGATGACCTACCTCCAATTCCACTTTGCGTTCACGCTGCCAGCGATCCTCATGCTGAAGGTCGTAGGCCCCCGCGTCGCCGCTCGCGACGCGATGAAGGCGGGCGTGTCGCTCCTCACCATCACCACCATCGCCTTCGTCTACACGACCCCCTGGGACAACTACCTCGTGGAGACGCAGGTGTGGGGCTATGGTCCTGGTCGCGTGCTAGGCACGGTCGGCCACGTTCCCATTGAGGAATACCTCTTTTTCATTCTCCAGCCGCTCCTGACCGGCCTGTGGCTCTTCCGCCTGTTGTGGCGCGAGGCCCCCGGTACCGGCTGGACCACCGCGACCTTCCTCGAAGCCCCCTCGCGGGCTGCTCGCTGGGCAGGTGTCGCGGTCTGGCTCGCTGCTTCCGTGTGGGGCCTCTTCCTGCTCGCGGAGGATTCGACGCGCTACCTCGCTCTCATCCTCGTCTGGGCCGCCCCCGTGATCGCCTTCCAGTGGGCCTACGGCGGGCACCACCTCTGGCGTTTCCGCCGCCTCGCTGCGCTCGCCGTCGCCGTGCCGACTCTCTACCTCTGGGTAGCCGACTGGATCGCGTTGGCACTGGGCATCTGGCACATCTCGGAGAAATACACGACGGGGCTTGCCCTCTTCGGACTGCCCATCGAAGAAGCGCTGTTCTTCCTCGTCACCAACATTCTCGTCGTGCAAGGCCTCCTGCTGATGCTGCACACCTGGAAGGTGCCGTCGCTCCTGGACGCGAAGCCCGTCCACCGGAGCTCGACGCAGCGCATCGGCGACGCGGGCTCTGCCAGCCGCGCGGAGCCTGTGACGGCATGAGTGACGGAGGCGGTGGTAGGTTTCGGAAACCTGTTTCACCGCCTCCGACATGCCCCGTCTCCACCCTGCTGTCCTCGTCGGATGGGGCAGCGTTGCGCTACTGACAGCGCTGGTCCTCGTCGGCGTTGAGCCTGACGGCCTGTGGATCTACCTGCCCTTCTTGCTGAGCGTCGTCCTCCTCGGGCTACCACACGGGGCTGTAGACCACGTGGTGCTGCTGCGTCTACGGGATGCGCCGTTCCAGGCGGGACCGCTGCTGCGCGTGCTCACACCGTACCTCGCCATCGGCCTGGCATACTTGGCGGTATGGTTTGCGATGCCGGTCGTGGCATTCGTGTCGTTTATCGCGCTCACGTGGGCGCACTGGGGACAGGGCGACGTGCACAGCCTGCTCACACTCACCGGCGGTGGACATCTCGTGCATCGCTGGCAGCGCATCTGGGCCCTCGTTGTGCGTGGGGCGCTGCCAATGTTTGTACCGCTCCTGGCGTTTCCTGAGGTCTACCTCGCGGTGGCCGACGCCGTCGCGGGCGTGATCGCGGAAGACACAGGCCTCCCGGCCATGCTGCCCCGGTCGGTTCTGCTGGCAGGGGCGCTCGCCTACGGGGTGATCGTGCTTGGCTACCTCGCCGCTGGATTTCGAGCAGCAGGACGAACGCACCGGCAGGCCTGGGTGCTGGATGCTGCGGAAGTCGCGCTGCTGACTGCGTTCTTCATGACGGTACACCCGCTGCTGGCGGTCGGGGTCTACTTCTGCCTGTGGCACGCGCTCCGGCACGTCGTTCGACTTGCCGCGGTCACCACGGCGGCGCCGCGGGCGCCGCGGCACGGCTGGCTTGCCTCGGTGGCAGCGTTTGCGGTGCACGCTATTCCCACGACCGCGCTCGCCCTGGTCTTTCTCGCGGGCCTCTACTGGATCGTGCCCGAGCGCCCGACCACGGTGGACGAGTTCATCGGCCTCTACCTCGTGCTCATCGCCGCGCTGACGCTGCCGCATGTGTGGGTAGTCATCCGCATGGACGCAGCCGAGCAGGTCTGGACCCCCGCGGACGGTTCGGCCACCTCCCACTAGACCGACCCCTCGCGGTCATCGCCGCGCGGAGCACCGCGCTATCTTGACGGCATGAAGCTCCTCCACTGCGCCGACATCCACCTCGGCTACGAAACCCACGGGCGCATCGACCCCGAGACGGGCCTCAACTCGCGCCTGCTCGACTTCGCGCGCTGCTTCGACGCGATGGTCGAGCGCGCCCTCGCCGAGGACATCGACCTGTTCCTCTTCTGCGGCGACGCCTACCGCACGGCCGACCCCACGCCGACGCAGCAGAAGCTCTTCGCCGAGTGCCTCAAACCGATCTCGGACGCGGGCATCCCCATCGTCATGGTGATCGGCAACCACGACCACCCCGTGAGCCACGGCAAGGCCTCGGCGGTGGACATCTTCTCCTACCTCCAGGGCGACGTCACGATAGTCCGGCGCCCAACGACGTTCGCGGGCGACACGGTGATCGAGACGAAATCGGGGCCGCTGCAACTGGTCGCGCTGCCGTGGCCGATCCGCTCGCTCATCCTGGCGAAGGACCAGTACCGCAAGAAGTCGCCGACCGAGATCCGCGAGCTGATCGAGGACGTCTACCTCCGCTATATCGGCGACGCGTGCGACAAGCTCGACCCGACGCTCCCGGCGGTGCTCGCGGGCCACTTCAGCGTCCACGGCTCCGAACTGGGCGGCTCAGAGCGAGCGAGCCTCATCGCCCACGAGCCCAAGTTCTCCGTCGGCGACCTCGGCGACCTGCGCCTCGACTATGTGGCGCTCGGGCACATCCACAAGTACCAGGACCGCAACCTCGACGCCTCGTCCACGGGGGAGGGACCGCCGGTCGTGTACTCGTCGTCCATCGAGCGCATCTCGTTCAAGGAAGCTGACTCAGACAAGGGCTTCGTGCTCATCACCATCGAGCAGGACGAGACGGGTCGCAACGGCAAGCGCACGACGTACGAGTTCGTGGACACGCCCGCGCGCCGTTTCGTCTCCATCGACGCCAACTTCACAGACGCTAACAGCCCCGCAGGCACCCCAACTGCGCAGGCCGATCCGACGGCCTACCTGCTCGGCCGCATCAAGCTCGCCCACCTCGACGAGGCCGTGGTGCGGGTGCGCTACCGCATCGACGACGCGCAGGCTTCGCTGGTGGACCAGACGCTGCTCCGCGAGGCCCTTGCCCCAGCCAACACCATCGCCGCCATCGAGCGGATCGTAGACCCGTCCTCGCGCGAGCGGCGCACCACCGTCCGCCGCGACGCCTCGCTGAAGGACGCGCTCGAACAGTACATCGCCCAGCACGACACGCTCACCAAGCTCAAAGACGACCTCGTGGAGGCCGCGCTGAAATTGGAGCAAGAGCTATGAGTGCGGCGGTGTTGCCGTGCGGCGGTGTCGCCGTGCATAAGCTACCCTGGTTCGTCTAGCTTCCCCACCGCCTCACTGTCCCACCGCCTCACCGCAACACTTTCCCATGCTCGTCTCCGTCATCATCCCTACGTTGGACGAGGAGGCGGCACTCCCGGCGACGCTGGCGAGCGTGGCGGTGCAGACCGGCCCCGTGGAGGTGATCGTGGCCGACGGGGGCTCGACGGACGACACGCGGGCCGTAGCGGAGGCGCACGGCGCGATGGTGGTGCAAGCGCCCCAGGGGCGGGCTTCGCAAATGAACGCGGGCGCGGCGGCCGCCTCGGGCGAGGCGCTGCTCTTCCTCCACGCCGACACCGCGCTTCACCCACGCGCCCTCGCGCTCGCCCGTGCCACCCTCGCAGACCCGGCCGTGGCTGGCGGCTGCTTCCGCACGACCTTCGACCGCGACAGCGCATGGTTGCGTCTCTGGTCGTCCCGGACGGTGATGCAGTGGTGGCGCTTCGCGTTTGGCGACCGCGCCCCGTTCACGCGCCGCGCCACCTTCGACGCCATCGGCGGCATCCCAGCACAGCCCATCTTCGAAGACCTCGACTTCGTGAAAGCGCTCCGTCAGCAGGGCCGTTTCGTCTTTCTAGACACCCCGGTGCAGACCTCGGCGCGGCGCTTCGAACGCTATGGGCACGTCGGACAGCAACTCCGCAACAGCGTGCTCTGGAGCGCGTGGTGCCTCGGTGTCTCCCCCGAGCGTTGCGTCCGGTTCTATCCCGCGCAGCAGACCGAGCGGGAGTAGCAACCGTCGGTGCTACGCTGGTTCGAGCGGCGCAGCGAAGGCGTCGAGCCAGGCGTGAGCGGCCTCGCTCTGGTGCTCGACGCGCGTGAGACCGAACCGGTCAGCGAGGCGAGGAAGCAGACGGTCCGCAGCCTCCACGAGGGTGACCCCCTCTCCCGTCTCTTCGGCGAGCGAGGTCACGCCGCGGTCGGCAATGCCGCACGGCACGATGTGATCGAACCAGCCGAGGTCGGTACTCACGTTGAGCGCGAGGCCATGCATCGTCACCCAGCGGCTGCACCGGATGCCCATCGCGCACACCTTGCGC
>JBCBEX010000096.1:0-15782 GCA_038528235.1 Bacteroidota bacterium
CTGGGACGCAACTACCTGGCGTTCGTGCACCTGGCCGCCACGATGACGCTCCTCCTCTGAATGTCACTACCCCCTAGCTCTTCGATGAACAACCCACGGGCAATCTCAGTCACTTGGTTCGATCCTTCGGGATTACCTAGAGCTTCAGAGACCCGACGAGATAGGCGTTCTACCATGTCACGTAGGTCCCTACCAGCGGCAGACTCACGGATTTTGACTAAGTCGCTCCAATCGAGAGAACTAAAGTCAGGGAAAGCGATGTCAACTACGCTGGTGAATACGCTTGGATTGAGAACCTTAGACCATGGCTCACCTGCTAGTGTGGCGTTCTTCTGCGTAATGAAATTTGCCGCGCTCGGGTCAGCCGCGAAAGGCATTTTCAGACCAAATGAAATAATCGAATCGTGATGAACACCTTCAATAATCGCCTTTCTCTGAAAGTGGCTTCCAGACAGCTGATCAGCCACCCCACCTGCTTGCAGATCGATTTGAACCCTAGATTTTAGTTCCTCCTTACCCGATTCGCTGAGCGAAACATCCTTAGGAACAACAAAGTCAGCCTCCAATAGCCCTGCTTCAGAAAGAATCGGGAAGAAGTCGATCTCAAAGGCCTCTACTATCGGACCTTCAAATAGAGAGTGGTACTCGCCTTCGGGAGAGGCGGACACCTTGAAAGCGTATTCATCACCGGGTAAGTAATAGCTGATCTCACTCCTATCCTCCGGGATCGTCCCAGCTGGCATGTGGAGACCAAGATTTCCATGCTCCCAGACAATCAGCCGGTAGCGGGCGTTCTCGAAAGCAAGCCTATCGTACAACAAAACGCAGAGCTTGATACGACGCTCCAACTCAGACCGAGCCGACTCGCTTGCGAACCAACTACCGTTTGATCTGAGAGGGAAATAAACCTCTTTCATGTCAATGAGATGACCTACTATCTCTATTTACGGACTGGCTAGAACACAAGCTAATGGGTCATTAACTAGAACAAGCTAGTCTCTATATAGTCCGGGAGTACGTCTATAGATTCAATAGCAGACTTGGCTGCTAGTAACACTGCTTTATTCATACCACGCTGAAGCTGACCGGCTCAATTTCACAGGAGTCTGAACACTACTCTGCGGGCGTTATCTCCTCTGATGTGGCTACGCCGAGCACGTCCTCCAAGAAGGTAGCCTGGTAGCGGTAGTAGAACAGCCGGTTGGCGAGCTTGCGCCAGCCGTGCCCCTCGTCGAGGAAGCGCACGTACGGGGCGGGCACGCCGCGCGCACGGAGGGTGCGCACCATCACCTCCGTCTCGGCGATGTCGATGCGTGGGTCGCGGGCGCCGTGCGAATACAGCACCGGCACGTCGATGCGGTCCGCCTGGCGGATGGGCGAGTTCTCCTCGTAGAAGGCCCGCCAGCGCGGCTCGGTGATGTCGCCGTACTCGATGCGGTCGGAGGCTTTGAGGCCGGGCGAGGCCACCTCAAGCGCGGTCACCCAGTCGGCCACGCCGTAGAGCGCGGCCCCGGCGGCGAAGTGGCCAGGGTAGGCCGCCAGCACGGCGTTGACGGCATAGCCGCCGTAGGAGCCGCCCACCACGGCGGCGCGGTCGGCGTCCACGAGGCCCTGTTCGCCGAGCCAGGTGAGCATGTCCACGAGGTCGCGCACGGAGTCGAGGCGGCGCTCCTGGTCGTCGAGCGTGACGTAGGTGTGGCCGAAGCCCGTCGAGCCGCGCACGTTGGGCTCGAAGACGGCCAGCCCGCGGTCGACATGGTACTGCACGACGGGGTCGAACGTGGGCCGCGACTGCGCCGTCGGGCCGCCGTGGACGAAGAACACCACGGGCGGCGGGCCGTCGTCGGTGCCCGCAGCAGCGCGCGAGGCGTCGTCGGGGAGGTAGAGCAGGCCCTGCACGGTCACGCCGTCGCGGGCGGGCAGCGTGATGCTCTGTGGCCGGACGAGCCGCTCCGGGTCGAGGCCCCCCAGGCTCGCCGTGAACGGCTGATGCACGGCACCGCTGTCGAGGTCCCACACGACGACGCTGCCGGGCGTCCGCCAGCCGTCGATGGTGATCGCCAGCCGAGGCGCGCCCGTCGTGCAGTGGAGGCCGTAGACGCCCTCGGGTAGATCGGGCGCGTCCACCACGGCCTCGTCGCTTCCCGCTTTGGCCTGGAGGTCGCGGGCCTGGAGTCGGCTGTAGCCGCCGTCGTTGACGCTCCACACGAGGAAGCGGCCGCCCTCGCCACAGAGCGTCACCTCCTCCGCGTCGCCCTCGGCCGCCGCGATGGTCTCGAAGCCTCCGCTCTCACCATTGGCACCGAGACGGTAGAACGCCAACGCGGCGAAATCGCGGTCGCGGTTGGTGGCGAGGTAGAACCCCGAGCCGTCGGGGGCCCAGGCGATGCCGCCGCGCGTGTGGTTGGCGCGCCGCTCCGGCTTCGAGAGCGTGTCGAGGTCGCCGCTCTGGAGGTCGAGGAGGTAGAGGTTGTCCGAGTCCTCGCCGACCGTCTCGCTCACGACGGCGTAGCGCCCGTCCGGCGAGGCACTGCGGACGAAGAAGCCGAAGGTGCCTTCGAAGACGAGCCGGGGTTCGCCGCCCCCAGAATCATCGGTGCTCAGGTCCGCGACGTAGAGGTCGTAGTCGAGGCGGTTGCGTTCGGTGGAGGCGTAGGCGACGGTGTCGTCCGCGAGGAAGTCGCCGAAGGCGCGGAAGCCGCCGCTGACGGCCGGGAGCACGCGCCGCTCGTCGGTGCCGGCGGCGTTGATGCGGAAGTAGGCCTCCTGCTCGTTGCCGTCGTCGTCGGCCCCGTAGAGCAGGTCGCCGCCGGGCGTCCAGCGGAAGAACCGGATGCCGGTGCCGTAGGTGAGGCGCTGCGGCTGGCCGCCCGTCGCGGGCATCGTCCACACCTGCGCCTCGCCGGTGATCGACCACAGGAACGCGACCGTCTCGCCGTCGGGCGAGAGCCGCGCGCTGCTCACGCCGCCGTTCTGCGCGAGCAGGTAGCGCCCGATGTCGGCCGGATCGCTTCCCGCGAGTCCTGCCCCCGGCGTCTCGCCCGTGGGCGAGATGGCCTCCAGGCTCTCGTCATACCCCACCTCGCCCCCGGCGACCTGGGCGTGCGCAGCGGGCATCACAAGACCTGCCAGCAACACAGCGACGGCAATTCGGAAGAAAGACGACGGAGACATGGGCCGGAGAAGGTGCAGCGAGAGGTGGTGGTATGTGGGCCAGCGTGGGACCATTCAGTGGGCTGAGGATGATACGCCTCCGGGCCACGGGGGAATCAATGCCTCTGAGGGCGTTGGGCTACATCGGTGGGTCCGTCGTCTCTCTCCACTGTTGTCATCTCAGAATTGATTACTGCTTGAACCTGCGGTTTCGGGATCCATACCATCCATCGTATGGATTGACTGCGTCGGCCTTCGGCTCCCACCTTCGCGCCGGTAAGGGTAGGTATTCACTCAGATCCGCTCTCCTTGTCATCCTGAGCGCAATCCGCACAGCGGATGAAGCCAGAAGTGCCTGCCCTCGCGAACGCGGGGGATCTGGTTCGTATCTCCCCGCCAAGAAGCGAATTGGATGCTGATCCATAGATCCTTCGACTCGCTGCGCTCGCTCAGAATGACATCGTCTTGTAGAAGCTTACCCTTGTCAGCGCCTTCGTGGGAATGACTCTGTGGGTAGCGACGAATCACCATGTTTTGCTAAGGCGCATCCAGGACGGCCCGGAAGCCCTGCCCTTCGTTGCCGTAGCTGGCCTCGTAGGCCCCGTACGTCCGGTCGGCCACCTCGGCGAGGGCGAGCAGCCCCTCCGTGCCGCCCCGGTAGCCGCTGCCGAGCGCGCGCGGCCCCGGCCAGTCCGCGTTGACGAAGCCGTACGGGTAGCCGAAGTCGTCCACGAACCCCTGGCCGGGCGTCCCGATAAACGCGCGGCCCTCCGGCGTACCGACCGAGACGACGCGCTCCCACAGCCCACCGCGGAGGTCGACCGCGCCCCAGCGGGAGCGCCGCTCGGACGCCCCAACACGCTCCGGGAGTGCGCCGTCGGCGTAGCGGGCGGAGTCGGCGGGGGTACCTGCGGCGGCCTTCTCGTATTCCAGTTCCGTCATAGGGCGGAGGCCCGCCCAGGAGGCCCAGCCGATGCCGTCGGCCCAGCCGAGGAAGTTCGCGGCGCGGTCTGGAAAGACGGCCGCGCAGCCGTCGTCGCGGCAGGAAATCGTGCCACCCTTGTCCGCGTAGCCCGGATACGTCGAGATGTCGCGCGCGGACCGGGCACGCGGTGACAGTAGCGTGAGGAAGTCGGCGTACTGCGCCTGTGTGATGGGATACTTCATCACGTAGAACGCCTCCGTCCCCTTCGGAAACCCCGCTGGAATCGGCCCGGCCTGGTCGCCGCCGACGTACGCCTCGCCGTCGGGCACGTCGTAGTGCAACGCCGACGGCCCCGCGCCCACGGCGATCTCGTCTTCGGACGCGATGCGGTAGGTCCCACCGTCGGCCGAGCGAAACGCATTCGGCTGGCGGAGGCTGTCGACAACCGCTTCGCCGACCACGAACGGGCCGCCGGGCACGTGCACAAGTTCGACGCCAAGAACGCGGATCGGCACGCCGTCGTCCGGCAGGTCGAAGTAGCTCACGCCGTAGGTCCACGTGGCCTGGACGGTGGCCTGGACCTCGCCTCGGCCGTCAGCGGCGCGGTGCAGCACGAGGCCGTTCGCGTACCCGGCTGGTAGCATCGAGGGCGTCGCCGTTGGGGAGACGCGGCCCTCGGCGGTGACTTCGGACGTGAACCGGAGGCTGCTCCACACGCCGGGCTCGCGTTCGAACTTGGCGAAGAGCCACACGGCATCCCAGCTCTCGCCGTCGCGCCACGACTCGTTCCATGCGACCTCGAAGGTGATGGGGACGGTCTGCGCTGCGGTGTCCCGGTCCGCGAGGTGAACGCGGACGTTCTCGATCTGGACGGACTGGGCATGCACCCCAGCAGCTAAACCGAGGCAGAGCAGAGCAAGGACGGCGAGCGCAAGGCGGTGCATAGCTGGCGGGGCGGTAACGGCAGAAGGGCGACACCGCAGTGTAACGCCTGCGGACCAAACCTGCTGCTCGCGTCGACAGGCGGCGCATGCATGCGGTCAAGCGGCAGGCGAATGGTCCACTGCTCCCGGAGGCCCCGCGTCCGTACCGCTACGCCACCAGGTCCAGCAAGTCGCGCACGGCGTAGTCCGCATCGTCCGGAAGATCGCCGTCGCCGATCCAGATCGCGGCTACCCCGGCCGCCTGGCCACCGCCCACGTCCCGCCGTGCGCTGTCGCCGATCATCACGCAGTCGCTCGCGCCCACGCCCATCTGCTCCATCACCCGATGAAACGCGCGGGGCGACGGCTTCACACTACCGAGGTCCGACGAGAAGACGACCACTTCGAACAGGTCCAGGACGCCCGCCCTGCGGAGTTCATGCCGCCACGACTCGGCCTCCGCCCAGATGTCGGCGATCAATGCCAGCCGGTGCGTCGCGGCGAGGCGGTGCAAGGCCGCCGCATACGGCGCGGGGACCTGCCCCAACTCATGCGCCGCGAACGTTTGCGCGAGGCGGCGTATGTCGTCGTCGCTCACGTCAGCGGCCTCGGGTAGCACATGCAGAGCTTGCGACACCGTAGGGAATCGGTCGTGGTAGGCCGGGTCGCGGTAGCGCACGGCGAGGTAGGCGTAGCACGCCGTGATGAGCGCGTGGACCCGCTCGGGCGGCAGCGCCCCGCCGAGGTCGCGGTAGGTAGCCGTGTAGTCCTCATCGGGGCCGAAGCGGTCCGCGCCGAACATGAACGTCTGGTTCATGTCGAGCAGCAGCACCGGAAAGCGGTCGAGGAGGTAGGCTCCGCTCATGGCATCAACGAGACTTGCGGGACGACTCAGGACGTGCTACGGGGCGGAACCAGCCGCGCCCCCGCTCCCTCCTGAACGACGGCCTCAGAAGATCCGGTTCGGGTACAGGATCAGCTGGATGAAGTTGAACTCGACGTTGCCGAAGGCGATGTCTCCGTCATCGGCCACGGGCAGGCTCAGGGTAGGGTACCACCGGAGGTTGGTCCGCAGGATCCACGACTGGAGCCGGTTCGGCCGGATGTCCCAGCCGAAGGTGAGCCCGAAGCCGACCTGCTGTTCCTCCACGTCGGCGGTCCGCTGCCCCTCGAAGGCCTCCTCGAAACTGAGTCGTTCATAGCTGATGGCGGGCCCGACGAACGGGACAAAGCCGTGGTAGTCGAACAGGTACTTGGTGACCTCGAAGACGACGGAGCGCCGCTCTAGCGCCTGCGCCGCGCCGTAGGCGTTCGTGGAGGTCCCGTAGCTCCGGTACGCGAGGCCGATGTTGAGGTCGGGCCGGTGGAGGTAATACCCGAGGCCGAGGTCCGGCATGAGCGAGATACCGTAGCGCTCCAGGTAGGGCCGGGCGGCTGTATTGTAGCTGCTCTGGCCCAGCCAGAAGGCCGAGGACATGCCTACCCCGAGAAAGAACCCGTCGAGCTTGCCCTGGCTGGCCAGCCGCTCCGTGACCGCCTGCGTCCGGCCCGACTCCCAGGCCGTCTCCGCGCTGATCGTCGTGTCCAGCATGTACCGATAGGCCAGGTTCACATAGACCGGCGGAAGGCTGACGGTTTCGCGGGTCGCCCGGTCGATGGCGTAGTCGTTCTCGTTGGCGTAATTCCACGCGAGCCCCAGTTCGACCAGGTGATTCCGGGCGTTGAAAGTCACGCCGCCCAGGAGTGGAAAGGCGGTCTGGTACAACTCAGGCCCATTCCCGAAAGCCAGGTTGCTGTTGGCGTGTTCGAAATAGAACGGGGCGATGGAGACCCCAACGTAGGGTCTGAACTTGGCGTGCTGGATCCGCCAGGGGTAGTACTTGAAGACGGTCTCCACACCGCGCAAGAACTGGATCTCCTGCCCTCGCGCCTCGGTCTGCGGTGCGTAGAGAGGAATCGCGATGTGGAAGTCCGCGTGCCCCCAGAAGTGGGTGCCGCCGATGACAAAGCGAGGGGCGTAGGCGCTCGGCAGGTCAAACATTTGGACGCGGCCTGCGCCGTCGAGGTACCGCGTAGTCCCCCCGACGCTGACTTCCACGTCGAGCCCCAAGTGAAGCTGCGCGAAGCGGTGCCGGGTCTGCTTCTCCGTGTAGACCTGGGCCTCGCACAGCTGGACCGGCAGCAATAGCAGGAGTGGTAGGAGGAGCTTTGCTCTCAAGGTGCGCATAGGGCGGCGTGCAATCACGGTGCGTCTCAGGGCCGTGGCAACATAGGCGCGTCCGTTGAGCTTCCGCTGGCCGTACGTGCTCGTTCGTACAGGCCAGAGCGCATGACGCGTGTTGGGAGGACTTTACCTACCCGAACGGACCGTGGCATATTCCGCTGCGAGCGAGTCGGGGTGTACCTCCCAGGCGTGGTCCTCGTTGTCGGCGTCGTCGTGCCGGGCCTTGACCGTCTGCAGCGTCTCCACGCCGAGCCGATACCACCGGAGTGCTTGGGTGTGGTGCATCGCACGTCGACTGGAGTCCGCTGCCCGCTCGGCGAGGGTCCGGTGGAGCCGGGCCGTGTGCGCATAGGCCGAGCCCAGGTTGCCGAGGTAGACCACCGAGGTCGTGGCGCCCGTGACCGTCTCCTGCACGCGGATGGACGACAGGCATGCAGAGAGCGCCTCCGCTGGTCGGTCGACGCCCGCGAGCATGCGACAGATCGAGCGGTGGAGCAGCGCCACGCGGTTGCCCGCTTCCACGTTGTCGAGGTCCGCCTCGTAGCGACGCTCGGCCAGCGCGAGCGAGCGGCGCAGCGCCACGAGGGCGTCGTCGGTGCGGCCCCGGTTGGCGTGCACCCGCGCGAGCGCCGAGAGCGCCCGGGCCTGCGCCTCCTCGCCCTTCTGGTTGGTCGGGTCGGTCTGCACCATCGCGTCGGCGTAGGCGAGAGAGCGGCGGATCGAGGCCGGGGCCTGGTCGTCGTCGCGGAGACCGAGGCGGCCCTGCGCCAGCCCGAGGTACCCGTAGGCGATGTGGAGGCCGTACTGCACCCGCGCGTGGCTGGGGTGGCGTTCTTCCAAGCGATGCAGGAGCGGGAGCCCGTCGTCTTGCATGAGGCCGAGGAGCGCCTCGTTTTGCCCCGAGAAGCGCAAGCCGTCGGCGAGGTAGGAGGTGGCCCGCCACAGGTGGAGCGCGAGCGCGAGGTCGTCAGGCGCATCGGTAACAAGCGGCTCCAGTGTGGCGATGCTGGCGTGGAGCGCGGCCAGCCCCTCGTCATACTGCCCATCGAAGACGAAGCCCCAGCCGTGCTCGCTCTGGATGCGGCCAAGCACGTGACGGGCCTCGTCGTTGGGCGGCGTCTGCGCGACGAGGGGCGCGAGCAGGCCCATCGCCCGGCGGCGCATGGCCATCACGTCTTCGTCGCCCCCGCGCCACCCCACGACGGCGGCCAGGTGACCGTAGCTGTCAGCGAGGGCCAGCCGCACGCGGGCGTCGGTCGAGTCGCGGCGCCACAGCGCGGCCCGTAGCTCGAAGGCGCGTCGGTAGCTCTCGATCGCCCCTTCGAGGTCGCCCAGGTTGGTGTAGTGCGGGTGACCCTGCACCTCGCCCACCTGCGCGTAGGCGTCGGCCAACTCGAACTGCAGCGCAGGGTCGGTGCGGCCCTCGTGGTACAACTCGTTGAGGTAGGCGAGCGCGCTGGCGACGAGCGTCCGGCGGGCTGGCGTGGCCCCCGGCAGGTCGCGGATGCCGTCGTGGATGTCGGAGAGGAGCGTGTTGGAGAGGGCGCGCACGCTCTCGAACCGCTGCGCGGCGATGCGCGCCTGGCGCGTGGTGGCGAGGATGCCGCCGAGCAGCACCAGCGCGATCACCACCGTCGCCCCGACCCCGACCGTGTGGCGGCGCACAAACGCGGAGGCACGATAGAGGGGCGCGGACCGCCGAGCGCGGACCGGAAAGCGGTCGAGGTGTCGCCGGAGGTCGTCGTCGAGGTGGGCGGCAAAGGCGTAGCGCGCGGCCGGGTCCTTCGCCAGCGCCTTCCCGACGATGGCGTCGAGGTCGCCCCGGAGTTGGCGGCGCAGCCTACGCAGAGTCGTGCTACGCAGCCGAGCCACGTCGGCGTCCTCCGGTCCCACAGTCGCACTCGGCGGTGCGGGGACCTCCTCGCAGATCACGCGCTCGACCTCGGCGACGACGCGCCCCGGTACGTCGTAGGGGCGGCGGCCCGCGAGCAGTTCGTGGAGCAACACGCCCAGCGCATAGACATCGGTGGCCGTCGTAACCGCTTCTCCGCGCACCTGCTCGGGGGCCGCATACGACGGGGTCAGCGCACGAACACCCGCGCTCTCGCTGGGGCTCTCGACTGACTCCTCGCCCTCCAGCAGCTTGGCGATGCCGAAGTCGAGCAGCTTCACCTGCCCCTCCGGCGTCACGAGGATGTTGGACGGCTTGAGGTCGCGGTGGACGATGAGGTTTTGGTGGGCGTACTGGACGGCGTCGCACACGTCGCGAAAGAGCCCGAGACGATCTCGGACGGAGAGCCGGTGGCGGTCCGCGAAGTCCGTGAGCGGTTCGCCTTCGACGTAGTCCAGGACGAGGTAGGGCAGCCCGTCGGACGCGCCGGGGAGCGCGGGCGTCATGCCGCCGTCCAGCAGCCGCGCGATGCCCGGGTGGTCGAGCGTGGCGAGCAGCCGCCGTTCCGCCTCGAAGCGGCGCACGAGCCGCCGGTCCAGCGCCCCGCGCCGGACGAGCTTAATGGCGACGCTGCGCTCGAACTGCCCGTCGGCGCGCTCGGCGAGGTAGACCACGCCCATCCCGCCCTCGCCGATGGACCGGAGCAGCCGGTATGGCCCCAGGAGCGTTCCCTCGGGCAGGTGCACGGGCTGATCCAGCAACGACCACACGGTCTCCGTGATCGGCTCGTCCAGAAAGGGCGTGTCGTCGTCGTGCGCGGCGAGCAACGCCTCGACTTCGGCGCGCAGCGCGGGGTCGTGACAGGCCTCGTCCAGGAAGGCCGCCCGCATTGCTCGGGGGCGCTCGACGGCATCCTCGAAGAGGGCTTTCACCTGGTGCCAGCGCTGCGTGTCCATCGGCTTAGGTACTTCGCCCCGAGGCACACGCCAGGGCTGACAGAGGGATAGCTCAGAGAAATGTCATCCTGAGCGAGCGCAGCGAGTCGAAGGATCTTTGTCCATCTCGGCGCTCATCGCGAGAATTGAAAGCTGGAACGTAGATCCCCCGCTTTCGCGGGGGCAGGCTCTTCGACGCCATCCGCTGCGCGGATTCTGCTCAGGATGACACCATGGTTGGGAGCGTGCAAAACACCTCCCATGTCGGCGCTGTGTGTGCATCAGCCTGGGGTCGTCGGCTCATTCTTTGGCAGTCCTGTCCCTCTCTACTGTGCATTGGCGCTCCCGCGCGGCTCATCGTGCAGCGCCCGGCGGAGCCAGGCCCGGGCCGTCTGCCAGTCGCGCTTGACGGTGGCGGGCGAGATGGAGAGTGCCGTCGCCGTCTCCTGCACGCTCAGCCCGCCGAAGTGCCGGCACTCGACGACGCGGCAGAGGCGCGGGTCCAGCCGTTCGAGTTGCTCCAGCGCATCGTCGAGTGCGAGCAGGTCGTCGAGGCGGGCGTCGGCGAGCAACATGGCCTCGTCGAGCGACAGCCGCGCCGCGCCGCCGCCGCGCTTGGCCGCGTTGCGCTGCCGGGCATACCAGATCAGCACGCGCCGCATCACGCGGGAGGCGATGGCGAAGAAGTGGGCGCGGTTCTCCCACGCCGCGGGCCCGTCGCCCGCCAGGTTGAGGAAGGCCTCGTGGACGAGGTCCGTCGTGCTCAGCGTGTGCCCGTCGCGCTCGCGCCGCATGTGGTAGTGCGCCCGCTGCCGAAGCTCGTCGTAGACCAGCGGCATGAGCCGGTCGAGCGCGGCCCCGTCGCCCCCCTGCCACTCGTGCAGGAGTTGGGTGACGTCAGGGGAGGACGGTGGGGGCATGGGACGCCTCGGCAAACCCAGAGGACTGAAAACATAGTGCTTGGTCCGCTCTCCTGCAATCCGACATCGGGGCTAGGCTGCGTGCCTCCCAAGGCCGCACAGGGCGGCGATGTCACGCGGGGTGAGCCATCGTCTCCGTGTTTGTCCCATCTCTCTGTGACCACCTCGCTTACCGTGTCGCTGTCACCTACTCCGCGCTCCGATGCTCCGCACCTCCTTGCTTCTGCTCTCGGCCCTTCTCCTGCTCGTGAGCGGACGCCCCGTCCAGGCGCAAGACGCGCCCGACCGTGCGATCTACATCATCATGGACGGCTCGGGATCGATGTGGGGCGCGCTGCCTGATGCCTCGCGCAAGGTGGAGGTCGCCAAGGCCGTGCTCCAGGACTTCGTTGCGCAGGACTTCGGCGACGCCGACCTCGCGCTGCGCGTCTACGGCCACCGCGAGCGCCGCAACTGCCGCGACTCCGAACTCGTCGTGCCGTTTGGGTCTGCTGAGACGGTTGTCCCTCAGGTCAAGGCCTTCGCTCGCGAGTTGAACCCGCTCGGGATGACGCCCATCGCCTACAGCCTCCGGGAAGCTCTCAACGACATGGACGGGCGAAAAGGCGAGATCATCCTCATCACCGACGGCAACGAGACGTGCGACGAGGACCCCTGCGCGCTCGTGCGCGCCTGGCGCGAGCAGGACATCGACATCAACGTGCATGTGGTTGGGTTCGGCATCGAAGCGCAGGAGCGGGCGGCGCTCCAGTGCATCGCCGAGGCCGCAGGGACCGAGTACCGCGACGCCGCCTCCGCCGACGAGCTCGCGGCCGAGCTGGCGCAGATCCGCGAGGAGGTCGTCGAGGAGCCCATGACCGAAGCAGAGCCGAGTCCTCCTCCCAGCGGCGGCTCCGTGGCGCTCACCCTGCGCGGCGTCGACGCCGAGGGCAACGCGATGCGCGTCGAAGGGATGCTTACGCAGGACGGGACCGAGCGCTTCGCCGTCACGAGCGACGGACGCAACGTTGTCGAGGCGGGCACCTACGACCTCGTCGTGGGCGTACGCACCCAAAACGGCGCGCTTTACCGCCCCGTGACGCGCCCCCTCACCACCAGCGCGACGGAAGACACCCTCATCGAAGTCGAGGTTGTCGTGCCGCCGTCGGCCAGCGCCGTGTTCATCGAGGACGGCGAGGAGCGGCGGGGCGCGCTCATCCGCGCCTACCAGGACGGCGCTGAGGTCTTCACCTTCCGCCCGTTTGACACCGTCTACGTGGACGAGGGCACGTACACCTTCCGGAGCACGCTCAACCAGGACAACACGCTGGAGGTCAGCGAGACGTTCGCGGCGGGCGAGCACAAGACGCTGCGCTTCGAGGCCGTCGCGACCGTGGACGTGCGCTTCAGCATGCACGCGGGCTCGTCCGACGTCCGGCTGCGCGGCAACTACGACCTCTACCAGGACGGCACGAAGCGCTACGATGTCCATACGTCGAACGGCGCCGACATCCGGCCAGGCACCTACGACGTCCACCTCGAGAATGACCTCATCCCCCATGTCGAGCGGGGCGTCGTGGTGCCCGCGTCGCCGGAGCAGCAGCACATCGAATTCGACGTGCCCGTCGGGTTCGTGACGTTCGTCTACGAGAGCCCCGACGGGACGCGCGAGGACGACCGCCGCGTGTTCATCGGGCGGGGCGAGCGCGGACGGTCGCGCACGAAGCAGTCCGGCGTGCGCATCCCGCTCATCCCAGGCACCTACCGCGCCGAGGGCTGGCCAGGCACCTACGACACGCTCCTGTTCGAGGTCGTGGCGGGCGACGAGCAGACCATCGTCCTCCGCACGCCGTGACGCCTGCCGCCCTGCCCTCTTCCATCTTCGCCTCCCATCCCTATGCAACCGCGTCGCCTCTCCCCGCTCCTGATCGCCCTGCTCGTCGTGTTCCCGCTGCTCGGCGCCCGCTGTGGCTCCGACTCGGACGACGACGCCACCCCGAATCCGACAGCTTCGGAGGACCGCTTCGTCGAGGCCTGCCTGGACGCGCTCAACTGGGACGAGGCGCTCTGCACGTGCGCCGACGACCTCGCGCGCGCCGAGTTGACGGACACCGCCTACGATTTCGTCGTCGCGACCCTGCAGGACAACGAGGCTGAGACCGCTCGCATCCGCCCGGAGCTGTCGTTCGAGGAGGCGACCTCGGCGGGGCTGTTCATGGTCCGGGCTGGAAGCGAGTGCGGCAGGGCCGAAGCTCCGGAGGTCACGACAGATGCCGCAGAGTCGTGACTCCTCCTACCAGCTACCGAAACCAGCATGGCTCTTGTTGCTGCGCCTCCCCCCGCTCGGACGCGCCCCCGGCTGAGCGTCAGGGTGGCGGTCGAAGCTGTCCCCCTCAGTCCTGAGGGGGGCAGTTTACTGGCGTGAACCTTCGGTTTGAGGAACTGAGTTCGACAGAACGGAGGCAACGCAGGACGGGGGAGCCGCTCCGCAGCGCTGCCTGCTGCCTCGCGGTTGGGATCAGCCGTCGTCACGGTAGGCCCGGATGGCCTCGACCTCTAGTTCGAAGGGCCCATCGATGCCGTCCACGATGTAGAAGCCAAATGCCTCCACGGACGCTACGTCGATGGGTGCGGCGTTGACCGGCTGGCCCCAGACCGTCGTGCCGAGGGCGCTGAAGGGCACGCGCACCCAGGTCCACTCAGGCGTCGTCTCGAAGGGGGCTTGCCGCGACACCCGCCGCCACCCGCGCATCGTTCCGTCGTCCACCTCGACCTCGAACGTCCGGCCGCCGCCGCGCACGCGCAGTTCGACGCCGTCGTAGGCGCTCAGGTCCGCTGCCCGGCTGATGCGGATGGACGTGAAGCCGCCGCCCTGCGTAACGAGCGTGCCGTGAAAGCGGAGGATACCGCTCTCGATGTTGACATAGCCCTGTGAGCGCCCGCCCATGACGCCATCGTTAACGACCTGCCAGGCCGCATCGTCGGGGGCGTCGAACTCGAACAGGGTCATGGTGAGGCTGGGCGGTTGTGGTGCGTCGGGCCTGCCCAGATCGGGGCTGGCGAGGACGGCGAGGAGGAGCGAGAGGAAGACGGGCAGCATGGCAGCAAGTAGATGTGTTGCGACTGAGACGCCCACTTGCGCTACAGGTTGCCGCGTCGCACGCTACCGTCGCCATCGCGGCCACCAGCACCGCACGGCGCGCCGGTACTGCTCGAACGAGGCCCCAAACCGCGCGGCGAGGTCGGCCTCCTCCACAGGTCGGACGAGCGTGTGCCAGAGAAGGCCACCGGCGAGGACGTAGAGCAGCACGCCCCACGAGCCGAGAGCAAGGCCGACGCCAGCCCCCTGCGCCAGGCCGGCGATCGCCATCGGGTTGCGGACCCAGGCATAGGGCCCGCGAATGACCAGATTCCGCGCGGTGTCGAGCGGTAGTGGCGTGCCCTGCCCCACGACCGCCATCGTCGCCCCGCTCCAGAGGCCGAGCGCACTCGCCACCACGAACACGGCGATGCCAACCGCCCGCTGCGGCGCAAACGACGGCACGCCGAGCATCGCCTCGATGCGTACGAGCAGACCAGGGACGAGAAACAGCAGCACCGTCCAGAAGACCGATGTTTGGAGCGCCGTCTTGGCGAGGTTCCACGCGGCCGAAGCCTCCTTCGCCTCTCGAAACAGCCTCGTCGTGGCCTTCTTGTCAGCGGAGGATGGCATCGTCCCCGTCAGCCCAGGTCGTGTGCGAGGCGGAAGCCGTCGCCGCTCTCGCGGTAGGTGCGGACGTGCCGGGCGCGCATGGTGGTGCGGATTTCGTGCGGCGCGTTGAGCCAGGAGCCGCCCCGCAGGACGAATTCCTCGCAGGCCTCGCCGCCAAACGGGTTCGTCTGCAGCCCCAGCGCGTCGGCGTGCCCCGACTGCCAGCAGTCGGAGACGAACTCCCACACGTTGCCGTGCATGTCGTAGAGCCCGAACGCATTGGGCGGGTAGCTCTTGACCGGCACCGTGGACGTCGGGCGGCCGCAGTCCTCGGTTATAAAGCCATAGCGCGCCCTCGAGCAATCGGCCTCGTCGCCCCAGGGGTAGGGAGTAGTTGTGCCTGCGCGGGCGGCGTACGCCCATTCGGCTTCGGTGGGCAGGCGATAGGAACGGCCAGTCTCGCGGTTGAGCCACGGGAGGAATGCCGTCGTTATGTCGTTCCAGCTCATCTCGATCGCGGGGCGGGTGCCTTTGCCCCAGCCGTTGTCGCCCCCGTCGGCGGTGTTGTCGGGGCAGGCCCCGGCGTCGATGCAGCGCTGGTAGAGCGCCCACGTCGTCTCCGTCTCGGCGAGGTAGAACGCGTCGACCGATACCGACTGCTGCCGGATGCCCGCTTCGTAGTCCACCCACTCCTCTTCGATGCACGGCTCGTCGGCCTCGCCGCAGCCTTGCTGAAAGGTCCCGGCCGGGATCGCCTTCATCACAAACGGGACGCCCTGCACGACCTCGGTGTAGTCCGCGCCCGACTGGGCAGACGCGTGCGGACCGATCAGCCACGCAGCAAGCAGGAGGAGAACGAGACGACTTGAATGAGGCATAGCGCAAACAGGTAGGTGACGCGAACAGCTACGGAGAATAGCGGCAGAGGATACGCCCGACCTGAGCGCTTCCTCCGAGCATCGCGCGGGCTTACTCTGCGTGCTCGTGGTGGTCACGCTCGTGGTGGTCACGCTCGTGGTGGTCACGCTCGTGGTGGTCACGCTCGTGGTGGTCACGCTCGTGGTGGTCACGCTCGTGGCGGTCACGCTCGTGGCGGTCACGCTCGTGGCGGTCACGCTCGTGGCGGTCACGCTCGTGGCGG
>JBCBEX010000097.1:0-15775 GCA_038528235.1 Bacteroidota bacterium
CGTCGCGCTGACGGTCGGGACGGAGCATGTGAGCTACGCGGCCCTGGAGACGGTGTCCAACACCTTCGCGCGACGGCTGCAAGCGGCGGGCGTCGGTCCTGATGATGCGGTCGGACTGAGGCTGACGCGGACGCCTGCCATGGTGATGGGCATCCTCGCTGCCGTGAAGGCCGGCGCCGCTTACGTGCCCATCGACCCTGAATACCCGGTGGCGCGGCAGCGCCTCATGGAGGAGGACGCGCGTCTGAAGCTGCTTGTGACCGAGGAGGCTTGCGCCGCGCGGTCGTCGGAATCGCCCGTCGAGCGTCTCTGGATCGAGCCGAGCGAGGTGCAGGACATCCTACGGGCGGGAGAAGATCCAGGCCCACCGCGTCGGGCGCTCTCGGATGACCATCTCGCCTACATTGTCTACACGTCGGGGTCAACCGGGAAGCCGCGCGGCGTGATGGTCACTCACGCCGGGATCGTCAACCAACTCAGGTGGAGGCGGCGCGTCTTTGACCTGGGGCCTGGCGATGCCGTGCTGCACAACTTCTCGTTCAGCTTCGACCCGTCGGTGTGGATGTTCTTCTGGCCGCTCGCGAGCGGGGGGCGCATCTGCCTCTCGCCGCCGGGCGAAGCCAGAGACCTCGAAGCGCTCGTAGACATGGCGGCTCGGGACCGGTGCGCAGTGCTGGGGACCGGCCCCTCGGTGCTCGACATGCTCCTCGACGTCCCCGAATTGGCGCAGTGCACAGCGCTCCGACACATCTTCTGCGGGGGGGAGCTGTTCCTCCAAGAGCTAAAGGAGCGCTACTTCTCCGCACTCCCCGCATCGCTGGAGACGCTGCCCGTGCACAACGTCTACGGCCCGACGGAGACCGTCATCGATGCGACGTGGCACACGTGCCATCCCGACGACGAGCGCACGAGCATACCGATCGGCCGCGCCGTGGACCGGAAAGGACTGCTGGTGCTGGATCGGTTCGGCAACCCCGCGCCCGTGGGCATGCCCGGCGAACTCTACATCGGTGGCGCTGGGCTGGCACGCGGATATCGGTCGAAGCCGCGGCTGACGGCGGAGCGCTTTGTGCCGAGTTCGTGGCCCGGGGCAACGGGCGAGCGGCTGTATCGCACCGGCGATGTCGTGCGCCATCTCCCCAGCCAAGAGGTCGAGTTCGTCGGCCGAGTGGACGCGCAGGTCAAGGTGCGAGGCTACCGCGTGGAGCCTGGTGAAATTGAGGAGGCGCTGCTCAACCACGACGCGGTCCGGGAGGTCGCCGTTGTGCCGGTCGGCGGGCCCAGCCGGCAGCAACTCGCCGCCTATGTCCTGCCCAAGGATCCAGACGCGCCGCCGGATGCCGCCGTGCTCCGAACCGCGCTGCGGGCGGCGCTGCCGGAGTACATGGTGCCCCAGTTCTTCGTCATCCGGACGACGTTCCCGCGGACGCCAAGCGACAAGCTAGACCGCAAGGCACTCCCACCGCCAGATCCGAACGACGCGCTGCCGGACGAGATGGTGGTGCCACGCAACGACGTGGAGCATCGACTCTGCGCGGTGTGGTCGTCGGTGCTCGGCCTAGAGAAAATCGGGGTCAACGCCAACTTCTTCGACCTCGGTGGCGACTCGATCCTGTGCATCCAACTCGTGGCTCACGCGCGGAAGGCCGGCATACGGTTTACTCCGCTGCAGCTCTTCCAGCATCAGACCGTGGGCGAACTAGCCGAGGTGGTGGAGGCCGGTGCTGTGGAGATCGCAAGCACGGGCCCGGTCACAGGCACGGCCCCGCTCACGCCGTTCCAGGCGCGGTACTTCGAGCGGTCGTGGACCGTGCCCGCAGGCTGGGTGCTCTCGGCCCTCTGCGAGACGCCGACGACGCTTACGGCGGGCGATCTGTCGAGCGTGATGAGCGAATTGACGAGCGCCCACGACGGCCTGCGTGCCCGCTTCCCGGTGGTGGATGGGACCCGCCGTCAGGAAATAGGCGCCGCGCTCGACGAGCCGTTGACCGTCGTCGACCTGAGTGCATTGCCGCCTCCGGCCAGGGAGCGTGCGCTCGCCGCAGCCCTGCAGCGAGGCACAGGCAGCCTGGACATCGAGCAGGGACCGCTCTTCCGGAGCATCTACTTCCAGCAGGGCGATGAGCGCGGACGTCTCATGCTCATCATGCACCGTCTGGTGACGGACGGCTTCTCGTGGCAGGTCCTGCAGGAGGACATGAAGGTTCTCTACAGCGCTGTGCAGTCGGGCACGCAAGTGCCTCCGGTCATGAAGACGACCTCGGTGCTGGACTGGGGGACTCGTCTCCAGGCCCTGGAGCCCACCGAGGAGGACGCGGCCTACTGGCTGGATCGGCTCGGCGAGGTCACCGATGCATTGCCAGCCCGGCTGATGGCGACCGAGCCAGACTCCGCTGCGTACACCCACGCGTCGACCGCGACGGCCACCAGTTGGCTAGACCCGACGACGACACGTCAGCTCTTCGATCTCGTGTCGAGGAGCTATCGGTTGCGGGGTCAGGAGGTCCTGGTGGCCGGCATCGCGCTGGCGCTTCGTCGGTGGGGCGGGCTCAAGCGCTGGTGGGTGGACGTGGAGACCAACGGCCGCACCCACGCCTTCGACGGCGTGGACTTGTCGAGGACGGTTGGCGCATTCGCGGACCAGTACCCGCTGTGGGTCAGCCTCCCGGACGAAGGCACGCCCGAAGAGGCGCTGACGCTGTTCAGCCAGGAGGCAGCACCGCAGCCCGAAGAGGTGATGGCCTACAGCGTTGCGCGGTACGTCCATCCGGCCTCCACGACTGGGCAGGCGCTCCGCGCGCTGCCGCAGCCGGAGATCGCGTTCAGCTATCTCGGCGAGGTGCCGCTGCCGCCAGAAGGCGAGGAAGACTTCCCGCCCGCGCCCGAGACGCTCCCTCCCGAGCACGACGCCGACAATGAGCGCACGCACGCGCTTGAACTGATGGGGCACCAGCTCGACGGCGAGCTCTGCCTGCGCATCTCCTACAGTCGCGCGCGCTTCTCAGAAGACGCGATCGCAGGCTTGCAAGACGCGCTCGACACAGCCCTCCGGGATCTCGTCCGCCACTGCGAGTCGGCGGAAGCCGGGCTGCCCTTCACCTACGAGGACCTCACCCTCGTGGACCTCGACGAGGGGGACTTCGACAAGATCAGCGCCCTGCTTGTCTAGACAAACGCTCCAGACGCCCTCATCCATCCTGCTGAAGCATACCAACGGTCCGCTGTGAAAAACGTAGAAGAGGTCTATCCACTATCGCCCATGCAGGAGGGGATGCTCTACCACTCCCTCCGGGCTCCTCAGGAAGGGCTGTATGTGGACCAGTATGCGGTTCGCCTGCGCGGCGCGCTGGATGCCGCGGCCTTCGCGGAGGCATGGCGCCGCACGGTCGAACGGCATTCGACCTTCCGGACGGCCTTTGTGTGGGAAGGCCTCTCGAAGCCCGTGCAGGTGGTGCGGCGCCAAGTTGACCTCCCCTGGGACGAACTCGACTGGAGGGACGAAGCCGCGCCCACCGAGCGGTTGAAGGAACTGGCCCGGACGCAGCGTAGCACAGGCCTCGAACTTGCGCGGGCCCCGGTCATGCAGTTCACGCTCGCCCACATCGGCGAGGACGACGCGCTGTTCTTGTGGTCCTACCACCACCTTCTGCTCGACGGGTGGAGCGTGGGAGCGCTCCAGGAGGTGTTTGCGCAATACCAGGCCCTCCGCGACGGGCGGACGCTCGCGCTGCCGCCAGCACCGCGCTACAGTGCGTACATCGCCTGGCTGAAGGAGCAAGATCACGAGAAAGCCGAGGGCTACTGGCGGAGCGCGCTGGAAGGCTGGCAGCACCCGACGCCGCTGCCTCGGTCCAGGGCGGTGCCTCGCCGCGGTGGACCTGCGACGCATGTGCTGCCCCTCGTGCTTCCCGCGGACCAGACCGCCGCCGTGCAGGAGGCAGCCCGGGCAAGCCGCCTCACCGTCAATACGTTGTTGCAGGGCGCCCTCGCCCTCACGCTCGCGCACTATGCGGGCGTGGACGAGGTCACGTACGGCAGCGTCACGTCGGGTCGGCCGCCGACGCTGGAAGGGTCCGACCGCACGCTCGGCTTGTTCATCAACACCCTGCCAACCCGGATCCAACTGCAGCGCGATCGCAGTCTCGCAGAATGGCTCCAGGCGATCCAATCGGACCAAGTCGAGGCGCGTCAGTATGCCTATGTCCCGTTGTACAAGATGCAGCGGTGGGCCCAGTGCCCCCCCGACCGTCAGCTGTTCGACGTGCTACTGGACGTGCTGAACTTTGCAGGCGAGTCGTCGGCGCCGGCCGACGGGATCGGGCTGGAGATGGAGACGGTGCATCTGAACGAGGCAGCCAGGCTCCCGCTGACGTTGACGTCGATGCCGGGCGAAGAGCTGCGCATCGATCTGAAAGGACGCAGCGACCGGCTGGATGAAGCCGCGCTGCGCCGCGTGTCCGATACGCTGGGTGCCACGCTACGCGCGTTTGGCAACGGGCTGAACGTCGCGTTGGGGAGCATAACGATGGAGCCAACTCCATCGGCAGTCCACATGCCAGTGAACGAAATCAGGCCGGTTGAAATTGAGCGCGCCCACGAACGCATTGCAAGGCACGCGCGACAGACGCCCGACGCGACCGCTATCGTGTCAGGAACGAGCACGCTGACCTACGGCGCGCTCGAAGAACAGGCAACGCAGCTCGCGGGCCAACTCCGTGCGAGTGGGGTCGGCGCAGAGGACCGCGTCGTGGTGCATGCCGACGAGGGCGTGGAAGCGTGCGTGGCCGTCTATGCAGCCCTCAAAGCCGAGGCGGCTGTCGTTCCCATTGGCCTGGATGTCCCAGTTGCACGGCTAGCCGCGATCGTCGAGGACGCGGGTGCCGCGGTCATGCTCGTCGCCCCTTCAGCGATGGGGTCGGTCGCGTCAGTCGAGCAGGCCGTGCCGATCCCGATAGTGTCGACGGCTGCACACTCTGCATCGGAAGCAGCGGGGCCTAAGTCAGAAAAGCAGCACGGGCCGACCGCGAGCGGAGACACGCTGGCGTACGTCGCCTATGTCTCGCGTCCCCGTGGCGGGCCTGCGGGGGTGATGGTCACGCACCGGAGCCTCTGCACGAGTCTCGATGCGATGACGGAAAGCGCACCGCTCACGTCGCGAGACCGCGTCCTCCAAGCTGCCCCGTTGACATCTGATGCGTACCTGCTTGAAGTGCTCTGGGCCCTCACGTCAGGCGCTCAGGTCGTGGCGTCCGGGCAGCGAGCGCCAGCCGTGGCCGAGGCCATCCTGCGGCAGCGGGCGACCGTCGCCAGGCTCGCCCCGTCCGTGCTTGATAAGGTTCTCCGCATCCAAGAGGCAGCGTCCGCGACTGGAGGACAGCACGCGCTGACAGCCGTGTGCTCTGCCGAAGAGGAGTTAACCACGGTGCAGGCGCGCTCGCTCGCGAAGGCTATGCCTGGGGTTCGCCTCCACAATCACTTCGGCACCGCCGAGACGGCGATGTGCGCGACGGGTACCGAACTTCATCCCGAGCAGGACGTGGTTTCCTTGGGGCAGCCGCTAGCTGGAGCGCTCACCCACGTCTTGAACCACAGCGGCTCACCCGTAGCCGTGGGCGTCCCGGGAGAGCTACACGTGGGCGGCGAGGGCGTCGCGCGTGGCTATCTCGGGCGGCCTGCCGAGACGGCCGCCTCGTTCCTCCCGGACCCGTCGAGACGAGGAGGACGGATGTTCAGAACGGGCGACCGTGTTTGCCGGATGGAGGACGAGTCCTTGCAGTTCCTGGGGCGCCGCGACCGGCGTGTGAAGCTGGGGGCCGTGCGTGTGGAGCTGGACGAGGTCGAAGCCGTGATGCGTGCCGTCGATGGGGTCGGCGAGGCGGTGGCCTTCGTCGAAGGCAAGGGCGAGCGACACCTAGCAGTGGTGGTCGAGACAGACGGCCCAGAGCCTAAATCGCAGGACCTAGCCGATGCGGCTGCCCGGTGGCTGACCGCGCCGATGCGTCCGCGGTCCTACGACCGCGTCGACCAGCTTCCCAGGGACGCACACGGACGAGTGGACCACGCGAGGGCGGAGCGTGAACGCAAGACTCGTCCCAAGGCGGAGACGAACGCCGCCCCGAATCAGGCGCCCCAGACGCGCATCGAGCAAACCGTGGCAGGCATCTGGCGGTCCGTCCTCCAACTCGACGAGATCGGACTGCACGACAACTTTTTCGATCTGGGAGGCCACTCGCTCACGGCCGTGGCCGTCTTCGGCAAGCTCAAAGAGGAGCTCGGCGTCGAGCTGCAACTCGTCCACCTGTTCGAGCACCCAACCGTGTCTGCGCTGGCGAAGCACCTCGCCGCCGCTGCGGGGCCACCGGCAGCAGGACCGTCCGCTGCGGGACCATCCGCTACGCCTAATCCTGCGACAGGGGCTGCCAGCGCGAGCCGCCGCCAGGGCCGTCGCCGTCTCCTTGACCAACGCGCGCGTCGAGGAGAGGCCTAGGTCGACGAGGTCGAACACCCGTGCATCCATTCATTCGAACAGAAGGCTATCATGGAACCGACAGGACTTGAGGTTGCGATTGTGGGCATGCAGGTTCGGATGCCGCACGCGCCGAACCTAGACGCCTTCTGGCAACTCCTCGTCGAGGGGGACGAGGCGTTCACTACGTTCACGGAGGCCGAGATGGCCGACGACGGCCTGGACGAGGTGCTCTTCACCAATCCGGCGTACGTGCCCGTGCGTGGCGCGCTCGAACCGGACGACTATGAGCGGTTCGACGCAGGGTTCTTCGGGATGAGCCGCCGCGAGGCTGAGCTCATCGACCCGCAGCAGCGGATCATGCTCGAGTGTGCGTGGCATGCGCTCGAAGCAGCGTCGTGCGACCCCACGCGCTACGCGGGTAGCATCGGGGTCTACGCCAGCGCAAACCGCAGCAGCTATGTGTGGAGCCAAATCGCGTCGCGGCCAGACATCGTGGCTCAGGTCGGCCAGTTTCAGATCGGGCTCTGCAATCAGTCGGACTACCTGCCCACGCGGATCTCGTACAAGCTCAATCTCAAGGGGCCGAGCATCAACGTGCAGACGGCCTGTTCGAGTTCGTTGGTGGCGGTGCACATGGCATGCCAGGGCCTCCTCGCCGGCGAGTGCGATGTGGCCCTCGCCGGAGGTGTGGGCGTGGCTTTTCCCCATCATGCCGGCCACCTCTACGAAGCGGGCAGCATCCTGTCGCCCGACGGACACTGCCGCGTGTTCGACCAGCAGGCCGCCGGAACGATGGGGGGGTGTGGCGCAGGCATCGTCGCCCTGAAACGTCTCGACGACGCGCTGCGCGACGGCAACGTGATCCACGCCGTCATCAAGGGCTCCGCGGTCAACAACGACGGGGCCCTCAAGGCTGGCTTCACCACGCCCAGCATCGACGGGCAGGTGAAGGTGATCCAGACGGCCCAGCAGGTCGCAGAAGTCGATCCTGAGACGGTGTCGCTGCTCGAAGCGCACGGGACGGGGACGGTCATCGGAGACCCCATTGAGGTGGCCGCCCTGACGCGGGCCTTCCGGGAGGGCACCGACGCCCGGGGATACTGCGCCCTCGGGGCGGTGAAGGCCAACATCGGCCACCTCGGCTCGGCTGCTGGCATCGCGGGACTGATCAAGACCGTGCTCGCCCTCGAACACGCGACCATTCCGCCGCACCCGAACTTCTCCACCCCCAATCCTGCGCTGAACCTTCCTGAGAGTCCCTTCTACGTCCCTGTCGAGGCGAGACCCTGGGACCCCGAGGGCGGGATTCGGCGCGCGGGCGTGAGCTCGTTCGGGCTGGGTGGCACGAATGCGCACGTCGTGCTGGAGCAGGCCCCGGCCCGCGCAGCGGTCACCCCGGCTTCGCGTCCTGACGTGGTGCTCCGCCTGTCTGCAACCTCGTCCGCGGCCCTGAACGCCCAGGCCGAGCAGCTTGCTGCCGCCTGCGACACGGACACGCAGGCGCTACCTGACATCGCCTACACCCTCGTGACGGGGCGGCAGTCGTTCGCCCACCGAGGCTTCGTGACGGTGCCCGCCGCGTCGACGGGCCATGACGTGGCTACGGCGCTCAGGACGGGACTGAGAACAGCGGTCTATGACGGCGCGGCAGCCCACGTGACGTTCCTGTGCCCTGGGCAGGGTTCGCAGTACGCGGGCATGTCGAGCGCGGCCTACAAGGCTGAGCCCATCTACCGTCGCCATCTGGACGAGGCCGCAGCGGTGCTACAGGCCTTAATGGGCGAGGACCTCCGCGAACTCCTGCTGCGTCCTCCGCTCCGTGACCACGATGCTCGGGCCGACGCGGGCAGCCGCCTCCACCAGACGGCCTACTTGCAGCCGATCCTGTTTGCCACGCAATACGCGATGGGGCAGTGGTGGAAGGCCCACGGGGTGCACCCGCACGCGCTCATCGGGCACAGCGTCGGCGAGTTTGCCGCGGCGTGCCTCAGCGGCGTCTTTTCACTGGAGTCGGCGCTCAAACTTGTGGCGCTGCGTGGGCAGCTCATGCAGGCGCTGCCCTCCGGGGCGATGATCTCTGTGCTTCTGGAGGAGGCCGACGTGCTGCCGATGCTCCCGCGCAGCATTTCTGTGGCGGCTATCAACGGGCCCGGTCGCTGTGTCATCAGCGGCGAGCATGAGAGCATGGATGCCTTGGCACGGCAGTTCGACCAGGACGGCATCGACTACCGGCGTTTGAACACGTCGCATGCGTTCCACTCTCCCATGATGGACCCCATGTTGGACGAGTTCGAACGCGCGGTGGCGAGCGTGGAGATGCGGCCGCCTGCGGTTCCGTTCGTGTCCTGCGTAACGGGTACCTGGATCACCGCCGGAGAGGCGACCTCGCCAGCTTATTGGGCGCGGCATGCGCGGGCTCCGGTCCGGTTCATGGACGGCGTGTCGACGCTCCTCGCGCACACACCGACCACCCTAGTCGAGATCGGGCCCGGGCGGACGCTGACCTCGCTTGCAGCCAAGCACCCGAACGGGGACGCCGTGCGGGCAGCCGTGAACTCGGCCTACAAGGGTGCTGACTCGGCCGACGCCTCGTCTGCGCTGCTGGAGGCCGCGGGCGGGCTCTGGCAGGTCGGTGTGGACCTGTCGTGGGAGACGTACTACGCCGAGGAGTCAAGGCGGTATGAGCCCGTACCGCAGTATCCCTTCCAACGGAAGCGCTATTGGATCGAGCGCGACGCCGAAAAAGCGGCAGCGGAGGCTGAAGAGCAGGCCGAGCACGAGGACACGGTGGATGCCGACGCCCCGGTCACGGAGGTGCAGCGCGGTGTGGCAGAGATTTGGACCCAACTGCTCGGCGCCCGCCGGATCAGGCTGCACGACAGGTTCCTGGAGTTAGGTGGGGATTCGCTCGTCGCGACGCGGGTGCTCGCCCGGCTCACCGAGCGGTTCGGGGTGCGCGTGCCGATGGCGGCGCTCATCGGCGAGGCGACGGTGGCTTCAATCGCGTCGGAGTTGGAGACGCTGATGGCAGAGGAGACGCCCGCCGTGACGGCTGTGGTCGAGCACGTGCCTGCGAGGCAGGTCGGGCCCCTTTCCTTCGCGCAGCAGCGCCTGTGGGCCATCGATCAGTTCAACCCGGGCGATCCAGCCTACATCATGCAAGTGGTGGTCGCGCTCGTGGGCCCGCTGGAGCGTGCGGCGCTGGCGGCGGCGCTGTCCGAGGTGACGCGGAGGCATGCCACCCTGCGGACCACCTTCCACACCTCCAAAGACGGCGAGCCCGAGCAGCGTATTTCAGCGCCGACACCGTTTGCGCTCCCGCTCGTCGATCTAACCGAGGTGCCAGGCCACCTTCGCGAACGCGTAGTCCAGCGACTCGCGTCGGAGGATGCTCGGCGCCCCTTCGCGTTGTCTCGCGGGCCGCTGATCCGCGCGCAGCTATGCAAAACCGATAGCGATTCGCCGTCGGGCACGGAGCGCCACGTGCTCTCGCTGTGCATGCACCACATCATCTCGGACGGGTGGTCACTACGCATCATGATGGCCGAGATGCAGTCGCTCTACGACGCCTTCGTGCGCGGGGCCCCGTCGCCACTGCCTCCGCTGTCGGTGCAATACGTGGACACGGCAGCGGCACAGCGGCAGCGGTTCCGCCAAGGCGAACTCGACGCCCTCGTCGGAGAGTGGCAGGCCGAGCTAGCTGGGGCCTCGTTCACCGAGACGATCCCCGTCGATCACGAGCGTCGCCATGATTCCTCCGGGTCGGGTGCGTCCGTTTCCATCGACGTGCCGCCCGAGCTGGTCTCCAGGCTGCGGGCGCGCGCGCAGGAGGTGGGAGGGACGCTGTTCATGGTGCTCGCGACCGCGGTGCACGTGCTGGTCCACAGCTACACGCGCAGCACGGACATCGTGATTGGGACGGACAGCGCCGGACGCAATAGCGTTGAGGAGGAGGGGCTGATTGGCTTCTTCATCAACCAACTGGCGCTCCGACTCAGCCTAGACGGCAACCCGACGCTGCGCGCACTCCTGGACCGGGCTCGCGCGGGTTCGCTGAGCGCCTTTGCGAAGCGCGAGGCTCCGTTCGACCGCGTGGTGGCGGCCGTCGCGCCCCAGCGTGATCCGCGGTTTGCTCCCCTGTTTCAGGTCAAGCTCACGCTCCAAAACACCCCCGTGGTCGCTCCAGCCACGACCGAGGACACCGCGTCGCCGGGCCTCGTCATCGAGTCTATCCCGGTTGAGAAGCAGGCCAGCCGCCACGACCTGTTTTTCAACGTGCACGAATCGGCAGCAGGGCTCGTGGGCGATCTGGAGTACGCAGCGGGTCTGTATCGCAAGCAGACGATTCTGGACCTGGTTCAGGATTGGAAGACCGTGATGGAAGCGCTTGCGGCCGATGTCGAAGCGCCGCTGGATTCCGTGGTGGCGACGGTCCGAGAGGCAGCAACGCGACGAAGCCAGGCACGCGCGCGGAAACAGGCAACGGTGGATTCCAGCTTGTTGTCCAGGGCGCGCCGCCGGAGTGTCTCCACCACAGGGGCCGTCTGATAGGCCGATAACCATCCAACACGCAGGTGTACCATGACCGCCACCCATCCGGCCTTCGAGACCTCTCCGCTACAGCGGCAGGTGTGGGCCCGCGCTCCGCGGGGGGCGGTCGTCGCGGAAGCGGTGGTGCGAGGCTGCACCGATCCGGAGCGCGTCCTCGATGCCCTACGCCTCCTGTGCGGCGAGCATGAGATCCTGCGAACGGTTGTCAGCCAGGGCCCTGGGGATGAGGTCGTCCAGGTCGTGTACCCGGCCGACGAGCGCGGACGCGGCGAAATCGCGGTGGACTACCAGGACGTCCGGGACGCGGCCCCCGAGTCGCAAGCAGCGAGCTTTCGGGCGACACGCCAGGCGCTAGCCCAGGCGCCGGCTGAGCCCGGTCCGACCCTGCGCGGCGTGCTGTTTCACATCGACGAGGATGAGCTTCGGTTGACGCTTGCCCTCCCGGCTACCTGCGCCGATGTGCCTACCGTGCACCTCGTGCTCCGTGGTGTTGCCGAACACTGTGGGGAGGGCTATGCATCCTCTACGCCGCTCCAATACGCAGATGTCGCGGCCTGGCAGAACGACGGGCTTGCGAACGCCCGCGAAGAGCGTTCCCCGACCCAAGACTCAGTCTCGGATCCATCGGCGGCATCCGGGAACGGTCAGCCACGGTGGTGCTGGATGGCACTACCTGGGCTCGACGCGTCCGCCGTGCAGGCGGTGGCAGAACGAGAGGGTGCATCGCCACGCCTGGTCATGCTGGCAGCGTACGAGGTCGCACTGGAGCGCCGTGGTATCACGCCCTCGACCATCGGGTACCACCTCGACGGCCGGGATGTGGAGGGCCTTGCGGAAACTGCGGGGCGCCTCGCGCACTGGGTGTCGATCGCACCGGCCTCGAACGTTGAG
Source organism: Bacteroidota bacterium (assembly GCA_038528235.1). Taxonomy (GTDB): domain Bacteria; phylum Bacteroidota; class Rhodothermia; order Rhodothermales; family Rubricoccaceae; genus JBCBEX01. Next base: position 11,912 of record JBCBEX010000097.1, read on the forward strand.
CACTCACTTGATGAGGTTTTGCGCAGCACGAGAAGCCACGTGGATGCGCACCGGGAACGTCCCTGGACGGACCGGCTCATCCAACAGGAGCAGAGAACGGCGGAGACGTATGCCTTCGCCACGACGCATGCCCTGTGGAGCAGCGGAGAGGCCCGCGTCGAACTGGTCGGCGTTCATGATTCCATCGGCGGTGCCGCGTTTACGCTTTACGTGACGGAGGCCGAGGGGGCGCTCGGGGCATTCGTTGCCTACGACGCGGCGCAGATCGGCGATCAGGACGCGTCAGACATCGCCCATAGCATCGTCGCGTGTCTAGACGAGGCCGCGCGGAACCCGACGGCACCCGTTACACACTGGACGGTGCTGGGCGCGCCTGAGCGCGCGCGCGTCACCTCGGAATGGAACGCAACCGAGCACGCGTTCCCGGATAGCCGGCTGCTGCCGGAGCGCATCTGGAGCCGCGCGCAAGCCACCCCGGACGCCGTCGCCGTCACCTACGACGGGCATGTGCTCAACTACGGTCAGCTTGCCGCCCGAGCGTCGCAGATCGCGCGGGAACTGCGCAGTCACGGCGTCGGCCGCGATGTACGCGTGGGCGTATGCCTGGAGCGCTCCCTTGACCTGGTTGCAACTCTGGTAGGCATCTGGTGGGCTGGCGGTGCCTACGTGCCCATCGACCCGGCCTTGCCGCGTACCCGTCGCCGCCTCATGGTGGAGGACGCGGCTCCTGAGGTGCTGATCACTACGGCGGCCTTGGCCCCTGACCAGCCCGCGCAGTCGGCACACGTGCTCATCGTTGACGAACTGGAGCCCGAAGTCGGGCAGGCGTTGAGCGAGCCCGCACTAATCGCAGATACCCTGCCCAGTCAGGCAGCCTATGTGATCTTTACCTCGGGCTCCACCGGTCGCCCGAAAGGGGTGGTGTGCACGCACGCCGGAATCTGCAACCGCCTGGATTGGATGCAGGCGGCGCTGCCGTTGACCGAAGACGACATCGTGCTTCAGAAGACCCCGTTCGGCTTCGATGTCTCGGTCTGGGAGTTTTTCTGGCCGCTCTTCGTGGGCGTGCGCATGGTCGTGGCGCGTCCGGGAGGCCACGAGGACCCGGCGTACCTGGCGGCTCTGATCGAGCAGGCGCAGGTCACGACGATGCACTTCGTGCCCTCCATGCTCTCGCTCTTCCTCGAAGAGGTGGAAGCAGGCCGATGCTCGTCTCTGCGCCAGGTCGTCGCGAGTGGAGAGGCGCTCGCCCCTGCCCATGTACGGCAGTTCTACGAGCGCTTGCCGTCGGCCACCCTGCACAACCTCTATGGCCCCACCGAAGCATCCGTCGATGTGACGTGGTGGGTGTGCCACGGCGATGAGGACACCGTGCCGATCGGGCGCCCGGTGTCGAACACCAGCACCTACGTGGTAGACGAGCGCGGGCGGCTCGTGCCGAGTGGCGCTGAGGGCGAGCTGATGCTGGGGGGCGTCCAACTGGCGCGCGGCTACGAGGGCCAACCCCGCCTGACCGCGTCGCGGTTCGTACCGGATGCCTTCGGCGGCAAGCCGGGCGGCCGTCTCTACCGCACCGGCGACCGGGCACGCTGGCGGGCAGACGGGGCCCTGGAGTTCATGGGCCGGCTAGACTTCCAGGTGAAACTCAACGGGCAACGCGTGGAGCTCGCCGAGATTGAGGCCGTCCTGGTCGAGCACCCTGGTGTTCAGGCGGCGGCTGTCGTTGTGCGGGAAGGCCCAAGCGGAGCGCTCGGGCTCGTTGCCTACGCCGTGCCCTCGGCCGGGCAGCCCCTGCCGTCCACGGAGACGCTGCGCGGGTTTCTGGCAGCGTATCTGCCCAACCACATGGTTCCGCCATTCATCGTGGCACTGGAGGCGATGCCGCTGACGCCCAACGGCAAACTCAACCGGAACGCTCTCCCGGATCCCGAGGTCGGCGCGACCTACGTGGCCCCGGCCTCAGACGCGGAGCAGAAGCTCGTCGAGATCTGGGAGCAGCTGCTCAAACGCCAGCCCATCGGCGTCGACGACAACTTCTTTGAGTTGGGTGGCGACTCGATCATCGGGATTCAGTTCGTCGCGCGAGCACGGGCGGTCGGGCTAGAGCTCGCCCCGCGCGAACTGTTTGAGCACCAGACCATCGCCGAGCTCGCGTCCGTGGCCCGGCTGGCGGGACCCCAGTTGGATTCGCTCCGCGAAGTGTCCGGACCGCTCCCCCTGACACCCATCCAGCGCTGGTTCTTCGACTACGACTTCGCCGAGCCGCACCACTGGAACCAGGTCGTGCTGCTGACCCTCGCCGCGGGCATCGATTTGCGAGCCCTCGGCCATGCCGTCGACGGTCTCTATCGTCGGCACGACGCGCTACGGCTGCGGTTCAGCCCAGCCCCCGACGCACCCGGGGGATGGCAACAGCAGGTGGCAGCCGAGACGGGACCGACGCTGACGATTCTGGACCTCTCCGCCTTGCCTCCTGCGCTCCGACGTGGTGCGTTGGAGCAGGCTGCTGAGCAGACGCAGGGCAGCTTGCACATCACAGAGGGTCCGGTGTGCCGCATCGTCTACGCGCATTACGGAGCGGCCACGCCTGGGCGCCTCCTCCTCGTTGCTCACCACTTGGTGGTAGACGGCGTGTCCTGGACGGCCCTGTTGGAGGACCTGCATCTCCTCTACGAAGCGGCACGAAACTGCGAGGAGGCATCCTTACCGCCTGTGCTCCCCTTCAGCGCGTGGGTGAACGTAGCACAGCAGGAGCAGGACGTCGCCCTGCAGCCAGCGCACCCCTGGCCGGAACTCGGCGAGGCCGGGACCGAGGGGACGGGCGCCACCATCACGCGCGAACTGTCCGAGGAGACCACGCAGTTGCTGCTGGAGCGTATCCCGCGCCTCGCCCGGCGCCCGCTCGACGAGGTCCTCATCGCCGCGCTTGCCGTAACGCTCCGTCCGACCTTGCGCCAGGGGCCGCTGGATATCGACGTCGAACGCCATGGACGGGATTCAGACATCGGCGCTGATCTGACGCGTACGGTAGGGTGGTTCACAGCCCTCCAAACGGTGCGCCTTGATACGAGTCGAGCAACGTCCCTCGGGTCAGCACTGGGTGCGTTGGAAATGCTAAACGAGAGGCGATCCGGAGCACCAATTCTATTCAATTATTTGGGGGTGATCGACAGGGTTGGCGTCGAATCCACTTTTTTTGGTGGGGCGACAGAGTCGATGGGACGTGTGCGAAATTTGGCTAACAGGCGGACGCATCCGCACATTTTTGACGTGATGGTAATGGGGGGCAAGCTTGTGGTGCAATGGCGATTCAATAGGCATATTCAGGGAGAAGACTATGTGTCTGTAATGGTAAATAATTATATCAATGAGTTGAGTCGTGTAGCTCATGAGGCTACGTTCGAAGATATATCTGATATAAATGAAAAGAACCCTTGGTATAAAGTCTCTACTTCACTAGAATCAGAAGGACAAGAAGACGATTGGGCTGATTTGCTCGACGTATTAAATGCACCTCTAGACCATGACTGAGGGCTAGGATATGGAACATGTCGTACAGCCAAGAATCGACGATGTGTACGCGTTGTCTCCTATGCAAAAGGGGATGTTGTTCCATACGATATATGCTCCGGGAGCGGGCGAGCATATCAATCAGCTGCAGTGGCGCTTCGTAGGCAACCTCGATGTCGACGCGTTTAAGGGGGCATGGGCGGCGATCGTAGCGCAGCACGATATTCTGCGGACGGCGTTTGTGTGGGAGGGGCAAGAGGATCCCCGGCAGGCCGTGCTCGCCTCCGTCGACATCGAGGTTGCCTACGAAGCGCCACTGCAGCTGATTGATATGCTCGCCCGCTCCCGGAGCAT
>JBCBEX010000098.1:0-15620 GCA_038528235.1 Bacteroidota bacterium
GGCGACGCGCACCCAACCCGCCCGATGACCTGGCGCCGCAACGTGCTCTGGATCGACTGCAGTGGGGCACTGGTCGCGGGCGTGCTGGTGCTCGCGCTGAGTGGGTGGCTAGCCGCCCTGCACGGCTTGCCGCGTAGCGTGCTGCTCTTCACCGGGGTGATGAACCTCGTGTACGGGTCGTTCTCGCTTTCGCTGGCCCGGCGTGCGGTGCGGCCGAGGCCGCTGCTGACCCTACTTGCGAGCGCCAACATGGCATGGCCGCTCGTCTGCGTCGCGCTCGTGGTCGTATACCGCGCCACCATCGGGCCGACGGGCCTGCTGCACCTGCTCGGCGAGGCGGTCTACGTCGGCGGTCTGGGTTTTATCGAGTGGCAGTCGCGCGACGTGCTCCAGACAGCTTAACCGCTCATCCAAGCATTTAACCGCTCATCCAGGCATCGACGGCGTGGGCGAAGCGCTCGGGAGCGTCGGCGTCCATGCGGAGGTAGAGCGCTGGCTCGATCAGTTCGACTTCCATCACGGCGAAGGTGCCGTCCGGCATCCGCACGAAGTCGACGCGGGCATAAAGCGGCGCGGGCGAGAGCGTTGCCATGACGGCGTCGGCTTGCTCGCGGAGGGCGGGCTCGGGGCGAATGGCACGGATGAGGCCGCCGTGCTCTTCCTGGACGCGGAAATCCTTCGGCTTCGGCGTCTTCAGGATCGTGTGGCTGTAGGCTCCGGCGAAATAGAACAGCGAGAACTCGCCCTCGGAGAGCACGGCGGGCACGAACGGCTGCACCATGCAGGCACGGTCCGCGAACGTGGCTGCGAGCATCGTGCGCGTCGCGGCGTCGAGGGGCCGCGTGAGCCAGAACGTGTCGTCGGCGTTGGCGCTGACGGTGGGCTTGACGATGAGTTGGTCGGTGCCGAAGGCGTCGAAATAGCCATCGAGCGCGCCGCCGAGTTTGCTGTCGAGCCCCTGCGACCACGCCGTCGGTACGATGGCGAGGCCGTCCGCTTCGAGGTCACGGAGGTAGCCCTTCTCCAGGTTCCAGCGGACGAGCGAGAGCGGGTTCTCGAGCCGCGCCGCCGACGCCTCGATCTCGGCGAGCACGGCGAGGAAGGCCTCGGCGTGGTGCTGGTAGTCCCACGGCGAGCGGATAATGACAAGGTGGTAGGCGTCCCAATCGACTTCGGCCGTCCACGGTACGCGGTCGACGTGCCAGCCGAGGGCGGCGAGCGGCGCCACGGCGAGGTCGTCGTCGATGACGAAGCCGGTGGGGTCGGCCATAGTGAGGAAGGCGCAGCGGTGCACGGCGGGTAGGAGCGGGTTGAGGGGGCAGCGCCGCAAGATCGGCTCGGGCGTGCACCCGCTGCGTCGAGGCGCTAGCTGCTGTCGGTCTATCTTGCCGCGCCTGTCTCCTCGCCCGCCCGTTTTCATGCGCCTACTCGTTGCCCTCTCGTTCGCGGTGTTCCTCCTCGCTCTGTCCCATCCCGCGCACGGGCAGCCCACGGCCGAGGAGGCGTCGCCCGACGAACCTCAGCCCGTCCGGGTGGGCGTCGTCGGGCTCGTCCACACGCACGTCCACCGGATCCTCGGCCGGGAGGACCGCGGCGACATCGAGATCGTCGGCATCGTGGAGCCCAACCGCGACCTCGCCGAGCGCTACGCCGAGCAGCACGCCTACGCGATGGACCTCGTCTACGACGACCTCGACGCGATGCTCGATGCCGCCCAGCCCGAGGCGCTGACCGTCTTCACGACGATCAAGGACCACCGCGCCGTGGTCGAGGCTGCCGCCGCGCGGGGCGTCCACGTGATGGTAGAGAAGCCGCTCGCGATCAGCCTCGACGACGCCTACGCCATGGCCGAGGCCGCCGAGGTCGCGGGCATCCACCTGCTCACCAACTACGAGACGACGTGGTACCCGAGCGTCCACGAGACGCAGCGCCGCGTCGACGCGGGCGACCTTGGCCCGCTGCGCAAGATCGTCGTGCACGACGGCCACCAGGGTCCGCAGGAGATCGGTGTCAACGCAGAGTTCCTCGATTGGCTGATCGACCCCGAGTTCAACGGCGCGGGGGCGCTGTTCGACTTCGGCTGCTACGGCGCGGGCCTCGCCACGTGGCTCCTCGACGGCCAGCGGCCCACGTCGGTGACGGCCGTCACGCAGCAGATCAAGCCCGACGTCTACCCGCTCGTCGACGACGAGGCGACGATCATCCTCACCTATCCGGAGGCCCAGGCCATCGTGCAGGCGTCGTGGAACTGGCCGTTCAACCGCAAGGACATGGAGGTCTACGGCCGCACCGGCTTCGCGCACGCCGACGACGCGACCACGCTCCGCGTGCGCCTGAAGGGTGAGGACGCCGAGACGCGCTCCACCGTCGCGCCGCTGCCGGTGCCGCACGACGACCCGTTCGCCTACCTCGCGGCCGTCGTCCGGGGCGAGGTCGAGCCCGGCACCGACCTCTCGTCGCTGCCGACCAACCTGATCGTGATGGAGATCCTCGACGCGGCGCTCCGTTCGGTGCAGACGGGCGAGACGGTTCGCTTTGACTGAGCCGATGCTCGCCCTCGCGAAAGTCCTACTCGGTCCTCTCCTCCTCGCGCAAGGGAAGCGCGTGCGGCGGGTCGCGCTCAAGCTCCCCGAGCCGCCAGGCGACCGGACAGGTACGGTTGGTCAGGGTCTGCCGCTTCGGCTACTCGTCGTGGGTGACTCTTCGGCGGCGGGCGTGGGCGCGCCGTCGCAGGACGAGGCGCTACTCGGGCAGACGGTGGCGGCGCTCGCCGAGGACGTGGCCGTCGAGTTTCGGCTCATCGCCCGCACTGGTGCGACGACGGCGGGCACGCTCAAGAAGCTGCGCGGCACAGAGCCGGCCGCGTTCGACGTGGCCCTCTCCGCGCTCGGCGTCAATGATGTCACGGCGGGCGTGGCGCTGCGCGACTGGCTCGACCAGCAGCAGGCGCTCGCGGCCGTGCTGCGCACCCGCTTCGGCGTGCGGCACCACATCGTCTCGGGCCTCCCGCCTGTGCACGCGTTTCCGGCGTTGCCGCAGCCGCTCCGGTGGTACCTCGGCACCCTCGCGCGGCGCTTCGACGCGGCCTTGCGGCTGTGGACCGACGGCGAGCCCGGCGTGACCTACGTCGCGATGACCGAAGGCGACGCCGTGCCGCCGGACTGGGCCGAGCGGATGGGCGACCTCATGGCCTCGGACGGATTCCACCCCGGCCCCCAGATCTACGCGCACTGGGGCGCCGAGGTAGCTCGGGCCGTTCGAGCGGCCTGACGGAGGCGTCCACCACCGAGCGACGCCGTGCTTTGCCGCCGTCAAACCGCCCAGCCGGTGTGCGCCATCGCACAGTTGCAGGTTTGAACGGAGGCTCCGCTTGGTGTTTCGCGGCTTGGCGCATGGGTTGTGTCCGCGAGCATGCACGTCACGCTCATCTCGTCTGCCCCGCCCTATCGATGCTCCGCACCACCCTCAAAGTTGCATGGCGCGCGCTGCTGCGCCGCAAAGGCACCACCGCCCTCAACGTCGCCGGTCTCGCGCTTGGGCTCGCCGGGGCGCTGCTCATCGCGCTCTGGATCCAACACGAGCGCTCCTTCGACCGCTTCCACACCAACGGCGACCGCACCTACCGCGTGGTCGTGGACTACATCACCGACGGGCGTGTTGCCGAGAACGGCTTCACGCAGGGCATCCTCGGTCCGACGCTGGAAGAGGACTATCCCGAGGTGGAGCAGGCCGTCCGGCTGACCAGCACCGGCAACGTGCTGCGCGTCGGCGACCGGCAGTTTGAGGAGGGCAACCTCGCCTATGCCGACGCCGACCTCTTTGCGGTCTTTGACTTCCCGTTCCTCCACGGCGACCCCGCCACGGCCCTCGCCGAGCCGCTCACGATCGTGCTCACAGAGGCGATGGCGCTCAAGTACTTCGACCGCACCGACGTTGTCGGCGAGACGATGGCCACCAATGAACTTGTGGGCAACGAGGGCGTCTCGCTCACCGTCACGGGCGTCGTCGAGGCGCCGCCCGAAACCTCGTCGGTCCAGGCCGACGGCCTCGTGTCGATGATCACGCTGGAGCAGAACGGTCCGGACTGGATGTGGGGCAACTGGTACGCGACCAACTTCCAGACCTACGTGCTGCTGCAGGAGGGCGTGACGCAGAAGGCCATGGAGGCCAACATGGTCGAGATGTTCAACCGCTACGCCCGGGAGCGCGGCGCGGAGTTCGGCTCGTCGCTGGTGTTCCACCTAGAGCCGCTGGAGACGATGTATCTCACTTCCAAGCGCGACGGCGTGCCGCACGGGAGCCTGGCGAACATCTACCTCTTCGGCGTGATCGCGCTCTTCCTGGTGCTGATCGCCTGCATCAACTTCGCCAACCTGTCCACGGCGCGCAGCATGGAGCGCGCGAAAGAAGTCGGCGTCCGCAAGACGGTCGGCGGGACGCGCACCAGTCTCGCGCTGCAGTTCCTCGCCGAGGCGGTGATGCTGACCACGGCTTCGATGGTGCTGGCCCTGCTGCTCGTGCAGGCCGTCTTGCCCGCGTTTGAGCGCCTGACCGAGAAGACGCTGAGCCTCGCCACGCTCGGGCTGCCGACGTGGGGCCTGCTGACGCTGCTCCTCGGCACGGCGCTGGCCGTGGGCGTCCTCGCCGGGACCTATCCGGCGTTCGTGCTGACGCGCTTTCATCCGGCGGCCGTGCTCAAGGGCACGTTCCGCACGTCGGCGAGCGGCGCTGCGCTGCGCAAGGGCCTCGTGGTGGTGCAGTTCGCCATCTCGATTGCGCTCATCGCCGCGACGGCTGTTGTCTTCCGCCAGCTCGCCTTCATGCAAGAGCGCGATCTCGGCTTCGCGGCCAACACTGAGGAGGGACGCCTCCTGGAGGTGCCCTTCGGCGGCGACGAGCAGGTGCTCGCCCAGTACGACGCCCTCAAGGCGCAGCTCGTCGCGCTGCCCGGCGTGGCCGAAGCGACGGGCTCGCAGACGCTCCCTGGCTACGGCTCGCCGAGCGCGGGCGGTGCCGTGGAAGGCCCCGACGGCACCGCGCAGAACGTCTCAGTGGACCTCTACATGGTCGACTTCGACTTCCTGGACGTGATGGACCTCGACATCGTCGCGGGGCGCGGCTTCGACTCTGCCTTCAGCACGGACTCGTCGGAGGCGTACCTCCTCAACGAGACGGCCGCGCGCGAATTCGGCTATGCCGACGTGGCTGACGCCGTGGGCAAGTCGGCGGGCTTCTGGGGGCGCGGCGGGACCATCATCGGCATCGTGGAGGACTTCCACCCCTACGGGCTGCGCTCGGAGATCCCGACGCTCGGCCTCCGCATCGAGAACCGGATCACCCGCTTCACACTGCGCCTGAAGACCGACGACCTCCCCGCCACCATCGCCTCGATCGACGACCTGTGGCAGGCCGCTGTGCCCCACCGCCCATTCTCCTACTACTTCGTCGACGAGACCTTCGACGCGCAGTACCGCGCCGAGACGCGGTTCGGGCAGGTGTTCGCTGTGTTCGCCGTGCTGGCCATCTTCATCGCGTGCCTCGGGCTCTTCGGGCTGGCCAGCTTCACCGCGGCGCAGCGGACGAAGGAGATCGGCGTGCGCAAGGTGCTCGGCGCCTCCGTTCCAGGCCTGGTGACACTGCTGGCGAAGGACTTCCTCGTGCTCGTGGCGGTCGGCTTTGCCGTCGCTGTGCCCATCGTGTGGTATGGCATGAGCCGGTGGCTCGCGGACTTTGCCTACCGGACCGACGTGGGCGTGCTCGTCTTCCTCCTCGCGGGCGGCCTCGCGCTGGGCGTGGCGCTCCTCACGGTCACGAGCCAGTCGCTCCGCGCCGCCACGACCGACCCCATCAACGCGCTGCGTTACGAATGACGGCGAGAGTCATGGGGCATGCGTCGGCCCCGAACTCCCCGTGCTCCCTGCCCATCGCCTCCTGACCATCGCCTCCTCACCATCGACCCTGTGCTTCAGAACTACTTCCTCACCGCGCTGCGCTTCTTCCGGCGCCAAAAAGGCTACACGGTGCTCAACGTGCTCGGCCTGGCCGTCGGGCTGCTCGGCGCGTTCCTCATCCTGCTTTGGGTGCAGGACGAACTGCGCCATGACCGCTTCCACGAGGACGGCGACCGGCTGTACATGGCGATGCGCCACGTCTCCTACAGCAACGGTACCGTCGAGACTTCGCGCGCGATCACCTATCCGGCAGCGGCGGTCTTAGAAGCGGAATATCCCGAGGTCAAGGATGCCGAGATGGTGACGTTTCCGAATGAGATCGTCCTCAGCCACGAGGGGCGCGCCTTCCGGGAGCGCGGCTATTGGGCGGAGGAGGCGTTCTTCGAGATGTTCACCTTTCCGCTGGTGGCCGGCGACCCTGCGACCGCGCTCGACGCACCGGATGGGATCGTGATCTCGGAGCGGCTAGCGCAGTCGCTCTTCGAGACGGACGACTTCGAGGCCGTGCTCGGCCGCACCGTCCGCGTCGACGACCGCCACGACGCGCGCGTGACGGGCGTGGCGGCCCCTGTGCCGTCGTACTCCCAGCTCGACTTCGACTGGGTGCTGCCGTTCGAGGAGTACTACGCCCGCAACACGTGGATGGACCACTGGGGCAACAGCGGCGCGCAGCTGTTCGTCCGCCTTGCCGACGGGGCGGACCTCGCTACCGTCAACGACAAGGTCCGCGACCTGATCATGAACAACGCCGACTTCACCGGCGCCGACCTGTTCCTCTACCCCTTCGGCGACTACCACCTCCGCGGGACGTTCGAGGATGGCATGCAAGCGGGCGGGCGCATCGAGTACGTCCGCGCGTTTGGCGTGGTCGCATTCTTTCTGGTGCTGATCGCGTGCATCAACTTCATGAACCTGGCGACGGCGCGTGCGGCACAGCGAGCGCGAGAGATCAGCGTTCGCAAGACGCTCGGCGCGACGCGCTGGGGGCTGGCCGCGCAGTTCCTCGGCGAGGCCGTGCTGGTGGCCCTCGTCGCTGCGGCATTGGCACTGGTGGCGCTCGTGTCGCTGCTCCCGGTCTTCGGCGAGGTCGCGGGCAAGACCTTCACGCTCGGCACGCTCGGGCCCGGCATGTGGACGCTCTTCGGCGGCGTAGCGGTGGCCGCGGGCTTGCTAGCCGGGAGCTACCCGGCGCTCGTGCTGTCGCGCTACAGCCCGGCGGGCGTGCTACGCGGCAGCGGGGGCGTCGCCAGCGGTGGGCTGCTGCGCAAGGTGCTCGTCGTCGGCCAGTTCGCGGCGTCCATCCTGCTCATCGTCGGGACGCTCGTCGTCTACCGCCAGATCGACTACATCCAGACGAAAAACCTCGGCCTCGACCGCGACAACGTCGTCATGATGACGCTCGAAGGCGGCGCGCGCGACCAGTACGACGCCTTCCGCCAGGCCCTCCTCGCCCAGCCGGGCATCGAGACCGTCACGTCGACTAACCAGGACCCGCTCTCGGTCGGCAACTCGACCTCGGACCCGACGTGGGAGGGCAAGGACCCGGAGGCGCAGCTCAACTTTTTCGTCATCCAGGCGAACTACGACTTCATCGAGACGATGCGGATGGAGGTGGTGTCAGGCCGGCCGTTCTCGCGCGCGTTCGGGGCCGACACGACCAACTTCGTCGTCAACGAGGCGATGGCGCGGCTCATGGAAACGGACGACCCCGTGGGCGAGGGGCTCGCGTTCTGGGGCTACGAGGGCGAGATCGTCGGCATGGTGGAGGACTTCCACATGACCTCGCTCTACGCGCCCATCGAGCCGACGATCATGCTGCTGGACGCGAACCTGGAGCAGGCTCGCATGCTGGCGGTGCGGCTCGCGCCAGGCCAGACGGCCGAGGCCCTCGCGGGGCTAGAGCGCACCTTCGCCGAGTTCAGCCCCGGCGTACCGTTTGACTACGCCTTCCTCGACGAGCGCTTCGGGCGGATGTACGAGTCCGAGCGCCGGATCGGGACGTTGGCCAACCTGTTCGCGCTGGTGGCGGCCTTCGTGGCCAGCCTCGGACTCTTCGGTCTGGCGGCCTATGCGGCCGAGCGTCGGCGCAAGGAGGTGGGCGTGCGCAAGGTGCTCGGCGCGTCCGTGCCGGGCGTGGTGGCGCTGCTCTCGCGCGAGTTTGTGGCGCTGGTCGTCGTGGCGTGTGGCGTGGCATTCCCGCTCGCCTACCTGGGCGCGGAGCGCTGGCTCGGCGGCTTCGCCTACCGCGCCGACCTCGGCGTGGCGCCGTTCCTCCTCGCTGGTAGCAGTGCACTGCTTCTTGCCACCCTCACCGTCGGCATCCAAGCGTGGCGCGCGGCCACCGCCGATCCCGTGAAATCGCTGCGCTACGAGTAGGCCGCTTCGCGGCGTCGCAGGTCCCAGGTCGTCTGTCTGGGAGCGACTCGACCTACGACCCTTGACCTAAAACCCGCACCCTCATGCTGAAGAACTACCTCCTCGTTGCGCTTCGGAGCCTCCGCCGACGGAAGGGCTATGCCTTCATCAACGTGTCGGGCCTGGCGATTGGGATTGCCGGGTGCCTGCTCGCCGGGCTGTTCGTCCGCAGCGAGTTGACGTTCGACCGCTTCCACGACAACGCCGAGCGGATCGTGCGCGCTTGGGTGCACGAAGACTATGGGCCGGACGAGCAGTTCACGAACACCGTCACCCCGCTGCCGCTCGGTCCAACGCTCGCCGCCGAGGTGCCCGAGGTCGAGGCGTTCACCCGCTTGCTGCCGTTCCCGGTTACCGTCGTGCAGGACGGCGAGACAGCGAACGAGGCCGCGCTCTTCGTCGACTCGGCGTTCTTCGACATCTTCTCGTTCCCCCTCGTCGCGGGCAGCGCCACGCGCCTTGCGCAGCACGACGGCGTGGTGCTCACCGAGACGACGGCACAGCGACACTTCGGCGAGGTCGATCCCGTCGGTCGATCGCTCACGATGCGGCTGGACGACGAGGAGCGGACCTGCACGGTGGTCGCGGTCACTACGGACCTGCCGGAGACCTCGAGCGTGCGGTTCGACGTGCTCCTCCCCTTCAGCCAGACGGCGGGTTTGGTGAGCGAGCGGCAGCTTCAGAGTTGGTTCAACGTCAGCTCCGAGACGTACGTGCTCCTGCGCGACGGCGCGGCGCCCAGCGAGGTCGAGGCGCTGCTGCCGCCCGTCATCGCGACGGCGCTCGGGCCTGACTTCGAGGGAACGTACACGGTTGGGCTCCAGCCGATGCTCGACATTCACCTCAACCCCGACCTTCCGGTCGGCATGGCGCCGGTGAGCGACCCGCGCTATGCCGTCATCCTCGGGGTGATTGCCCTCCTCGTGCTCCTCATCGCCTGCATCAACTTCACGACGCTCGCCGTCGGGCGGAGCATGGAGCGGACGCGCGAGGTCGGCGTGCGCAAGGTGCTTGGCGCGCATCGCGGGCAGCTCATGGGGCAGTTCTGGGGCGAGGCCGCGCTGATGACCGGCCTGGCGCTCGTGGCGGGATTCAGCATCGCCACGTTCGCCCTGCCGACGTTCAACGACATCGCCGGGCGCACCCTCTCGCTTCGGCCCGACGCGGCACTCGTGCTCGGCGCGGTAGTGCTCGTCGCCCTCGTAGCGCTCGTAGCGGGGAGCTACCCGGCCCTCGTGCTCTCGCGGTGGCGCCCGGTCGAGGTGCTGCGCGGACGGCTGCGGCTGGGGACGCGGCCCGGGCTCCAGCGCGGCCTCGTCACCCTCCAGTTCACCCTCTCGATCGGACTGCTCGCGGGCACGCTCGTGATCGCGCAGCAGCTCCGTCACCTGCAGTCCACTAACCTCGGCTACGACAGCGACCGCGTCGTCGCGCTGCCCGACGCGTCGGACTTCCGCGCTGGTTTGGAACCGCTCGCCCCCCTCCTCGGTGCCCTCGAACAGGAAAGTGCCGTCAACGCCGCGAGCGCGGCGGCCTTCTCGTTCGGCGGACCGGACTGGGCAGAAGGCGGCTTCACGGACGCTGCGGGCCGCTACCGCACCTTCCGCTTCAGCTTCGTCGTCCCGTCGTTCACGGAGACAATGCAGATCGCGCTCGCGGAGGGTCCCGGCTTCGCCGAAGAGACGGCGCTGGCGGCGCAGCAGGCCGTCGTCAACGAGGCCTTCGTCGCGGCCTACGAGGGCGTAGCTGTTGGGCAGCCGCTCCCCGACCCGTTCAGTGCCTTCACTGTAGCTGGGGTGACGGAGGATTTCCACTTCGCCTCGCTCCACAGCACAGTTGAGCCGCTCTTGCTCGTGACCAACGCGCGGCCGCTATTCGACGGACTGGAGAACGTCGGCTTTGCCAGTTCGCCCTCCCTCGACGTGCTCGTGCGCCTCGGCCCCGGCCCGCTGCCCGAAGCGATGGCGACGATCGAGCGGGTCTGGACGGCGGCGATGCCCGACCGCCCGTTCGAATTCGTGTTCGTCGACGACGCGCTCGACCAGCAGTACCGCGCCGAAGAGCGCCTCGGGCGGATCGTGGGAATTGGAAGTGCGCTGGCCGTGCTGATCGCGTGCCTCGGGCTGTTCGGGCTCGCCGCGCTGATCGCCACGCAGCGTCGGAAGGAGGTCGGCGTGCGCAAGGTGCTCGGGGCATCGGCTGCGCAGATCGTGGTGCTGCTCGCGCGCGACCTGGCGGCGCTCGTCGGAATCGCCTTCGTGCTGGCGGCCCCGCTGGCGTACCTGCTCGCCGGGCAGTGGCTCCAGGACTTCGCCACCCGCATCGACCTCGGGCCGGGCATGTTCGTGCTTGCGGGCGGGCTCACCCTCGGCGTCGCGCTGCTGACGGTGAGCGTCCATGCCCTCCGCGCGGCCACGCTCGATCCCGTGAAGGCGTTGCGCTACGAATAGGCCGCCCTGCGGCGTCGCAGGTCCAGGGTCACAGCTGCCAAGTCTGAGATCCCGGCGACCTGGGACCTATGACTTTTGACCTACGACCCATGCTCAAGAACTACCTCCTCGTCGCCTTCCGAAGCCTTCGTCGTCGCAAGGGCTACGCCGGACTCAACGTATTTGGGCTGGCCGTCGGCCTGGCGTGCTTTTTCCTGCTCGGCCTCTACGTCCGTGACGAACTCGCCTTCGACCGCTTCCACGCCGACGTGGAGCAGATCTACGCCGTCGGCACGGTGGGCGAGCGCAGCGGCGAGACGTACTACAGCATGGTGCACGCGCCCCCGGTGACCAGCCTCATGGCCGAGCACGTGCCCGAGGTGGCGGCGGCCGTCCGGGAGTACGCTGCCCGGGTGCAGGTGCGCGTCGCCGACGACCGCTTCGACGACCAGCGGCGGCGCTACGTCGAGCCGGGCTTCTTCGAGGTGTTCGACTTCCCGCGCGTGGCCGGCGACCTCACCACGGCGCTCGACGCCCCCAACCAGGCCGTCCTCTCCGAGCAGGCCGCGCAGCGCTACTTCGGACAGGCGGACCCCATTGGCCAGACGGTCTCGATCGACGTGACGCCTGACCTCTTCAGCGGCACGTCCGAGCCGCGTGACCTCACCGTGGTCGCCGTCGTCGAGGTCCCGCGCACGTCGTCGATCACGTTCGACCTGCTGGTTTCCGTTGCGACGCCGGGCGGCGTACTCACCGACCCCGACATGTGGACGATGCACCTGAGCGGTGGGGCGTTCGTCCGGCTCCAGCCGGGCGTGACCCAGGCGCAGCTCAGCGCGGCCCTCGACCGCTTCGCCGCGGACGTCTACAACGAGCGCGCCAACCGCACGGTTAATTTCCACGCCATCCCGCTCACGGACTTCTACTTCTCCGACTTCTACCGATCCGATGGGTTGCGGGGCGACGCACGCTACCTCGCGCTCTTCGGTAGCATCGCGCTGCTGGTGCTGCTCATCGCGGTCGTGAACTACACGAACCTGGCGACCGCGCAGGCCGCGGACCGGACCCGCGAGGTGGGCGTGCGCAAGGCCATCGGCGCGGGGCGAGGGCAGCTCGCCGGGCAGTTTCTCGGCGAAGCGCTGCTGGTGAGTGCAGCGGCGTTTGTGTTGGCGGTGGTGCTGGTGACGGCGGCGCTGCCGGGCTTCAACGCACTCTTCGGGACCGACCTCGGCACGGGCCTCCTCCTCAGCGGTGCCACGCTGCCGCTGATGCTGGCGCTAGCGCTCGGCACGGGGCTGCTCGCCGGAGCCTACCCCGCGTTCGTGCTCGCGCGGCAGCGACCGATGGAGGTGCTTCGCGCCGGGGGCGCGCCGCAGGGCGGCAGCGCGGGCCTGCGCAAGGTGCTCGTGGTTGCACAGTTTGCGGTGACGGTGGCGCTGCTCGTAGGCGTGGCAGGCATCGTGAAGCAGCTCCGCTACGTCCAGACGGCCGACCTTGGCTTCGACGGCGAGCGGGTGCTCCACGTCGAACTAGACGACCTCGCGGAGCAGTCTGAGGCCGCGAAGGCCGCGTTTCTGCAGCATCCTGCCGTGCGCGTGGCGAGCGCCACGGGGGCGGCACCGGGCAACTACTGGGGGATGTACTCCGCGGGGGACCTCGAAGGGCAGCCCACGCCCGAGGACGGGGCCCCCTTCACGTCGCTGTGGGTCGTTTTTGCTGACGCCGACTACGCCGACGTGCTAGGGCTCGACCTCGCCGCCGGGCGCTTCCTTGACCCCGACATCGCCACCGACGCGACGAACGCTGTCGTTCTCAACGAAGCCGCTGCGCGCGAGCTAGGCTGGGCCGAGGGCGACGCCGCCGTGCCCGCCGCGCTCGGCAAGACGATGAACTGGGTCGCGGAGGGCAGCCAGATCGTGGGCGTCGTGGAGGATTTCCACTTCGGCTCCATGCACGATGTCATCGAACCGGCGGGCATCCGCTTCGGCGATCCCCGCCCAGATAACCCCAGGCCCGACCACACCGGGCTGCTCCTCAAGCTCGACACGCGAGACCTCCTCGTTACCATGGGGGAGCTCGAAGCGACCTGGACCACGCTCGCACCCGACGCACCGTTCGAAACCACGTTCGTTGATGAGTACTACGAGCAGATGTATCGGTCGGAGGTGCGTCTGGGCCGCATCCTCGGCGTCTTCGCCGGGCTCGCCATCTTCGTCGCTGGCCTCGGGCTCGTCGGCCTGGCCGCCTTCACCGCGCAGCGTCGGACGAAGGAGATCGGCGTGCGCAAGGTGCTCGGCGCCTCCGTGGCGAGCATCCTGCGCTTGCTCACGCGCGACTTCGCGCTGCTCGTGGCGGTCGCGTTCGTGGTGGCGGCCCCACTGGCGTGGTGGGGCCTCCAGCGTTGGCTGGAGAGCTTCGCCTACCGCGCGGAGGTCGGTGTGGGCACGGTGCTCGTGGCGGGCCTCGCGGCACTCGCGGTGGCGCTGCTGGCCACGGGAGCGCTGGCGTGGCGGGCGGCGCATATGGACCCGGTGCGAGCGCTGCGCTACGAATAACGCTGGGACAGTAAACCCGGACCCTCGGCCTGCGAGCGCCCAACGGCTGTGCGATTTCGCGCACTCTCGGTGCCCATCTCGCAGTGCAGGCGAGGTAGACCCGCTTGGTTCGGCTCTTGCGTAGCGGCTCCCAACCTCCACGGCGGGCGTCTTGACCGGAAGGCCCCGCCTGGCTCTCCTCTAGCCTGCGTCGCTGAACCCACGCCCCCATGCTCACGAGCTACTTCCTCGTTGCCCTCCGCACGCTGCGGCGCCAGACCGGCTACGCCGTCATCAACGTGCTCGGGCTGGCCCTTGGGCTCGCCTGCTTTGTGCTCATCGCGGTCTTCGTGGAGCACGAGTGGTCGTTCGACCGCCACCACCCCGAGGCCGACCGGCTCTACCGTGTCGAGCAGGTGATGCCGCGGGCGTTCATGGGCACGCGGCGGTTCCCAGCTACCCCTGCGCCGCTCGCGCAGACGTTGGTGGCAGACTTCCCGGAGGTCGAGGCCGCGACGGCGCTGACTGAGGACGAGGCGCTCCTCAGCTATGGCGAGGCGCACTACGTCCAGTATGGCTTCAAGGCTGACCCATCTTTTTTCGAAGTGTTTGGCATTCCACTCGTCCAGGGCGAGGCCGCCACGGCGCTCGCGGCACCGCGCTCCCTCGTGCTGACCATACCCCTCGCCACCAAGCTCTTCGGCGATGAGGCCCTCGCCGACCAGGCTGTCCTCGGCCAGACCGTGCGCCTGCGGGACGACACCGACTTTACGGTCACAGGCCTCGTCGCAGCCCCTCCAGAGACGAGCTCGTTCGGCTTCACCTACGTGGCTACACTCGTGGACGACGGCACGTTCACGAGCAACCTCGACCAGTGGAGCATGAGCGGGTGGAACACCTTCGTACGGCTCGCCGAGGGCGCCGACGCCGATGCATTCCACGCGCAGATGCCCGCGTTCCTCGACCGCTACCGCTACACCGACCCCGAGGAGCAGCCACCGTCTGCGCAGCGGGTGCAGTACACCCTTCAGCCGCTGCTCGCCCTCCACCTCGACGCAGAGCTAAGCTACGACCTCGGCACGCGCGGCGACGCGCGCACGGTGGCGCTCTATGCCATCATCGGCGTGGTGATCCTGCTGCTGGCGTGCGTCAACTACACCAACCTCGCCGTCGCGCGGTCGATCAAGCGCGCCCAGGAAGTGGGCGTGCGCAAGGCCATCGGCGGACGGCGCGCCCAGATCGTAGCGCAGTTCCTCGGCGAGTCGATCCTCATGACCGCCCTCGCCCTCGTACTGGCCCTCGGCCTCGTACACGCCCTGCTTCCGACCTTCGGCGACCTCGTCGAACGGCCCCTCGCCATCGACTACGCCAGCGGCGGGCTCGTGCCCGGCCTCGCGCTGCTCGTGCTCACCGTCGGCGTGGTGGCGGGCAGCTACCCGGCGCTCTTCATGGCGCGGCTGGAGCCGATGCAGGTGCTCAAAGGCACCGTGCGCGGAAGCCGGTCGCGGCCGATGCTGCAGCGGGTGCTCATTGTCGGACAGTATGCGGCGTCCATCGTGCTGGTGGTGGGCAGCCTGGTGGTGTTCCAGCAGCTCCAGTTCGTGTCGCAGAGCGACCCGGGCTACGAGCGCGAGAACGTGGTCACGATGCAACTGCCGCACTGGACGTTGAGCGGCCTCTACCCGCCGGTCCGCGACGCCTGGCTGGACGATGCTAGCGTGACAGCCGTCACGGCCATGCAGGGCCTGCCCACCAGCATCTCGTCGAGTACGTCCATCGCGGCGTGGGACGGACACGTGGGGGACGAGGACGTCCAGCTACAGTTCTACCAAACGATCACCGACTACGAGATTCTCGATGTGTTTGGGATCGACCTGGTCGCAGGGCGCTCGTTCTCGCGCGACCTCGCCAGTGATTCGCTGGGGGCCGTGCTGGTCAACGAGACGGCGGTGCAGGCCCTGGGCTGGACGCCGCAGCAGGCGATTGGGCGGTGGATCGGCAGTGAGGAGCAGCGCATCGTTGGGGTGATCCGTGACTTCCACCAGCACTCGATGCACCTGCCCATCGCGCCGCTGTTGCTGCGGCTGCAGCCCGACGGGCTAACCACCTTTGCAGCGCGCGTGCAGCCCGGCGACCTACCCACCACACTCGACCGGCTCCACGCCGCCGCGGCACAATTCACGTCCTACCCGTTGGAGCTGCGCTTCCTCGATGCTGAGTTCGACAAGCTCTACCGCGCCGACCGCCGCCTCGGACAGACCTTCGGCTTCTTCACCATCGCCGCGCTGCTC
>JBCBEX010000099.1:0-15285 GCA_038528235.1 Bacteroidota bacterium
TCAAACCGAAGGTTCACGCCAGTAAACTGTCCCTCTCAAACCTGAGGGGGACAGCTTGTGCGCCGTCACAGGCGTACAAGCGGGGGGAGCCGAGCGTGATCGCTCACACCCACTTGTAACAGCGTACCTGCGCAGGCTCATGCCCCACCTCGACCTCTGCACACCAGTCTACTCCACTGCTGCCATGCGTGAGGCCGACCGCGCGACGATGGAGGACTTCGGCATCCCCGGCTTCACGCTCATGGAGACTGCAGCGCGCGGGGCCATGCGTGCCATCGCGGAACGCTACGGGCCGATGAAGCACAAGAACGTGCTTGTCCTCGCGGGCAAGGGCAACAACGGCGGCGATGGGTTAGCCGTCGCAAGACTCCTGAGCCAGGCGGGAGCGTCGGTCATCGTCCTCACGACAGCCACCGAGCACAACGCAAGCCCGGAGACCGCGCTCAACTTAGCCTTGCTGAAACACCTTGCTGCCTCCACTACACGCTTGCTCGAACTACGCCATGTAGATGAAAGTCATGATGCAGCCGCCATGCGACACCTAATCGAAGACAAGTTCTGGCCCCAGCTCACCATCGACGCGCTCCTCGGCATCGGAGTCAACAGCGAGCTTCGGGAACCCATCCAGTCGATGGCGGCGCTGAGCGTGCTGTACTCCAAGGTGGTATCGATCGACATCCCCACCGGCATCAACAGCGACACGGGCGTCGAAGAAGACGAAGCCGTTGTCATCGCCGATCTCACCGTGACGATGGGGCGTCAAAAGACGGGGCTCCTGCATGGCGACGGCGAGGTCTGCGCAGGCGATGTCGTAACCGTCGATATTGGCATTCCGAAGCACATTGAGGACGAGGTGATGCGGATGCCGGGGTGCGCGTATCTCCCGACGGATGCCTACGTGCGCGCAGCGGTGCCCGGACGTGCGAACGACGCGCACAAGTACGAGGTCGGCATGGCGCTCGTCGTGGCGGGGTCGAACGGCTACACGGGCGCGGCGGTACTTGCAGCGGAGGCGGCGGCACGGGTTGGAGCCGGCTACGTTGTGTGCGCCACCACGCCGGAGGCACAGCGCGCCATCGATGCACAGGCCCCGCCCATCGCCACGCTCGGCCTGCCTACGACGGAGGACGGCGGCATCGCCGAAGCTGCGCTCGACGTGATCCTCGAACGAGCCGACAAGGCTAAGTCGGTGCTGATCGGCCCCGGCCTGGGACGCGACGCGGAGACGGTGCGTCTCGTCCATCGCCTGCTCGACGCGCTCGCTACCGACTTCCCCGACGTGCCCATCGTCCTCGACGCGGACGGCCTGAACGCACTTGCGGATGCTGACGAGAGCATCTGGCAGATCGCCCACCGCTATAACGAGCCGCGCTGGGTACTCACGCCCCATCTCGGCGAGTTCCGCCGCCTCGTCGCCGGGTCGGGCGGGGATCCAGACAACCTCGACCTGAACCGCCAGACGTGGATCGTACCAGAGTGGGCCGCTACCTGGAACGCGGTGTTGCTGCTCAAAGGCGCGCCGAGCGTTATCGGGCAGCCGGCAGGCCCGACGTTTGTCGCCGCCTCCGTCAACAGCGCACTCGCCACGGCAGGCTCGGGCGACGTGCTCGCAGGTAGCATCGCCGGGCTTCTCGCGCAGGGCGCGACGCCTGCAGACGCTGCGGTCTGCGCGCTCCACCTCGGCCTTGCCGCCGCTGACCGCTACACCGCCAGCCGGGACGGGCGCTCGATGCAGGCGAGCGACTTGGTCAACCTGTTACCGCAGGTGCTTTTCGATTTCTGATTTGCGGTGGTCCGCCCATTCTGTCCGACCATGTCCTCCAATCAAAAATCGTCTATCTCAAATCCAAAATCCCTCGCCTTCGCCTGGACGCTCCTGTGTCTTGCGCTCTTCTCGATTCCAGGTCAGGACCTACCACCCGACTTGCTCTCGTTCGACAAGGTGGCCCACCTGGGGCTGTTTGCCGTGCTCGGGGTACTGTGGATGCGTGCGGTGCCCCGAGAGGCATGGCCTTGGGTCCTCGTCGGCGGCATCGTGTTTGGCATCGGGACCGAACTCTACCAGGGCATGCTACCGTGGGAGCGCAAGCCGGACCCGTACGACGCGCTGGCCGACGGACTCGGGATGGTACTCGGCGTAGGCTACTGGCTGTGGTGGGAGCGACGTCGCGAGCATCGTGAGCAACTTTCGGACACGTGACGTGTCTGGCTTGATTGAAGGGACCCGCGCTCCGTAGGTTCGTGCACGCTCGCGACGTGCTGATCCGACCGATTTCGGAACGCGGCGGCCCCCTTTCCCATTCCCGAAAAGACTAGCCTGGACGCTCCATCCGTTTGGAACGCGTTCGCCCACCTGCCCAGAGGAATCCCATGGCCCTTCGCAAAGCCCCGGAAGCCGACCTGAAGCAACAGTATCCGATCGTGGTTCAGATCGGCATGCTGCTCTCGCTCGGCCTCGTGCTCGCGGCCTTCATCACGCCGTACCGCGCCGAGGCGGAGTTCGAGATCGTCGAGATGGAGATGGAGCGCATCGAGATCGAGGAGATCGAGCAAACGCAGCAGATCGAGACGCCGCCGCCACCACCCAAGCCGCCGTCCCCCGTTGAAGTCCCCGACGAAGAACTCCTCGAAGACGAGGAGATCGACCTCGACATGGACCTCGACCTGAACGATGCGCCGCCCCCGCCTCCGCCGCCCCCGCCGGCTGCGGACGAGCCCGAGCCGGAGCCCGAAGAGCCGGAGATCTTCCGCATCGTGGAGCAGCAGCCCGTTCTGCTGCCGAACGAGGCTGAGGGCATGGCGGCCCTCCAGGGCTGCATCCGCTACCCGGAAATGGCCAAGCGCGCTGGCATCGAAGGCCGCGTGTTCGTGCAGTTCGTCGTGGACGAGCGCGGCAACGTGGTCAGCCCGCAGGTCGTGCGCGGCATCGGCGGCGGCACGGACGACGAGGCGCTCCGCTGCGTCCGCGATCTGAAGTTCCGCCCCGGCATGCAGCGCGGTCGCCCCGTGAAGGTGCAGTTCTCGCTGCCAGTGACCTTCCGCCTGCGCTAAGGCACTAGGGCTCACGCCCCCTCAAACCACAGCGCCCCCGGCTGCCACTGCGGCGGTCGGGGGCGTTCGTTTTGGTCCCGTGTCGGTGGCTCCTGGGCGTGTGCCACCGAGATCCCATCGGGATACTCTGACCAACGGGAGCACGTCGCGAACCATGCGAGGCCTTGCAGACCATGAGGGCCCTTACCCAGGACTCATGGCGAGGGACGCCGACTACTGTGGCGAAGAAACGGCTATACCCTTCTTGCGTCGGCCCTACGGCACGAGACGATAGCCGCCCTCGACGGCCTCGACGCGGGCACCTTGGGAGCGGGCCAAGAGGTCGAGGAGGTCTTCGACGGGCATGGCGCGCTCCAGGCTACCGGCGGAGGTGAACGTCTCGGCAGCTAGCGTCTCGTCCACGTCGATGGCGACGCTGTAGTGCGCACTCAACTCAGCCGCTGCTACGGAGAGCGGCGTCTGCTCGAAGTAGAAGTAGCGGGCCCACGAGGCGGCCAGTTGGGCGTCCACGCGCTCCGGTGCCGTCGGGGCATCGCCGCCGACCACCTCGCTGCGCTGGCCGGGCGCGAGCGTCACCGCCTGCCCCGGCTGCACCCGCGAGACGAGTTCCACGGCGCCGCTCAGCAGCGTCACCTCGGTCTGCGCGTCCGTCGTCTCGACGGTAAACACGGTACCCAGGACGGTCGTGCGGGCTGGCGTCGTCTCCACGATGAACGGCTCGGAGCTCTCCCGCACGTCGAAGAGCGCGGTGCCTGCGCGGAGCCGGACGTAGCGCGGCGAACGGTCGCTGTCAGCCGCAGCCACCATCAGCGTCGTGTTCTCGGCCAGTTCCACCGTCGAGCCATCCGCGAGCTCGATGACTTGGGTCACGCCCGACGCCGTCTGGATCGTGTCAAAGCCGCTATCGCGCACCAGAATCGAGATGGCCACGGCCACGAACGCAGCCACGGCCACAGCGGCGCTGATACGCCAGACCCACCGCGCGCCCCCACGCAGCGTCGTCGCGCGTCCGAGGCTACCTCGATCCGCTGCGCGGCGCTTCACGGCAGGATCAGACGATGAGGTCGTGCTGACCGTTGAGTTCGTCGGCGTTTCCGCCTGGACGTCAGCCATCGCGGCTTCGGCAAAGGATGCCTCGGCGAGTTCGTCCCAGGCCGCGTCGAACGCCATGCGGTCGGCCCAGACACGGCGCACGGCCGCGCGGAGGCCCGGATACCGCTCCACGACGGCGTCGAGATCGGCCTTGGCAGCGGCTACGCGCGCTGCTTCGTCGCCCGACAAGAGTGCGGGGTCGTCCTCGCCGAGCGCGTAGAGCACGAACAGGTGCCGGTCGGGCACCGCCGCGTCGAGGTCGGCGCGGACGGCCGCACGGACGGCACGCCACCGATCGAACGCCGCGCGGAGGTTAGCGTCCTCGGCCAGGGCAGCACGGAGCGTGGCCTGCTCGGCGGGTGCGAGGGAATCGTAGAGGGCGAGGGTGTCCGGAGACAGCGGAGAAGAAGCCATCGGAGTCGGCGGCGTCAGCGTGGTTGGCAGCCCGTTGGGCGTGGGAGAGAAGTCGGGGACGCGGGGGTTGCGTTGTGCGAGCGTTGTGCGAGGTCAAGCCAGCCCTGTGAGAGCCGCGCCCAGGTTGGGTAGCGTCACAGAGCCAGCGAGGATCACCGCGAAAACAGCGAGGAGATCGCGCAGCTTTTGGAAGGCGCGCTTGACCTGCATCTTGACGGCGGCCTCGGTGGTGCCAAGCGTCTCGGCGATCTCGGTGTAGCGGTAGCCCTGCTCACGCAGCTCGATGATCTCGCGGGCGTGGTCGGTCAGTTCGGAGAGAGCTCGGTCGAGGTCGAGGCCAAGTCCGGTGCTCGCCGTCGTGTCGGGGCTGGCGGGGCCGGGGAGGTCAGGGTCGAACAACGACTCGCGGGCGGTGTAGCGGCCCCGGTAGAGGTCTTGCAGTTCGAAGAAGGCCGCTTTCATCGCGAACGCCTTGAGGCGGGCGGGGTCGTTGAGGTCACCGAGGCCGGTGTGGACGCGCACGAGGGTGTTCTGGACGAGGTCGTCGATCTCGGCGCGGTGGCCGGCGCGCTTGATGAAGAAGCCCCGGAGGATCGGTTCCAGGGCGCGCAGCAGCCGAGACCGGGCGATCTCGTCGCCGTTCTGGGCACGGACTACGAACGCGGCGTCCAACACGGACTTGGACCGAGGCGCGGACATGGGCAGGGGTGGTTTTGCGAGGAGAGCCGCCGCGCGGCGGCGAAAGGTCACAAGGTAGGGGTTGGTGAGTGAGGCAGTGAGGCAGTGAAAAGCTGTGCGCCCGATTTCCCGTGCCAAGTCCCGTGGTGACACCGCCGCACCGCGACACCGGCCCACTCTCCAACCACTTCGGGTAGGACCCGTGAACAATCCACCCGGGGTGGTATTCTCTGGCATCCGGTCCCCAACTCCTCACCCCATGCCCTACCCCGTCTTCGCAGCCGGTGCGCTGCCCGCCTACCTCACCGAAGTCGTCGCGCTGGTGCTGGCGGGGGCCGTCATCGCCTACGTCTCCAAGCGCATCGGGCTGGTGCCCATCGTGGGCTTTCTCATTGCGGGCGTCATCATCGGGCCGAACCAGTTGGGACTCGTCAAGGACATCGAGCTCGTCGACGCGACGGCGGAGATCGGCGTGCTGCTGCTGCTCTTCACCATCGGCATCGAGTTCAGCCTGGAGAAGCTCGCCAAGATCCGGCGGCTCATCGTGGGCGGCGGAGGCCTGCAGGTCGGACTCACGACAGCAGCCGTGACGCTCATCCTGCTACCCTTTGGCGTCGACTGGAAGGTGGGCATCTTCACGGGCTTCCTCGTCGCGCTCTCCTCGACGGCCATCGTCCTGAAGCTGCTCGGCGACCGCAACGAGACGGGCACCGAGGCCGGGCAGGCGTCGGTGGGCCTGCTCATCTTCCAAGACATTGCGATCATCGTGATGGTGCTGCTCGTGCCGATGCTGGCGGGCGCGGGCGGCGGGCCGCTCGACATCGCGCAGGCGCTCGGGACGGCCCTCGGTGTGATCGTGCTCGTGTTCGTGGTGGCGCAGCGGCTCATGCCGCCCCTCCTCGAAGCGGTGGCGCGCACGTGCTCGTCGGAGGTGTTTCTGCTCGTGATTGTCGGCATCTGCCTCGGGACGGCCTACCTCGTCGGGCTCGCGGGCGTGTCGATCTCGCTAGGTGCGTTCCTCGCGGGCCTCGTCGTGAGCGAGTCGAAATTTTCCGAGCACGCCTTCGGCGAAATCCTGCCGCTCCAGATCCTCTTCTCGGCGACGTTCTTCGTCTCCGTCGGGATGTTGCTCGACCTCGGCTTCCTCGTGCAGAACCTGCCACTCGTGCTCGGCATCGTGGTGGTGCTGCTGCTGCTGAAGGCCGTGATCGCGATGGCGAGCGTACGGATGCTCGGCTACAGCCTGCCGGTAGCGGCGGCGACCGGCCTGACGCTGGCGCAGGTGGGCGAGTTCTCGTTCGTATTGGAGCGCGCTGGCCGCGAAGTCGGGCTCACCCCTGCAGGCATGGGGGCCGACGGTGCGCAGACATTCATAGCCGCGACGGTTCTGATGATGGCCGCGACGCCGGGCCTCGTAGCGCTCGCAGGCCGCGTGCAAGGCAAGCTTCGGGACAAGATGGGCGCAGCCAGCGACGCCGCGGCGCCGATGCCCACCGTCGACGACGCGCACTTTGCGCACCTCCACGACCACGTGATCGTGGCGGGCTACGGCGGAGCCGCCCGGAAGCTCGTCCGGGTGCTGCGCGGCTCGGGCGTCCCGTTCGTCGTGGCGACGCTCTCGCCGGAGGGTGCGCGCGAAGCCGAAGCCATGGGTCTGCACGTGCTACGCGGCGACTACTCGAAGCAGCACATCCTCAACGCGCTCGGCCTCGACCGTGCCAAGCTGCTCGTCATCCCTGACGACGGCCCGGCGATGGCACACCGCGTGGCCGCCGTCGCGGGCGTGCTCAGCCCGACCACCCGCATCATCGCGAGCACGCGCACGCACCTGGACATCCACCACCTGAACGAGGGCGGTGTAGACCGCGTGATCGCCGAGGACCTCGAAGCGCTCGTGGCGCTCTTCGAGGAGGTCTTGCGTCAGTACCAGATCGAGCCGGATCGCATCCTGGACGCAGAGGAAGCGCTCCGCGCGGGCAACTACGCGGCCTTCGACCGCGATGCCGAGACGGTCGAGCCCGTCGTGACCGACGAGGCCGGCCACATGACGCGCACGGTCACCATCCGCAAGACCGCGATGGCCGCGGAGCGGTCGCTCGACGAGCTCCACCTCGACGAGCACGACGTGACGGCGCTCGCTGTCGTGCAGGACGGGACGACCTACGAGCACCCCGGACCTAGCACGGTGCTGCATCCCGGCAACACGCTCACACTCGAAGGGCCGACGGACGCGTTCAAGCACCTCGCGCCGCTCTTCCGTAGTGATCCGGGCGAGGGCTCAGCAGGCAACGACGGGGGCGACGTAGGACCGACACCACTGGACCCGTACCCAACGCCGTCGCAGGTTACACCGTCGATGCGGCGGCGGATCGACACCGAGCGAACGTACACGCTGGAACCCGACCCTGAGGCCGCGAAGACGTGCTCACACCTCCACCAGATCCGGCCAGTCCAGCCCTCGGCCCACGGCTGCGAGGACTGCCTCAAGACCGGCGACTGGTGGGTGCACCTCCGCATCTGCATGGTCTGCGGCTACGTCGGCTGCTGCGACTCGTCGCCCAACCAGCACGCGAGGAAGCACTACGAGGCGACCGGCCACGCCATCATCCGCTCGCTTGAACCCGGCGAGACATGGGGCTGGTGCTACGAGGACGAGGTGACGCTCTGACTCTCGGTAGCGAGGGCGCGGGCCTCTTCGTAGGCCAACTCGACGCTGTGGCGCCATCGGACGAGTTCGGCCTCGACGGCGCGGCGTTCGCCCTCAGGGAGTTCGTCGGCGATGTTGCGCAGCTCGAACGGGTCGGCGATCGTGTCGAAGACCATCATGGGGCGGCGGCGGCCCCAGTAGATGTATTTCTTTCCATCGACACGCAGGGCGAGGGCATTGCGGCCGCTCTTCATCGTGTGGTAGACACGGCGTCCAGGCGGCGGCGGCGCAAACATCGAGTGCCCAGGTAGTGTCCCGTCCACGAGGTCGTAGTCGAGCCATTCTGCAATGGTGGGCACGACATCAATGTGGTGCCGCCCTTCTCCGTCGCGGACGCCTGCAGGGATACCGGGGCCGAAGAGCACCATCGGCACATGGAGCACCTCGTCCCAGAGCACATCGCCGTGTGTGCGTGCGCCGTGTTCACCGAAGGCCTCCCCGTGGTCCCCAGTTATTACGAAGAGCGTCTCGTCGAGCAGGCCGCGGTCGCGGAAGAGCGCAAACACCTCGCGGAGGTAGACATCGGTGTAACGAATCGCGTTGTAGTAGGCGTTGAGTTCATCGTCGCGGACGTACCTGCGGAGGGGGAAGTCCGGCGGTGTGTCGTAGGGGTGGTGCGCCGAAAGCGTGAGGAGGCTGAGGAAGAACGGGCGCGGGTCGGGGTCGTCGAGCCAGCGTTCGAGTGTGGGGAGCGTGATCCGGTCCTCGTAGCCGAAGTAAGCTTTCGGTGTGTACCCGTCCGTGTCGTGGTCGCCGTCCCCTAGCATTTCCTCAAAGCCGAGGTTTTCGAGGATGAGGTCCTTGCGTTCGAACTCGAACGTGGCCGGGGTGATGAACGCCGTGCGGTAGCCGTGTGCGCGAAGCATGGCTGGGAGCCCGGGCGTCGGCAGCCCACCGGGGAACGCTTCGGCTTTCTCAACAAACGGGACGGGGCTCGGCGGCACACCACCAAAGACCGTCACGATCGACTTGTTGGTGTACGACGCCGAGGCGTACGTCCGCTCATAGACCGTACCGCGCTGGGCAAGTCCGTTCAGGAACGGCATCGTGGCGAGCGTGCTGTCGTAGGGCGTGGTGGCGGTGGCGCGGACGGATTCGAGCAGAATCACCACGACGTTGCGCCGCGGCGACTGCCCCGACGCGTCAGGCGCCGCAGCGTCAGAGGTCTCCGCGCCCGGGACCAGGCTCAGGTGGTGGGTGTCGAACGCCATAGCGTCGCCGCTGGCCTCGGTGACTGGCTGGTGCGTGTCGTGGTAGGCCGTCGCGAGGAAGCGGGCGACCGCGCTCTCGACCACCCGCTCCGTCGCGGGAGGCGGCATGACCATCAGGCCGAGCATCACGGCGGTCGTTCCCCACACCAGGTAGGCCGCGCCGCTGTGCGGTCTCGGTGCTTCTGGGAGGGCTGCTTGCCGCCGTCGCAGCGCTGTCACGAGCATGGGACCGAGCAGAATGCTCCCCGGCAGCAGCGCCACCATCACCTTCGTCGGTGACGCGCTGTCCAGCAACACCGGTAGCAACGCGCGCGCATTGGCGACGACATCCATGGCGGGGTAGTAGACCCCAGGCATCCCAATCGTCAGGCAAAGCATCGCCTCGAAGGCGTAGAACACCGCCACGCCCACCGCGCCGAGTTGGATGGCGGTGCGACGCAGCGCGAGCGATCCGGCGCGCGGCGGCGCGGCCAGCCAAGCCGTCGAAGCGAGGAGCAACAGACCTACCCACACGAGGTCCCACTGCATGTAGGCCAGCGGTAGCGTGGAAAGCCAGCCTTGGAGCCACCAGACGGGCAGCGCCTTCGCCGCCTGCCAGGTCAGCACGCACGCGCCCAGCCCGAGTGCGACGGCCACGGCCGGGTGCCGCCTACGCGTCATCGCGATGGTGGCCACACCGATGCCCAGCCCGAGCGCGGGCAGCGGCGCGTACATCCAGATGCGCCCCAGGAACCCGTCCAGCCCGATCATCCCTACGTTGCTCATCTCCATGAGGCGGCTCACCACCACGAGCAACACGAGGGGGGCAAACAGTGACGCGAGCCATACGCCGTCGACCGCCTTGTGGGACGAGTGCGGTGACGAGGGCGCGAGTCGGAGCCGACTCAAGAGCGCGTGAACAAGCGAACGCATCGGGTGGAAACCGGTCTGGGTCAGACGAGACGTAGCAGAACCACAGCGTGGTTCAAAGACCCTGCCAGCACGCGTGGCCGGCTAGCCGCGGTGACCCGGGTTGTACCAACGCGAGACGGCACCCCCGCCGAGACCAAAGCCCCGACGAGAGTGCCGCCAAGATGTCCGGCCTTACGGGGCCGGGTTGCGCTAGCGCGCAGACCTTACGTGCAGGTCGGGAAGGTCGTCGGCGCGGCCGTCAGACCCGTGCTCACCTGGGTGGCGATGTTCGACGGCGTGGTGCCGCAGACAACCATCGCAACGCCGGTCCCGAGGGTCGTGTTGAAGCCGGTGATGCGAACCGCACCCGAGTTGATCGTGAGCGTGTAGTCACCGTTGAGGTTGCTGTACGCACCGGCGGTGTTGGTCTCGTAGCCGAGCTTCGCGAGCGTGAGGTCGGTGAAGGCGCCGTTGCCGCCGCCGAAGGCCGTCGGCTTGAGGTTCCAAGCCTGCGCGTCCGAAGCGATGCGGATGGCGTCGTTGACCTGCGCGTCAGCGTTGGCCTTGACCTGGTTCTCGCTGAACGACTGGATGCCAACGACGACCGCGAGGCCGACGATGACAATGCCGAGAACGAGAAGGAGAAGTTGCTGCTGTCCCATGTTGGGTACCTCCTGGAGGGGTTGGTTGTGGGGTGGCGGTGGTATCCGCCGCTGTGTGGTTGGGTGTGAATCACGGTGCGGCGGGGTGCCGCTTGTCGGAGCAGGCGCCCCTTTGCGTGTTCGGGGAAGGCCTGTACCAGGACCGTGCCTGTTCTCGAGTGCCCGAGTCCGCCCCCAGCGCTTTTCGAGGGGCCACGCCGTTTACTAGCGCCTGCTGTTTCGCTTTTTTTACGCGCTGAGGGCAGATTTACGAGGCCCCTCGCTCTCCCCGGAGTGTCCCCTGTTTTCGACACGGGCGAAAGAACCCCGGCCGATTCCCTTTCGTAATAGCCGTACTCGCTTTTCCCCAAAACGCACGCCGCTCACGGCCCCGCCCATGTCCAACGACCGCTCCCCCCTCGACGACGCCAAGGCCGTCGGTGAGAAGACCCTCCAGGAGGTCAAGGTGGCCGGCTCACAACTCGTTGACAAGGTGCGAGACCTCATCGAGGAGGGCAACGTCCGCCGCATCGCCATCAAGAAGGACGAGCGGACGCTGCTCGAAATTCCGCTCACGGTCGGCGTCGGCGCGGGTGCGGCTGCGGTGCTGCTCACGCCCATGCTTGCGGCGCTCGGTGCAATCGCGGCGCTCGTGACGGACATCACGCTCGTCGTTGAGCGCGACGAGCCTGATTCGGAGGCGCGCAACCCGGCCCCGGGCCTCTCCCCGGACGAGGACGCCTAATGCCTACGTTTCGCATCGACGGCCATCCGCCCGCGGAAGTCTACAAGCTGCTCGTCTCGGCTGTGGTCCCCCGCCCTATCGCGTGGGTGTCCACGTTGAGTGAGGAGGGCATAGCCAACCTAGCCCCCTACTCGTTCTTCAACGTCGCCTCCATCGACCCGCCGGTGCTGATGTTCGCGCCGCAGATGGCCCCGACTTCTACGCAAGGGCAGCCGGACGGCGGCGCACGGACCAAGGACACCCTCGCCAACCTCCGCGCCACGCGCGAGTGCGTCGTTCATGTCGTCCCGCACGCGCTTGCGGACGCTATGAATCAGACGAGTGCCGCTTGGCCCGCCGACACGAGCGAGTTCGAGGCGTGCGGTCTGACGCCCGTGCCATCTGAGGGTGTTGCCCCTCCTCGCGTCGCCGAAGCGCCCGTGGCGTTCGAGGCCGTGCTCGACCGCATCGTGTCGTTTGGCAACGGGCCACGTGCGGGACAGGCCGTCTTCGTCCGGATCGCCCTCGCTCACCTCGCCGATGAGGCCACCGCCAACGGACGCTACGCCGACACGCACCTCCTCGACCCCGTCGGGCGCCTCGGCGGGACCGGCTACGTGCGCGTGAAAGACGGCGTCTTCGACCTCGAACGCCCAAGCCTCGAAGTTCGAAGTGAGAAGTAGGAAGTTTGACGTGGAGACTGCGGACGATTTCCTGTTAGAACTCAAGCCTCGCCTGGACTCGCTCGTTGAGCGGTATGAGCGGCAGGCATTCATTGCCGACGACCCGATCTCGGTGCCGCACGGCTTCGACGACCCGCGCGATCAGGAGGTGATCGGGCTCTACGCGGCGCTCCTCGCCTGGGGCCGCCG
Source organism: Bacteroidota bacterium (assembly GCA_038528235.1). GTDB lineage: Bacteria > Bacteroidota > Rhodothermia > Rhodothermales > Rubricoccaceae > JBCBEX01. The sequence continues at coordinate 12,282 of JBCBEX010000099.1, forward strand.
CTCGGTCATTCTGAAGAAGGCTGCCGAGTTAGCCGAGCGGATGGGCTACCGCCCCTACGCGTTCGTCCGCGACTTCAACGCCGAGCGCGACGGGGCGCGGCTCGCTGGCTTCAAGCACCGCACCTTCCAGCCGCAGGACGTCCTCGCCCTCACCGGCGCGCTCTCGCGCCTTATACACGTGCACGGCTCTCTCGAAGGCACGTTCGCCGCGCACCTCCCCGACGACGCGCCGGACATCGGCCCCGCGATCCAGGGCTTCTCCGACGCCGTCCTCGACCACGCCCAGCTGCCGCGCCTCCGCAAGCACGTCGCCCGCCCGTCCACCAAAAGCGCCTGCAAGCGCCTAGCGATGTACTGCCGCTGGATGGTGCGCCACGGCCCCGTCGACCTCGGGCTGTGGACCTCGATCCGCCCCGCTCAACTCGTGCTGCCCCTCGACGTGCACACCGGGCGGCAGGCCCGCAAACTCGGGCTCCTGCTCCGCACGCAGGACGACTGGCGAGCCGCCCAGGCGCTCACGGCTCGCTGCCGCGCGCTCGACCCCAGCGACCCGTGCCGCTACGACTTCGCGCTCTTTGGGCTCGGTGCCTACGACGATCAGCCGATCCAATAGCGCTGCGCCATGACGGGCTTTGTGGATTGTCGGTGCACGCCGCACCAAACCGTCCAGGGCCTGCGATGTAATCGCTTACACAGACGAACGGTGTTAACCGGGCGAAACCGACGGTCCCCTCGCACGTCTCTGAAGCGCGTAGGCCTTTCCCGCACGCTCAAAGCCCACAGGGTTTCCCCGGCTGTTTGGAATAGGCTCTACGCCTATCTTGCACATCTGTAGCCCACGCCTTTCCTTATGCCTGACGACGCTCCGCTCCCGTTCGAAGCTGCCCTCCAGCGCCTCGAATCGCTCGTCCAGGCGCTCGAAGACGGCAACGCAGACCTCGACACGAGCCTCGCTCGCTACGAAGAGGGCGTCGGACTCGCGCGCGACCTGCTCGCCCGCCTCGACGCCGCGGAGCTACGCGTGCAAGAACTCGCGCTCGAATAGCGCGCCGTTCCTCCCCGCCTCTCTACAGGGTCCCCTGCACTTCTTCTGACCCGCACTCCCCGCTACCCACTCGACGCTCTCATGCCCGCGACCCCGTTCACCCCCGGCCCGCTTCTCGCAAGCATCCACACGCCGAAGGACCTCCGCTGCCTCCCGCTCGACGACCTCCCCCAGCTCTGCGACGAGCTCCGGCAGTACATCATCGACGTGGTGAGCGTGCACGGCGGCCACTTCGGCGCGTCCCTCGGCGTAGTCGAGCTCACGGTCGCCGCGCACTGGGCCTATGAGACGCCCAACGACCCCGTCGTGTGGGATGTCGGCCACCAGGCGTACGGGCACAAGATCCTCACGGGGCGCCGCGAGCAGTTTCACACGCAGCGGAAATATGGCGGCCTTTCCGGTTTCCCGAAGATCAGCGAGTCGGAGTATGACGCGTTCGGGGTGGCGCACGCCTCGACGGCGATCTCGGCGGCGCTCGGCATGGCGCGGGCGCGCGACATCCTCAGCACCGACCAGAAGATCCTCGCCATCGTCGGCGACGGGGCGATGACGGGCGGGCTCTCGTTCGAGGGGCTCAACAATGCGGGCGTGGCCGGGACCGACATGACGGTCGTCCTGAATGACAACCGCATCTCCATCGACCCCAACGTAGGCGCGCTGCACGAGTACCTCGCGCGCGTCTCGTCCAGCGAAGGGTGGAACGACCTCAAGACCGACGTCTGGGAGTTCTTCGAGAAGCTCAAGGGCATGGGCGGCGGCACGCTCCAGCGTATCGCCAGCCGCGTCGAGGACGGCGTCAAGGCCGCTATCACGCCGGGCATGCTCTTCGAGGCGCTCGGCTTCCGCTACATCGGCCCGGTCGACGGCCACGATGTGAAGCAGCTCGCGAAGCGGCTCAAGGAGATCCGCAAGTTGCCCGGCCCGATCCTTCTCCACGCGCTCACGGTCAAGGGCAAGGGCTTCGCGCCCGCCGAGGCCGACCAGGTCAAGTGGCACGCGTCGTCGTCGCCCTTCGACAAGGTGACGGGCAAGACGCTCGTGAAGGCGACCTCCAACGGCACCGCCGCCAAGAAGTGGCAGCAGATCTTCGGCGAGGCGATCATCGAGCTGGCCGAGGAGGACCCGCGCATCGTGGGCTACACCGCCGCGATGCCGAGCGGTACGAGCCTCAAGCTCATGATGGCCGCGATGCCGGACCGCGCCTTCGACGTAGGCATCGCCGAGATGCACGCCGTCGTGGAGGCCGCCGGAGCCGCGACGCAGGGCCTCAAGCCGTTCGTGGCGATCTACTCGACGTTCCTCCAGCGCGCCTTCGATGGCATCGTCCATGATGTGGCGCTGCAGCACCTGCCGGTCGTCTTCTGCATGGACCGCGCGGGCTTCGCCGGGGCCGACGGCCCGACGCACCACGGTGCGCTCGACATCGCCTACATGCGCGCCGTACAGGGCATGATCTGCGCCGCGCCGCTGGACGACCAGGACCTGCGCGACCTGATGTACACGGCCACGCTCTACAACGACGGCCCCATCGCGCTCCGCTACCCACGCGGCCAGGCCACGGGCATGGACCTTCGCGACGAGTTCCAGGAGATCGGGATCGGCAAGGGCCGCAAGATCGCCGACGGTTCGGACGTGGCATTCGTGACCTACGGCGCCATCGGGCAGTACGTCTACGAGGCGCGCGAGCGCCTCGCCGGGCACGGCATCTCCGCCGCGCACTACGACCTCCGCTTCTGCAAGCCGCTCGACGACGAACTCCTCACCGAGGTCTTCTCGACGTTCGACAAGGTCATCACCGTCGAGGACGGCGTGATCGTGGGCGGCGCAGGCACGGCCGTCGTGGAGTGGGCGATGGAGAACGACTTCCACGGTACGAAGGTCGTCCGCCTCGGCATGCCGGACCGCTTCATCGAGCACGGCAGCCAGCGCGAATTGCACGACGAGGTCGGCATCGCCCAC
>JBCBEX010000100.1:0-14719 GCA_038528235.1 Bacteroidota bacterium
GCCGTCGAAGTCGACCTGGCGCAGGCGGAAGCGGTGCGCGCCGGGGGCGAGCGTGCCCGTCTCGAAGGCGTAGCGCTGCGTCGCCGTGGTGGTGCCCGCGCCGTCCACGAAGCCGAGCGTCGCGAACACGTCGGCGCTGGGCGCGCGGTGCTCCACGTGGAAGCCTGCGTTGTTTGTCTCGCTCGCCGTCGCCCACGTCAGCCGCGCGGCCTCGCCGGACAGGACCGCGGAGAAGACTGTCAACTCGACAGGCACCACGCCGAGGTCGAAATCGCCGACAGCGACGGCCTGCGCCGGCCCGGATGCGACGGTCGTGCAGGTGAAGGTCCCGATGCCGTTGTTGAGGCACGCCTGTGCGTCCTCGCCGGGCCCCGCGTTGGCGAAGACAAGGTCGAAGTCGCCATCGCCGTCGAGGTTGGCCGCCGCGACGCCGACTGAGCTGGCGGTCCCCGTGGTCAGCGACTGGCACTGGAATGTGGGCTTGAAGCAGGCGACGTTCGCGCCGTCGTTGGCGAACACCACGTCGTCGTCCTGGTCGCCGTCGAGGTCCACGGCCACGATATCGTTGGAGGGGCTGGAGAAACCGAAGCCGAGGATGGAGCAGGCGAAGTCGTAGGCAGGCGGTCCCTGGTTGAGGCAGATGCGGTTCTGGCCGGTGCCGAAGCCCGAGCGCGGCGTGTTCGCGATGACGAGGTCCACGAGCGCGTCGAAGTTGAACGTCGTGGCGAGGATGGCGCGCGAGTCGAACACGTCGGCGGCGATGCTGCGGCAGGCGAACGTGCCGGTGCCGTCGTTGTCGCAGCGGACGTTCGGCCCCGACGAGTCCGAGAATGCGAGGTCGGGGCTGCCGTCAGCGTTGAGGTCGCCCATGGTCACGTCCGACGAGGTGCCGAGCGTGCCGGCGATGTCCGCGCACACGAAGGCTCCGAGGCCGTCGCCGAGGCAGCGCTGGTTGAGCGGTCCTTCGTTGGCGAGCGCAAGGTCCGCGTCGCCGTCCCCGTTGAGGTCGGCCACCGCGATCGCGTTGACGGTGGTTGCGGTGGCGCTGAGGGCCGCGCACGTGTAGCGCCCGGTGCCGTCGTTGAGGCAGACCTGCGCGGGGCCGCCCACGATGGCGTAGGCGAGGTCGGGGTCGCCGTCGCCGTTGAAGTCGCCCGTCGCCACGTCGCGCGCGGCGGTGGGGGCGGCTCTGACGTTCCTGCAGGCGAGCAGGCCCGTGCCGTCGTTGAGGCACAGCGGGTCCGGCGCGCTGAGCGTCGCGAAGGCGGCGTCGAGCGTGACGGGCGGGGCGACCGGGCCCTGGAAGTCGAACGTGACGACCATGTCCCGGCCGAAGACCGTGCCCGTGCCGAAATACAGCTCCCCGCCGGCGTAGGCCCCGCGGTCCTCGCGGATGAAGTATGCCGAGCCGACCGTCGTCGTGGAGAAGAACACCGTGTAGACGCGCCCCGGCGATACGGGCGCGGGCGTCGTGAGCGCAATGGTGTTCGTGCCCACGCTTGGGGAGAACCGGCCCGTGCCAAGGATGGCGCCGCCGCGGCCCGCGCCGTCGTAGATCGTCACGTCGCTGGTGAGCGAGCCCTGCACGGTCCGTACCTCGATGGTGAGATGCGTGAGCAGGCCCGTGCACGTTGCGGTGAAGCTCTGGCCAGGGTTGTCCCGCCGCGTGCTCACCTCAACGGTCGTGAACGAGCCCGGCGGCACCGTGTTGGCGACGATGGGCGAGCAGGCTTGGGCGTGGACCTCAGGAACGGCGACGCAGGCTAGGGTCAGCGCCGCCAACACGAATGAACGCAGGAGCATGGGAGGGAGGGCGGAGGGGAAAAGGAGACCGAGCGACAGAACGGCCTGCCCGCAGGCACCACCTTGCTCACGAGCAGGCCGCTTGTCGCAGGGATTCGTCAGCGGACGACGGTGATGCGGTGCGTCAGGACCCCGTCGGTGCCAGTGGCGCGGAGGGCGTAGACGCCAGCGGCGAGGCCGTCTGTCGCCACGCGCAGGGAGGCCGTGCCGGAGACGAGGCCGTCGTGGAGCACGGCCACCTCGCGGCCGAGGGCGTCGTAGAGCACGACGCGGACCGTCTGGGGCATCTCCACGTCGAGGGTGAGCGTGGCGTGCGAGCGGGTCGGGTTGGGGGCGGGCGCGGAGAGCGCAAAGCCGGTCGGCGGAGCGGTCGGCTCCTCCGCGACGGACGTGCGGGTGTCGAAGAGGTAGGCCGTGCCTCGACGTGTGTCAGCGAGCGGCGCGCCCGTGAGCGCTCGCCTCCCGTCCATCGTCAGGCTGACGCCGAGTTGGTCGTTGGAGGCCGCGCCCGGCACGAAGAGCGTGTCGGCGAGGCCCCAGACCTCGCCCTGCTTTTGGAACAGGAAGACCGAGCCAGAGCGGGCCCCGCTAGCGTCGTCGCGGAGCGCGGACACGGTAGCCTGGTTCCCATCGATGGCAACCGCCTGCCCATACTCGGCGGTCAGGCTGAGGTCGGGCACGACGAGCTTCTGTTCGAGCGTCCACCGGTTGTTGCTGAACTCGTAGAGCCACGCCTCGCCCTGAACGACGCCGTTGCCAAAGGGCGCGCCGACGATGGCCCGGTCGCTATCGACAGCGACGGCGTCGCCGAACGCGAGCGCGGAGCCGGGGCTGACGAACTTCGTTTCCGGTACGGGCAAGGATTGCCCCGTGAAGGGGTCCTCGATGATCCGGTAGGTATAGACGGCCCCGGTGGGGACCCCGCCGACGACCTCGCCCGGCGCGCCCACGAGGACGCTCCGGCTGGCCGCGTCGATGGAAACGGCGGCCCCGAACGACTGCCCCTGCGTCGGCGAGGGCGGGGTGAAGCGGCCGCGCAGCTGGAAGCTCCGGTCGCCGGTCCCCGAGTCTTCGCGATACTCGTAGAAGTAGACGGCACCGCTCGCTAAGGCTCCGCTGTTCTCCTGCGGGGCACCGACCACCAGCAGGAAACGCTCCGAGGCAACTGCTTCGCCGAAGCCCATTGTGTCCCTTTCTGGCAGCAGCGTCTGAGACAGGGTCCAGCCGTTGTCGCCGAGCAAGTAGTGGGAGACCGCGCCCGCATCGCCGCGGCCAGGCGCGCCGACGAGCAGGCTCGGCTGCAGCACGTTGGCACCGGCGTTGACCTCGCTGAGTGCGACGCTTGCGCCGAAGAGGTCGCCTGCTGTGGGGGTGTCGAGCTGAATTAGGTCCGCGAGGGACCACGAGGTGCCGTCGTTCTGGTAGAGGAAGACCGCGCCCGCGTTGGTGACGTTGCCGAGCCGGGCAAAGCTACCCACGGCGGCGTGGTCCTGGAAGAGCGCCACGTTGCGGCCAAACTCGGTGCCGGTCTCGAAGCCGCTGCTGGGCGCGAAGACGATGGGGCTCGGCTGGGCCGCGGCGGGCACCGCGGCGCATGTGAACGCGAGCAAGAGCGCGGTGCGGGCGCGCATGCGGAGGGAAGCGAATCGCATGGAGGAAGACATCGGCTGGACAGGTGCGCAGGAGCCTCGACGACGCAGGGCGACCCGGAGAGCGACGAGCGGCTGGTGCGGCGGCGAGGACAGCGGCAAGGGTAGCCAGGTCCAGCGCGCGGTCCGTGGGCCCCTGGTACCATATGTGCACGCGGGCACGGCGGTACCTTCGCCCATGCGCTTGTTCGACGCTTTCCGCTCTTGCTTTGCCCTCGCGCTCGTGTTGCTCGTAGCCACGTCGGTGCGGGCGCAGGAGTTTGAGCGCTTCGGCATCCGCGAGGGGCTGCCGTCTGAGCTCATCAACGATGTTGCACTGGGGCCTGACGGCCTCCTGTGGATCGGCACCGACGGTGGCCTGGCCCGCTATGACGGGCACGGCTTCACGGTCTGGCAGCATCACCCCGACGACCCCACGACGCTGCCGTCCAGCCGGATTTCTGCCGTGGTTCCGGTCACGGGTAGAGTCTGGGTCGGCACCGCTGAAGGGCTTGCCTACCTCGACCTCCAAACGGGGGCGTCGCGCCGCGTCACCGCGATGCCTACGGCGCACATCGATGACATTGTGGTCGATCCGGGCGGCACGCTCTGGGTTGGCTATCGAGGCGAGGGACTCTGGCGCTTCCACCCGGCGGAGGGCGAGGCCGAGTTCGTGCCGTTCGAGCGGGACGGCGTGGCGTATCGCGGTCGCATCATCTCCCTGGCCACCCACGATGGAGGGGTCTGGGCCGCGATGGGCAGCGCACCGGACCGAGCCCCGACCGTGTGTCGCGTTCATCCCGCGCGGCTGGCATGCGATGACGCGCGCCCGGGAGACCACTGGCGGCTGCTCGAAGACGCAGGCCAGGCCGTGCTTGTCCACACGTCGCCCGCCACGGGCGCGTCGCATCTGACGTGGCTCGCCACGGGTGAACGCTGGGCGCTGGCCCCGTCCGTGAGCGTCAAGATCACCTTCCGGTCAATTCTGCGTACGGCTCCGGACATGGCCTGGCTGCGAACCGGGGGGGGGATGATCGCCCTACACCGCGACGGGCGGGCCTCGATGGTACCCGTTGCACCCGAGCGTCGGGGAGGCCTCGGCGGCTACGACGCTCACGCCTTCGCCCTCGACCGCCAGGGCAACATGTGGGTGGGAACCGAGGCTGGGCTCTACTTCGCGCGCTTCGCAATGCCCACCTTCACCAGCATCCAGCACGAGCCCGGCGATCCCGCCACGTTGAGCGACGACCGCATCAACGGCCTTGCGCAAGACGCCACAGGGACGGTCTGGGTGACCACTAACAATGGGCTCAACCGGCTTGACCTGGAGACGGGACGGGTTGAGCGCCAGGACGCGACGGCACCCTGGGCCGATGGGCGGATGTACCGGGCGTTCTGGCAGGTGAGCCCGGGGCCAGACGGCGTGCTCTGGCTTGGCCTGAAGTATGGGGGGCTCGCTGTCTGGGACGGCGTCGAGCTTCGGCCGGTCCCGTCAGACATGGGGCCGATTGCGGCCGTCCGGTCGCTGCTGCACGATGGCGATGGGGGCCTCTGGAGCGGCCTCAGCGGAAGCCTGTGGCACCGCGATAGCGAGGGCACGGAGGCGCGGGTCCTACTAGCAGGACGCCTTAGCCGGTCGGGCAACGAGGTCTACCGAGATCGCCATGGCGGCGTCTGGGTAGGAACGGACACAGGTCTTTTTCGCCGTGCCGATGACGGCGTCTGGGTCCCGGTGGCCGAGCACGACCTGTGCGCACCCATCGTGTGGTCGATGGCCGAGTCGGCGAGCGACCCGGGGGCGCTCTGGGTCGGCACCGTGGGCGGCGGCCTTGCGCGCCTCGATCTCGATACCCACGAGGTTGAGTGCCTCACCGATCGCGACGGCTTGCCGACGAACTCGGTCTACGGCGTCCTCGCCGACGACTACGGCGCGCTGTGGGTGAGCACGCCCTCGGGGCTCGCGCGGGTAGACATCGAGACCCGGCGCGCCCGGACGTTCTCCTCGGCGGATGGGCTGGCAGGCGACGCGTTCAACCTGATGGCGCAGCTTCGCCTCGCCGACGGGCGGCTGGCATTTGGCGGGCAGGGCGGCCTCACGCTCGTGGACCCGAGCCAGGTCGTCCAGCGCCCGGCCCCTGAGGTCGTCATCACTGGCGTTGAGCGACAGGGGCGGCTGCTGCCCGGGACGCCGGCCCGCACGATCCAACTGCGCCACGACGGGAGCGCGTTCGGCGTGCGCTTCGCCGCGACCGACTTCCGCGCGCCGCGGAGCAACCGCTACCGCTACCGGCTCGTCGGGCTGGACAGCGACTGGCGCACCACCGACGGCGCCGCGCCGCGGGCTGCCTACGCGGGTGTGCCGCCGGGCCGCTACCGCTTCGAGGTGCTCGCTGCTGCTGCCGATACGCCCTTCTCAGGCGTGCCCGCGACGCTTGTGGTGGAAGTCGTCCCCGCGCTCTGGCAGCGACGGGCCTTTCAATTGGGCATGGCGCTGCTGGGCCTAGCGCTCGTCGGTGGAGTGGGCTGGGCGGTGCAGCGACGACGACGTCAGCACCAGGAGCGCGCCCGCGCCGAGGCCGTCGAGATCCGCCGTCGGCTGGCCGAGGCCCGCGAGCGCGAGCGCGTCCGCCTCGCCCGCGACCTCCACGACGGCCCCGTGCAGACGCTCTACCGCGTCGGCCATGACCTTGACCGGCTCAGCAGCACAGCGAGTCGGGACGGTGGAGCCGTAGCCGTCCTCGACGAGGCCGTTGCACCCATCCGCGACCGCGTCGGCGACGTGTCGGACGAGCTGCGCCAGATGCTCGTCGAACTGCGCCCCACGCTCGCGGACCACCTCGGCCTGGGGGCTGCGCTGCGCGCTATCGCCCGCCGCGCCGAGGAGCGGTTTCCTCACCTCGACATCGCCGTCCTCGACGAGGCCCGGGCCCCAGCTACGCCAGCAGGACGGCTCGCGCTCTTCCGCATCGCGCAGGAAGCGCTCCAGAATGCCGGACGCCACGCTGGACCCGCTCGTGTCGCCCTACGCTTGCACACGGCCGAGGCCGACGAGCGAGAGTGGGTGCGCTTGACCGTGCAGGACAATGGGCGAGGCTTTGTCGTGCCCGAGCGGATGGTCGAGCTCGCCCGGACGGAGCACTTCGGGCTCGTCGGGGCTCAGGAGCGCGCTGAGGCAGCGGGGGGCGGGTGCTGCGTCACGTCCGCGCCAGGAGCAGGGACAAAGGTCGAGGTATGGGTGCCGGTGGGAGCGCAGGAGAACCGGTAGGCGGTCGGCACGTCTCACCGCTCCTGCCCTGTCCAGCCCTCCGGTCGCATGGCCTCTACGATTCCGAGCTATGACTCTATGGCCGCGTTCTACGCGGCCATTGGGGGGACGATGGAGCAGGTCGAGGGCTTCACCGTGCACCGGATGGAAGAGGTCCACGCCGAGGCGCCGTACGCCTCGCCGCTCTTCCGGGCGAACTACTACTCCATCGTGCTCATCCGCACCGGCGGCGGGCACTACGTCATCGACGAGCAGACGCACCCAACCCAGGCGCGGACGATCTACTTCACCAACCCCGGCCACGTGAAGGGCTTCGGCGTGAAGGAGCTCACAACGGGGTTCGTCATCACCTTTGAAGAGGGGTTCCTCAAGCGCTACGTCCACGAGGGCGTCCTCGACGACTTCCCGTTCCTCATCGCCGAGGCGGTCCCGCCGAGCTACCTCGCCCCGGAGCACTTTCGTAGCTACGACGACCTCGCCGCACAGCTCTTGCGCGAGTACGAGGGCGCGTCGACCTACAAGTTCAAGGTGCTCGGCAGCCTGCTGGTCGTGCTCCTCCTGAAGCTGCGCGAGGACTTCTGGGACACCTACGACCCGCTTCGCGAGGCCGACGACACGACGGATGGCAGCACGCTCCTCGTACGGACGTTCAAACGCAACCTCGAAGCGCACTTCCGGGCACTCGTCGCGGGCGATGGGCTGCCGGAGGCGCGTGCGCTGCCGCAGGTGCAGGATCTCGCGGCTGCGCAGCACCTCCACCCGAGCTACTTCTCGACGGTCGTCCGCCGCAAAACGGGGCGCTCCGTCAACGCGTGGATCACCGAGAAGGCGACCGCCGAGGCGCAGGCGCTCCTCGCCCGCACCGAGTTGCCGGTGAAGCAGGTCGCCTACCGGCTCGGCTTCAAAGAGCCAGGGCACTTCTCGCGCTACTTCAAGAAGCACACGGGCCAGACGCCGACAGCCTTCCGCGCGGGAATGTGAGGCATCCGTTATAGCACCCTGGTGCCGTTCTGAACTCGACTGAGAGCCGGTGGCCGACGAAGCCAATCTCTCCCGACGGAGGTGCTCTGAAGCATTGCCGAGATCCGGGATCAAGTCCGGGGTGACAAGGAAGAGATTGAGGCAGTGACAACGCTTCTGGTCTGAGAAATTGGTAGGGCCTCCTAGAATCCGTGCATGGAGGCAGCGCGGGTAAACAGGGAGATTGAGGGCAGATCAACGGGCGCAGCGCTCCACGGCTGCCGCGCCATCCACTCCGCTCAACCGCTCCTGTCATGACCACGACCTCCATCCAGACCCCGATGCCCACGCGCCAACTCGGCACCGACGGGCCCCGCGCCTCCGCGCTCGCCCTCGGCCTCATGGGCATGTCCGACCTCTACGGCCCCGCCGACCGCGCCGAGTCCATCGCCACGATCCACGCCGCGCTCGACGCGGGTGTCACGCTCCTGGACACGGGCGACTTCTACGGGATGGGCCACAACGAACTTCTTCTCCGCGAGGCGCTCCATCAACGAGGCGCTCTGCAGGGTCGCAACCGCGAGGGCATCCAGATCAGCGTCAAGTTCGGCGCGCTGCGCGGGCCGGACGGCTCGTGGCTCGGCATTGACGGGCGGCCTGCCGCCGTCAAGAACGCGCTCGCCTACACGCTCCAGCGCCTCGGCACCGACTACGTCGACACCTACCGCCTCGCGCGCCTCGACCCGAGCGTACCCATCGAGGACACCGTCGGCGCGATCAAAGAACTGATCGAAGCGGGCTACGTCCGCCATGTCGGGCTCTCCGAAGCGGGCGCCGACACGATCCGCCGCGCGCACGCCGTCCACCCGGTGAGCGATCTCCAGATCGAGTACTCCCTCATCTCGCGCGGCATCGAAGACGAGATCCTCCCGACGACGCGCGAACTCGGCATCGGGATCACGGCCTATGGCGTGCTCTCGCGCGGGCTCCTCTCGGGCCACTGGACGCCCGAGCGCTCCGAGACGAGCCGCGACTTCCGCGCGGTCCTACCGCGCTTCCACGGCGAGAACCTGCAGCAGAACCTCGCGCTCGTCGAGGCGCTGCGCGGGATCGCCGAGGCAAAGGGCGCAACCGTCGCGCAGGTCGCGATCGCGTGGGTGCTCTCCCGGGGCGAAGACATCGTGCCGCTCGTGGGAGCCCGCAGCCGGACGCGTCTCAGTGAGTCGCTCGGGGCCGTCGCGGTGACGCTCACCGACGCCGACCTCGCGCAGATCGAGCAGGCCGTGCCGAAGGGGGCCGCCGCTGGGACGCGCTACGCCGAAGGTCAAATGGCGATGCTCGACAGCGAACGCTAGACCGCATCGGACGTACGACCACGAAGCCGCTCGCCAGCGATGGGAGCGGCTTCGCTGTGACCGAACGCGCTCGGTCGGCGTGTACCTTGGCGTTGCCCCCACGTATCCCAACCGCTATGCCTCTCGAATCGCTCCTCGTCGTCGGCGACCGCGTGCTCGTGCGCCCAGAAGAAGCCGACAGCCAGACGCAGGCCGGGCTCTACCTCCCGGCGAGCGTGCGCGCTAAGCAGCGCGTCCAGGCTGGCCGCGTAGTCAAAACTGGGCCTGGCCACATGATGCCGAACCCCGAGTTCTCCGACGCTGAGCCGTGGGCGCCCGAGCGCCCTGCGGTGCGCTACCTCCCGCTCCAGGCCGAGCCCGGCGACCTCGCCCTGTTTCTCCAGGAGAAGGCCATCGAACTGGAATACGACGGCGAGCAGTACCTCATCCTGCCGCACGAGGCCATCCTCGCGCTCGTGCGCCCCGACGCTTCGCCGTCGCTCGACGACCTCTTCTAGGTCGCGCATTCAGAAGAAGCGCTTCGTGGCGGAGGATTACATCGAGTGGGCGGTGTGCTCCGTCGGCATGTCGAGGCGGAAAGGGACAGGTGGACGGTCGAGGCGCTCGGCAGGCTGGCCCTGAACGAGGCGATAGGTGCCGCCTAGTTCGAGCGCGTCGTAGGTCTGCACGGTGCCAGTCGCATCGGGCCACGCTACCGCCAGCGATACGATCCGAGCAGCGTCGCCCAGCCCGATGGTCTGCCGGAGCGCGTTCGCGCCGAAGGAGCCGCCCGTCGAGACGGTCCGCGTGATCGTCCGCTCGGTGCCGCGCGCGTCGGCGACGGTGAGCCGCAGCCGGGCCCCGATGGCGCTCCGGTTCGAGCCTTGGCCTATGTTGAATGCCGGGTCGCCTTCTAGTATCAGTGTCACATGCGCCTGGCCGAAGCCCGGGTTCTCGAAGAGCGCGTTCGGGAACACATCGCCCTCGACAGCCCCGCCCATGACCGCATAGACATCCTCATCACCGTCCCGGTCGAGGTCGGCGAACGCGATACCGTGGCCCTTTTGGAGGTGCCCGAAGCCGCCGTCCATCGTCACCTCCTCGAACGTGCCGGTCGGGCCACCGAGGAACATCCGGTTGGGCACGAGCGAGCGCATGTCCGGCGCGCCCGTCCCGACGTAGGCGTCGAGCCAGCCGTCGCCGTTGAGGTCGCCGAAACTGCTGCCCATCCCGAAGACGACGCGGTCGAGGCCAGTCTCAGCAGTCACGTCGGTGAAGGCCGGTAGACCCGCCTCATCGGTGCCGTCGTTCCGATAGAGACGCGGGCGTTCGGCTTGCGATGCTTCGCCGAGAAACTCGCGGGCGACCTGGCCCGCTACGTCCTCAAAGAAGCGTGCGTCGTAGGAGACAACAAACAGGTCCTCATCGCCGTCGTGGTCGTAGTCCCACCACCACGTCGGGAACGAGAACGTCGGTGCCTGCACGCCCGCCTGGGCCGCTACTTCCTCGAATAGGGTGCCTTCGCGGTTGAGGAAGAGCAGGTTGTCGCCGCCGAGGACCGAGACATAGAGGTCAGGCCAGCCATCGTCGTTCGCGTCGCCGAAGGCCGCGCCCTTGACGAAGGCATCGACGGTGAGGCCAAGGTCCGCAGCGCGCTCCGTGAATACGCCGGTGCCGTCGTTGAGGTAGAGGTGCGACGGGTGCCGCTGCCCCGCCGCCGCGTCGCCTACGCCTAGCTCGGCGTACGACCCCATCGACTCGTGCCCGACGAAGAGGTCGAGGTCGCCGTCGCGGTCCACGTCGGCCCAGGCAGCCACCTGTGTCGGATGCCCCGCGCCGAACGCCGTGCTGCCCAGCCCAGACGCTGCGGTCACGTCCTCGAACGTCCCGTCACCGTTGTTGCGCAGGAGCGAGTTGGGGTGCGTGCCGACCGCCCCGAGCCACGCGCCGCGCAGCACCAGCACGTCCGTGTCGCCGTCGTTGTCGATGTCGGCGTGCGTCGTGTTGAGCCCGCTCACGATGCCGTCGAGGCCGCCGGCCTGCGTGTGATCGCGGTAGCCGCCCGCCCCATCGGCGAGGAAGAGCCGCACGTTCTCGTCGAGGCCGTAGGCGCTCATGAACAGGTCGAGGTGGCCGTCCCCGTCGAAGTCGGCTACCGAGATGCCACCCGAGAGGCCGTCCACGTCCAGGCCTAGCTTCGGTGCCACGTTCTCGAAGCGCGGGAGCGCCGGACGGGCGGGACGTTCAAAGCCAGGAACGCGGAGGTCAGCGGGCACGCCCTCGGGGTACTCGCCTACGGCGATGTACGCGAGATTCAGCAGGTATCGACTGCCGAGGTCACTGGGGAAGCGGCGAGCGAGGGCGGTGTAGAGCCGGATCGCGGTGCGGGCATGCGTCTCGTCGGTGTGCTCAGCCTCGGGTGCGAAGGGGAGGATGCAGACAGCTCCGTTGTGGTTGGTGAGGCAGTTTTCCTGCTCGGCGAGGCGGAGGTGGCTGAGCGCGAGGAGGTCCACGAGCGGCTTGGTGCGCGGCGAGAGCGCCCCGGGTGCCCGCGGGTCCGTCGGCATCGCGTCGGTGCCGATCTGCTCGGGGCGCAGGCCCACTTGCCGCAGGAGGTCCTCGGTCTCGACGATGGCCGCGCGCGAGTCGCCCGCGTCAAGCACTTCCTCGGCGAAGGCGTAGCGCAGCGAGAACGCCTGCGGCCCGACGACGCGCATGAGCCGGGCCCGAATCGCCTCGGCCCGGCGCCGGTTGCGGTGGAAGTAGGGCGTGGGCGTCGCGTTCGCGGAGTCCACGATGGCCGCCAACGCGGCAACCATTCCCGCAGTACCGTCTGCTTCTAGCGAGGTAGCGCCCTCGTTTTCCGAGGCCGTACCACAGCCAGCGGCGAGCACAAGGGAGAGAAGGAGCACGGCGACTCCCCCCGATTGACGCACCTGCACGGTGGTCAGGCTGTCCCCCTCGCTCGCGAGGGGGACAGTTCGAAGAGCGGAGCGCCGCCAGGCGCGGAGACGATGAGAACGGGGGGAGCGAAGCATGGCAGAGAATAACCTTGAACCGTGAACGGCACCCTGTAGCGCACGCGGCCCACGACGTTCCCGCCACGCCCGATTCGTACCTTTCGCCAACGATTCTGAGACATCCCGCGCCGGGGTGTCTTTTTTAGTAGGACGCGACTCCTCCCTTTCCGCCCCCCGTCTCTGACGCCTCGATCATGGCCGACACCCTCGACACCATCGTCTCCCTTGCGAAGCGCCGCGGCTTCCTCTTCCAGTCCTCCGAGATCTACGGCGGCCTCGCCGCGACCTACGACTACGGCCCGCTCGGCGTCGAACTGAAGCGCCGCGTTCAGGACCGCTGGTGGCGCGCGATGGTCTACGAGCACGACAACGTCGAGGGCCTCGACGCGGCCATCCTCATGCACCCGACCGTCTGGAAGGCGTCGGGCCACGTGGACGCGTTCAACGACCCGATGATCGACGACAAGCAGTCGAAGAAGCGCTACCGCGCCGACCAACTCATCGAAGGCCACATCGCGAAGCTGCGCAAGAAGGGCAAGGATGACGGGGCCGACGCCGTCTACGAGCGCTTCGTCCGCGCGCTCCACGCCGACGACCTGTCGCAGGCGCTCTTCGACATCATCCAGGACGAGGGCATCCGCGCCCCTGACTCCGGCGCGTTCGACTGGACCGCCGTGCGTCAGTTTAACCTCATGTTCGAGACGCAGCTCGGCGCGCTCGCGGAGGGCGACAGCACGGTCTACCTCCGCCCCGAGACGGCGCAGGGCATCTTCGTCAACTTCCACAACGTCCAGCAGACGAGCCGCCAGCAGGTGCCCTTCGGCATCGCACAGATCGGGAAGGCGTTCCGTAACGAGATCGTCGCGCGGCAGTTCATCTTCCGCATGCGCGAGTTCGAGCAGATGGAGATGCAGTACTTCGTCAAGCCCGGCGACCAGAGGGACGCCTACGCCGCGTGGTCAGAAAAGCGGATGGGCTGGCACGTCGGCAACGGCATTCGCACGAGCAAGCTGCGCTGGCACGAGCACGAGAAGCTCGCCCACTACGCCGACGCGGCCCAGGACGTGCAGTACGAGTTCCCCTTCGGCTGGAACGAAGTCGAGGGCATCCACTCGCGCACGGACTTCGACCTGAAGGGCCACCAGGAGCACTCCGGCAAGAAGATGGAGTACTTCGACCCGCACACGAAGGAGCGCTACATCCCCTACGTCGTCGAGACGTCCGTCGGCCTCGACCGCACGATCCTGATGGTGGTCTGCGATGCCTACCGTGAGGAGGAGGTCGCCGATCACAATGGCAAGGTGGCGAAGCGGACCGTGATGAAGTTCCAGCCGCAGCTCGCGCCCTTCACGGCGGCGATCTTCCCGCTCGTCAAGAAGGACGGCATGCCCGAGCGTGCCGAGGCTATCGCGGCCGACCTGCGCGGGCGGTTCAACGTGATGTACGACGAGAAGGGCTCCGTCGGCAAGCGCTACCGCCGCATGGACGAGATCGGCACGCCCTACTGCCTCACCATCGACGGCGACACGCTGGAGGACGGCACCGTGACCATCCGCGACCGCGACTCGCTGGAGCAGGTTCGCATCCCCGCTGAGCGCGCCGCCGAGGTCATCCAGCAGCGCATCGACGCCTGGACGCCGGAGTGAGCCGAGGAAGCGACGACCTCGCGGCTGTGTCATCCTGAGCGGAGCCGGAACGGCGGAGTCGAAGAGCCTGCCCTCGCGAACGCGAGGGATCTACGGGCCAGCTTGGAGGCCTCGCCTTAAGCGTTGAGATAGACAGAAATCCTTCGGCTCACTCCGCTCGCTCAGGATGACATCGTCGGGGAAAAGCGGCGTGAGTGGGGAGACGACGAAATTGACGAGGCGCAGGTACCCAGAGAGATAGGGCAGGGGGCAGTCGCGCACCCCGGTAAAACGGCGGGCATCCCTCGAAATCCGCCCTTGGTCGCGCAGGATTTGCCTAGAACCGCGCGGCGCAGGCGGCTAGGTTGGCGGCGTATTCGTTCACCAGCCCCAACCCCATGCGCCTCTTTCTGGTACTCCTACTCGCCGTTCCCACGGCCTTCGCCCAGCCTCTCTACCTCGACGTCACCGACGACGCGCTGCCAACGATCCCGTTCAACCAGCGCGCGACGATGGACATCGAAGTCGCCGACCTCGACGGGGATGACGACCTCGACATCGTGCTGGCCTGCGAGGGCTGTGAAAACGTCCTGCTGATCAACAACGGGGACGGCACCTTCGCCGACGGCCGCAGCCGCTTCCCGGACTCCAGCCCCTACGACTCCGAGGACATCGCCATCGCCGACTTCGACGGGGACGACGACCTCGACCTGATCTTCGTGCAGGAAGACTTCATCAGCTTCAACGGCATCGGCCGCCAGCACGAGTTCTTCCTCAACGACGGCACCGGAACGTTCACGCCCGCCGCGTTCACGTTTCCCGACAGCGAGGCCAACGCCATTGCCATGGCCGACCTCAACGGCGACGACCGCCCGGACGTAGTGATCGGCAACGCCGGGCAGGACTTCGTCTTCATCAACGACGGCCAGGGCGGCTTCGTCGACGAGACCGCCGAACGCATCCCTGCTGAGGACCGCATCAACCAGGACCTCACCTTCGCGGATGTGGACGGGGACGACGATCTCGACCTCTTCGTCGGCAACGAGAACGACAACGCGCTGCTGCTCAACGATGGTACCGGCGT